>JAJEIT010000092.1 GCA_022827945.1 Dehalococcoidia bacterium | reverse complement strand
GAGGCAGGGCTGGGGCTGCTGATGAGCATCCGGGGCGACGCCAAGCCGGGGGCGTTCGTGGAGGACACGGCGGTCGCGCCGGAACGGCTGGCCGAGTACGTGGCGCGCTTCGACGCGCTCGTGCGGGCGCGGGGGCTGCGTCCCGCGTACTACGGGCACGCGAGCGTCGGCTGCCTGCACATCCGGCCGGTGGTCGACCTGAAGGACGCGGAGGGGCTGGCGAACGCGGAGGGGCTGGCGGAGGAGATCGCCGACCTCGTGCTCGAGTTCGGCGGCTCGCTGAGCGGGGAGCACGGGGACGGGATCGTGCGGGGAGCGTTCACGGAGCGGATGTTCGGCCCGGAGCTGACGCGCGCGTTCCGGGAGCTGAAGGCGCTGTGGGATCCGCAAGGTCTGCTGAATCCCGGGAAGATCGTCGACACGCCGCCCTTCTCCGACAACCTGCGGCTGAGCCCTTCGACGGCAAACGCGGAGGTGCGCACGGAGCTCGACTTCGGCTTCGAGGGCGGGCTAGCGCGAGCGGCGGAGCAGTGCAACGGGCAGGGCGCCTGCCGCAAGCTCGACGGGGGGATGTGCCCCTCGTTCATGGTGACCGGGGACGAGGAGCACTCGACGCGGGGGCGGGCGAACCTGCTGCGCCAGGCGCTCAACGGGGCGCTGCCGCTCGAGGACCTGACGAGCGAGCGGATGCACGAGGCGCTCGACCTGTGCGTCGAGTGCAAGGCGTGCAAGACGGAGTGCCCCTCGGGGGTGGACTTCGCGAAACTGAAGTACGAGGTGCAGGCGCAGGCGAGCGCGGCGCACGGAGCCCCCCTGCGGGACCGCGCCTTCGCGCGCATCCGCACGCTGAGCGCGCTGGCCAGCCCCTTCGGGCCTATCGCGAACGCGGTCGCGCGGCTGAGTCCGGCGCGGGCGCTGCTGGAGCGCGCAGGCGGGGTCGACCGGCGGCGACCGCTGCCGGCGTTCGCGCCGCAGCGGTTCGGGCGGTGGTGGGCGCGGCGGGAGGCGCGGTTGGGAGAGGCGCCGCGCGGGGAGGCGGTCTACCTGGCGGACACGTTCACGGAGTACTTCCACCCGGAGGTGGGGCAGGCGGCGGTGCGGGTGCTGGAGGCGCTGGGGTACGCGGTCACGGTCGTGCCGGGGCTGGGATGCTGCGGGCGACCGGCGATCTCAAAGGGGCAGCTGGGACTGGCGCGGGAGTGGGCGGAGGCGAACGTGGCGCGGCTGGAACCGCACGCCCGGCGAGGGGCGCCCATCGTGGGGACGGAGCCCTCGTGCCTGCTCACGCTGCGGGACGAGTACCGCGACCTCCTGCCGCGGGGGCGGGCGGAGGAAGTGGCGGAGCAGGCGATGCTGCTCGACGAGCTGGTCGTGCAGGTGGCGGTGGAGGACGCGGGGGTCCGCAACCTGTTTCGGGCGGCAAGCGGAGGCGAGGTGCTGGTGCACGCGCACTGCCACCAGAAGGCGCTGGCGGGGGCGGAGCCGTCGCTGCGGGCGCTGGAGGTGGCCGGGTACGCCCCCTCGCTGGTCGACTCAGGCTGCTGCGGGATGGCGGGCTCGTTCGGGTTCGAGCGGGAGCACTACGAGGTTTCGCGGGAGATGGGGGCGTACCGGCTGTTCCCGGCGGTGGAGGCGGCGGGCGGGGAGGTTGCGGTGGCGGTCACGGGGGTGTCGTGCCGGCAACAGATCGGGCACTTCACGTCGCGCAAACCGCGGCATGTCGCGGAGCTGCTGGCGCAGGCCCTGGGGGAGTGAGGGGCAGCGTCAGCCCTGGGTAGCTCGCTCGCGAGCAGGCTCGGTGAGGGTGCGCCACTGCTGCTCGTCGGTCACGACGGAAGGGCGGACGGGCTGGGCGCGCAGGTCTTCCATGAGCTCCACCAGCCGCTTCACCTCTTCGATGCCCTCCTGGACGGAGGTGTCGGTCTGCCAGTCCTCATAGAAGTTCTGGTGCAGGGAGCTCGCCATGCTGAACAGCCGCCGGATCTCGGGGTTGTCCGCGTCGTCCGCGACCTGACCGGCGACGGCGAACAGGTGCCGGTGCTTGCCGTGGTTCCAACCGCGGCGTTCGGCGGCCGCCTTCATGGCGTGCGCGGCGGCCCCCCAGGCCTTCTCGGAGGCCTGCAGGCGGTCACCCTTGTCGAACTCCTCCTGCGCCTGCCGGAGAAGGCGCAGGCTCAGCTCGGCGTATTTCTCCTCGTCTTCGCGCTGCTCGACTGTGACCATCTCAAATGCTCTCGCTTCGCACTATGCATGCTACAGGCAATGGTCGGTCTTTGTCACGCAGCCGTGAGCGGCTCCAGGGCGGCGATGGCCGTACGGATGACCTCGCGGATGCGGGTCGCGTCCTCCGTGTCGATGCCCTCGAACGAGACGCCCGTGCTCACGAACAGGAACTCGTAGGCGTAGACGTTTCCGGCCTTGTCAATACAGCGAATGCGGCCGCTGTCGATGGGGTCGGCATGGGAATCGCCGCCCTCGGGAAGGTGGAAGCTGACGTACATGGCATCGGCCAGCGCGTCGTGGCTGACGTACATCTCTCATCTCCAGGGGTTGGTGCCCGCCATGCGGGCAGGCAGGGCTACGGGCCCTTGACCCCCTCGAACTCGGTCATGATCGCGCACTCGAGGATGCCGACGCCCGTGTCGCTGGGGTCGTCCATGTTGGTGTAGACGGTCGAGAGCTCGGCGTAGGAGCCGCCGCCGCTCATCTGCGGTATCTCGTTGCCGTCGTCGTCGAAGACCTTCGTGGGGTGGGAGACGTCCCAGACCTCGCCCTCGACGAGCAGCTCGCCGCGGAAGACGCCGCGCCCGAGGCGGTCGTTCCAGCCATGGGCGTAGCCGCCGGCGAGCATGTAGACGGGCTCGCTGACGACCTCGAGCTGATAGTTCTCGACAACGCCGTCGGGGCGGGTGAGGTGGATCTTGCCGCGCTTGAAGCGGGGGAAGCCGTCCTCCCACTCGTGGTCGGAGATGGAGACGTCGGTGTAGGCGAAGCTCTCCTTGTCGGAGTCGTAGGCGTACTCCACCCAGGAGTGGACGCCGACATCGGACTGGCGCCCGGTGCCGGAGGCGCGGTAGATGCCGTCCTCGCCCAGGCGGAAGGCGTAGTAGAGGCAGCGGTCGGGCATGTTGACGACGGCCCAGTGGCGCATGCCGTCGGAGCGGAAGCTGCCCTGTTCGGGGGGTGTCAGGGGCGGGGCGACGTCGGGGTTGGGCTTGGCGCCCGTGCCGGTGCCTGCACCGATGCCCCAGGAGTGGTCGCGGGTACCGCCCCAGCCGTCGCCGAAGTCGAACTTCCACTCGCGGCCGTTGATCCTGATCCAGCCGGCGATGTCGGCGGCCTGGATGTAGTTGGAGCGCTCGGCGACGAGGCGGCCATCGAGGCGGTACTGGACGCCGGGGGCCTCGTCGTAGGCCGGCGCCTTGCTCTCCCAGAGGATGTCGAACTCGATCCCGTGGGCGTTGTCGTCGCAGCCGATGCGGAGGGTGCGCATGCCGCGGATGATCTCCTGCCAGAAGGGACCGACACGGAGCTCGTCGATGCGGGGGCGGAGGCGGCGGCTGGCGCGCAGGTTGTACTGCTTGCCGTCATCGAGGCTGACGATGGCGTAGGCGTCCATCACGTCGGTGTTGGGATAGAGGCGGATGGCGGTGATGAGGTTGACCTCACCCGCGGGATCGCCGAAGCAGTGCCAGTAGCCGTCGCTCCACTCGGGGCTGGCGGTCTGGACGGAGTTGAAGGTGTCGATCGTCTGGTGGCGGGGCCACTCATCGAGCTCGGTGAGGACGCGGGGTCGGGGCATGGTCGTTCCTTTCTGTGGTGGCTTCGCTTACGGGCGGGGGATGACGATGACGGGGATCTCGCGGGTGGTCTTGGCCTGGTACTCGGCGAAGGCGGGCATCTTCTCGGCCTGCTGGTCGAAGAGGCGCTTGCGCTCCTCGCCCTCGGGGATGATGGCGTTCACCGTGAAGGTCTCGTCCGGAAGCTCGATCGTGACCTCCGGGTTGGCGCGGATGTTGTGGTACCACTGGGGGTGCTTCGGGTTCCCGGCGTAGGAGGCGATGATGATGATGTTGTCGCCGTCGGTGCTGTGGGCGAGGGGGGTGGTGCGCTTCTCGCCGCTCTTCGCGCCGGTGGTGTGAGGAGGAGGAGGGGCGCATCGGCGAAGCGGCCCGTGACCTTCCCGCCGTTGGCGCGGAACTGCTCGATGAGGTGGTTGTTGTAGGAGATCATCTGGGCGATGGGGTCTTCGGATGTCATGGGCGCCTCCGTGCGGTGCGTCGGCAGAGTCTAGCGGTCGACGTTCGCTAACGCTGGGCCGCTACCCCGCAGTTACGGACGGGGGATGACGACGACCGGAATCTCGCGGGTCGTCATCGCCTGGTACTCGGCGAAGCGCGGCATCTCGGCGGCGTGCTGGTCGTAGATGCGCCGGCGCTCCTCGCCCTCGGGGATGATGGCGTTCGCGGTGAACGTCTCTCCGGGGAGCTCGATGGTGACCTCGGGGTTGGCGCGGATGTTCAGGAACCAGGCGGGATGCTTCGGGGCGCCGCCGAACGAGGCGATGATCACGACGCGGTTACCGTCCAAGGTGTGCACGAGGGGGTTGGTGCGGGTCTCGCCGGTCTTCGCGCCGGTGGTGGTGAGGAGGAGGAGGGGTTCGTTGGCGAACATACCGCTGACCTTCCCGTCGTTGGCGCGGAACTCTTCGATGACCCTGCGGTTGAGCGCGAGCATCTCCTCGAGCGACACCGGGGCCGCGGCGTTCCGTGCGCGCATCTCGTCGAGGGACTCGGAACTGGGGTCGGCGGACACGGCGGGCTCCTCCTGCTGGTGCGTCGGGCGAGTCTAGCGGACCCGCAGCCTCAGCCGATGCGGAGGACGGCGGCGCCCTCGACCCGGCCAGCGGCGAGGTCGGCGAGGGCACGGTTGGCGTCGTCGAGGGGGTAGACGTCCGTCTCGGTGCGGATGGGGATCGCGGCGGCGAGGGCGAGGAACTCGCGCGCGTCCCGGCGGGTGAAGTTGGCGACGCTGCGGAGGCTGCGTTCCCACCAGAGGTGCTCGTAGGGGAATTCGGGGATGCGGTCGAGGTGGATGGCGTTGACGGCGACGGTCCCGCCGCGGTCGACGGCCTTGAGGGCGGCGACGACGACCTCGCCGGCGGGCGCGAAGGTGACGGCGGCATCGAGCGGCGCAGGCGGGGCGTCGTCGGTCCCGCCGGCCCAGACGGCGCCGAGGTCACGGGCGCGTTGCCGGTCGCGTTCGGAGCGAGTCGCGACGAAGACCTCGCAGCCCCAGTGGGTCGCGACCTGCAGGGCGAGTCGCGCGGAGGCGCCGAAGCCGTAGAGGCCGAGGCGACCGCCGGGCTCGATGCCGGAGAGGCGCAGGGCGCGGTAGCCGATGACGCCGCCGCAGAGGAGGGGCGCGGCCTCTACGGGGTCGAGGTCCTCGGGGAGGGGGACAGCGAAGTCCGCGCGCACGGTGAGGCGCTCGGCGTACCCGCCGTCGCGGTCCCAGCCCGTGAATTCGGCAGCCTCGCAGAGGTTCTCGCGGCCGGCGTCGCAGCGGGAGCAGGCGCCGCAGGCGCCCGCGAGCCAGGCGACGCCCGCGCGGTCGCCGGCGCGCCAGTCCTCGACGCCTTCGCCAAGCGCCTCCACGGTCCCGACGGCCTGGTGGCCGGGGACGACGGGGAGGCAGCGCGCCTCGATATCGCCCTCGCAGATCTGGAGGTCGGTGCGGCAGACGGCGCAGGCCTGGACGCGCAACAAGAGCTCGCCGGGGGCGGGGATTGGGTCGGGGCGGGAGGCCAGGACGAGAGGTCCGTCGCCGGCTGGGGCGGGGCGTTCGAGCACGGCGGCGCGCATGGCGCGATCCTACGAGCGCGGGGACGGGGGCGGGGGACCGAGGAGCTTCGCGAGATCCTTGAGCAGATCGAGGCGCTCCGCCCGCCAGCGGCTGGCAAGCCCGCTCGAGGATGGCACGACGTAGGGGATGGTGTCGCCGATGCGTTCGGGCTGGACGCCATCGGGGCGGCCCGTCAGGGCGGCGCGGGGAAGGCCGAGGGCGTGGCGGGCGAAGTGGATGTAGATGCCGCGCCCGCTGAAGACGGCGTAGGCGGGCTGGTTCGCCTCGAGCTGGCCGAGGAGGCGCCGGGCGCCGGCGGCGATCTCGTCCGGCGTCAGCTCGTCGGCGCGGACGGTGGGGCGGGGGCAGAGATCGACGAAGCCGATGCCGGCTTCGTCCATGAGGGAGGCGTCGTCCTCGGGGCGGGCGGGGCGGGCGAGCAGGCCGCTCTCGTTGAGCTGCTTCCAGAAGACGTTCGCGCGGCGGGCGTAGTAGTGGCCGGCCTCGGCGGAGTAGATGGCGGGGTTGTAGCCGATGAAGACGATGCGGAGTCCGGGGCGGACGTAATGGGGGAGCGTCTGGGACGGAGTCGTCAATGGTCCTCTTCCGTGAGGGCGAAGCGGACCTTCGGGTCCGTTAGGCGAACGGCGCGGGGCTCCGCCTCGTCTTCGACGCCGGAGAGGTCGAAGCGCAGGACGAGCGTGCCCTGCGGCCCCGCCTCGAACACGTCGGGAGCGACGAACGACTCGAGGGGCGCGTTGTCGCCCTCCGACAGCTCTAGCTCAACGCCTTCCGGGTCAAACGCCCAGGGCTCGGCGGTGCGCAGGCCCAGCGTGACGGTTGCGGCGCGCGGCGAGCCCTCGTCGACCTCGTGCGACTCGACCCACATGGTCAGGCCATCCTCGCTGTAGGCGCCGTTGAACGGGACGGTCGGCTCGTCGAAGAAGACATTGAGGAGGGCGGGCAGGCCGAAGACCCCCAGGGGGATCCCGACGAGAACGCCGAGGATGGCGGCGTACCGGAAGAAGCTGCGACGTTCCTCCCGAACGCTCTGCTCGGCGGCGACGGGGACGCGGCGGCGGGGCGGTTCGGTCACGCGGGGCTAGCGGACGCGGGCGGCGAGGACGCCGTCGAAGTCGAGCCCGGTGCTGAGCAGGTAGCGCTCGTCGGCGGCGAGGAAGGAGAGGAAGGCGCGGAGACCGTCGGCGTCACGGCCCTCGGAGGCGGCGAGGGGAGCCGCGTTGACGATCGTGAGGGAGCCGCCGATGCGGATGAGGCGGGTCAGGTCCTCCTCCATGCGCTCGTACTCACGCCAGCGGCCCCCGAGCACGACGAGGTCGTAGGGTCCGTTGAGGGCGTGCACGACGGCGGGGGGCTTGCCGGAGTGGACGCGCACGTGCTCGGCGAGGGCGTGGCGCTCGGCGGCGCGGCGGATGCCGTCGGCGACCTTGGGGCTGCGCTCGACGACCTCGATCTGGCCGGTGCGTCCGAACGCGCCCGCGATGTGGAGGGCGCGGTAGGACGCGAGGCCGGCAGCGAGCTGCTCGACGGCGGTGGCGTCGAGGCCGGCGGCGTCGGGCGGCGGTTCGCCTTCGACGAGGAGGACGTAGCTGGCGCGGGTCGCCCGCACGAGGGTCGCGAGCTGGCGCGCAGTCATCGCGGCGGCATCGGCCATGGGCTCGGGCACGCCCTCGAGCAGCGAGGCGAAGCGATCGGCCTGCGCCTCCAGCAACTCGCGTGCGAACTCTTCGCCCGAAGCCATGCGGCAATTGTAGGAGGTAGGGAGGCGGGCAGGGGTCAGGCGAGTGCGCGTTCGATAAGGGCGCGGTCCTCGGGCGCGAGGTCGGAGGCGAGGGCGAGGTCCCGGGCGGCGGGGCTGATCTTGCTCCAGGTCTTGCGGATGACGTTCGCCATCGTCTCCGGGTCGGTGCGGAGGGCGAAGTCGTGGAGCTGCGTTTCGAGGAAGACGAGGGTGAGGCCGTCCTCGAAGGCCTGGCCCTCCGGGTCGCGCTTCGGCGTCTCCTTGCGGATAAGGCGTTCGACGCGGGCGATCGTGTCCTCGTCGTAGCCGCACTCCTCGAGGATGGCGTGGGCGTGGCCTGCGTGGCGGACCTGGAGGTCACGGCGCCAGCGGAGGTAGCCGCGGCGTCCGGCGGGGAAGGTGTCGCGGGGGGACTCCCAGCGGCGGATGTGGTGGGCGCGGGCGGCGAGCAGGAGCGCCTCGCCGGGTTCGGGCAGGAGGCGTTCGACCCAGGCGGTGAGCATGCGCGCGTGCGTGAGCTCCTTGGGCACGTCCCGGCCGTCGACCTCGATGGTCACGGGGTCGGGGGCGTTGGCCTCGTCGATGAGGGCGATGGCGCGCTCGAATCGGGGTCCGAAGCGGTGGCGGGTCTCGGGCACGGCCCGCCAAGCATGGCACAGCGAACCTACAATGGCCGCATGAACGTGCGGGAAGCGATCAGATTCCTCGAGTCGTTCGTGGACATGGAGCGGGACCCGGGAGCCTCGAAGAGTCCGCCCATGAACCTCGCCTCGATGCGCTCGCTGCTGAAGCGGCTGGGCGACCCGCAGCGGGGGCGGGGGACGGTTCACGTGACCGGCACGAACGGCAAGGGGAGCGTCTCGGCGATGGTCGAGGGCATCCTGCGGGCGGGCGGGGAGCGAACGGCGCTGTTCACGAGCCCGCACCTGCACTCCTACGGGGAACGCATCCGCATCGACGGCGAGCCGATGACGATGCCGGAGCTGGCGGAGGGGCTGAGCGCCATCCGCGCCGCGGTGGAGGCGGAGCAGGAGTCGGCGGGCGGCCAGGTGAGCACGTTCGGGGTGCTCGTGGCGCTCTTCCACTGGCTGGCGCGGGAGCGGCTGGGGGACGGCGGCTGGCAGGTGGTGGAGGTGGGGCTGGGCGGCTCCTACGACGCGACGAACGTCTACGGGGGGGCGGAGATCGCGGTGATCACGCCGATCGCGCTGGACCACACTGCCATCCTGGGCGAGACGCCGGTCGCGATCGCGCGGGACAAGGCGGGGATCATCGGGCCCGGCTCGACCTGCGTGCTCGCGCCCCAGCCCGATCCGGCGGTGACGCAGGTGGTGCGCGACCGCTGCCGGGAGGTGGGAGCGGAGCTGCGGCTGGTGGACGAGGAATGGAGCACCGACGTGCTGGAGCGGTACGTCTTCGGGCAGTCGTTCCTGCTGCACGGGCCGGGCGGCTCGCGGGAGCTGCGGACGCCCTTGCTGGGCGCCCACCAGGTGGGGAACGCGGTGACGGCAGTGGCGGTGGCGCAGGAGCTGCGCGCGCGGGGCGCGGGCATCGACGAGGATGCGATCTCGGGGGGGATCGCGCGGACGCGGATCGGGGGGCGGCTGGAGGTGATGGGGCAGCGGCCCCTGGTGGTCGCCGACGGGGCGCACAATCCGGCGGCGGCGGCGGCGCTGGCGGAGGCGCTGCGCGAGTACCTGGAGTGGCGGCGCTGCTTCTTCGTGCTGGGGGCGATGGCGGGGAAGGACCTGCGCGGGATCGGGTACAAGCTGGCCGGGCTGGCGAGCGGCATCTGGTGCTGCAAGCTCGATTCGCGGCGCTCGCGCGACCCCGCGGAGATGGCCGCCGAGCTCAGGCCGCTCACGCCACACGTAGAGGTAGCGGGGAGCGTGGCGGAGGGGATCGCGATGGCGAAGAACCGGGCGGAGGAGGCGGACCTGATCTGCGTGACGGGGTCGCTGTACGCGGTGGCGTCGGCGCGGGCGGCAGTGCTGGGCGAGAGCGTGACGGGGCGGTAGGGGCCGTCTCGCTGGACTCGTACCGGCCCACGGGACAGGCTTGACCGATGTCCTTTGCGGAGGCGATGGAGCGGGGCGAGTTCCCCGTCTCACTGGAGATCACGCCGCCACGCACGTCGAAGCCGGCGGTGCTGCGGCGGCGGGCGCGGCTGCTCGAAGCCCGCACGCTGGCGGTGAACGTCATCCAGCGTCCTGAGCGCCAGTCGAGCCTTGAGGCGGGGCTGGAGCTGCGGCGGGACGGTCTTGAGCCGATCTGGCACCTGGCCACGGGCGGGCGCACGCGGGAGGCGATCACCGAAGACGTGGCGCGGGCGCACGAGGCCGGGCTCGGGCATGTGCTCTGCCTGCGCGGCGACCACGCCGCCGACACGCCGGGGACGCGCGTGACCGAGGCGATCGCAATCGTGCAGGACACGGCGCCGGGGATGGCGATCGGGGCGGCGCTGGACCAGTACCGGAAGGACGAACGCGCCGACCGGCTGCTCGCCGACAAGCTGCGGGCGGGGGCCCGCAGCATCTGGACCCAGCCGGTGTTCGACCTCGCGCCGCTGCTGCGGTCGGCCGGGTTCGTGAAGGCGGTGCGGCCCGACGCCCATGTGGTGGCGATGGCGATGCCCTTGCTCACGCCGGAGTCGCTCGACGCGATCAGCGAGCGTCTGGGCATCCCCGCCCCGGAAGCGCTGCGCGAGCGGATCGCGGCGGGCGAGGAGGAGGCGTGGGGCGCCTTCGAGGACACGCTTGCGACGCTGGCGCGGGTGGATCTGGTGGATGCGGTCGCGATCATGACCTACCGCGCGGACCCGCCCGAAGGCACGGCGGAGCGCATCATCGCGGCGCTGCGGCGCACAGGCATCGGGGACGCGGCGGGGGCGGCAGCCGACCGGTAGACTCGCGCGCATGGAAACGCGAACGTTCGGGAAGCTCGGGCCGGTCAGCGCACTCACGCTCGGGGGCGGCGGCACCGGCGGGGTCTGGGGCGCGACGACGCGCGAGGAAGCGGTCGAGACGGTTCTGGCGGCGGTCGAGGGCGGCATCACCTTCCTCGACGTGGCGCCGGGCTACGGCAACGGCGAGGCGGAGCGCGTCGTGGGGGAGGCCTTCGGGGGGCGGCTGCCGGAGGGCGTGCGCATCTCGACGAAGCACCACCTCGGGAACGTACCCGCGGGGGAGGTGGCGGGGACGCTGCGGCAGGCGCTGGCGGCGAGCCTCGACCGGCTGCGGCTGGAACGGGTCGACCTGTTCTTCCTGCACGGGATGATCGTGCCGGACGGGTTCGAGGGGCGGGGCACGCGCCGCAGCCTGTTCGTGGAAGCGGCGCGGCCCGCGTTCGAGGCGATGGTGGCGAACGGCACGATCGGGGCGTGGGGGATAAGCGGGGTGGGGGCGCCGGGCGCGCTCCTGGAGACGCTCGCGGAGGACCCGGCGCCGGCGGCCATCCAGTGCGTGGCGAACCTGCTCGATTCGCCCGGCGGCATGCGCGCCTACGACGAGGATCCGCGCCCGCGCGAGCTGATCGCGGCGGCGAACGCGCGGGGCGTGGGCGTGATGGGCATCCGCGCCGTGCAGGCGGGCGCGCTCACGGACGCGATCGACCGCGACCTGCCGGACGACCACCCGGAGGCGGTCGACTTCCGGCGGGCGGCGCCGTTCCGGGCGCTGGCGGCGGAGGTGGGCGAGTCGCCCGCCTCGCTCGCGCACCGCTACTCGCTCTCGATGGAGGGCATCGCGACGGTGATCCTGGGGGTGAAGAACCGGGCAGAGCTGGCGGAGTGCCTGGAGGCGGAGGCGAAGGGTCCGCTCGACGCGGAGCTGATGGCGCGCATCGATGCGGCGGTGGCGGGGAGCTAGCGATGGAGTACGACGTCATCATCGTCGGGGCGGGGTCCTCGGGCGCGGTGCTGGCGGCGCGGCTGAGCGAGGACCGCTCGCGGTCGGTGCTCCTGCTGGACGCGGGACCCGACTACGCGACGCTGGAATCGCTCCCGCACGACGTGAACAGCATCCACGAGCCCTCGACGGTGCACCACGACTGGGGCTTCAACGCGACGTTCGTGCCGGGGCGGGTAGCGCCGCTGCCTCGGGGGAAGCTGGTCGGAGGTTCGTCCGCCATCAACACGGGCGTCGCCATCCGGGGGGCGCCGGGCGACTACGACCGCTGGGCGGAGATGACGGGCGACGAGCGCTGGGGCTGGGAGCACTGCCTTCCCTACTTCCGCGCGATCGAGGACGACCGGGACGAGGGGGGCGACTTCCACGGCCAGGGTGGTCCCATCCCGGTGCGCCGCTGGACGCGCGAGCAGCTGGCGCCGGTGCAGCAGGGGTTCTACGACGCCTGCGTGGCGGCGGGCTTCGAGGAGGACCGCGACCAGAACGACCCGGAGACGACGGGCATCACGCGCGCGGCGATGAATCGCGGCGGTCCGGACGAGATGACGCGCTGGTCGGCCAACCTCGGCTACCTCTCGCCCGCCCGCAACCGGCTCAACCTCACGATCCGGAGCCACTGCCTGGTCGACCACGTGCTGATCGAGGACGGCCGCGCGGTGGGGCTGCGGGTCGAGTGCGACGGGGAGTTGCAGGAGGTGCGGGGGAGGGAGATCGTGCTCTCGGCGGGGGCGATCATGAGTCCGGCGATCCTGCTGCGGAGCGGCATCGGTCCGGCGGAGGAGCTGGCGGAGCTGGGGATCGCCTCAGTGGCCGACCTGCCGGGGGTCGGGAAGCACCTGATGGACCACCCGATGACGCCGCTGCTCCTGCACCCGAGGCCGGGGGTTGTCGACCCCGAGAAGCCGCTCCTGCAGACGCTGCTTCGCTACACCTCGTCGACGGGCGAGTTCAATGACATGCAGGTGTACCTGCTGGGGCACATCCTCTACGCGCCGGGCGGGCGCTACGGCACCTGGCAGGGCGACGAGGACGCCGAGCCGGAGTGGGTGTTCGCCGTGGCGCCGGGTGTGCAGCTTCCGCACTCGTACGGGTCGGTCACGCTGGCGAGCGCCGACTACACGGTGAAGCCGGCGATCGACCTGAAGTTCGACGAGGACGAGGCAGACCGCGTGCGGCTACGGGAAGGGGCGCGGCTGGCGTGGCGGCTGGCGCACTCGGAGCAACTCGCGCCGTTCCACACGGGACCGGTGGACCTCGACCAGGAGACCCTCGACGACGACGCGAAGCTCGACGAGTGGATCCACGGCGCGGCATCGAGCATGGCCCACCCGACCTGCACCTGCCCGATGGGCCCGGACCCGGCGGAGGGGGCGGTGGTCGACAGCGAGGGGCGGGTGCACGGGGTGGAGGGGCTGCGGGTGGCGGACGGGTCGATCATGCCGACGCTGATCCGGGCGAACACGAACTTCACCTGCATGATGATCGGCGAACGCATCGCCGAGTGGATGGCCGCCGACCCGGCCTAGGACGGAAGCGGGCTGCGGACCTCGCCGGGCACGGCGCCGGTGAGGGTGTCGGCGGGCACGACGCCGCGCAAGTGGGCGTCGAGCGCTTCGTTCCAGAGGCGGACGGCCTCGGAGTCGTCCTGCAGGGAGAGGCCCTGGCGGGCAGGCTCCTTCATCTCGTCCTGGGCGCCGGCGAGGGCCGCGGCCACGGCCTCGAGGCGGGCCTGCGCCCACTCGATGCGCTCGGTCCAGGCGGGATGCTCGGCGGGCGAGTCCTCCTCGCCCCAGTCGGGGGCGAGCCAGGTCGCTTCCAGGAGGGTCGTCTCTTCGTCGCCGGGCCAGACGGTGAAGTTGAAGATGCCGCCGGGGGTGTAGGTGACGAACAGGTTGGGGAAGAAGACATAGGTGGTGGCGGTGGAGAGGAACATCGGGTCGAGGCCGCCGACGGCAGGGAGGCCCTCATCGCCCAGGCTGGCCCAGTCGAGCGGCGAGGCGAGGCCGAGGGCGGAGGCGGAAGCGGCATCGAAGGGGGCGACGATGCGGAGGTGGCCGCCGTCGAGCAGCTCGGCATCGGCTGCGGTCGTGGCGAGGTCGCTCGCGCCGGGGCGGGGAGGGACGGGGGGCGAGGACAGGAGCCTCTCCATGACGCGCTTCCAGTTGACGGGGATGGTGACGGAGCGCTGGTCGAGGGTGCGCAGCTCTCCGCTCTGGACGGAGGAAAGCTCCCGGCCCGTGCCGCCGAAGAAGCTGTTGAGGTCCGCCACCGGGTCCTCGTTGACGAAGATGGCGCTGTTCCGGACCTCGCAGGCGACGGGCACGAGACCACGCTCCTCGCGGCGGAGGTCGACGAAATCGCGCTCGTCGGGGACGGAGACGAGCTTGCCGGAGGTGTCGTAGGTCCAGCTGTGGTACTGGCAGCGGAGGGCACGGTTGCGCCCGCGGGGGACGCGCACGACGGGCGCGCCGCGGTGGCGGCAGGAGTTGTAGAAGCAGCGGATCACGTCGTCGACGGCGTGGACGACGAGGAGGGGAACGCGCGTCTTCTCCCAGGTCATGTAGAGGCCGGGGCGGGCGATCTCGTCGAGGCGGCCGGCGAGGAGCCAGGCCTTCCCGAAGATCTCGGCGCGTTCGGCTTCGTAGAAGGAGCGATCGACGAAGCGGCGGGCGGGGAGGCGAACGGGCTCGGGCGCGGGCGGCTGGGCGGATCGGACCTGCAGCCGGGCGCGGACTTCATCGGAAAAGGTCACGCTCGCCTCCTCCCGCGGCTGGTCAGCGAGACTCTAAGCGACGGTGGACGTAGAGGCATGGGGAAAGGCGCACAGGGACGGCGTTCGCTACCCTACGCGCGGTGAGCAGCGCGACACCCGCCCCACCACGACCGCCTTCGCTTCTCGACCGGCTGACCCGGGAACGGGACATCGGGCGGGAGCGTCTGGCGCTGCGCTACGCGCGGCGGACGGTCACCGTGCCGATCTACCTGGCGTCGTTCCTGATCAACACGGCGGCGGCGCCGATCTTCCTGGTGGTGGCGCTGACCGGCGACCTCACGCGGAGGCGCGGCACGATCTTCGTGCGCTGCATCCTGGCGCTGTGGGCGTACCTGGCGGTGGAGACGTTCGGGCTGGTGCTCTTCCTGCCGCTCTGGGTGCTGGGGCAGGGGAGCGAGCGGCGACGGCTGGCGCTGCACCACTGGTTTGCGCGCGTGTGGGCGCGCTGGGTGTTCTGGAGCATCGTGCGGCTGTTCGAGATGCGCGTCGACGTGCAGGGGGACGACGAGGCGGCGGAGGGACCGGTGATCGTGTTCTGCCGGCACGTCTCGCCCGTCGACAACCTGCTGCCGCTCGTATTCCTGGAGGGGCGGCACGGGCTCTGGCTGCGCTGGGTGATGAACTCGTGGCTGGTGCGGGACCCGTGCATCGACTTCGTCGGGCACCGGCTGCGAAGCACGTTCCTGACAGTGGGCTCGCGCGAGGGCTCGCGGCAGATCGCGAAGGTCTCGGCCCTGGCCGACGGCCTCGAACCGCGCGAGGGGGTGCTGGTCTTCCCCGAGGGCGCGCTCTTCACGCCGGCGCGGCTGGCGCGGGCGGTGGCGCGCATGCGCCGCAGCGGCGACGAGGAGGAGGCGCAGCTCGCCGAGGGATTGCGCCACGTGCTGCCGCCGCAGCTCGGCGGGCCGCTGGCGCTGCTGGAACGGGCGCCCCATGCCGACGTGGTTTTCTGCGCGCACACGGGTCTGGAGGGCGGCAGCTACCGCTCGCTGCTGGCGGGCGGCATCCTGCGGCGGGAGGTGCGCATCGCCTTCTGGCGCATTCCCCGGGCGGAGGTGCCGGAGGACATCGACGGGCGCACCTCGTGGCTGCACGCACAGTGGCGGCGCGTCGACGGGTGGATCGAGGAGAACGCGCTCAGCCAGGACTGAGCCCAACGGCGGGCTCCTCCCGAAGCTAGAAGACGACGACCCCGCGGGCGTTCTTGCCGGCTTCCATGTCCTCGTAGGCCTGGGCCACGTCCTCGATGGGGTAGGTGGTGGTCACGAGCGAGTCAAGGTCGAGCTTGCCCTGGCGGTACCATTCGAGCAGGCGGGGGAAGTCGCGAACGCTGGCGCCCTTGCCGCAGAAGGAGCCCTTGAGGGTCTTCTCCATGATGGCGACGAGGCCGGCGGAGAGGGAGAAGGTGTCCGCGAAGCCGCCCACGCCGACGATGGTGGCGGTGCCCCCGCGGCGGGCGGCCATGTAGGCCTCCTCCATGCAGGAGCCGACGCCGATCGCCTCGAAGGTGTAGTCGGCGCCGCGGCCTCCGGTGACGGCCATCACCTGCTCGACGGCGTTCTCCGATGAGGCGTCGACGACGTGGGTGGCGCCGAGCTTCCTGGCGTATTCGAGCTTCGCGGGGTTGGCGTCGATCGCGATCATGGTCGAGGCGCCGGCGATGCGGCAGCCCTGGAGGACGCTGAGGCCGACGCCGCCGCAGCCCCAGATGGCGCAGGTCGTGCCGGGGCGCACCTCGGCGGTGTTGATCGCGGCGCCGACGCCGGTGATGACGCCGCACCCAATCAGGGAGGCGCTGACGAGGGGGATGTCCTTGTCGATCTTGATGGCGGTGTTCTCGGCGACGACGGTGTACTCGCAGAGGCCGCCGATGGAGGCGAAGGGCATCAGGTCCAGGCCGTCGAAATGGAAGGGGAAGTTGCCGCCCATGTTGAGGGGCATGCGCTCGCACTGGGCGTACATGCCCTCGACGCACATGGGACAGCGGCCGCAGAAGGCGGTGGTGGTCATGACGACGTGGTCACCGGGTTCGACCGAGGTGACGCCCTCGCCGATGGACTCGACGACGCCGGCGCCCTCGTGGCCAAGGACGAGCGGCTGCGGGCGCGGCAGGACGGACTGCATCACCGACAGGTCGGTGTGGCAGAGGCCACAGGCGTTCAGCTTGACGCGCACCTGGCCGGGGCCGGGATCGTCGACCGTGACGGTCTGGACTTCGAGGGGCTGGCCCTGGCCACGCAGGACGGCGGCTTTCGCTTCCATTCGGTACCTCCGGGGGCGCGCGCTCGCGCTCCGGCGGCGCGCCGGCGGCGATTGTACGGGGAAGGCGGCCAAGGGGCGGGAGGGGCGGGGTATCATCGCCCCGGCAAGAGCATCGTGATCATCGTTCTCCACGGCCAGGACGAGCTCCGCCTGCGGCGGCGGCTGTCGGCGCTTCGCGCCGAGGGCGGCGGCGAGGCGGGCGCGCCCGGGGCGGACGTGGCGCTGCTCGACGGGCGCGACGTGAAGCCCGAGGAGATCCTGGCGCCGGCGCTGACGGCGCCGTTCCTTTCGCCACGCCGGACGGTGGTGGTCGAGGGGCTGCTGGGGCGGTTCGAGGGCGGCGGCGGCCGGGGAGGAGGGGCGCGCGGGCCGCGGGTCGACGCCTTCAACCCGCTGATCGAGGCGATTGCGGCGGGCATCCCGGAGACGACGACGCTCGTGTTCGTGGAGGGCGAGCTGAACGCAGGCCGCAACCCGCTCCTGCGGCGGCTGGACGAGACGGGCAACATCGAGGTGGAGCACTTCCCCGAGCTGAAGCGGGGGGAGCTGGTGCAGTTCGTGCGGGAGGAGGCGCAGGAGCAGGGGGTCCGGTTCCGGCGGGGGCGGTCGTCGCGTGCGTTGCCGCCGGAGGAGGAGTGGCGGCGTCCGCGCGAGGACGGACCGGCTCAGCTGCTGGCGGCCCTCCACCCGAACACGCTGGAGCTGGCGCGGGAGCTGGAGAAGCTGGCGCTCTACACGGCGGGCCGGCACGCGACAGTCGACGACATCGACGTGCTCTGCGGCGGCGAGCGGGAGACGACGGTCTGGCAGCTGGTGGACGGGGTGCTGGACGGCGAGACGGCGCAGGCGCTGCAGGCGCTGCGCTTCCTGCTCTCGCGGGGGGAGAGCGTGAACAGCCTGCTCTCGCAGCTGGCGGCGGCCTACCGGCCGCTCTCGACGGTGCTGGACCTGCTCGAGGACGGGAAGAGCCCGGAGGAGATCGGGAAGGCGATCCGGCGGCCCTGGCCGCGCCTGCGCGACGCCGCCATCCGGCGGGCGCAGCGGCTGGGCCGGGAGGGGGTGCGCCGCGCCTACGAGACCCTCGTGGAGGCGGACCGGGGGATGAAGTCGGGCGAGGTGCGGGACGAGCTGGCGCTGGAGGTGGCGATCACGCGGCTGATCGCGCTGGCGCCGCGGGCGGGGCGGCGGGCCTCCTGAGCTACTCCTGCCAGACGGGGTTGTAGCAGGCGAGGGCGCGGTCGGACTGGCCGGGCAGGGGGGTGAGCTGCGGCGGGCCGACGTCGCGGCACTGCTGGAGGGCCTTGCGGCAGCGGGGGATGAAGGGGCAGTGGCCCGCGGGCTCCTTGAGGTCGGGGGCAGTCCCGGGGAGGGCGTAGAGCTGCTGGCCGACATCGTCGAGGCGGGGGAGGGCGGCGAGGAGGCCGTGCGTGTATGGGTGGAAGGGCGAGCGGAGGACCTCGCGGACGGGACCCGACTCGACCAGGTGGCCGGCGTACATGACCCCGACCTCGTCGGCAACCTGGGAGACGACGCCGAAGTCGTGCGTGATCAGGAGGATGGCCGTGCCGTGTTCGCGGCGGAGTGTGTCGAGCTGGTGAAGGATCTGGGCCTGGACGGTGACGTCGAGGGAGGCGGTGGGCTCGTCGGCGATGATGAGGTCGGGGCTGAGGGCGGTGGCGATGCCGATCATGACGCGCTGGCACATGCCGCCGGAGAGCTGGAACGGGTACGACTTCGCGACGCGCTCGGGGTCGGCCAGCCCGACCTGGCGGAGGATGTCGACGGAGGCCGAATTCGCCTCCCGCTTGTTCATGCCGAGGTGGGTGGTGAGCACCTCGCCCACCTGGTCGCCGACGGAGATGACCGGGTTCAGGCCGGCGACGGGATCCTGGAAGATCATCGTGATGCGGCGGCCGCGGGTGTGGCGCAGGGAGTGCTCGTCCAGGGTGAGCATGTTGTCGGGGCCGAAGTAGACCTCGCCCCCGAGGATGTCCGCCTCATCGGGGAGGAGATTGAGGATGGACATGCCGACGGTGGTCTTGCCCGAGCCGGATTCGCCGACGAGGGCGTAGACGCTGCCGCGCTCGATATCGAGCGACACCTGGTCGACGGCGTAGGCCATGTCGTCGCGCGAGCGATAGCGGACGGAGAGGTTGCGGATGCTGACGAGGGTCTGGGCCATGGCGAAGGTCCGGCCCGGGGACCGCTCTGGAGGCTAGCCGCTGGGCCTGATGGAGGAGATGAAACGCCCCTGAATCCTAACGTCCTCGGGGGCGACGTAGATAGGGGGCATGGTGGAGTTGGCGGGCTGGAGGCGGATGCGGTCCTTCTCGCGGTAGAGGCGCTTGAGGGTAACCTCGCCCCGGTCCTGGAGCCAGACGGCGACCTTCTCGCCGTCGTCGACGGTGGTGGCGGGCTCGAGGAAGACGATATCGCCGTCGTCGATGAGGTCCTCGATCATCGACTCGCCCTTCACGCGCAAGGCGAAGACGTTCTCGCGGCCCCGGACCATGTCCTGCGTGACGGTGACGGTGTCGTCCACGTCGCTGGCCCAGCGATCGCTGGTGGGGACGGGGATGGGCTCGCCCGCTGCGATCGATCCGAGCACGGGCACGTCGACGGTGCGCCCGCGACGGGTGCCGTCCAGCAGCTCGATGCCGCGGGAAACCTCGCGGTCGCGCCGGAGGAGGCCCTTCTCCTCGAGCCGGCGGAGGTTGTAGTCCACGACGGAGGTGCTGCTGATACCGCAGCCGAACTGGATGTCGCGGATGGAAGGGGGGTAGTCCTTCTCGTCGATGAAGTCCCGGATGAACTCCATGATCTGGCTTTGCTTGGTCGATAGCTCGCTCATGCCTCGCCTCGCGCGAACGGATGTTCGTTCGTATTGAACAACGGGGGAGGTTTATCGTCAAGGGCGTTCGGAACACCGGACCGGATGGCGGAAGGAGGCTGCGGATTGCCTGGCGGCATGGAGGCTCGCGCGCGGATCGAGGAGCTGGCCGGGGAGGCCGGCTTCGACCTCGTGCGCTTCGCCGGGGCGGAGGCGCTGGCGGGAGCGCGGGCGGCGGCGCTGGAATCGCGGGCGGCGGGGCGGCTGGCCGAGCTGCACTGGATGACGGACGAGTGGATCGAGCGCGCAACCGAGCCACGAGCGTTCCTGGCGGGGGCGAACACGGTCGTGCTGCTGGCGATCACCGGCCACGCGCCCGACCCGGAGCGTCCCGACGACCGCGCGCGGGGACGGGTGGCGCGCTACGCCCGCGGCCGCGACTACCACCGGCTGTTCGAATCGAAGCTGCGGCGGGTGGCGCGGAACGTCCGGGAGGAGCTGGGAGGCGAGGCGAGGGCGACGGTCGACTACGGGCCGCTGCTGGAGCGGCCGCTGGCGGCGCGGGCGGGCCTGGGGTGGCTGGGCAAGTCGACGATGCTGCTGGCGCCGGGCTTCGGGCCGTGGGTGCTGCTGGGGGCGATCGCGACGACGCTGAAGATCGCCCCGGACGAGCCCCTGCAGAAGACGTGCGGGTCGTGCACGCGCTGCATCGTCGCCTGCCCGACGGGCGCGATCGCGCTGCACGGGGGCGTGCTCGATTCGCGGCTCTGCATCAGCTACCACACGATCGAGAGCCGCGAGCCGATCCCGCGCGAGCTGCGACGGCAGTTCGGCGACTGGATCTTCGGGTGCGACGACTGCCTCGATTCGTGCCCGGTGGGGGCACGGAACGCGGCCAGCCACCCCGACCTCGCCCCCGCCACGGCCGACGACGCGTTCCCCCCGCTGGCGGAGCTGCTGGCGCTGGACGAGGCGGCGTTCCGCGAGCGCTTCCGGGGGCGGGCGGTGCAGCGGGCCACGCGCGACGGCTTCCTGCGAAACGTCTGCGTGGCGCTCGGGAATTTGGGGACGGCCGAGGATGTGGCGGCGCTCGCGGGGGCGCTCGGGGACGGGGCGGCGTTGGTGCGGGGGCACGCCGCCTGGGCGCTCGGCGAGATTGCGCGGCGGCACGGCCACGGCGGGGCGGTGGCGGGGACGCTGGCGGCGAGGCTGGAGGTGGAGGAGGAGGCGTGGGTGCGGGAGGAGGTCGAGGCGGCGTTGGCGGGACTGGCGTAGGCGCGGCGCAGTCCAGAAGTCTTGACACCCCGCACGGGCACGCCCACGATTTCCGGCAGGGAGAGCACCGTCATGTCGATGGAGAGCACCGCGAAGCCCGAAACCTCCAGCCAAGAGTTCCAGGAAGACCAGATGGTGCGCCTCTCCCGCCGCCTCTGGTGGATGCCGCCGAAGGGCACGATGCAGCGCGCCTACGAGGGCTACCTCTACTTCAAGAACGGCGGTCGCGGCTTCACGATGGACGACATCGACGAGTAGTTGTTCGACTATCGATTCACGCCGCCCGTCCGGGAGTACTTGTCGAAACTGGACCCCGAAGGTCGCGCCTTCATCCTCAAGTGCGTGTTCGACATCTGCAACAGTCCTCGGGTAGACAATGAGACGACGTTCGAGATAGAGGTCGGTGGCTTCACGCAGCGAATCAGGGACTTCGGAGACTACTTCATCCTGTTCGATGTGGTCACAGTGGCGGGCGAGAGATTCATCGCGATCTACGAGATTGGCCGCTAGCTCGGAGGCTGCTACGGCGGGGCTCAGGTAGGCTCGCGGGGTGTCCCCTATTGCCAGCGAGTCCACCGTCACGCTCCGCGAGATCACGCCTGCTAACTCCGAGGCGATCTTCAAGCTCTCGGTAGCGGACTCGCAGAAGCACCTCGTGGCTTCGAACGAGCGGTCGATCGCGCAGGCGCACTTCGAGGAGGCGGCCTGGTTCCGGGCGATCTACGCGGACGACGAGCCGGTCGGGTTCCTGATGCTGCACGACGAGAGCCTGCGAGCCGAACCGCGGGAAGAGGGCTACCTCGTCCTGTGGCGGATGATGATCGACGAGCGCTTCCAGGGGATGCGCTTCGGCTGGGAGGCCATGCTGCTGGTCATCGCGCACGCCAGGACCCGTCCGACGGTGACGCGGCTCCAGACAAGCTGGGCCCAGGAGGACGGCAACGCCGGGGACTTCTACCGGAAGCTCGGCTTCGTACCTACGCACGTGGACGACGACGGAGAGCAGTGGGCCGCCCTCGAGTTGTAGGGGGTTAGACGCGCAGGCCGAGGAGCTCGCGGGTGACCGTGCCGTCGGTGGCGACGTTCACGACGACCCAGGTGATGCGCAGCTTGAAGCGACCCTGCGCCGTGTCCAGCCAGACCTCGTCGCCCTTCTCCCAGCGGTAGTCGGAGTCGATGGTGGCGTAGTGCTGGCCCTTGCTGCCGGTGAACTCGTCGGCCTCGTAGAAGTCGGTGCGCATCACTGCGAGTCCTGCGAGTCCTGGGCGTCTTCGCCGTTGGCGGCGCTGGATTCGATGAGGCCGCGGGCGGGAACGCGCTCGGCGATCTCGTGCATCTGCTGGAGGACGCCGTCGCGGACGGCCTCGCCGGCGGCGCGGATGCCCCCGAGGATGGCGCGCGCGTCGGAGCGGCCGTGGGCAACGAAGACGATGCCGTCGATGCCGAGGAGCTGGGCGCCGCCGTACTCGGCGTAGTCGAGGCGGCGCTGGGACTTGCGAAGCTCGGGCCGCAGCAGCAGCCCGGCGATGAGGTTCCAGGGGGTCAGCCGCACGGCGCGCTTGAGCTCGTCGAAGAAGAGCTCGGCCACGCCCTCGACGGTCTTGATGAAGATGTTCCCGGTGAAGCCGTCCATGACGGCGACATCGGCGACGTGGTGGGGGATCTGGCCGGCCTCGATGTTGCCAACGAAGTTGAGGTCGCTGGCGCGGAGGGCGCGGTTCACCTCGATGATGAGCTGGTTGCCCTTGGAGTCCTCCTCGCCGATGGAGACGAGGCCGATACGGGGCGAGCGGATGCCGTGGCTGCGCTCCATGACGGCGCCGCCCATGTAGGCGTACTGGACGAGGTGGGCGGGGCGGGAGTCGGCGTTGGCGCCGACGTCGAGGATCATCGTGGGGCCCCTGTCGCTCGTGGCCACGACCATGCCGAGGGCGGGGCGGGCGATGCCGGGGACGCGTCCCAGGCGGAGCAGGGCGGCGGCGAGGGTGGCGCCGGTGTTGCCGGCCGTCACGAAGGCGTCGGCATCGCCTTCCTTGACGAGGTTCATGCCGACGTTGATGGAGGCCTCGGGCTTGGCCTTGACGGCGTCGATCTTGTCGGCCATGGCGATGACGTCGCGGGCATCGACCAGGGTGACGTTGTCGGGGAGCTCGTCGACGTGCTCGCGCACCTCCTCGGTGCGGCCGACGAGGAACACGTCGACATCGAGCCGGCGGGCCGCGAGCAGCGCCCCCTTCACGACCATGGCGGGGCCGTGGTCTCCACCCATGGCATCAACGGCGACTCGCGGCCTCATTGGCATTTGTGCTCGACGCGCCCGGGCTCGCTCCACATCAGGTCGGTACCCTCCGGCCAGGTGCTCCTTCCACGAGTTCGGCAATAACAATCAGCCGCTCGCTGGCATTCGTCAATGCTGCGAGCGAGTAGTCGCCCCAGGTATCGAGAACGCGCAACCCGGCGGTTTCGAGCATCGAGGCGAGCTCCGGAAACGTTACGTAGCGCAAGACATGGTCGCTCTCGGCCCGGCGCACCTGCCCGCCGGCGCCGGTGGCCTCGTAGCGGATGTGGAGGCGGCGGGTCTGTGTCGCAAGGTCGTCGTGGCGGACGTGCCAGACCTCCAGACGTTCGCCTGCGGCATCGCCGGCCCAGGCGAGGATGGGCTCGCCGTTGCCGTCCGGATCGAGCCAGTGGCCGGGCCCGGCGACGTCAACCGCGAGGCGGCCGTTGGGGGCGAGGGCCGTGGCCGCGGCGCGCAGGGCGCCGGTCTGCTCGCCTTCGGCGGCGCAGGCGAGGAGCACGTCGTTGGGGAGGATGACGCTGGCGAAGGCGGCGCGCGGCAGCTCCGCGCCGGGGAGGCGGCCATCGAGGAACGTGAGGGCAAGACCCCCGGCGGCGGCGCGGCGGCGGGCGACGGCGAGCATCGCGGGGGAGGGGTCGAGGGCGGTGACGGCGTGTCCGGCGCGGGCGAGCGGCAGGGCGATGCGTCCCGTGCCCGCGCCCACCTCGAGGACGGGGCCGCCGTGCTCGGCGACGAAGGGCAGCCAGAAGTCGAGGTCGTCGCCGCCGTCGCCGTGGATGGCGTCGTACCAGGCGGCGTCGACGGCGTAGGGGTCGGCGGCCATGGCGCGAGCCTACTACGGGCGGCGCGGGCGTCGGGGTTGTGGGGCGCGCGGGCAGGGGTCAGAATCGCGCCGCGATGGACACCGAGCAGGCGATTCGCGACGCCGCCGACGAGCGCGCGATCACGCACATCCTGACCCGCTACGCACGGGCGATCGACCGCTTCGACATGGAGATGCTGCGGACGGTCTACCACCCCGACGCGTACGACGATCACGGCAGCTACAAGGGCGACGTCGAGGGGTTCATCGTCTTTCTGCAGGAGGTGCTTCCCCGCTTCGACGGGACGCAGCACTTCCTGGGGAACATGCACGTCGAGCTGGACGGGGACGTGGCGCACACGGAGACGTACTGCCAGGCGTGGCACCGCATCGCCGGGACGGACGGGGCTCCCGACCACGACAGCGTGGCGGGGCTGCGCTACGTCGACCGCTTCGAGCGGCGGGACGGGGAGTGGCGCATCGCGAAGCGCCAGATCGTGATCGACTGGCAGCGGGACGACCCGGTCGCCGGCGGCAGCGCGGCGAGGTCACCGGAGACGCAGTACGGCCGCCGCGATCGCGACGACCCGGTGTACCACTTCGGCCGGGAGTAGGGAGTAGTGGATGGTGGATAGTGGTTAGTGAATAGGGACTAGTTCCCCCCGACCCCCCACGTGGCAGCCGGGACCAGACCACTCACTATTCACTACACACCATCCACTACCCACTACCCAGCGCATCGCCGGCCATGAACTCGAGCTGGCGGTCGGTCATGCGCTCGACGGTGAAGATGCGGAAGACCACGCGGGCGATGGCCATGATGACGCGCGGGCCGGTGAACGACTCCTCGCTCGTGAGGATGGCGCCCTCGCCGTCGGGCTCGACCTCCCAGGCGTGGACGGCGTCGACCCAGAGGTAGCGCGCCGCCCAGGCGACGCGCCGGCCTTCCTCGACCTCGACGACGCTGAGGTTGAAGACGGGCAGGAAAGGCCCGCGGCGGACCTGCTCGCGGTAGCGGCGGCCGAGGGCGAACCAGCGGCCGTCGGTGGGGGGCGGCTCCCCGATGGGGCGGACCCAGCGGATGTAGCGGTCCCGTTCCGGCCAGCGGGGCAGGTCGATGAGCGCCTCCCAGACGGCCTCGGGGGAGGCAGTGACGGGGAGGCTGCGGCGGATCACGAGACGCGGCTCGAAGAGGCGGGCGAGGGCTTCGCGCATCGGCGGGAGCCCGGAGGAGCCTCTCCGGAACATCCGCGGGCTGGCTATCATGCGCCCATCGTACGACCGTGCGAGGGGAGTGAGCATGCCGGGTTCCCTGGAAGGACAGTCGGCAATCGTCACCGGAGCGGCGCTGGGGCTGGGGAACGCCTTCGCCCGGGCGCTCGCGGGCGAGGGCGCCAACGTGACGATCTGCGACGTGCGCGAGGAGGTGAACGACCTCGCGCCCGCGCTGGAGGCGAGCGGCGTGCAGGCGCAGGCGTTCGTCGCCGACGTGGGCGTCGTGGAGGACGTGCGGCGCGTGGTCGACGGGCACGTCGAGCGCTTCGGCGGGGTGGACGTGCTCGTGAGCAACGCCGGCGTCTGGCGGGCGAGCACGGCCACGGACGACCTCGACAAGACGCTGAACGACTACGACTTCGTCGTGAACACGAACCTGAAGGGCGTGTACCTGTTCGGGCGGGCGGTGATCCCGCACATGATCGCGGGCGGCGGCGGGAACATCGTGCACATCGCCAGCGACCATGTGGCGACGTGCGGCACGCCCTTCCTTCGCTCCCACGAGGACACCCCCAACTGCCCCTTCACGGGGCAGGGGCCGCGCCCGACGGGCGGCGGTCCCGACATGGACCTGTACGACGCCTCGAAGTGGGGCATCAACGGCTTCACGATTCCGTGGTCGAAGGCGCTGCGGGAGCACAAGGTGCGCGTGAACGGCCTCTGCATGGGGGCGACGGATTCGCACATGGTCCGCACCTTCCATGAGCAGAATCCGGGCTCGGGCATCCTCAACAACGCGATGCGGGCGGAGGACGTTGCCGCGCTCATGATCGACCTGATCAACGAGGGGCCGGAGGGACGCACGGGGAACAACATCAACATCGCCGTGGGCCACCCGATTGAGCTGCCGCCACCCGGCTCGCTCTACATCCATTCGGAGGCGACGGCATGAGCGGGCTGCTGGACGGACAATCGGCGATCGTGACGGGGTCGGCCGGGGGCATCGGCGCGGGCTTCGCGGAAGTGCTGGCCGAGGAGGGCGCGACCGTCACCCTCTGCGACGTACAGGAGAGCGTGCTGGAGACCGCGGCGAACATCCGCGAGGCAGGCGGCAGCGCCCAGGCGCTCGTCGCCGACGTTTCCCGGCGCGAGGACGTCGAGCGCGTGGTCGCGGCGGCGGTGGAGGCGGGCGGCGGGCTCGACCTGCTCGTGAACAACGCCGGCCGCTGGACGCAAAGCCCGGTGACGGACGAGTGGGAGAAGGCCGTCTCGGACTGGAACCTGATCATGGACACCAACTTCAAGGGCGTCGTGATGTTCGGGCGGGCCTGCGTGCCCCACCTTGTCGCGCGCGGGGGCGGGAACATCATCAACATCAGCACGTACTACGTGCTGCCCGCCCGCAGCGAGGGCACGAATCCGCCGGGCACCGACCTGTACGCCTCCTCGAAGTGGGCGATGAACGGCCTCACGCAGGCGTGGTCGCAGAAGCTGGCCGAGCACGGCATCCGCGTGAACGCGCTCTGCATGGGCGCGACCGACGCACCCATGCTGCGCAACCTCTTCGACGGCGACCCGCCGGCGGACTTCGCGGCGACGTGGATGACGCCGCGACAGATCGCGGGCCTGGCGCTCGACATCATCCGCGAGGGTCCGGAGGGCCGCACGGGCGAGAACGTGGGGGCGTGGGTCGGGGTGCCGGTCGAGCTCGGCCCCCCGAAGCCGCCCTACGAGGCCATCGCCGGCACGCCGGTGCGCTAGGGAGAGCGCTTGGACAACCGCGAGAGCACGTTGCTCGGGGCCAGGCTCGCCGGACGCAGGTGCGGGATCCCGTGGCGACGGTAACGCGAGCCGACTCCGCGCCACCGCGCTCGGAGCGACGGCTCTCGCTGCAGACGTTCTCGGCGTTCCAGTCGCGGAACTTCGCCCTGCTGTGGGCGAACAACATGACGTTCGCACTGTCGCAGTCGGTGCGGCAGTTCGCGTTCACGTGGCTGGCGCTGGAGCTGTTCGACTCCGGTCAGGCGCTGGGACTGATCATCTTCGCGCTGGGGCTCCCGATCCTCGTGTTCGGGCTGCCGGCGGGAGCGCTCGCCGACCGCATCGACCGGCGGCTGTTGCTGTTCGCCAGCCAGGTCGGCGGTGTTGTCGTGACGGCGCTGACAGCGGTGCTCGTGTGGGCCGATGTCATGACCATTCCCCTCACGATGGCGCTAGCGCTGGCCCTCGGCGCGACCGTGGCGTTCGGACAGCCGGTGCGGGTCGCGATCGTGCCTTCGCTGGTCGAGCCCTCGCGCCTGCTGAACGCCGTCACGCTGATGAGCCTGAGCCAGAACGTCTCGATGATCGCGGGTCCGGCGATCGGCGGGGCGATGATCGCGATCGGCGGGGTGGGGGCGGCCTTCGCCGGTCAGGCGGTGTTGCTTGGCGTCGGGTTGATGGCGCTGATCCCGCTCCGCGTACCGGCGGTCGACCGGACCGGGCCTCGGCGCCACCTGGGGGCAGAGGTGCGGGAGGGGCTGGCGTTCGTGGCCGGCCACCCGGGGATACGCACCCTGATGCTCGTGCTGATGACGACGGCGCTGGTGATGGCGGGGACATTCATGACCCTGCTCCCCAAGATCGCCCGGGAAGACCTCAACGTGGGGGCCTTCGAGACCTCGATGTTCTTCACCGCCATGGGCGTGGGCATGCTCATGAGCTCGCTGCTGCTGGCGTCGTTCACGCGGCTGGACCGGGCGGGGCTGTGGTTCATCGTGACGCTCATCACCGGCGGGACGCTGAACGCCGCGTTCGGCGTCTCCCTCTGGTACGTCGCGTCGATGGCGATCATGTTCGCGACGGGCTGGAACGCGGGCTTCTTCACGAACCTGAACCTGACCCTGATCCAGGCGAACACGCCCCACGAGGTCATGGGGCGGGTGATGAGCATCTACACGCTCGCCATGGCGGGAGGCATGCCCCTGGGCGGGCTGCTGGCGGGCCTGATGGCGGACGTCTGGGGCTCGCGCGAGTGGTTCGTGGCCTGCGGGCTCACGCTGGTGGCGATCGCGATCGTGGTGCTCTTCACGCAGCCGTCGCTGCGCCGCATGCGCTCCAGCGGCGGCGAGTCCCCGGGGTAGCGAGCTACTGGCCGGCGTTCGTGACGGCCACGAACAATTGTGCTAGTGTTCGTGGAGTCTCAGCATTTCGGGGGAGTCGGTGACAGCGACAGCTGACCGGAAGGCGCGGGGAGCTTTCTACACTCCGACAGAGATCGCCGAGCACCTTGCGAGGTGGGCGATTCGGAGTCACAAGGACACTATCCTGGAACCATCGTGTGGTGAGGCATCGTTGCTTCAAGCTGCCTGGAAGCGGCTTGACTCCCTGTCTCCAGAATCTGAAGCCGTCGATGGGGAGATTTTTGGTTACGAGATAGATTCCTTTGCCAGCGCCACAGCGAGTGGGACGCTGGCCACACTCGGCGCGACAGCGACGATCCAAACCGCGGACTTCTTCGACGTCATCCCGAGTCAACACTGCGACGCCGTCATAGGGAACCCTCCCTACATCCGGTATCAGTCGTTCTCTGGGCCCGCACGCGCCAAGGCCCAGCGAGCGGCGCTGGCGGGCGGGGTTCGCATTGACGGCCTTGCGAGTTCGTGGGCGGCTTTCGTGGTCCATGCCTCGCGCTTTCTGAAGGAAGACGGGCGATTAGCCTTGGTTCTGCCGGCAGAACTCCTCCACGCCAGGTATGCGGCGCCTGTGCGGCGCCACCTCATGCAACGTTTCAAGGAAGTGACGCTCGTCCTTTTCGAGCAGCTGGTCTTCCCTGACGTGACCAGCGAGGTGGTGTTGCTCCTCGCAGAAGGCACTGGAGGAACAGACTCAATTTCACTCACTCAGATCCCCGACATCCGGGCCCTAGCCAGCAACACGACTTCTCACCGGGTCTGGAGGCCAAGCACGGGTGACACAAAGTGGTCAGCAGCCCTTGTAGGCGATGAGCTGTTGCGGTCGTACCAATCTGTGGTCGAGTCCCCCGGCTTCGAGTCCCTGGCAGCTTGGGGAATGCCATACCTTGGTGCAGTCAGCGGCAACAACAACTTCTTTCGCATTCGCCGGAGCCGCGCCCAGGCACTCGGACTGCACGACGATGAGTTGGCCCCCGTCTTGCCGCCGGGTAAGCGGGCACTCCGAGGCCTTACCTATTCCCGAGCAGCACACGCCGAACTCTCGGCGCACGACGAGCCAACCCTCCTGTTCTATCCCCAAGAAAGCACACTCTCGCGAGCTGCCCAACGTTACATCAGGTCAGGAGAGGCGCAGGGTGTGGACAACGCCTACAAGTGTCGCGCGCGAAGACCATGGTGGCGGGTTCCCCTTCCCAGAACAGCCGACATATTCATCACCTACATGAGCCACGAGGGGCCACGACTCATCACCAATACTGGAGGGGTGCAGGCACTCAACTCAGTGCACGGCTTGGTCCTCAACCAACACAGGCGACTCGGTACAGAACTCCTTCCACTCGCTGCCCTGAACTCGGTGACATCCCTGGGCGCAGAGATAGTTGGTCGTTCCTACGGCGGTGGCGTCCTCAAGCTGGAGCCTCGGGAAGCCAGCCGGTTGCCAGTGCCTACCGCATCTCTCATCGCTACTCACCAGTCAGAGCTTCGAGCCATCAAGGCGACGGCGGGGCCACTGTTGCGACCTGGCAAGCTCGACGAACTACGGGCAAGGGTTGACAGGATCCTTCTCTCGTCATGCTCCGATCCTGACTTGGTCGCTATCAGGGCGGCGCGAGACGAACTTCGAAACCGCCGGCAGACCCGGAGTCGCTCGGCATGACAGCCAGCGAGGTCCTTACAGAAGCGCTGCTGGAACTGGGTGTGAAACCAGGAGACGATGCGAGAGCACCGGAAAAGAAGCGCTACTCGGAGCGGATGTCGGCAGCAATTGCTCAGGTTGTAGGCGCATCGCTACTGGAGAGGGGCCTTGCGGGCGCCCGGCCTTCCCTTCCCGGCGATTCAGGAGTCTCTGGCGCGGAACGGCGGATGGCAGGAGGCATCGGCAACAAGAAAGTCGACGTTACATGGGCCACCGAAGAGTCAGGGCTGATGCTCGCGTTCTCCATCAAGTGCATCAATTTCCGCGACGCACGGACGAAGAACTACCAGAAGAACTTCACCAACCGTCGGGGCGACATGCTGTTCGAGGCGGTGACACTCCATCGAAGATTTCCATACTCGACGCTGATCGGTTTGTTCATCTTCGATAGCGGGGCCAAGGCAGACGCAACCAGTCAGCGAGCGGCTACATTTGTCAACGCGCATCGGGGACTCAGCCTCTTCACCGGTCGCGCCGACCCCTCAGCGCGCGAGGAACAGTACGAAAAACTCTACGTTGGCCTAGCAACCACGGAAGGCTCCACTCCAAGCATTTCCTTCACCGAGGCAGGATCCCCGGAAGACGCCCTCGACCTCGATCAAGTCATCGATGCCGCACTCGAAGTTGTAGTCGCCAGGAACTCTGATTCGTATGGCTACCACGACAGGAAATTTCGGCCTCTCTGACGGAAGCCCACGAGCCCCTACTGGCCGGCGACGTTGTCGCTGACGTGCTCCGCGCCGTCGACGTGGAGGGAGACGCCGGAGATGAAGCAGGCCTCGTCGGAGTGGAGGAAGAGGGCGGCGTAGCCGACGTCCCAGCCGGTGCCCATCTTGCCGCCGAGGGGGATGCGGCTGTCGCGCTTCGCCACGAGCTCGGCGCGGTCGGCTCCGGCGGCGACGCGTGGCTCGATAGCCATGGGGGTGTTCATGGCGCCGGGGAGGATGGCGTTCACGCGGATGTTGTCGCGGGCGTGCTGGGCGGCGAGCTGCTCGGTGAGGGCGAGGAGGGCGGTCTTCGTGGCCTTGTAGCCGAGGAACGGGTAGGCGTGGCGCGCGGCCATCGAGGAGATGTTGACGATGGAGCCGCCGCCGCGTTCGCGCATGGCGGGGATGGCCCGGCGCGAGGCGAGCCAGTGGCTCTTGAAGTTGAGGGCGACGATCCGGTCGAAGCCCTCCTCGGTCATCTCCATGGGGGAGGCGTCGCCGGCGCCCACGCTGGCGCCGACGTTGTTATGGAGGATGTCGAGGCCGCCGTAGCGGGCGACTGTCTCGGCGACCATGACAGCGAGGCTGTCCTCGCTGGTGGCGTCGACCTCGCAGGCAGAGGCGGTTCCGCCTTCCTCCGCGATCATGGCGACCGTCTCCTCGGCGGAGGCGAGGTCGCGGTCGGCGACGACGACGGAGGCGCCTTCGCGGGCGAGGAGGATGGCGGTAGCGCGTCCGTTGCCGATGGTGGCGCCGGGCGTCTGACCCGCCCCGACAACGATCGCGACCTTTCCCTCGACTCTGCCCGGCATACGCTGGCCTCCCCTGCGAACCGCCCCGGGGGCGGGGACTGGCGTTCACGCTGGACGGCGGCGCGAGATGGCGTCACCCTTCCCTGCTGAACCTTCTTTCAGGATAAGGAGCCTGGCTTGCCAGTTTCACTGCTCGAACGCGTCGCCCTCGTCACGGGCGCGGGCCGCGGAGTCGGCCGAAGCATCGCCATGGACCTCGCCCGGCACGGGGCCAAGGTCATCGTCAACGACCTCGGCGGCACCCTCGACGGCGAGGACGAGGACATCTCCGTGGCGGAGTCGGTTGTCCGGGAGATCGAGGCGGCGGGGGGCACCGCCGCCGCCAACACCGGCGACGTCACCAGCTACGAAGACGCCTACAACATGATCAAGCAGGCGATCGACACGTGGGGGCGGCTCGACATTCTCGTGTCGAACGCGGGCATCCTGCGCGACCGCGCCCTGCACAACCTGCCCGAGGCCGACTGGCTGAAGGTGCTCGCCGTGCACCTGAACGGCGGCTACAACCTGCTCCACCACGCCTGGCCGGTCTTCCGCCAGCAGCACTACGGGCGCGTTGTCCTCACGACCTCGAACTCGGGCTTCCTCGGGAACTTCGGGCAGTCGAACTACGCCGCCGCGAAGGCAGGCCTGATCGGCTTGATGAACGTCGCCAAGCTCGAGGGCGACAAGTACAACGTGATGGTGAACTGCCTGAATCCCGGCGCGGCAACGCGCATGACGACCTCGGTGCGGGAAGTGTCGGATGAGCAGATGGCGGCCATGAGCCCCGACCTCGTGGCTCCGGCCGTGACCTACATGGCCAGCGACTCCTGCACGACGAGCGGGATGATCATCACGTCGGCCAGCGGATCCTTCGGACGGGCCGCGATCGTGCAGAATGAGCGCGTCGCCATCCCGGACGCGACTGCAGACGACGTGGAAGCGCACTGGGAGGAGATTACGAGTCTCGACGACGCCGAGGTCTGGTGGTCGGTGCGCGAGACGCGCGCTGCCTACGAGGCCAAGAAGCAGGAGTAAGCGATGGAGCTGTGCGGATTCGCCTGCGCGGGCTGGGCCCTGGTTGGCGCCGGCGTCATCCTGGGGGTGTCGTCGTTCCTGCCGGAAGGCTGGGGGCTGCGCCGGGTCTAGGAGCCCCATCCGCCCTCGATCCGGGCTGGAATCTCGCTAGAATCACGCACGTCGCCCGCGGGTGACGGAGGTATTTCCCATGAGACCGTTCATCCTGGTGCACGGACCCCTGATCGGACCGTTTACGTGGGTTCCCGTGGCCGCCGAGCTGCGGAAGCTGGGCGCGTCCGTGGTCATCCCGGCATTGAACTCCCCGGCCATGCGCGAGGGCAGCTACTGGAAGCACCACTGCGACCTGTTCGCGATAGAGCTGGCGGACGTCTCGATGGACACGAGGGAGGCGGTGCTGGTGGGGCACGAGGGAGCGGGTCCGCTGCTGCCCAAGCTGGGCGAGCAGATCGACGGGCCGGCGGCCTACGTGCTGGTCGATGCGGACCTGCCGAAAGACGGAGCGAGCCTCTTCGACATGTTCGCGGACCAGGCGGAAATCGAGGAGTTCCGGCTGGCGGCGGGCGAGGCGTCCTTGCCGCGGGGCCGGCTGGCGCCACACGCCCCGCGGGCAGTGGCAACGGAAACGGTGAGGGAGTGGCCGCTGGACCTGCTGCGCGACGCGGTCACCCTGGCGCCGAACAACATGGCCGACGTGAACTCGACGGTGTTCGCGGGGAAGCGCCCGACGCCGATCGAGGTGCTGGAGGAGCCGCTCCCGGTGCCCGCGAGCTGGCCCGACGCGCCCGTCGGCTACCTGCATCTCTCGAAGACGTACGACGCGGCGGCCTCGGCGGCGGGTGCGGAAGGCTGGCCGGTGCGCGCGCTGAGCACGAGCCACGTACAGATGCTCCTAGAGCCGGAGTCGTTCGCGCGGGAGCTGGCGGCCTTCGCGGAGGAAGTCGCGGGGTAGGGAGCGGTTCACTGCTATAGTAGCGTGAGACAAGAGTAGAAAGCTGCGCGCCGTGGTCACCCAGGATCTGGACACCCGCCTCCGCACATTGAGTCGCCTCCAACGCATCGCCGGGGAGTCGCGAGAGGGAAGCGCGGGCGTCACGGAAGAGGTTGAGGCCCGGGCAACGGCCGTGCTGGAGCGTGTCTGGGATTGCTCCGCGGCGGAAGACAGGGCCTTCCGCGAGTCAACCTTCGTGACGACCACCGGCGACGGCGCCGTGCAGTTCGAGTGGGAGTCGGGCACCGTGGCAATCGAGGCGGTGGTAGAGCCGGAGGGTGGCTTCACCGTGTACGTCCACCGGAAAGGTGACGAGCCGGAGGAGTGGAATCCGGCTGAAGTGGCGGATGCAATAGAGGCAATAGAGCGAGGATGGAGCGGCACACGAAGGGCCGCCCGTGGAGTTTAAGCGAGACGACCGCTTCCTTCGGGACCTGAACCCCGATCTGCACTTCAAACGCGTTGACGGTGGCTACCGGCTGACGTCGGCCGTGTTCCGCGACCGGAGAATCGGAGGCGGGTTCTACGCCTGTTCCGTCGACTCCGAACGGCTCGCCGGCGACCAGGCAGTCGCCAGACGCGAGGCTCGCGGACACGGCGGCTGGGGCGTGGGGCGGGTTAGCCTGGGGGCTGTCCGCGAGATCGGAGAGGGGGACGTCAGCCACAACCCCGAACTCGGGAACGACGCCCACTGCACCCTCACCGTGCGGGGCGCCAGGGCCCGCGCCCTGGCGCTCGCCTGTGAGGTGACCATCGAGCCGACCTCCGAAGGCTGGGTTGCCGAGTTTGCAGGCGAAGGGGATTCGTAGGACCTACGACGGCACGCCGCCGTCCGCCGCCTCGCTGCGCGCCACGAACCGGACGGTTACCGGCCGTAGCGGCGCGATGCCGGCGGGTAGCTCCTGGGTGAGCGCGTAGGCGACTGCCGCCATCTCGGCCGCGTCGGTGTCGGCTTCGGGCCAGTGCCAGGCGCGCACCTGCTCCTCGAAGGGGAGGGAGCGCCAGTTGTCCGGCGGCGGCGGGGGATCCTCGACGGTGAGTTCGATCACGACGTGGGGCGGCTCGGCGCGCCAGTCGGCGGACGGTTCCCAGAGGAAGTGGCGGTAGGCGACGGGAACGACCGAGCCGAAGCGCTGGGCGAGGAGCCACTCCCCGACGCTCCGCGCGAACTCGTCAATCGCGTGTTCGCCGGCGAACTCCGTAGCCATGGCGTCCTCGCAGGAGGGTCGTAGCCCTACACCCCGAAGTCCCAGGACATGCCGTCGCGGTAGCGGCGGAGGACGTTCTTGGCGATGACGATGCGGTGCACCTCGTCGGGACCGTCGAGGATGCGCAGGGTGCGTGCGCCCCGGTACATGCCTTCCAGGGGCGTGTCGGTGGAGACGCCCTTCGCGCCGTAGACCTGGATGGCACGGTCGACGACGCGCTCGAAGGCGGCGGGCACCGCGATCTTGATGGCGGAGATGTCGGCGCGCGCGTTCACGCCGGCGTCGATGCGCTCGGCGCAGTGGATGGTCATGAGGCGGGCGGACTGGATGTCGATGTAGGAGTCGGCGATGAAGCCCTGGATGAACTGCTTGTCCTGCATGGGGCCGCCGTGGACGTTGCGGGTCATGACGCGCTGCATCATCACGTCGAAGGCGCGCCACATCTGGCCGACGGAGTTCATGCAGTGGAAGACGCGCCCGGCGCCGAGCCGGTCCTGCGCGGCCTGGTGGCCCGAGCCGGTGCGCCCGAGCTGGTTGGTGACCGGGACGCGCACGTTGTCGTAGTCGATCTCGCAGTGGTCGCCGTCGTGACCCCAGACGGGGACGCTTCGGATGATGTTGAAGCCCGGGGCGTCGGTGGGAACGATGATCTGGGTCATCTTGTCGCGCACGCCGCCCTCGCCGTCCTCCTCCTCGGTGCGGCACATGACGATGGCGAAGGCCGCGCGGTGAGCGCCGGAGGTGAACCACTTGCGCCCGTTGATGACCCACTCGTCGCCGTCGCGGGTGGCGCGGGTCTGGATGGAATAGGGGTCGGAGCCGGGCTGGTCGGGCTCGGTCATGGAGTAGCAGGAGCGGATCTCGCCGCGGATGGAAGGCTCGAGCCACTGCTTCTTCTGCTCCTCGGTGCCGTACTTGATGAGGATGGTCTGGTTGCCCGAGTCGGGGGCGACGACGCCGAAGAGGGGATTGGAGAAGGGGCTCCAGGCGAGCACCTCGTTCATGTAGGCGTGGCCGAGGAAGCCGACGCCCATGCCGCCGTACTCGATCGGCAGGTGGGGCGCCCAGAGGCCCTCGGCCTTGACGCGCTCCTGGATGCGGCCGCGCAGCTCGCCCGATTCGGGGGCGTCGCGCCGGAGGAGGTCCTCGTTGGGGATGATCTCCTCGGTGACGATGGCGGAGGTGCGCTGCCGGATCTCGTTGATCTCGGGGCTCAGGGTGGGGCTGTCGGCGACGGCCAGAGTTGTGGCTTCCATGGCAAATTCCTCGCGGCCCGGGAGGGCGGAAGGGGCAGTGTAGCGCGGTGTCTGTTGGCCGCGAGGGGCGGGGCGCTCAGGCGTGGTGCTCGACCCAGCGGCCGCGGAAGAGGAGGAGGTCGCCGGATCGCACGGAGACGCGGGCGGGGGAGGTGGCGATCTCGTTGTGGACGCCGTGGGCGCTGAAGTCGAGGGTCGCGTCCTCGAGCTCCCAGCGGAGGCCGCTCGTCGTGATGCCCTCGCAATGCCCGATGCCGACCAGCGACACGACCATCCCCTCGGGGCCATCGACCTCAGCTTCGCCGTCGACGAGCTCGATGGCGAAGCGCTCGTCGACCATGCGGATGCGCGCGCGGCGCCCGAAGCGCACGAGCACGCTGAGGTTGGCGAGGGCGTGGTCGGCGCGACCGCCGCCGGCGCCGATGATGTCGACCGCGTCGCAGCCCTCGTCGAGGCAGAGGGCGACGGCCTTCTCGAGGTCGGTGGCGTTGGGGTCGGGGTTGGGGCGGAGGCGGTCGGGGGGGATGGCGTCGCGGGCGTCGCCGATGGAGTCGAGGTCGCCGGCGACGATGTCGGGCATCAGGCCGAGGGCGAGGGCGCTGCGGGCGCCGCCGTCGGCGGCGACGACGAGCGCGGCGCCCTCCCGCAGCTCCTCGAGGAGGGCGGCGGAGGGCGGGTCGCCGTTGGCGATGACGAGGGCGCGCATGGTCACAGGGAACCCGTCGCGGGGAGTGTTGTCAAAGCGGCGCTACGATCGGGGCATGACCGAACCGTTCGTCCTGCGCCCGCTGATGGAGGCCGACCTCGCGGCCGTGGCGGCGATCGAGGAGGCGTCGGACCTGCCGACGCGCCCGCTGGAGGTGCGACGCGCGGACCTCGGGGACGAGGGCACGCCGGGGGTGGTGCTGGAGGTAGGAGGCGCGGTCGTGGGGGTGGGGAGCCTCTGGCTGGCGCCGGACGAGGCGCACATCACGTCGCTGGCGGTGGCGGGGGAGGCGAGGCGGCGGGGTCACGGGCGGCGGCTGGTGACGGCGCTGGTCGCGCTGGCACGGTCGCTGGGGGCGGAGGCGGTCACGCTGGAGGTGCGCGCCTCGAACGGGGCGGCGCGGTCGCTCTACGCAGGCTGCCGGTTCGAGGAGGTGGGAGAGCGCCGTCGCTACTACCCCGACGGCGAGGACGCGGTCATCATGACGCTCGCGCTCGATGATGGCGGGCGGGCGGCTAGTGCGGCTCGTGGGTAGAATCCCGCGCATGCCCGCAACCGACGCCGACCGGACCCGCATCGAGGCGCAGATCGCGCTCATCCCGCGCCTGCGCGGCACGGGTCCCAACCCGTTCGAGTACGACCAGTGGGACGCGCGCACCGTCGAGGTGCTGACGGCGGCGTTCGGGGCGGAGTCGGACGAGGTGGCGCGCTACCAGCGCGACGTGGGGGAGGGCGGCCGGGTGGCGGGGGTGCGCGGCAACGCGGGCAACATGACGCTCAACATCCACGGCCAGTGGGGCATCCTGGAGCGTCTGGAGCGGGCGGAGTCGCTGCTGCGGGAGCTGGCGGCGGGGTAGGGCTTTTCTCACAACCTGGAATATAGCTTCTCCCTATTCAAGGTTAGGCACGCAAATCCGGCCCCGTAGCCCCGGAATTGGTACAATTGCCTTAGCGGTTTCGACGACCGCCCCCGACCGGAGTTGCCGCGGATGAGCATGGAAGAAACCACCCAGATCCGGCCCATCGACCTCGAGCAGGAGATGCGCACGAGCTACCTCGATTACGCCATGAGCGTGATCGTGGCGCGGGCGCTGCCAGACGTGCGCGACGGGCTCAAGCCGGTCCAGCGGCGCATCGTCTGGGGCATGTTCGATGGGGGCGCGCGGTCGGGGACGGCCTACCGCAAGTCGGCCGGCATCGTGGGCGACGTCATGGGTCGCTACCACCCCCACGGCGACAGCCCCGTCTACGAGGCGATGGTGCGGCTCGCGCAGGACTTCTCCATGCGCTACCCGCTCGTCGACGGGCAGGGGAACTTCGGCAGCGTCGACGGCGACCCGCCGGCGGCGATGCGCTACACCGAGGCGCGCCTCGCGACGATGGCGGAGGAGCTGGTCGCCGACATCGACCAGAACACGGTCGACTTCGAGCCGAACTACGACGGGCGCTACCAGCAGCCCGAAATCCTGCCCTCGCGGCTGCCGAACCTGCTCCTGAACGGGTCCTCGGGCATCGCCGTGGGGATGGCGACGAACATCCCGCCGCACAACCTGGAGGAGATCGTCGAGGCGGCCACGCTGCTCATCGACAACCCGCAGGCGACGCTGGACGACATCCTCGAGATCGTGAAGGGGCCGGACTTCCCAACGGCGGGCATCGCCCTGGTGGGGAAGGAGCGCGAGCAAATCAAGCACGCCTACGGCGAGGGGCACGGGCGGGTCACGGTGCACGCGCGCACAGCGGTGGAGGAGGGGAACCGGGGGCGCACGCAGATCATCATCACGGAGCTGCCCTACCAGGTGAACAAGGCCTCGCTCATCGAGAAGATTGCGAACCTCGTGCGCGAGAAGAAGATCGAGGGCATCGCCGACCTGCGCGACGAGAGCGACCGCAACGGCATGCGCGTCGTGATCGAGCTGAAGCGCGAAGGGTCGGCGCAGCAGATCAAGAACCTGCTCTACAAGCACACGGCCATGCGCTCGACGTTCGCGATCAACATGATGGCGATCGTCGACGGGGCGCCCCGACGGGTGGGGCTGAAGCGCGCGCTCGACCTGTTCCTCGACCACCGGCGCGAGGTCCTGCGGCGGCGCAGCGAGTTCCAGCTGCAGAAGGCGCAGGAGCGCGAGCACATCCTCACCGGTCTGCTGCGCGCCATCGACATGCTCGACCAGGTGATCGCGACGATCCGGGGGGCGGAGTCGGCGGCGGCGGCGCTTGGCCTCCTGCAGGCGGAGCCGTTCGAGTTCTCGGAGGCGCAGGCGCGCGCGATCCTCGACATGCAGCTGCGGCGCCTGGCGGCGCTGGAGCGGCAGGAGCTGCAGGACGAGCACCAGGAGCTGATCGAGCGCATCGCCTATCTGGAGGACCTGCTCGCGAACCCGCGCAAGATCGACTTCCTCATCAAGGACGACCTGCAAGAGCTGCGGGACGAGTACGGCAACGGGCGCCGCACGGAGATCGTGGAGGGCGACCCGGAGAGCTTCCGCGAGGAGGACCTGGTGGCGCACGAGGAGTGCGTCATCACGCTCAGCCTGCGCAACTACGTGAAGCGCACGAAGCTCGAGGAGTTCCGCACCCAGCGCCGGGGCGGGCGGGGCAGCCGGGGGGCGGCCATCCGCGAGGAGGACGCGGTGATGAAGCTCGTCGTGGGCGACACCCACGACAACATCCTCTTCTTCACCGATCAGGGGAAGGTCTATCACCTGCGCGCCTACGACATCCCCGACTCGAAGAAGCAGGCGAAGGGCACCTTCATCACGAACCTGATCGAGATGGACCAGCGCGAGCGCGTCACGACGATCGTTGTCGTGAAGGACTACGAGCACGACTACATGGTGCTGGCCACCAGCGAGGGCCAGGCCAAGAAGACGCCGCTGAAGGAGTTCGAGGAAGTGCGCCGCAACGGCAAGATCGCGATGCGCCTCGACGACGGCGACACGCTCATCTCGGCTCGACTGGCGAGGGAGGAGAGCGACCTCGTGCTCGTCTCCAGCGACGGCCAGGCAATGCGCTTCGCCATCAGGCAGCTGCGGAGCGCCAGCCGAACCAGTGGCGGCGTGCGAGGCATGAAGCTTCGCGACGGCGCCTACGTGGTAGGGGCGGAAGCGGTCCAGTCGGACGAGCAGCAACTGATCGTGATCACCGAGCGGGGCTTCGGCAAGCGCACGGAGATGAGCCAGTACCCGCTCAAGGGGCGGGGCGGCCAGGGCGTGCGTACGCTCAACATCACGCCCAAGACGGGGAACGTGGCGGCGGTGCGGATGGTCTCGCCGAACCACGAGCTCATGCTCGTCTCCGAGGACGGCATCCTCATCCGCACGAAGGTCGATTCCATCAGCCTGCTCGGCCGGAACACGCAGGGCGTGACCGTGATGAAGGTGGGCGAGAACGACCGCGTCGCCAGCATCGCCAACTTCGACCCGGGCGACTCGCGGCAGCGGCAGGCGGCGCAGGCCGAGCTGCCGATGAACGGCCGGTCGAACGGGACCGCTCCCGCGGAAGAAGAAGCCGAAGAGGAGTAGGGCGGGGGCTGGTCGCTAGTCGAGCCCGAAGAGCGCGTCGAGGCCGACGACGAGGCCCTCGGTTTCCCTGACCGCCTTCACGGCGGCGAGCACGCCCGGCATGAACGAGTCGCGGCCGGTGCTGTCGTGGCGCAGCGAGAGGGTCTGGCCGAGGCCGCCGAGGAGCACCTCCTGGTGGGCGACGAGCCCGGGCAGGCGCACGGAGTGCAGGGTCACGCCGCCGACCTCGCCGCCGCGCGTGTCGGGCACGGTCTGGACCTCGGCCTCGACGCGCTGGAAGGGCTCGCCGCGGGCCTCGACCATCTGCTCGGCGGTCGCCTTGGCGGTCCCGCTGGGAGCATCGACCTTGCCGGCGTGGTGCAGCTCGATGATCTCGGCGTGGTCGAAGAAGCGCGCGGCCTGACGGGAGAAGTACATCAGGAGGACGGCGCCGATGGCGAAGTTGGGGGCGACGACGACGCCGACCCTGCGCGCGGCCGCTTCCTCGCGGAGCTCGTCGAGGAACGCGGCGGGGAGGCCGGTCGTGCCGATGACCAGGCGGACGCCGCGCTCGAGGGCGGCGCGGGCGAGGACCGGGGTCCAGGCGGCGTTGGAGAAGTCGACGACGACTTCGGGGTTGTGCGCGTCGAGGGCGGGGGCGGCGTCACGGTAGAGGGGGAGGCCCTCGCAGGTGTCGCCCTCGCCGAGCGCGTCGATGAAGGCGAGGGGTTCGGTGGCGGGGTCGGCGGCGGCGGCGAGGGCCACCTGGCGACCCATGTTGCCGCTTCCAGAGATGACGATTGGGATGCTGTCCATGACGGGCGATTGTACGCCCGCGATGGCGGGGGCGATCCGCGTGAAGAGTGTGTCACGGGCGTTGCCGCTCACGGGGGACGGCCCTATTCTGCCGCCGATGAGCGAGCTATCAGCGCGGGTGCCCGAGAGGCCGGGGGCGCGGCGGGCGGCCAACGAGCAGGCGGTGAAGCTGGCGGTGGCGGGTCGCTGGCAGGAGGCGGCGGCGCTCAACCGCGAGCTGATCGCGCGCTTCGGCGACGACGCCGAGGTCTACAACCGGCTGGGCAAGGCGCTCACCGAACTCGGCAGGATCAAGGACGCGCGGCTCGTGTACGAGAAGGCGCTCGAAGTAGATCCCACGAACGCGATCGCGCGGCGCAACCTGGACCGGCTCAAGCAGGTGAAGGACGAGGCGCCCGCCGCCGAGCCGGCGGCGCAGATGAACCGCGGCCTCTTCATCGAGGAAACGGGGAAGGCGGCGGTCGTGCGGCTGGAGGCGGGGCGCCCGGACGCGCTTGGAGCGCTGGACGCCGGGGACGCGGTACATCTGGAAGTGAAGGGCAACGCCGTCAACGCGGTCACGCCGGGGGGCGTCTACCTGGGGATGGTGGAGCCGCGGGTGGGGCTGCGGCTGGCGCGGCTGATGGGCGGGGGGAACCGCTACTCGGCGGCGCTCGTGAGCACCGGCGACGCGCCCCGCATCATCGTGCGGGAGGAGTACCAGGATCCGTCGCAGGCGGGCAAGGTGAGCTTCCCCAGGTCGAGCATCAACGAGGTGCGCGCCTACACGCGCCGGGACTTCCTGCGCGAGGACGTCGAGGACCTGGTTGAGGACGAAGACGGCCCGGCCGACGTGGGAGCTCCAGCCGACGAGCTCCCCGAGGAGGGCTGGCAGGAAACGCGCATCGAGTACGAGACCGAGGGCGAGGCGACGGCCGACGACGACGAGGATGAGGACGATGACGAGCTCGACTGAGCCACACAGCGTCGTGCCGGACGCGAGGGTGCGGGCCGTGCTCGACCGGCTGCACGCGGCCGCCGAGGCGGAGATGGAGGCGTTCACGCAGGAGCCCAGCCCCGAGCCGCCGCCGGAGCCAGGTCCCTTCAACGCCGAGGGTGCGGCCGAGTTCTTCGCGGACAAGTACATCTCGCTGGAACGGGAGCAGGGCAACCTGCTCTACCTGCTGGCGCGGGCGTTGGGGGCGCGGCGGGCGGCGGAGTTCGGCACCTCGTTCGGGGTCTCGACGATCTACCTGGCGGCGGCGATCCGGGAGAACGGCGGCGGGGTCGTCATCGGCAGCGAGATCCAGCCATCGAAGGCGGCGGTGGCGCGCGCGAACCTGGAGGAAGCGGGGCTGGCGGAGTTCGCGGAGATACGGGTGGGGGACGCGCGGGAGACGCTCGCGGATCCGGGCGGGCCGCTCGACCTCGTGCTCATCGACGGGTTCCCGAACCTGAACCTGGCGATGCTGCAGATCCTCGCGCCCCACGTGCGCGTGGGCGGCATGGTGATGGCGGACAACGTGGGCTCGTTCCCGTTCGAGATGCAGCACTACGTGGCCTGGGCGCAGGACCCGGCCAACGGGTTCGCCTCGGCGACGCTGCCGCTGCGGGGCGGCACCGAGCTCTCGCTGCGGGTGGCGCCGCCCATCTCCGATTGAACGTAGGCCGCACGCGTTCCTACGATGGCGGGCGGGCTTTCGCCCCGACGCCGGCAATCGCCGGAGAGGACACATCCCGTGACATCCGCCCTCATTGAGGCGCGCGGCCTCGTGAAGCACTACGGCGACTTCGTCGCGGTCGACGACATCTCGTTCGACATCCGCGAGGGGGAGTGCTTCGGCGTGCTCGGCCCGAACGGGGCGGGCAAGACGACCACGATCCGGATGATCACGGCCACCTCTCCGGTCACGGCGGGGGAGCTGAACGTGGCGGGGATGGACGTGGCGGCGGAGCCGCGCAGGGTGAAGGCCGTCCTCGGCGTCGTGCCGCAGGACGACAACCTCGACCCGGACCTGCTCGTGCGCCAGAACCTCGAGGTCTACGCGCGGTACTTCGGGCTGGGGCGCGACGAAGTGCGCCAGCGCATCGACGAGGCGCTGGAACTGTTCCAGCTCGACGACCGCGCGACCTCGAACGTGGACGACCTCTCGGGCGGGATGCAGCGGCGGCTCACGATCGCGCGGGCGCTGGTGAACAACCCGCAGGTGCTCATCCTCGACGAGCCCACGACCGGCCTCGACCCGCAGGCGCGGCACCTGGTCTGGCAGCAGCTGCGGCTGTTGAAGAGCCGGGGCGTGACGATGCTGCTGACGACGCACTACATGGAGGAGGCGACGCACCTCTGCGACCGGCTCGTGATCATGCACCGGGGGAAGATCCTGGTTGAGGGGCGCCCGCACGACCTGATCGCGGAGGTGGCGGGGCCGCAGGTGCTCGAGCTGCGCCTGCCGTCGCAGGAGCGGGACGCGCTCCTGGCCGAGTTCCCGCAGGGGGACGGGTTCTCCGTGGAGCAGGTTGAGGACCTGACCTACGTCTTCGGGGGCGGCAGCGCCTCGGCGATGGCGGCGGAGCGCGTTGGCGACCCGCACCGCGCGCACCTGCGTCCCGGGAACATGGAGGACGTGTTCCTGCTGCTCACTGGCCGGGGGCTGCTCGATTGACCGCGTTCGCGATGACTCCCGACATCTCCTTCGGGGCGGTCCGCGTCTGGCAGCGGAACCGGGACGCGACGCTGCGCAACTGGAAGACGGAGTTCCTGGGGATCGCGATCGAGCCGTTCGCGATCATCCTCGCGCTGGGGCTGGCCCTCGGACAGTTCGTCGAGTTGGAGAGCGGCGAGAAGTACGTCGAGTTCCTGGCGCCGGGCCTGCTGGCGCTCTTCCCGATGTTCGCGGCGACGTTCGAGTGCGCCTGGGGCAGCTACGTGCGCCTCGAGATGCAGGGCACGTACGAATCGATCATCGCGACGCCCATCAGCGTCGACGACGTGATCACGGGCGAGATCCTGTGGGGCACGACGCGGGCGCTGGTGAACGGCAGCTACATCCTGCTCGTGTCGTCGATCCTGAACCCGTGGCTGCACATGATTGATTCGCCCTGGGCGATCCTGGCGGTGCCCGTGGGCATCCTGCCGGGGCTCCTGTTCAGCTCGATCTCGATCTGCTTCGCCTCGATCGCGCGGGCGATGAGCCATTTCGCCTACTTCTTCAACCTCGTCATCAACCCGCTCTTCTGGTTCGGCGGGGCCTTCTTCCCCTTCGACGCGATGCCGCGATGGGTGCAGATCCTCGGCTGGTTCATGCCGCTGAAGCACGTGGTCGACATCTACCGGGGGCTCGTCACGGGGAACCTGGAGTTGTCGATGCTGGGCAGCCTCGCCTGGCTAGCCGTGGTAACGGCGTTCTTCTATGTGCTGGCAGTGCGGTTGATGCGCCGACGCCTCATTCACTGAAGGTCGGGGCGAACCGCGCCCGCAACGCCTCCCAGCGCTCCGGCTCGACGGCCTCGCGCAGGCGGCGCAGCTCCAGCCAGGCGTTGATCGCCGCGAGGATCTGTTCCTGCTCGCCGGATGCGCGAGCGACGCCGGTAGACTCGAACCAGCGGGCGACCTCGGGCCAGTAGTAGAGCCGGTGGCGGCGAGTGGGGTCGGTGACGGGTGGCGGCTACCGACTCACCCACGGTCTGGCGTCCAATCACTGCAATGCAGGCCAATAGACATGAACGCACCCTTGCGGAAAGGGCAGGTATCTAGCATGAGCACTCGCGACGACTGGGATTACGAGAACGCAGAGATCCACGAGCCGGAGCGGGAAGTGAAGAGTGTGTACTCACTTCGCTTCACCGCCACAGAGATCGCGGAAATCCGAGCCGCCGCTGAGCGAGAAGGCGTGACCACGAGCGAGTTCATCCGTACAGCGGCCCGTTCGCGGGCCAAGACTCAGGCAGTCCCGGCGGAGATTGTGAAGGCGCTGGCGCTGGCGCTGGTGAACATCTCCGAGCGCTACGAACTCGCAGGCGCTGCCGAGGGCAAGAGGGGTTCGGTCGAGGATCTGGCGAGCTGGCTGAACGAGCAGGCGCTGGAAAGCCGGTCGGCCTAGCTGCGGGGAACCCACCCTCAAGGGCAGGCGAGCAAGTCTCGGAAGACCTCGGAGCGGCCGGGGTCGCCGGTGGTCTCGGGGACGAGGCTGGCGATGCCGCGCGTCACCGCGAGGATGACGTGGCCGCCCTCGCCGCGGAAGGCGACCGTGACCGTGTGGCCGGTCGTGCCGGCGAGGGGAAGGGCGTGCTCGCCGTCCTCGCTCACGAGCGGGAGCTGGAAGCAGGCGTCGCCCCGGTAGTCCTCGGTCGAGCCGCCCGACCAGCGCGCGATCGGCCCCTCGTCGTCCGACAGCCAGAGGTCCATGACGGCGCCCGGCTCGCTGTCGATGTCGAGGAGGATGGCGAGGGCGGGGGTGCCGTTCTCCAGCTCGCCGAAGCGGGCAAGGTCGACGGTGAGGCGCCAGCCCTCAGGGGCGGGGACGTCGGCGGGGGGCTCGTCCAGCGGGTCGAAGGCGAGCAGGGCCGGGGTCGTGACGCCAAGGAGCGCCTTCGCCGAGGGGGAGGTGAGCCACGACTTGTCGCGCGTGCAGCCCGCGAGAAGCGTCACCGCCAGCAGCGCGAGCGCGACGACGGCGAGCGCCTGGAGCGCTCGCCGCCGATGGGCTTCCCTGGGCCGGGGGCTAGGTATTGGCGGTCACTCCCTGGAGCCGCGCGCGGACGTTGAGCATGCGGTTGAGCGCCGTCATGTACGCCTTCGCGCTGGCGACGATGATGTCGGTGTCGGCGGAGCGACCCGTGTAGGTCTGGCCCTCGTCCTCGATGCGGATGGTGACCTTGCCCTGGGCGTCGATGCCTTCGGTCACGGCGTTCACGCTGAACTCGGTGAGCTCGGGCGAGAGGCCGGTGATGCGGTTGATGGCGCGGTAGACGGCGTCGACGGGACCGGTGCCCGTGGCGGCATCGGTGAGGATGTCGCCCTCGGGGGAGAGGAGGCGGAGGGTGGCGGTCGGGGTGGCGTGGTCGCCGCTGGAGACCTGCACGTGCTCGATGCGCCAGACGTCGCCCGAGAAGGAGCCGGCCTGGAGGTTATCGCTCACGATCGCCTCGAGGTCGCGGTCGTCGACCTCGATCTTCTTGTCGGCGAGCTCCTTGTAGGCGCTGAAGGCGCGGTTGAGCTCCTCGTTCGTGAGCTCGTAGCCGAGCGCCTCCATGTGCTGCTTGAAGTAGTGGCGGCCGGAGAGCTTGCCGAGGACGAGCTGCGTGCCCTGGGGGATGCCGATCTCGGTCGGGTCCATGATCTCCCAGGTCTCGCGCAGCTTGAGGATGCCGTCCTGGTGGATGCCGGAGCCGTGGCGGAAGGCGTTCTTCCCGACGACGGCCTTGTTCCACTGGACGGGCATGCCGGAGAGGCGCTCGACGAGCTTGCTGGCGCGGTAGATCTCCTTCGTGTCGATGTCGCAGTCGACGTCGCCGAGGTAGTCCTTGCGCGTCTTGATGGCCATCACCACCTCCTCGAGGGAGGTGTTGCCAGCCCGCTCGCCGATGCCGTTGATGGTGACTTCGACCTGGCGGGCGCCGTGCTCGATAGCGGTCATCGTGTTGGCGGTGCACATGCCCAGGTCGTTCTGGCCGTGGAAGCTGAGGCGGGCCTTGTCGATGTTGGGCACGTTCTCGCGGATCTGGTCGAAGAGCGAGCCGAGCTCGGAGGGGATCGCGTAGCCGACGGAGTCGGGGATGTTGATGACCTTCGCGCCGGCGTCGATGCAGCGCTCGACGATGGTGTAGATGAAGTGCGGGTCGGAGCGGGTGGCGTCCATGGGGCTGAACTCCACGTTGCTCGTATAGCTGGCGGCGTGCTTCACCATCGCCTCGGCCTGGGTCAGCACCTGCTCGCGGTCCTTGCGGAGCTGGTGCGCCATCTGGATGTCGCTGCTGTTGATGAAGACGTGGATGCGGGGATCCTCGGCTTCCTTGATGGCGTCCCAGGCGGTGTCGACGTCGGACTCGACGGCGCGGGCGAGGGCGCAGATGGTGGCGCCGCGGACCTCGCGCGAGATCAACTGGACCGCCTCGAGGTCGCCGGGCGTGGAGCAGGGGAAGCCCGCCTCGATGATGTCGACGCCGAGCTTCTCGAGCTGCTTGGCGATCTCGAGCTTCTCCTCGGGGGTGAAGGCGATGCCGGCTGACTGCTCGCCATCGCGCAGGGTGGTGTCGAAGATGTGGATCTTGTCGGGCATTTCGGGTGGCTCCTCCGAGGGAATGCTCAGGGCCCGATCGCGCGGGCCGGGCGCGAGGCATCGGGCTTCGGGATGTCAGGATCGATCGCGGCGCTTAACGCGGGCCGCGGCGTTAGACGCGCCCGAGGGTGCGCCCCGGCGAGACCGGGGCGAGGGCGCTCTCCATGTGGACCGCGACGTGTGCGGACATCTTCCGTCAAGTCTCGCGCGGGGGCGGCTCAGCCGCAAGCACGGCGGCGCGGGCCTCGATGGGCTGCGGTAGGCTGCCGCGATGGCGTTTCGTACGGCGGAGATGGAGGCGCTCTGGGCGCGCATCCGGGAGCGCTACGGGAGCTACCTGCTGGTGCTCCCGGGCGACCCGAGCTTCATCTGCCAGCCGCACGAGTGCGATGCCTACTGCTGCCGCGCCTTCAACGTCTCGCTCGACGGCGGGGAGGCGGAGCGCCTGCGGGAGTCCAGCGGCCTCCCCGCTTCCCGCTTCCTGGAGTGCGAGGACGGCGAACCCATCGCCCTCCCCCTGGCGAAACCGTTCGTGCTGGGACGGAGCGACGGACACTGCGTCTTCCTGGGCGCCGAGCTGACCTGCGACCAGTACGAGGCGCGCCCCGATCCGTGCCGCTCGTACCCGCACCAGGTCGTGTTCGTCGACGCAGCCAGCGGGCGGGCCGTGCAGCCGTCGGCGGAGGCGGCGCGACGGGCGGTGGAGGCAGTGGCCGCGGGGCGGGAGGCGGAGGGGCCGGCACCGCTCCTGCTGCGCCACGACCAGTGCCCGGGGTTCACCGGTCCGCCCTCGACCGAGGGGGCGTGGGCCGACCTCCTGCGCGAGACGTACGCGCGCTCCGTGGGCGGGGCGGGCGAGGTGGTAAGCTCGCCGCCGTGAGCCGGCGACAGAAACTCCCCAGCGTGCGACCGGAGGTCGAGCGCATCACCGACGACGTGATCGCCGTGCGTCGCGACCTGCACCGGCACCCGGAGCTCTCCTGGAAGGAGGAGCGCACCCAGCGCGTCATCCTCGAGGAGCTCGGGAAGCTCGACGTGGAGGACGTGCGGCCCATCGCGAACACGGGCGCGACCGCGCTCGTGAAGGGCGGCAAGAAGGGGCCCTGCGTGCTCTGGCGGGCCGACATCGACGCGCTGCCGGTGCCGGAGAAGTCGGGCGTGCCGTTCGCCTCGGAGAACGAGGGCGTGATGCACGCCTGCGGTCACGACACGCACGCGGCCATCGCGCTGGGCCTGGCGCAGGTCGCGTCGGAGGCGCGGGAGTCGCTGGCGGGGAGCGTGCGCTTCGTCTTCCAGCCGGCGGAGGAAGCCTCTGGCGGCGCCGCCCTCTGCATCTCGGAGGGCATCCTGAAAAAGCCGAACGTCGACCGCTGCCTGGGGCTGCACATCAGCGCGGACGTGCCGGTCGGCGAGATCAACGTGGCGCCGGGTCCGTTCTTCGCCTCGCCCACGAGCCTGCGCATCACGATCACGGGCCGGGGTGGGCACGCGGCCTCTCCCCACCAGTCCGTCGACGCCGTGGTGGTGGCGGCGCACGTGATCACGGCGCTGCAGACGGTCGTGAGCCGCACGCTGCCGCCCCTGGAGACGGCCGTGCTGACCATCGGGAAGCTGGAGGCGGGCTTCCGCGGGAACGTGATCGCGGAGTCGGCGGAGCTGCGGGGCACGATTCGCACCTACAGCGACCGCGTCCGCGAGCGGATGGTGGCGAAGGTGGAGGAGGTGGTGAGCGGCGTCTGCGCGGCGTTCGGCGCGACGGCCGAGATCAAGCACAGCACGAGCTGCCCGCCGCTGGTGAACGACGAGGCGGTGACGGCGTTCGTGGAGGCGGAGGGGGAGCGCTACTTCGGGGCGCCGGCGCGGGTGTCGCGGGGGATGGGGGCGGAGGACATGGCGTACTTCCTGGAGGAGCGTCCGGGCTGCTACTTCTGGCTGGGGGCGCGCAACGAGGTGAACGGCGTCGCCGGCCGCCACCACGACCCGGGCTTCATCATCGACGAACGCGCCATCCCCCTGGGGATGGAGTTCGGGATGCGCCTGATCGAGGGCTCGCTGGCAGAGCTGGCGGGCTAGGTTGGACCCTGAGGCCTTCCTAGATCCCCCACAGGCGGGCGGCGTTGCCGCCGACGACGAGCTTCGCCTGGTCCTCGGGGAGGGCGTCGAAGAAGGACTTTACGAGGCCGCGGGACTCGCCCAGGGTGCTCTCGGGGTGGGGGTAGTCGGCCGACCAGAGGGCGTGCTCGGGGCCGATGTCGTCCAGGAGCTTGATGCCGCTGGGGTCGTCCATGAAGGTGGCGTAGCACTGGCGGTACCAGTAGTAGCTCGGCATCTCGGCGAGCTGCGGCTTCATCTCGCTCTCGAACTGGCGATAGGTCTTGTCGGCGTCGTAGAGGCAGGCGGGCACCCAGGAGATGCCGCCCTCGGTGAAGATGACGTTCATCTCGGGGTGGCGCTCCAGCGTCCCGGAGAAGGTGAGCAGCGACCAGAGGCGGCGGAAGGGCTGGAAGCCGGTGGTCAGGTAGGTGCCGAGGGCGCCGCGTCCGCGGTAGTTGGGGTTCTCGCCGATGTGGAAGGAGAGGGGGATGCCGCTCTCCTCGATGGCGTCCCACATGACGTCCCACTTCGAGCCGTTGTACCAGACGCGCTCGGCGCGGGGGTAGGAGGGAATCTGCATGGCCACGTAGCCCAGCGCCTTCAGCTTCTGGATGTAGTCGGCGGTGCGCTCGGGGCTGTAGATGGTGGGGAGGATGCCGACGCCGAAGAGGCGTCCGGGCATGCCCGCGCAGAACTCGGCGAGGCCCTCGTTGTAGGCGTCGTAGGCGGCGATCATCAGCTCCTCGTCCTCGAGCGAGAAGAGGGCCATCGAGACCTGGGCGAAGATGAGGCCGGCGTCGAGGCCCTCGGCGTCCATGTCGGGGACGCGCTGCTCGATGTCGCCCATGCCGGGGCGTCCCTGCGTGAGGTTCAGGTTCTGGCCGACGGAGTCGAGGTTGCGGCCCTCGCACTCGAGGTGCGTGCCGGTCTCGTCGCGCCAGACCTTCGGGGCCTGGTCGCGGTATTTCGCGGGCATGCGGTCGACGAAGAGGTCGGGGGGTTCGAGCCAGTGGTCGTCGGCGGAGATGACGCGGGTGCCGGCGGGGGGCTGCCAGTCGAGGTCGGGGATCTCGCGGTCGACGGGCCAGGCGATGGGGGGAATGGCGATCGCAGTCATGGCGCGCTCCGGGGGAGGGGAACTCGCGCCAAGGATATTCCCCGGGCGGTAGGCTCGCCACCGCGAAGAGGGATGCGGTAGGCTTCGGGTTCACCCTTTCGCGGTTCGGTTGCCGCTGCGCGTACACTGAAACCTGCGAGCACCCATTTCCAGGAGCGAACTGCATGCCTGAATTCGATACCGTCATCAAGGGCGGAACCATCTTCGATGGTCAGCGGACGCCGCGGTTCAGCGGCGACATCGGCATCAAGGACGGTGTCATCGCCTCCATCGGCGGCAAGATCCACACGTCCAGCGCCGGCAAGGTGATCGACGCCAGCGGCCTGAACGTGGTCCCCGGGTTCGTCGACCTGCACACGCACTACGATTCCCAGATCTACTGGGATCCGTGGTGCTCGATCTCCGGCTGGCACGGCGTCACCTCCGTCGCCATCGGGAACTGCGGCTTCGGCTTCGCCCCCTGCAAGCCCGAGGACCAGGACCGCGCCATGCTGACGATGTCGCGCAACGAGGCGGTGCCCCTGGAGTCGATGAAGGAAGGCATGCCCTGGGACTGGGAGACCTATCCCCAGTTCCTCGACAGCCTCGACCGCACGCCCAAGGGCGTGAACGTCCTGAGCTACATGCCGCTCAACCCGCTCATGTCGTACGTCATGGGCCTGGAGGCGGCGAAGAGCCGGCCGGCGAACGAGACCGAGATGGCGGAGATGCACCGCCTGATGAAGGAAGGCCTCGAGGCGGGCGGCTGCGGCTGGTCGGCCCAGATCGGCGAGAACGACGTGCAGCGTGACTACGACGGCACGCTCATGATCACGAACCTGATGACGCAGGACGACCTGCTCTCCTTCGCGCGAGTCCTGCGCGAAGTCGGGCGCGGCTTCATCCAGTGCATCGGCGCGAGCCAGGACCTGACCGAGAAGCTGGCCGACGAGAGCGGCCGCCCGGTCATCTGGAACGTGCTCGCGGTCTTCACGGACCAGCACGGCATCGCCATGCCGGGCTACGAGCAGGCGATGGACTGGCTCGACGAGTGCAACGCCCGCGGCACGCGCATCTTCGGGCAGGCGCTGACGGCGGAGAACAACTTCCAGTTCACGTTCGAGGAGTGGAACCTGTTCGACTCCAGCCCGGCCTGGCGCGAGATGACCCTCGGCACGGTCGAGGAGCGCGCCGCGAAGATGGCCGACCCCGTCCGCCGCCAGGCGATCAAGGACGAGGGCGGCGACTGGTCGGAAGGCGGCGCGGGCGTCGTCCTCAACTTCAACGACCTGATCATCGGCGAGCTGCACAAGCCCGAGCTGGACCGCTACACGGGCTGGACCTGCGGCGAGGTCGCGAAGGAGCGCGGCGTGCACGTCATCGACGCGATGCTCGACATCGCCCTCGAGGACGACATGAAGGCGCTCTTCGTGACGGCCCCGCAGAAGATGGACATCGAGGCCATGAAGAAGATGGCGACCTCGGCGTTCGCCCTCCCCGGCGTCTCCGACGGCGGCGCGCACACGAAGTTCATCACCCTCGGCCGCTACCCGACCGAGTACCTCGCCCTCCTGGTCCGCGACCACGAGATGATGAGCCTCGAAGAGGCGCACTGGCGCCTGAGCGCCTACCCGGCGCTGGCGGCCGGCTTCCGCGACCGCGGCACCATCCGCGAGGGCGCTCCCGCCGACATCGTGGTCTACGACCTCGAGAAC
>JAJEIT010000008.1 GCA_022827945.1 Dehalococcoidia bacterium | reverse complement strand
TCCTCGCCGAGGCCCTTGAGCACGAGATCGACCACCTCAACGGCATCCTCTACATCGACTACCTCGATAGCCCCGACGCCCTCGTCCGCATCGATGCCGCCCCCGAGGAAGCAGGGGAGGAGCAGGAGGAGGAAGAGGCGTGATGATCGGTGTCATCGGCGGCGAAACGTGCAGTCCTGCCGAGGGCGAGACCGCCTTCGCGGTCGGACGCGAAGTGGCCGCCCGCGGACACACCCTCGTCTGTGGCGGTCGTGGCGGGGTCATGCGCGAGGCCTGTCGCGGCGCCCGCTCCGAGGACGGCGTGACGGTCGGCATCCTGCCCGGCGACGACCGCAGCGACATGAACGAGTTCGTCACCGTCCCCATCGTCACCGGCATTGGGTTCGCCCGGAACACCATGATCCCCCGCACCGCCGACGCCCTCGTGGCCGTCGGCGGACGCTACGGAACCCTCAGCGAGATCGCCTTCGCCCTCATCGCGGGAAAGCCCGTGGTCACCATGGGAAGCTGGGATCTGACCCTTCCCGATGGCGCCGCCGCCCCGCTCGTCTCGTGCGACGACGCGGGTGCGGCCATCGACGCCTGCGAGCGGCTGGCGGGAGGAGCGTCCTGATGCTGATCGAAGAACTGGTCGCGCGCGAGATCCTCGATTCCCGCGGCAACCCCACCGTCCAGGTCTCCGTCCTCCTCGACGATGGCGCCGTCGGCCAGGCCGCCGTCCCCTCGGGCGCCTCGACCGGCGCCTACGAGGCCGTCGAGCTGCGCGATGGCGACGCCCGCCGCTACGGCGGCAAGGGCGTCCTCAAGGCCGTCGAGCACGTCAACGGCGAGATCAACGCCGCCCTCATCGGGCAGCCCGCCGCCGACCAGCGCGCCGTCGACGGCCAGCTCATCGAGCTCGACGGCACCGCCAACAAGGCCCGCCTCGGCGCGAACGCGATGCTCGGAGTCTCCCTCGCCGTCGCCCGCGCCGCCGCCGACTCCGCCGAGGAACCGCTCTACCGCTACCTCGGCGGGGCCGCCGCCAACCGTCTCCCCGTCCCCATGTTCAACATCCTCAACGGGGGCCGCCACGCCGAGGACTCGACCGACTTCCAGGAGTTCATGGTCATGCCCGTCGGCGCGGAGACCTACTCCGAGGGGCTGCGGATGGCCGCCGAGGTCTACCAGTCGCTCAAGCGCATCCTCTCCGACCGCAACCTCAGCACCACCATCGGCGACGAGGGCGGCTTCGCCCCCTCCCTGCCCGGCAACGAGGAGGCCGTGCAGGTCGTGCTCGAAGCGATCGAGGGCGCCGGCTACCGCCCCGGCGCCGACCTCGTCCTCGCCCTCGACCCGGCCACGACCGAGCTCTACCAGGGCGGCGAATACGTCCTCGAGAAGGAGGGCCGCACCCTCACCAGCGAGGGCCTCATCGACCACTGGGCCGACTGGGCGAGCCGCTACCCCATCGCCTCCATCGAGGACGGCCTCGCCGAGGACGACTGGGCCGGCTGGAGCGCGCTCGTCGAGCGCCTCGGCGCGACCGTCCAGCTCGTCGGCGACGACCTCCTCGTCACCAACCCCGAGCGCATCCAGCGTGGCATCGATGAAGGCGCGGCCAACAGCGTCCTCGTCAAGCTGAACCAGATCGGCACCCTGAGCGAGACGCTCGACGCCATCGCCCTCGCCCACCGCGCGGGCTGGACCGCCGTCATCAGCCACCGTTCCGGCGAAACCGAGGACACCTTCATCGCCGACCTTGCGGTGGCCACCGGCGCGGGCCAGATCAAGACCGGAGCGCCCGCCCGCAGCGAGCGCACCGCCAAGTACAACCGCCTGCTGGAAATCGAAACGGAGCTGGGGGTCACCGCAAGCTACGCCGGCTGGGAGGCAATCCGCCAGCTCGGCCCCCGGCCCCCTGCCGAGACCCCTCCCGCTCCGCCCAGCCGCTCTCGCCGCCGCCGCAGGCCCCGCGACCGGCATTAGGCCGATGGCCGACTTCCGCGTCTCCCCGCCCCGCATCCACCCCGAGGCGGAGCGCTCGTCGCGACCGCCCGCCGGCTCTGCCGGCTCTGTCGATGCCCACCGCCAGACCACGTTCGTCCTCGGCGAAACCGTCGACCTCGTGCTCGACGGCCTGCGCCTTGAGTCGGCTGTCGCCGGCGAGGCGGCGGGCTCGCGCTACCGCAACGTTGCCGTCGCCGCCCTGCTCGCGACCGGTTCACGGTCGTGGAGCGCCCGGTTTGAGGCCCTCCACGCCATCGAGGCGGGCGCCTACGCGGCGGCCGTGCCCCTCGTCGCCTCGGCCGCCGATCACGAGGCCGCCTGCGTCGCCCTTCTCGCCGACGGCGCCGCCCCCTGGCAGGACCTCCTCGATGCGGATGGTGTGAGCGACATGCCCGAAGCGCACGCGACCCAGCTCGCGCTGGGGGAACCACCTGGGGATGTCGAACTCCCGCAACTGCTCGCGGACGTCCGCGACGCCGCGCAGGCCCTCGCGGGGCCGTCGCCGGGCGCGACCCTGCTCCTGGCAGGCGGCGAGAGCGGACCCGGCAGGCTCGCCGTCACCTTTGCCGACCGCGACTTCCACATGGCCCTCGCCGAGCTGACGAGCGGCTGGCTGCTGGCGCTCGGTGTCGCCAAGGTCGAGCTGCTGCTCGAAGCCGGCGATGTCCTCCCCATCTCCGACTCGGAGGCGCTCAGCCGCTGGGCCCGCTCCGCGCGCCGGGAACTGGACGAGCCCCGCCGCTGCCGCATCGAGCGCCGCGACATCGACGGCGCCGAGCGCTTCGTGGTCGAGAACTGGCGGCGCGCCCCCGCGGGCGCCGTCCGACGCATCGTCCTCTAGCGGTTGTGGCGCGTACGATTTCCGCGATGGCCCGCTCCCTCCCCGCTCTTCTGCTTGTGGCGCTGCTTGGCCTCCTCACCCTCGCCTGCGATGACGGGCCTGCCCCCGACCCCGTAGCCGACGAGGAGTACCTCGCCGTCATGTGCGCGAACCTCGACCGCTTCTCCGACGCGGTCATGGAGGCGACCGAGGAAGCGGAAATCGCAGGGGTCATCGAGGACTTCATCGAGGAGCTTGAGGCGGTCGAGCCGCCCGCCGATCTGCGCGACTTCCACGAGGCCTTCATCGAGTACCTGGAGGAAGCGGTCGACGACCCAACCAGTCCACTGGTGCTCGCGCCCCCGCTTCCCGACGACGATGTGCGGGAGCGCCTCGCGGACAAGGAGCGCTCCGTGGAGGAGTGTCGCGAGCCCACGTTCTTCAATGGTTCGCAGGCGGACCAGTAGCGGCTCGCGCGTATACTGAAGTCGCCAAGCAGCCCCGAGGAGTACCCGCCGATGCCCACGCCCTATGCCTACTTCCAAGGTCAGATCGTCCCGCTGGAGGAGGCCAAGGTGGGTGTGATGACCCACGCCTTCAACTACGGAACGGCGGTCTTCGAGGGCATCCGCGGCAACTGGAACGCCGACGACGGTTGTCTCTACCTCTTCCGCATGCGCGAGCACTACGAGCGCCTCGCCCAGAGCAGCCGCATCCTCGGGCTGGAGATGAACGAGGAGATCGACCGCCTCTGCGACCTCACCGTCGAGATCGTCGAGCGCAGCGGCTACGAAGAGGACGTCTATATCCGCCCCATGGTCTACCTCAGCTCCGAGGTCCTGGGCGTGCGCCTGCACGGCCTCGAGAGCGACATCCTCATCTTCATCGCGCCCTTCGGCCCCTATCTCGACATCGACAAGGGCGCCCGCTGCCACACCAGCAGCTGGCGGCGCGTCGACGACACCGGCATCCCGCCCCGCGCCAAGGTGACGGGCATCTACGTCAACAGCGCCCTGGCCAAGTCCGAAGCCGAGCTGAACGGCTTCGACGAGGCCATCGTGCTCAACTCCGACGGCCACGTCTCCGAGGGCAGCGGCGAGAACATCTTCATCGTGCGCAACGGCACCATCATCACGCCTCCGCCCTCCGACAACGTGCTTGAGGGCATCACCGCCGCCACCGTCGTCGAGCTCGCCGCCAACGAGCTCGGCATCGAGACCGTCGAGCGGTCCATCGACCGTTCCGAGCTCTATATCGCCGACGAGGTGTTCATGACGGGCACTGCCGCGCACCTCACACCTGTGACCGAGATCGACCGCCGAGTGGTCAAGGGAGGAGAGCCGGGCCCCATCACAAAGGAGCTGTCCCGCCTCTTCTTCGATGCCATTCGCGGCAAGAGCGAGAAGTATCGCCAGTGGTGCACCCCGGCACGCGTGCGGGTGGCGTCGTAGACGCCGATACCTTCCGGCCGCCTCGCGCCCTTGGCGTGATCGTCGGCGGGGCGTTTACCGTCTGGGCGGCCTTCATCGCCCTCGTGGCCGGGGTGCTGGCCGGTGGCGCCGCCGTCGAGCCCACCACCTTCCTCGCCTGGGTCGTCGTCGCCCTCTTCGCCGGCGTCGCCCTCCTCTTCGGCTGGTGGACGCTTGGCGTCGCGCGGCTCGCCTACCAGATCGACGATGACGCCCTCCGCATTCGCTGGGCCGGCGGCGAGGTCATCGTCCCCGTCGTCGACATCCAGCGTGTCGTCCCCGGCCGCACCGTCGGCGAGGAGTCCGTCACCGGGTTGAACTGGTGGGGCTGCCACATCGGTCGGGGCGTGGCCTCATCCCTCGGCCCCACGCTCTTCTTCGCCACCCACAACCGCCCCGAGGACAACGTTTTCGTCGTCACGCCCGGGCGCACCTACGGCCTCACCGTGCCCGACCAGGTTGCCTTCGCCGAGGCCTGCTCGCGTCGCCTCATTGTCGGTTTCGAGCCCGGCGAACCCCAGCGCGCCGAGCCCCGCGGCTTCTCCGTGCTCCCCCTCTGGCGCGACCGCCACGTCTGGTTCGTCTTCAGTCTCGTCCTTGCGGCGCTCGGGGTGCTCGGCGGCTACCTCTTCACCCAGTACCCGGATCTGCCCGCGCTCGTGCAGATTGACTTTCCCAGGAGCACCGGAATCGTGCGCGTAGGCGAGCGCTCGGAGCTCCTGCGCATCGGCGCCGTGGGCGGGGGCATCGTCGCCGTGAACCTGGCTCTGGGATTCATCCTGCACGCCCGCGAGCGGGCCGCCGGCCTCTGGCTCATGGCCTCGGCTGCGCTCATCCAGGCGGTGCTGCTCGGCGCCGCCATCGTCGCCTTCGAGCGGGCTTGATCGCCCGCCTTAGTGCATCTGCGCCGTCTGCGCGATGATCGTGGCCGCCTGGTCAGGCGTAAGCCGGTCCGTGTTCAGGCAGAGGTCGTAGTTCTCCGTGGCCAGCCACGCCCGGTTGTAGAACCGCCGGAAGTAGTCCTGCCGCTCGGCGTCCGTCTTCTCGACCGTCTTGCGCGCTGACGCGACATCGATGTTCATGCCGCCGGCGATGCGCTCGGCGCGCTGCTCCGTGGAGCCGGTCGTGAGCACCTTGAGCGTATCGGACCGGCCCTGCAGGACCATCGGCGCGCCGTGTCCCATCAGCACCGCCTCGCCCTGGTCGGCGAGGTCGCGGATCACGTCCTCGATGAAGCGCCGGTACTCGGTGGACGTGAGGAGGGGGTTGGTCGCCAGCGGGACCGGGTCGGCCCAGGCGGCCACGGGCATGCTGGGGTTGCGCGCCAGCGCTTCCAGGATGCGGGTCAGCAGCGAAGGCGTGTGCTCCGCCTCGCTCACCGTTTCCGGCGAGACGCCCGCTTCCTGCGCGGCCGTCTGCACCACCTGGTAGTCGTAGAAACGGAAGCCCAGCTTCTCTGCGGTTAGCTGGGCGATCTCCTCCCCGGCCGTTCCCACGGGCCGGGCAATCGCCACGATCCGGATGTTCATCCCTGGCCCCCTCGGGCAAGTTTTCGTGCGGCGGGATTGTAACCCCTCTCGCCCTCCCGCACGTGTGACCGATGCTGGAGATCCCTGCCCGTGTAAGCGAGACCGTAGCCGGTGCCCCCGCTGGCGTGTATAAGCAGAAAAGGCGCTACACTCCGATGCAGAGCTAAGCGCTACCGCAGGGGTAAACCCCGCGGCTCGCGGAAGCAGTCAGGAACGGATGGATCGGTCCCGGCTCGCGAAGTTCATAGACCAGCGCGTGGGCGAACTCCCACTCGCGGAGCCAGTGTTTCTCCCTCCCACGGCCACTGTTCGCACCGCTGTCCAGCGGATGCACTCGGGCGCGCGCTCATGCGTCCTCGCCGTGGAGAAGGAGGAGCTCGTGGGCATCTTCACCGAACGTGATGTGCTCACGCGCTGCATGGCTGGAGACTTCGACTGGGATCAGCCGCTCGACCCCGACCTGCTTACCCGCAATCCGGTCACCATCGCCTCCTCGACCACCGTGGGTGATGCGATCGCGCTCATGCAGCGCTACAACTATCGCACCCTGCCGGTCATGGAAGATGGCGCCGTCGTCGGGCTCGTACGTCTGGGCGAGCTTCTGCAGCACTTCGCCGAATCTTTTCCCGAGGAAGTGCTGAACCTGCCGCCGCGTCCCCACCAGGTCGTGGCGAAGCGGGAGGGGGGATAGTCACAGGATGACCACCGAAATCGAGTCACCGCTCTCCGAAGCTACCACGACGCGCGATCGCGTCACGATCCGCTTTGCTGGTGACTCCGGCGACGGGATGCAGCTCACGGGTACGCAGTTCACCCGCACGACGGCCGTCTACGGGAACGATCTCGCCACCCTGCCCGACTACCCCGCCGAAATCCGCGCCCCAACCGGCTCGCTTCCGGGCGTGTCGGGCTTCCAGCTCTCCTTCTCCAGCAACGATATCCACACCCCCGGCGACAACCCGGACGCGCTTGTCGCGATGAACCCTGCTGCCCTCAAGACGAACCTGGGCGACCTCGTTCGTGGCGGGCTGCTCATCGTCGACGAGGGCGAGTTCAACGCCACCAACCTGCGCAAGGCCGGCTATGAGGCAAATCCCCTCGAGGACGGGTCCCTCTCGTCCTACCGCCTCATGCGTATCGACATCACGAAGAACAACGCCGACGCCCTCGACGGGCTCGAGCTCGGCGCCAAGGAGCGTTTCCGTTCGCGGAACTTCTACGCGCTCGGCCTCGTCCTCTGGCTCTTCAGCCGTCCCATGGACACCGTCGTCCGCTGGGCGACGGACAAGTTCCAGCGCAACCCTGTCGTCCTCGAGGCGAACCTGCGCGCGCTGCGCGCCGGCAACGCCTTCGGCGAGACCAGCGAGCTCGTGCACGAGCGCTACGAGGTGCCCCCCGCCGACGTCGAGCCCGGCGTTTACCGCCACATCAGCGGTAACGAGGCGACGGCCCTCGGCTTCGTGACGGCTTCGCACCTCGCGGGCCTGCCCCTCTTCTACGCGAGCTACCCGATCACCCCTGCCTCCGACGTCCTGCACGAGCTTGCCAGCTTCAAGCGGTTCGGCGTCAAGACGATGCAGGCGGAGGACGAGATCAGCGCGGTCTGCGCCGCCATCGGCGCCTCCTACGCGGGCCAGATGGCCCTCACCGGCACCAGCGGTCCCGGCCTCGCCCTCAAGAGCGAGGGCCTCAACCTCGCCGTCATGGCCGAGCTCCCGCTCGTCATCCTTGACGTGCAGCGAGCCGGCCCCAGCACCGGCATGCCCACCAAGACCGAGCAGGCCGACCTGCTCCAGGCGATGTACGGCCGCAATGGCGACTCTCCCGTCGCCATCATTGCGCCCTCCACGCCGGGCGATTGCTTCTGGATGGCCATCGAGGCCTTCCGCATCGCCCTCAAGTACATGGTTCCCGTGATCATGCTCAGCGACGGCTATCTCGCGAACGGCTCCCAGCCCTGGCCCATCCCCCGGCTGGCGGACATTCCGCCGGTCGAGTGGAGCCACGCCGACCCGACCAGCGCCTCCCACGCCTACGAGCGCAACCCGGACACGCTGGCGCGGGCCTGGGCCGTTCCCGGACAGGCCGGCTTCGAGCACCGCGTCGGCGGTCTCGAGAAGTCGTACGAGACGGGCGACATCAACTACGAGCCCGGGAATCACCACAAGATGACCCTCACCCGCGCCGAGCGCGTGGCGAAGGTCGCGAACGACATTCCCGATATCGAGGTGACCGGTCCCCAGGAGGGCGAGTTGCTCCTCCTCGGCTGGGGCGGCACCTACGGGGCCATCACCAGCGCGGGCGAGCGGGCCCGGTCGGAGGGCAAGTCGGTGGCGTCCGCCCACATCCGCCACCTCAACCCCTTCCCCTCCAACCTCGGCGACGTCCTCTCGCGCTACGACAAGGTCCTGGTGCCGGAGCTGAACAACGGGCAGCTCTCCGTGCTCATCCGGTCGCAGTTCCTGGTGGACGCGATCCCCTTCAACAAGATCGCCGGCCAACCGTTCAAGATCTCCGAGATCTCCGGCAAGATCGATGAGGTCCTGGGTGTGGGCGGCCCCTTCGAGTTCGAGTTCTAGCGGCGACCTTCGCCGCGGGAGGCTATCCAGTGACGGCAGCTAGTTCCAACGGAGCCATCGAGGAGGAGATCCCTCTCCTTACGCGGAAGGACTTCGTTTCCGACCAGGAAGTCCGCTGGTGCCCGGGCTGCGGGGACTACTCCATCCTCGCCCAGATGCAGAAGACTCTGCCCGGCCTTCGTATTCCCCGTGAGGAGATCGTCTTCGTCAGCGGGATCGGCTGCTCCAGCCGCTTCCCCTACTACGTCAACACCTACGGCTTCCACACCATTCACGGCCGCGCCCCCGCCATCGCGACCGGTCTCAAGACCGCCCGCCCCGAGCTCACCGTCTTCGTCATCACCGGCGATGGCGATGGCCTCAGCATCGGCGGGAATCACCTCATGCACCTCCTCCGCCGCAACGTCGATGTGACGGTCGTCCTCTTCAACAACCGCATCTACGGCCTCACCAAGGGCCAGTACTCGCCCACTTCCCCCATCGGCAAGGTCACCAAGTCGGCCCCCATGGGTACGACCGAAAACCCCCTCGACCCGATCAAGCTCGCCCTCGCCGCCGGCGCGACTTTCGTCGCCCGCTCCGTCGACCGCGACACGAAGCACCTGGAGGCGACCCTGGCCACTGCCGCCCAGCACAAGGGCGCGTCTTTCGTCGAGGTCTTCCAGAACTGCAACATCTACAACGACGGCGCCTTCGCCTCGTTCGCCGACAAGGATGTGCGCCAGGATCGCATGGTCTACCTCGAGAACGGCAAGCCGCTCCGCTACGGCAAGCACCTTGAGCACGGCGTCCGCCTCAACGGCTTCCAGCCGGAGGTGGTCGAGAGCCCCATGAGCGACGACGAGTT
>JAJEIT010000098.1 GCA_022827945.1 Dehalococcoidia bacterium | reverse complement strand
CTTCCTCGCGGACGCCGCGAAGTACACGCCGGTCTAGTCTCCCGACGAAGCACTGTGGAACATGTGGTCTGATTCGGGTAAGGTTCGTCTATGAGTCAGCTTCCTCGCTACTACCTCCGCGGCAAGCTCTTCCCCGGGATGTTCCCGAGTGAACGAGCTCTCATGTTCGAGGATTCCCAAGGTCGGACAGTCTCGGTGCTCGTAGGTGAGCGTGCGGTGACCCCACTCGGCGATGACGGGTTGATCGAGGTGACGCTGGTCGACGAGCGGGGCGACTTCAAGCTGGTGAGTCTCCCGGGAGAGGTCTTCGGGTCAGGCCGGATGGCCACGGTTCGAGCAGAGCAGCTCCAGCCCCTGCCCCAACCCGCGTGATCCCAGCCGACTCGTGATTCTCAGTAACAGCGCTATCCTTGAAGCTCTCGACGACGGCAGGCTTGTCATCGAGCCGGAGCCCGCTCCCCGGTTCGCCCAGCCGAATGACGAGTCGAAGTCGCCGTACGGGACGACTGCTGTCGACCTGACGCTGAGCCCGGTCCTTCAGAAACCTGAACCGGAGGACCTGGCGACGGGAGGACTCGACCCGTCGCGGGGCGGTGTTGTGAGGACACTCGCGAGGCTGTCCGACTCGGTGGACATCGACCCCGACCAGGGTTACGAGCTTCAGCAGAATGAGTTCGTGTTGGGGATGACGGCTGAGCGGGTGGCGCTTCCCCTGCCGGACCGCTTCACAGCCGATGCGATGGGGAAGCCCTCGCTTGCTGCGCGTGTCGAGGGGAAGAGCTCATACGCGAGGTTCGGTCTGATTGTCCACCTCACCGCACCGACCATCCACGCCGGGTGGGACGGGAACATCACGTTGGAGCTCAGAAACCTGGGAACCCAGTCGATCAGGCTTCAGGCCGGCGAGCCTATCTGCCAGCTGATTCTCGAGGAGGTGCGTGGAGTGCCGTTCGAGAACCGGAGTCAGTTTCACGAGCAGCAGTCACCCACGGGCTCGTGAGGCTGGGATGGCCCCCAGGTAGTCGCGGGGCGTATCGGCCGTGACGGCGGGGGGTGTTCACGTCGGGATCGGTGCGTTACACTCGGGGCCGGACACCACCTGTCCACACCCATCCCCTCTCAGCGCGCAGTGATGCGACACAAGTAGGCTCATGGCACGTACGCCCGCACGGGGCCGCCGAGACGGCTCCGCACGAGTAGCAGACGAACAACGGCGCGAGGATCGGCGCGACGGCGGCAACGGTCGCGCGCGGGCTCCGCGCGTCGAGGGCCCAGCGCCCCCCAGCCTCAACATCGCCGAGCTCGAGGCCAAGCCTCGCGAGGCGCTGCTCGAGGTCGCCGTCGAGCACGGCATCGACAACCCCGAGGGGTACGCGCGGCAGGACCTCCTCTACCGCATCCTCCACGACCAGGCCGAGCGCCAGGGCACGATCTTCTCGGGCGGCGTCCTCTCCGTCGTCGACGACGGCTTCGGCTTCCTGCGCGGGGACCGCCTCGTGCCCGGCCCGAACGATGTCTACGTCTCGCAGTCGCAGATCCGCCGCTTCGCGCTCCGCAACGGTGACTACGTCACCGGGCAGGTGCGCCAGCCCAAGGACTCCGAGAAGTACTACGGTCTGCTCCGCGTCGAGGCCATCAACGGCGTCGACCCCGAGACCGCCAAGCGTCGCCCCAACTTCGAGGAGCTGACGCCGATCTTCCCCGACCAGATGCTGGAGCTGGAGACCGACAGCATCGAGCTCAGCCAGCGTCTCGTGGACCTCTTCGCGCCGGTCGGGCGCGGGCAGCGAGGGCTGATCGTCTCGCCGCCCAAGGCCGGCAAGACCATGCTCCTCAAGTCGATCGCGCACGGCATCACGCAGAACAATCCGGACGTGTACCTCATGGTGCTGCTCGTCGGCGAGCGCCCCGAGGAGGTCACGGACATGCGCCGCTCCGTCCGCGGCGAGGTCATCGCCTCGACCTTCGACGAGCCGGTCGAGGACCACACGCGCGTCGCCGAGATCGCCATCGAGCGGGCGCGCCGGCTGGTCGAGACCGGGCGCGACGTGGTGATCCTGCTCGACTCCATCACGCGCCTCGCGCGGGCGTACAACCTCGCGGTGCCGACCAGCGGGCGCACGCTCTCGGGCGGCATCGACCCGATCGCGCTCTACCCGCCGAAGCGCTTCTTCGGCTCCGCGCGCAACATCGAGGACGGCGGGTCGCTGACGATCATCGCGACGTGCCTGATCGAGACCGGCTCGCGCATGGACGACGTGATCTTCGAGGAGTTCAAGGGCACCGGGAACATGGAGATCCGCCTCGACCGCCGGCTGGCGGAGAAGCGCATCTACCCGGCGATCGACATCTTCGCCTCCTCGACGCGTCGCGAGGACCTGCTGTTCAGCGAGGAGCAGCTGCGCCAGGTGTGGCTGCTGCGTCGCATGGCCGCGATGGTCGGCGACCAGGGCACCGACGCGACCGAGACCGTGATCGAGCGCGTGGCGAGGACCGAATCCAACTCCGAGTTCCTCACGATGCTCAAGTCCGACGGCATCTAGCCGCCCACCTCCCGTCCTTCTTCCGCCCCGTCTGTCTGGCCCCCTCTCCCACTCTTTCGCTGGGTCGGAGCGCCGAGGGGAGCCCTCGACGCTCGTCGGACGCGGCGATACCCCGCGGGGCGGGAGAGGGTTGGGGTGAGGGTGTGGTGGGCTCTCCACTGGGCGGTCACACTCCGCGGACCCCCCCTCACCCTCTCCCCGTGACGGGGGGAGAGGGGATCAGAGCCGGATCCCTCTCCCGCTCGCTTGCCGGAGAGGGTTGCTTTCCGGTCCGGCCGCCTCCTCGATTGGCTGGTCCGGGACGCTACGCTTTCTGTGCCGCCCAAGCGTGCCGGGTTGCTAGACTCTGGGGGTGTCGCGGGGGTCGGTGGGCGCCGCTCGCCTTGAACCAGCGAGCCGCCGAGGGGGCGAGAGCGTATCAGCGGCCTGGTGACCCCTCCGCCGAATCCGCGACGTCCTCGCGCGCTGCTGCGCGCGCGCCGCCGTGCGTCGAACGTGTCGAGCCGGGGACGGGGCCTCGCGAGTGAGCCGCTGGTGCAGGGCGGCCTGGTCCTGGCGCTGCTCGCGGTCGTGATCGTCGCGGGGTTCTTCC
>JAJEIT010000095.1 GCA_022827945.1 Dehalococcoidia bacterium | reverse complement strand
CATCGCACTGGTGTTCTTCACGCGTTACTGGCTGCGCGCGATCCGCTGGAAGATCCTGGTCGGGCACCTGAAGTCGGTGACGACGAGGCGGGCCTTCCCGCGAGTGATCCTCGGGCAGGCGGCCAACATGGCGCTGCCGTTCGGGCTGGGCTACGTGCTCATGATCCAAGTAACCGCACGCAAGTTCGGCATCGGCCGGCTGGAGTTGCTGGGGGCGGAGTCTCTGGAACGGATCATGGACGGCTTCGTGTTCGCCCTGCTCATGGCGGTGGCCATCGCGAGCCTCACCATCGGGGACGGCTTCACCGGGCTGGGAGCGTTCATGTTGTTCGGGACGCCCGCGGGGATCGCGCTGGCGTGGTTCCTGACGCGAGACCGGGGGGAACCGCCCTCGGCGATCGGCTGGCGCGGGTTGCTCGCACACCCACGTGTCGAGCCGTTCCTGACCGGCCTGCGCTCGGTGCAGAGCTTCCGCCAGACATCGAACGTGCTGGTCCTGACCGCGGCGATCTGGATGAGCGAGGCGCTCCTCTACTGGGCCGTGGCGGCCTCGCTCGGCATCAGCCTCAACTTCCTCGTGCACGTCTTCGTGGTGGCGGCGGCGAACATCGGCGCGGGCATTCCGCTGGCACAGGCGAGCGTCGGCCTCGCGTTCCTCGCGAAGGAGGCGCTTGTGGCGCTGGGCGAGACGCAGGCGGCGGCGCTTTCCTATGCGGTCGGAGTCGAGGCGATCATCATCCTGCCGGCCATCCTGCTGGCGCCGCTGGCCGCGTGGGACATGCGGCTGAGCTGGCGTGACGCTATCCCCAAGTTCGGAGGGGATGGCCCGCCTCAGCCGGCCGTGGCCATGAACAGGGTGCGCCGCGCCCTGCAGGGCCAGTGAGCCCAATCCGGCCCGGCCCGGGCTTCGACGGCGCGCTCTTCCAGGAGCTGGCGGACCCGCTGCTTGCCGCCGGGGAGGTGGAGGAGGGCACGATCATGGGGTTCCCCTGCCTGCGCACGAGCAGCGGGGAGTTCCTGGCGATGGCCGAGCACCGCTCGGGCGACCTGATCGTGAAGGTTCCCGCGAACAGGGTGGAAGAGCTGGTCGAGGCGGGGGCGGGGCTGCCCTTCGCGCCGGCCGGGCGGCGGTTTCGCGAGTGGGTTCACGTGCCGGGTCGCGACCCCAGGCTGTGGCAGACGCTCCTCGACGAGGGACGGGCATTCGTCGACGGGAGCTCATCGTGACCCCCTCCGTCACCTTCCCGGCAGAGGCACGCGACTTCCTGCGGGAGCTTCCCACGCACGACAAGGCATGGTTCGACGCCAACCGCGCCGCGTACCAGGCGCTGATCGCCGAGCCTGCGAAGGCGCTGGTCGATGCGGTCGCGACGGAGCTGCGGAACGAGCTGTCGCCGGCGATCGTGGGCGTGCCTCGCGTGAACGGCTCCATCTCGCCGACCAACCGCGACATCCGCTTCTCCGCCGACAAGACTCCCTACAAGGACCACCTGCTGTTCCGCTGGTGGGAGGGCGACGAGAAGAAGTCCGCGCCCACGCTGTTCGTGCGGCTGGCCGCGGACGAAGTGGGGTTCGCGACGGGGGTCATGCCGGCGTCGCTGGACCGCTGGCGGGAGCGGGTTGACGCGGAGGCGACGGGCGCGCCGCTCGCCTCGGCGATTGCGGCGCTGGTCGCGGACACGAGCGCGGATGTTGCCGGCATCGAGTACAAGCGCGTCCCGAAGCCGTACGCCGCCGACCATCCGCGCGCCGACCTGCTCCGCTGCAAGTGGCTCCAGGTGCGGTGGATGGAGCCGTTCCCCGAGGACGGGGCGGACTTCGCCCCGTGGTGCGCGCGCCACCTCCTCAGGTGCGCAGACGTGCACCGCTGGCTGGTCGAGAACCTGTAGGGGGCGCCGCCACCGCTACTCCGCGGGCGTGATGTCGACGTGGAGCTCCTTGAGCCCGCGGAGGACGAAGCCGGGCAGGTGGGCGAAGTCGTTGGCGCCGGGCACGAGGTCGAAGCGCTCGACGCGGTCGAGCATCGTCTCCCAGGTGATGTTCTGCTCGAGCCGGGAGAGGCCCGCGCCGGGACACATGTGCTCGCCCTGCGAGAAGGCGACGTGCTTGGCGGCGTTGGGGCGTTCGAGGCTGAAGTCATCGGGCTCTGGGAACTCGTCGGCGTCGCGGTTGGCGGCGGCGAAGCGGAGGTGGAGGACGGAGCCGGCGGGAATCTTCACGCCACGCAACTCCTCGTCCTGCGCGGCGATGCGGAAGAGCCCCTGCGTGGGCGATTCGAGCCGCAGCACCTCCTCGACGAAGAAGCGGACACGCGAGCGGTCTTCCTTGAGCCGAGGCCAGAGTGCCGGGTCCTGGGTCAGGAGCCAGAGCGCCGAGGTGAGGGCGAAGGTCGTGGTCTCGTTCCCGCCGATGTAGAGGTGGGAGATGATGCCGATGATCTCTTCGTTGCTGAGCGGGCGTTCACCGGCGTAGCGGGCGCGCGCCGCGAGGTGCGAGAGCACGTCCTCGCCCGGGTTGGCGCGGCGCTCGTCGATGAAGCCCTCGATGTACTTCTGGAACTCGACGCCTTTCTCGGCGAGGTACATCTGTTCTTCGTGGGTGAGGCCCAGCTGGAAGGGCATGACCCAGGCGTTCGACCAGACGCGCAGGTCGGGGATGTCCTCCAACGGGAAGCCGAGCATGAGCGTGATCACGCGGACCGGGAGGGGGACGGCGAAGTCCTCGACGAACTCGACGCGTCCTTTCGCCACGATCTCGTCCACCAGCTCCTCGATGGTCGCGGCGATCATCTCCTGCTGGCGGGTGGCGCCGGCGGGGGAGAAGAAGGGGTCGACCAGCTCGCGGTAGCGGCGGTGCTCGGGGGGATTGGTGCTGAGGGGCTGGATGCGGGGGTAGCCGTGCTCCTCGTGGTAGGCCTTGGCCTCTTCGCTCATGAGGAGGCCGTGGCTGCCGGTGGCGTTGTGCGGGAAGCGATCGGGGTTGCGCACGATCCAGGCGATGTCCTCGAACTTGGAGACGAGGAACATGTTGCGGCCGGGGATGGGGTAGACGGGAGCCTGGTCGAGGATGGCGTGGTAGGAGGGGTACCAGTCTTCCTGGGTCTCGGGAGAGAAGAGGTCGACGTCGTCGATGTTGAGGGTCATCGGCTGCCTCGGTGGTCGGTGGTCGGTGGTCGGTGG
>JAJEIT010000004.1 GCA_022827945.1 Dehalococcoidia bacterium | reverse complement strand
GCCGACATCGTGGTCTACGACCTCGAGAACCTCGACATGGGAACGACGGAGAAGGCGTACGACTACCCGGCAGGCGCGTGGCGCCTGATCCGGAAGCCGCACGGCTACCGCCACATCATGGTCAACGGCGAGGAGACGTTCGTGGACGGCGAGTGCACGGGCGCGACGAGTGGCAAGCTCCTGCGCCACGGCACGGCCTAGCGCGAACCGTCACCGGCAACGCACCATCGCGGGGCGCCTTCGGGCGCCCCGCTTCTGTTGTGGGCTATCGTGAATGATGGCGGAGGGCGGGGCGGATCGGCTTCCAAAGGTGTACCGCCCCGCCAGTCCGCTACCGCCGGGTCCTGTTAGCCGCCCCTATGCTTGGCTCGTGACGCAATTCTGGCGTTCCCCGATGACGGTGGCCCTTGGCGTCGGACTCGTCGCGCTGGCGCTGAGCGCGTGCGGCCCGAAGGGCGAGGCGACGACACGTACGGTTCACCTGGACTCGGGAGAGACGGTGGAGGCGACGGTCGTCCTCTACGACGGCCTCGACGAGGGTGTTGCGGAGGAAGTCCACGCCCAGCTGGCCCGGATCATCCCCTTCTTCGACGAACGCTTCGGGGCCAGCGTGCCCGAGGTCAACGTCTACCTGGTGAAGGAGAGCGGTACGCTCGCGAGCGTCGTCAAGGACGTGACGGGATTCCGCCTGGGCGGAGGAACCTGCTTCGCCGGATCGGGGTCGGCGATCTTCCTCATCGACGGCCTCTGTCGTTTCGACGGCTCCCTCGTTCTCGACCACGAGTACTTCCACCTCCTGCAGATTCACCTGTCGGGGTTCGGCGAGAACCTCGACGGGTTCCGCCGCGCCACCGGGCCGATCTGGCTCCTGGAGGGCATGGCCGAGTACGCGGAAGCCCGCTACCGGGCCCAGGTGGGGCCCCGAACCTACGAGGAAGTGAGGGACGACAACGCGATCGCCGTCGCATCGTGGGCCGGCACGCTCGAGGCAACGGGCGATCAGATCTTCGTGGAAGGCTACGTCCTCGGATTCCTGGCGGTGGACCTGCTTGCCCAGCGGGCGGGCGAAGAGGCCCTCCTCGACTACTACCGGAGCATTGCGACCGGCCTCCCGTGGAGAGAGGCCTTCAGCAGCGTCTTCGGTGTCGACGTGGACGAGTTCTACGAGGAGTTCGAGCTTCATCGCGCCGAGAACCGGCCGCCGCTCCACACCATCAGCGGGTCTGTGGTGGGACCGCGCGGGGATGGCCTGCGACGGATCGCCCTTGTGGCCGTGTCAAGGGACGGGGCGCACAGCAGCTACAGCCTGACCGTGGCGGATGGAGGATTCGCCATCGCCGTCCCGGCGGAGGGGTGGTACGCCATCGCGATCTACCCTCCGCCGACGGGCGCCTGCACCATGATCGGGTGGTATGAGGAGACTGCCGGCTTCACGGCATCCGGGAGCTCTGCGACGTACGTCCAGGTGCGGGGCGGGGACGCTGACGGCATTGCGGTGCGGCTGCCGGACGCGTGGTGGGAGCTAGAGCCGATCGAGCACTGCGCGGACGAGTAGCGCCAACCCACCACATTCGCTGCGGTCCATGTCCCTCGCCCACGACGGGGGCGTCGTCGGCAGCTAACGCCCACCGCCGGCTCACCCCTCCACCAGTCAGCGCCGCCCTCCGGGGCGGCGCTGTTTCGGCTGCGGGCGGGGGTAATCCCGATAGGAGGACGTTAGAGTCGCCCCTGTGCAACGGGAACGATCGGGCGAACCGGCGCGTATCTCCCATCGGGTGGCGCGAGGGCTATTGGGAAACGCCCTGCTCCTGCAGGTGGCTATCGTTGCGGTAGCCGCTGGGCTGGCGTCTGCAGGAACGGCGGTGGGAGGCGCGCAGAACACGACCGCGGTGAGCGTTGAAGTGCGCGTCTGGCAGCACGTGAACAACGACCACGACATCCACATCAGCGCTCGTCCGGCCGGTGGCTCCTGGGACACGCTGGGCACGGTTCCCCTGCCGCTGGAGGACGGCCTCAGCCCGACGGGGCGTTACCGCTACGGAGACATCGCACTCAATGTTCCGCTCCTGCTCGGGTCACCCGTAACGATTGAGGTGCGAGTCTGGCAAGACGTCCGGGATGGCAAGAGCCTCTACATCAGCGCCCGGCCGGCGGACGGGCTGTGGGCGACCCTGGGACCATCCCGCTTCCCCTCGAAGACGGTTTCAGTTCCGGTCGGACGTTCCGGTACGGAGACACAGTCCTGAACGTGCCCATTCCGTTGCCTTCTGCTGGAGCGTGTTCAGACGGCGTGGCGGTCCCGGAACCGGAGCGCAACCCCGGCCTTGTCCGCGACTGCGAGGTGTTGCTGGGGGCACGCGACACTCTGGCCGGAAGCGGCACCGCTCCCCGGTGGAGCACCGACAGGCCCATCGGGGAGTGGACCGGGATCACCCTGAGCAGCTCGCCGCCACGCGTGACCGAGATCAGTCTCTGGGGCGAACTGAAGGGCCGGCTTCCCCCAAGCCTTGGGCAACTGGAGGAACTGCGGTCCCTTCACCTGCGTGACGCCACACTCACCGGAGGGATTCCCCCGGAGCTTGCCGCGCTCTCTCATCTGAATTACCTGGACCTCTCCCGGAACGGGTTGACCGGCCCGATACCGGTCGGCCTGGCCTCGCTCAGCAACCTGCGGACCCTGAAGCTGGGCGGCAATCAACTTACGGGCGAGATCCCGGTCGAGCTCCGCTCACTGCAGAACCTCACGCATCTCAGCCTCGGCGGCAACAGACTCAGCGGCGAGATTCCGCCAGAGCTCGCGACGATCCCCTACCTGTGGAACCTGACCCTCGGGGGAAACCAGCTGACCGGGACCATTCCCCCGGAGCTTGGCGAATTTCGCGCCTTGCGATCGCTCAACCTGACGGGGAACCGGTTGACAGGCGAGATTCCGCCAGAGCTCGGTGGGCTCGAGTACCTCACGCACCTCGACCTCGGGCAGAATGAACTGACTGGTTCGATCCCGCCGGAGTTGGGAGCCCTGACGAACCTGGTGCACCTGTACCTCTACAACAACAGGCTCACGGGTGAGATCCCCGGTTCCCTCGATTCGCTCCCCCAGCTGATCAGGGTCTCCCTCGTCAACAACCCCCTGACGGGGTGCATCTCGCGGGTGCTGCATTCGAAACTTGCCAGGCTTTCCTGGGACGACGGGACCTCCCTCGGGCAGATCGACCTGCCGTTGTGCGACGTGGCAAGCACCCTCGCCGGGCTGGAACCGCCCCAACCTGGCCTGACCGACAGGTGTTCGCGGGACGGCGCCGTACCCCAGCCCGAGGACAACCCCGCTCTTGTCAGAGACTGCGCCGTCCTCCTCGAAGCGAGGACCGTCCTCGCGGGAGCAGCTTCGCCTCCCAACTGGAGCGCGAACCGGCCGATCGGCGACTGGGAAGGCGTGGAGCTCGGCGGGGTTCCCTTGCGGGTTACCTCGCTCGAACTCACCAGTGGGGGGCTGCGAGGACGGATTCCGGCGGGGATCGCGAGGCTCACGGAACTGAAGCGCCTGGATCTTGCGGACAACAGCCTCCATGGCGGCATTCCCGCCGAACTGGGCGCACTGGTGGACCTGGAGACACTCCGGCTGAACGGCAACCAGCTCTCGGGGGAGATCCCCGGCGATCTCGGACACCTCAGGTACCTGGGGGAGCTCAACCACTTCGGCAACCGGCTCACCGGGCAGATACCGGAGGGGTTGTCGGATCTGGAGAACCTGTCGCCGGGAATGGACTACTCACGCATCGAGCCCCTTCTCCTGGACCTGCGGAACAACCGCCTGACGGGCGGCATCCCCATTGCATTCGCAGAGCTGGCGAAAGGCACCAGGCTCGACCTCCGCCTGACCGGCAACCGGCTGACGGGCTGTATTCCGTTAGCCCTGGGTGGTGCGCTGAGCGACCGGGCCGCACTCGGGCTTACCTATTGCCAGTGCCCATCCGCCTTGCTCTTCGACCGCGAGTACCGGCCTGCCCTGACGTTGGGCGCGGACGGGATTCCGTTCATGCCCCGGCAAACCACCGACCTCGCAGGCACCTACCGCCTCTCACCCTCGCTTGTCACGGATCTCCCCTCAGGAGGGCGATATCTGCTCGGAGAACTCATGCGAAACGAGGATGGGGACGTGGCCGTCAAGATCGAGGAGCTCACGAGCCATTCCCACCTCGTCATCAACGCCTTGACGGGCGAAGAGCTCTCCCGGTCGGTTGTCGAGAGTCCCAGCCACTGTCGCGTCAGCACGTCGAATCTCTTCGACCAGCTCGTGAGGTCGGCTCGGGTGCAGCCTCTCGGCCCGCCCCGTGACCCCGACGGCGTCCACCGCTTGAAGGTCTTCCAGACCGTGGACGGGGGGCGGTCGTACCGCATCGACGGCTCCAACTTCCTCGTCGTGGACGTACCCCGGGGGATGCGCCTCACGCTGGAGTACGTGCGCAACAACCGGGCCGGGCTACGAGACGAAGCGAGCGGTTCGGTGCTTACACTCGACGCCACGACCGGGAGAACCCTCTCGCGCCGCATCACTGGAGCAGGCGGCGAGCGGGATGTGGGCTCGCTCTTCGACCGGCTCGCCGCTTCGGTGCGGGAGCATCCCGCACCACCTTCGTGTGATGACCCCCGCACAGCTCCAGACTGCCAGGCCCTGTTGGAGGCGAAGGCGACCTTTGGCGGCAGCAGAACCCTGAACTGGAGCGCCTTCACCCCCGTCGAGGTCTGGCAGGGGGTGACGGTCAGCAGGTGGACCGGCCGGGTGGTGGAAGTGGGCCTGTTCAGCCAGGGCCTGGCAGGTCCCATTCCCCTCTCGCTGAGCCGGCTCTCGGCGCTGGAGCGGCTGGACCTCTATCGGAATGACCTGACGGGCGGCATCCCGCCGGAGCTCGGCCTCTTGACCGAACTGCGGGAGCTGAGGCTCGGGGAGAACCCCCTGGGAGGCAGCATTCCGCCGGAGCTTGGCTCGCTCGCCAGCCTGGTGACGTTGAACCTCTACGGCACTGGGCTGGTCGGTGAGATACCGGAGGAGCTGGGTTCACTCGAACGTCTTGAGACCCTCATGGTGTACGGCAATAACCTGGAGGGGTGCATTCCGGACGGCTTGCTGCAGTTCGACTTCAACATCCACAGCTTCAACAACCCCAACTTGCGACGCTGCGAGGGATAACTAGTTCCGCCGGGGCCTCAACCCGGACATCCTGCAAATCAGGCGAAGCCGCGTTCCTCGAGGAACTGGATGGCGAGGGCGGCGCATTGCTCGGGCTCCTCCAGCTGGAGGAAGTGGGTGGTGCTGGGGAGGAAGTCGTAGTTGGTCTCGATCAGCTCCCGCAGGTCCATCGAGGGGAGGAACGAGAACGGGGTGGTCGGGTCGGAGCCGATGGCCTTGACCGGGCAACGGACGCGGCTGAAGTCGACCTCCATGGCCCACCCGAACCCGAACTCGTAGCCCTGTGCTTCGTACTCCTTCGGACAGCAGAGCTCGTAGCCCTCGCCGTCGACGGCGGGGCGGGTCGTCGCCTCGGCGAGGAGGTCGTGAACGCCGGGGCGCACGCGGCCGTAGACGGGATTCGTGCGCAGGCTTTCGGCGAGCTCCGCGGGCGACTCGAACCGGTCCGGTCGCCGGCGGGTGCCCTCGGCGACGCGCCAGAGCCTGGGCTCCATCTCGTCGGGCGTGCCCCCCGGCGGGCAGACGGGCGGGTCGTAGAGGACCAGGGTCGAGAAGGAGTCCTGCTCCTGGGCGTGGAGCAGGGCGCCCAGCGCGGAGACGGAGTGGTAGACGCCGATCACGGGCTTCTCCCCGAAGCGGCCGGCGATGGCGCGCACCACCGCCCCGCAGTCCTCGGCGAACGCGGGGATGTTGTGCGCCGCCTGTTCCCCGACCGGATTCCAGCCGTGGCTGCGCAGGTCGTAGACGAACAGGTCGAAGCGATCGGTCAACAGCGACCAGAAGGGGTAGTAGGCGTCGGCGGCCGCGCCGTTGCCGTGGGTCAGGACCATGCGGGGGCCGTCGGGGTTGCCGTGCCGCCGCACCCTGAGACGCGTCCCGTCGGGCGAGTCCACGTCAAGCACCGCCCGCGGCTCGGGAACCACCCAGCGTTCCGTCACGGCGGGCCGGTCCCTTCCTATTCGGTCGTGCGGATGGCGCGGATGGCGATGGTGAGCATGGCCGCGCCGAAGACAACCACGACGCCGATCTCTTCCCACGTGCTGAGGGTGTAGCCGAACCAGTCGACGTGGGTGATCTGGAAGGGGGCGTCGGCGGGGAGGGCCTTGAGCTGCTCGGAGAGGGCGATCTCGCGGATGGGGGCGACGGCGTAGGTGACCGGGTTGAGCTTGACGATGACGTCCATCCAGGCGGGGACGTTGTTGATGGGGAAGAAGATCCCGGAGAGGAACATGGCCGGCATGATCGCGACCTGGGAGAGCATCTGGAAGCTCTCGACCGAGCGCAGGCGGCTGCCCATGGCCACGCCCAGCCCCGTGAGCATGAAGGAGACGAGGGCGATGAGGCCGATGAGCTTGGCGACGACTTCGAGGGTGATGTCGATGCCCAGGATGGGCGCCATCACGAACATGACGATGCCGTTGACGAGGGAGACGGTGGCGCCGCCGCTGATCTTGCCGATGCAGATGGCGGTGCGGCTCACGGGCGCCACCAGGATCTCGCGGAGGAAGCCGAACTGGCGGTCGGTGACGATGGAGACTCCGGAGAAGACGGAGTTCATCAGGACGATCATGGCGACCATGCCGGGGAAGATGAACTGGCGGTAGCCGATGTCGCCGGGGAGGGTGGCGATGCTGTTGCCCAGCCCCTCGCCGAACATGACGAGCATCATGATGGGCATGACGAAGGCGGAGATCATGCGCGGGCGGTCGCGGAAGTAGATGAGGACCTCGCGCATCCAGATGACGCGCACGACCTGCAGGAAGCTGGCGCGTCCGGTTGCGGGGCGCGCGCTGCCGCTCGCGACGCCGGCGCCGGCTTCCGCCGCGGCAGTTGCCTGTTCGACGGTCATCGCATCCTCCCGAACCCGCGCTGGCGCATGGAGCGCATCTTGTCCTCCTCGCTCGCTTCGGCCTCGCGGATCTGGTGGCCGGTCATGGTGACGAACACGTCCTCCAGGGTTGGGGCGCGGATGCCGACGGAGCGCACCTCGCCCTCGATACGGTTGAGCAGGATGGGAAGGAACTCGCCGCCCTGCTCGACGTTGAACTCTACCGCGTCGTTCTCGAAACGGGGCTCGATCTCGAAGGATTCGCGCACCTCGCGGGCGAGCGCCTCGTTGTCCGGCCCGGCGATGGAGACGACGTCGCCGCCCAGGCGCGCCTTCAGGCGGTCGGGCGTATCGAGGGCGATGATCTTGCCGTAGTCCATGATGGCGACGCGGTCGCAGGCCTCGGCTTCGTCCATGTAGTGGGTGGTGAGGAAGATGGTGACGCCCTCGGTGTCGCGCAGGGAGCGGGCGTAGGCCCAGATGCTGCGGCGGGTCTGGGGGTCGAGGCCGACGGTTGGCTCGTCGAGGAAGAGCACCGAGGGCCAGTGCATCAGGCCGCGGGCGACCTCGAGGCGGCGGCGCATGCCGCCCGAGTAGGTGATGACGGCGTCGTTCGAGCGGTCGAGCAGGCCCACGCGGTCGAGGAGGTGGTAGGCGCGGGGGCGTATCTCCTCCTTCGCCATGCCGAAGAGCTCGCCGTGGAAGACGAGGTTCTCGCGGGCGGTGAGGCGCTCGTCGACGGTCGAGTCCTGGAAGACGATGCCGATCTCGCGGCGGACGCCGGCGGGGTCATCGACGATGTCGTAGCCGCCGATGGTGGCGCGACCGGCGGTCGGCCGGAGGAGCGTGCAGAGCATCGAGATGGTGGTGGTCTTGCCGGCGCCGTTGGGGCCGAGGAAACCGAATATCTCGGACTCGCCGACTTCGAAGGAGATGCCGTCGACAGCCGTGATCTCGCCGAAGCGGCGCGAGAGTCCGGAAACCTGGACGGAGGGAGGCACCCGACCATCTTGCGGTGTGGAACCTCTTGCGCGCAAAGCGGTGGGTGTCACGGGCTAGCCCTCCGGGTTGAACACGTCGGTGTCGGGGAAGTAGTCCGACCAGGCGAACCAGAAGACGGCGAAGCCGTTGAGGACCTCGAGGCGGGAGCCCTCGAGCTCGCCCGAAAGCGCCTCGCCCGTGAGGACGGACCAGACGGAGCCGGTCTCGAGGTCGCGCAGGGTCTCGCCGCCGGCGTCGGGTTCGTGCGCCTCGAAGGTGAGGAGGCGGCCATCGACGGTGGGGTCGTAGGCGATGGCGGCGCGTCCGACGGCGTCCCAGGCAACGAGCACGGGCTGGTTGCCGATCAGGTCGTTGACGACGGGATTCGCGGCGAGGACGCGGTGGGCGTAGGCCTTCCTCCCCTGGGGGATGACGACCCCGTGGACAAGCTCCTTGCCGAAGAGGCGGTCGTCGGCATTGCGTTCGCCGATAACGCCCGCCTGGGGGCTGAAGTAGTAGCCGCTGTAGGCGTCGACCACGAGGCCGCCCTGGTCGAGCACCTGCGTATCGGGATGGAGCTGGCGCCAGCTCTCCCAGGTGGTGAGGACGGCGGGCACGACCTCGAGGGGGGTGCCCTTGAGCGGCCCTTCGACGGCCTCGCCGAGGAACTGGCTCCAGAGGGTTTCGGTCTGCCGGTCGAACATGACGAGGGCGTTCATGATGAGCTTGCCCGAGACGCCGAAGCTCAGCGTTTCTCCCTCGATTTCGCGGGCATACACGATGCCCGTGAAGCAGAGCGGTCACCAGGTGACCGCGATGGCGCGGCCTCCCAGCGTGTCGTTCACGATCTCGTGGGCGCTGAGGAAGGCGGCGCCGTAGGCGCGGTGCTCGCCGTCGATGGAGACGCCGATGACGAGGTCGCTCAGGGTGAGCTGCCGGTCGGCCTCCTCGGCGGTGACGAAGCGGGGGTTGTCGATGGCGGGGATGGCGTCGGGCGGGAGGAGGGTGACGATCTCGAGGTCGGGGTCGCCCGGCTCGCGAGGCTCCTCCGGCTCGGCGGGGGTGGCGGAGGCGGTGGGCGCGGGCTCCGTGGCAGGGGCCTCGGTCGCGGTGGCGGGGGTCTCGGTGGCGGTCGCGGTGGCGGGGGTCTCGGTGGCGGTCGCGGTGGCGGTGGCGGCGGGCTCCGTGGCGGGGGCCCGGGTGGGCGCGGCGGGGGGCGTCTCCGGGTCGGAGCCGCCGCAGGC
>JAJEIT010000037.1 GCA_022827945.1 Dehalococcoidia bacterium | reverse complement strand
AGCGCCGCCACCAGAAGCTCGTCGAGGAGACCCCCAGCCCCGTCGTGGACGCCTCCCTGCGCGACGAACTGACATCGGCCGCTCTTCGTCTCATGCGTGCCGCCGGCTACGTAAACGCCGGCACCGTCGAGTTTCTCGTCGGCGAGCCGGAGGACGGCCGCCGCCCCTGCTACTTCCTCGAGGTCAATCCCCGCCTCCAGGTCGAGCACCCCGTCACCGAGGCCGTCACCGGCCTCGACCTCGTGGCTCTCCAGCTCGCCGTCGCTGCCGGTGAGCCCCTCCCCTTCCTCCAGGACGACGTGCGCTTCGACGGCCACGCCATCGAGTTCCGCCTCAACGCCGAGGATCCGTGGCAGGGCTTCCTCCCCGCCGCCGGCCGCCTCACCGCGCTGGACGCCCCCGGCGCCCGCCTCGACACTGGCTACGAGGCCGGCGACGCCGTCCCCAGCGAGTACGACTCGCTCGTCGCGAAGCTTGTCGTGCGCGGTCCCGGCCGCCCCGAGACCCTCGGCCTCGCGGCTGGCGTGCTGGGCCGCGCCTCCGTCGAGGGTCTTCGAACCAATCTGCCCCTGCATTGCGCCGTCGTCGCCGACCCCGCCTTCGTCTCCGGCGTGGCCAGCGTGCAGTGGCTCGAACGGGAGCTCTCCGCTCTTCTCGTCGCCGCCCGGCCCGGCCCCGCCGCCCTTGTCGCGGCCGCCCAGCTTCTCGCCGGGGGCGAAGGACGGGGCTTCGACAGCGCCGCCTGGCTCGCGCCCGGCGCCCGCACCCTCTGGCTGGATGACGGCGCCGGACCTCGCGCCGTCTCCATCGGCGGGGATGCTGCGACCGTCGACGGCGAACCCGTAGCGGTTGCGGATCTGACCCCGGCCACCGCGACTCTGGACTACCACGGCGCCATCGTCGTCGAGACTGGGACCCGGGAGTTCCGTCTGCGTCTCGCCGCACCCCCCGGCGCAGCTGCCGCCGCACGTGCTGGCGAGGGTCCCGTCGGCGAGATACGCGCGCCCCTCGCGGGACGCGTCGCGGCCGTACATGTGCGCGAGGGCGACGCGGTTGGGGACGGCAACGTCGTCGCCGTCCTCGACGCGATGAAGATGGAGCACGCCATCACCGCGCCCGGCGCGGGGACGGTACGGGCCGTCCACGTCGCCCCCGACGAGGTCGTCGAGGCGGGGGCGCTGCTGGTCGAGCTGACGTAAGCGTATAATCTAGACAGACAATCTAGCTGGACAGAGACATGACAGACTGGCCCCTCCAGGACGCCAAGAATCGCTTCAGTGCCGTCGTCGACGCAGCCCTCGCCGGCGATCCGCAGCGCGTTACCCGCCGGGGCCGCCCTGCTGTGGTGGTGCTGGCGGTCGACGAATACGAGCGACTCCGCGACATCGAGAAGGCGAACGCGCCCACCTTCGCCGAACTGCTGCTCGATATCCCCAGCGACGGCCGCGAGTTCGAGCGACTGTCGGTCCCCCCACGGTCGCCGGACCTCTGATGTTCCTGATCGACACCGACGTGCTGTCGGTGCTGCGTCGGGGGGACCGCCACCCTGGTCCCGCCCGGTGGCTGACGGGCCAGCGCACGTCGGGGCTCTTCCTCAGTGTTGTGACGATCGGTGAGGTCGAGCGAGGTATCGAACGGCAGCGGCGCGCAGCCCCGGCCTTCGCGGACGAGCTGTCCGGCTGGCTCGACCGGGTGCTCGCCTGGTACGGAGACCGCATCCTTCCCGTCGATCTCCCGACTGCGCAGCGATGGGGCCGGCTCTCGGCTGCCCTCGGCTATCAGAGCGCCGATCTGCTGATCGCGGCCACGGCGCTCGAGCACGGCCTGACGGTCGTCACCCGCAACGTCAGGCACTTCGAACCCGCCTCCGTGGCGGTGTTCAACCCCTTTGGGCATGAGCCGGCGCCGGACTCCGGCGGCGCCGGCTAGCCCCCTCCAGGGGTTCCCTGCAGCGCCCCTAGTCGCTGCTGAAGGGCAGGTCCGCTTCCACGCGCCGGCCCTGGCTCTGGTGCACCCGTGCGATCGCCTCCGGCTCCGACTCGTGCACCGTCGTCGTCTTCTGCCCACGCGTCATCGCGATCGTGCCCGTCCGCGAGAGTTCGCGGATGCCGTACGGCTCGCACATCTTGATGAGCCCGTTGATCTTGTCCTCGTCGCCGACCACCTGGAGCATCAGCGAGTTCGTCGCCATGTCGATGACGTCCGCGCGGAACACGTTGGCGATGTCCAGCAGCTCGTGCCGGTTCACGTTGTTACAGCGCACCTTCAGGAGCGCCAGCTCCCGCGTGATCGCGTCCTCGTGCGTCAGGTCGCTCACCTTCACCACGTCGATGAGCTTGTAGAGCTGCTTCTCCACCTGTTCCACCGGCGCGCTCGCGCCGTCGACGATGATGGTCATGCGGCTCAGGCCCTCGAGCTCGGTCGGCCCCACCGCCAGCGACTCGATGTTGAACCCCCGCCGCCGGAACAACCCCGCGACCCGCTGCAGGACGCCCGGCTTGTCCTCGACGATCGCGACGACGGTGTGCGTGCTTGGCCGTGTTCCGTTGCTGGTCGTCATCGCACGAGCTCCTTCTCCGGCATCTCGATCGTCTCAGACAGGGCGGCCCCCGCTGGAACCATCGGCCACACGTTCTCGTCCTGGTCCACGTGGAAGTCGAGCAGGATCGGCCCGTCGTAGTTCCGTGCCTCCTGGATGGCGGGAAGCACCTCCGACTTCGACTCGATCCGCAGCGCGCGGATGCCGTACGCCTCCGCCAGCTTGCAGAAGTCAGGCTGCGTCACCGCCACCGAGACGAAGTTCTCGTCGTAGAACAGCTCCTGCCACTGGCGGACCATGCCCAGGTAGCCGTTGTTCATGATCGCGATCTTCACCGGTATTCGTTCGTCCACGCAGACGGCCAGCTCCTGCATCGTCATCTGGAAGCCCGCGTCTCCGCAGATGGCCCAGACCTCCGACTCCGGCATGCCCATCTGCGCCCCGATCGCGGCCGGCAGCTCGAACCCCATCGTTCCCAGGCCGCCGGACGAGACCAGCTTCCGCGGACTGTCGTAGAAGTAGTGCTGGCCCGCCCACATCTGGTGCTGGCCGACGCCGGTTACGAGCGTCGCCCCGCCGTTCGTCTCCTCGTACAGCGTGCGCACGATCTCCTGCGGGATGAGCCGCCGCGTCTCCCGGATCTCCAGGCTCGGGTGCTCCTCCTCCACCTTGTCGATCCAGCCCAGCCACTGTGAGCGGTCGCGCTCCTCGAGGCGTTCCGTCAGCTCCGGCAGGACGCGCTTCACGTGTCCCACCACCGGGATCGCCGTCGGCAGGTTCTTCCCGATCTCCGCCGGGTCGATGTCGATGTGGACGATGGTCGCGTCGGGGTTGAAGTCGTTGAACCGCCCCATGGCGCGGTCGTCGAACCGCATCCCGATGCCGATTACGACGTCCGCCTCGTCCGCCGCCATGTTCGCGTGGTACATGCCGTGCATGCCCAGGAAGCCGTAGCTCAGGTTGTGGGTTTCGGGGAAGCCCCCGATCCCGAGGAAGGTCGTGATCACCGGGATCTGAGCCTTCTCCGCCAGCTCCACCAGCTCGTCCGAGGAGTCGCCCCAGACGATCCCGTGCCCGGAGATGATGATCGGACGCTTGGCCTTGTTGATGGCGTCCGCCGCCCGCCGGATCATCCCCGCGTGTCCCTTCGTCGTGGGGCGGTAGCCGCGCAGGTTGATCTCCTCCGGCCACTCGAACTCCGCCTCCTCCTGGAACACGTCCTTGGGAATGTCGACGTG
>JAJEIT010000040.1 GCA_022827945.1 Dehalococcoidia bacterium | reverse complement strand
CAGGCGTTGGGGTCGACGAGCACGCTGAGGACTCGCCGGGCGGGCACCGCCTCAAGCACCGGGGCCACCTCCGCTTCCGGCGGAGACGCCGCCGCAGCGCTCGAATCCGTGACGGGCGCCTCGGGGAGGGCGCGGACAACCTCGATGCGGAGGGGCTGGCTATCGGAGGCAGCGGAGACGGACCCCGGGGCAAGGCCGTCGAGCTCGTGGCCCGGGTCGGTGCGGGAACCCTCGACGTAGATCCGGTCGCCGTCCCCGACCTCGACGTTGGCGAGGGCGAGGGCTCCGGCGACGGTCCGGGCCCTGGTGCGCACCTCGATACGGGCGCCATCGGCGTGAACCACCACGGGCATGGCCCGCTGGACCGCGAGAGCGGCCTGATCGCCGCTGCGGGCGACGAGGACGCGGTCGCCGGGACCGAGATCGAGAGCGGCAGCCGAGAGCGCTTCCTGCTCGTCGCCGAACGTGGAGCGCACCTGCACGGTCGTGTCGCCCGTCACCAGGGTGAGGTTCTGGATGGGGAAGAGCTGGAAGGCGAGCACGACCAGAAGCGCGACCACGAGCATGGCCGCCGCGTGCCGCCGACCGCGAGTGGAGCGGGAATACTCGATGGGATCAAAACCGCCGAAGGGCCGCCCGATGATCGGCGGGGGCTCGATGGCCGGGCGGGGGCGAGGCAGGCTACGGGCCAAGGGCACCCCCTCCCATGCCGCCACCCCTTGCCGGGTGGCCGGTGAAGTCCGGCAGCGACCGTGCACCCGCCGTCGAAGTGAATGCCAGGCTTGCACCGCGCGAGCCAGCTCGGACCCGGTGATTCTGCGGCGCCCGGAGCGTTCTACTTATGGCTGCTTCCTTCCGGACCTGACCAGGTTCGTAGTGCTCCGCCGCGCAGGACCAGATCGTCAACGCCGCTTTGCGAAGGCAGTCCCCGGAGAGACGACCCCTCGGACGGGAATTCAGCCCCGCTGGAGCGGTTTGCGGGTTACAGGGCACCGCTAGCTCCCCGCCTAGCACGGCCGGGCGCGTACCGTACGGAACAACATCATACGGGTCAACGGAAACGGTATTCAGACCGATCCGTTCGAATCTTCCCGCGGGCGAATGACGACGAGCTCGGCGCCTTCCTCGACCTGTGCATCGACCACCGCGCCGACACGCTCGACCACACCGGCGGCGGGCGCGCGGAGCTCGTTGTTCATCTTCATCGACTCGATGACGACGAGAACCTCACCGGCCTCGACCTCCGCGCCTGGCTCGGTGCGCACCTCGAGCACATTCCCGGTCATGGGCGCGTTGATGCGCACGATGCCGTCGCCGGCGGCGGCGGCCGCGGCGGCCATGCTGGCGGCGCGGCGACCGCGTCCGATCTGAACGTGGTAGGTGCGCCGGCCGATGGTGACGTCGACGGCGCTGCCGCGCCGCTCGATGTAGAGCTCAACCGGGTGGTTATCGAGCATGACGACGTGCAGGCCGGCGCGCACGTGCTGCATCTCGGCGAACTGCCACTCGCCATCGGCGTGCAGGCGAACTCGCGCCGCCCCGCCGCCGTTCAGGCGTTCCAGCTCAGCCTCGATCGGCTGGTCGTCGATCTGGATCAGATACTTTTCGGCCATCGTCCCATCGCTTGCTGTCGCCAGGCGGAGGGCGTCTGGCGCTGGTTCCGCCCGTCATCGGCGGTAACGAGCGAGCGCCCCTCGCCGGAGAGGGTGAGGAGGGCGGCAATGGCGGCCGCCTCGCGCAGTGGCTCCTCGGAGTGGCGACCCTCGACCTGGTGGCGGTCGAGGAAGTCCGTGTCGAGCCGCCCCTCGATGAAGGCGGGCAGATCGAGGATCTCGAGGAGGTAGGGGATGTTGGTGGCGACGCCGACCACGCGGGACTCCTGGAGGGCGCGGATCATGCGGGTGCGGGCGTCCTCGCGATCGGTGCCCCAGGCGGTCACCTTGGCGAGTAGGGAGTCGTAGTAGGGCGTCACCTCGAACCCGTCGTGCAGGCAGCTCTCGACGCGGATGCCGGGGCCCGCGGGCTCGCGGGAGAAGACGATGCGCCCCACCGACGGCAGGAAGCCGTTCTGGGGGTCCTCGGCGACGATGCGGCACTCGATCGCCCAGCCGCGCATGATGAGGTCGCTCTCGTCGTACGGGAGCTCAAAGCCGCTGGCGACGATGATCTGGTCCTTCACGATGTCGACGCCGGTCGTCATCTCGGTCACGGGATGCTCGACCTGGAGGCGGGCGTTCACCTCGAGGAAGTAGTACTGCTCGTCCTCGGTCAGGAGGAACTCGACCGTTCCGGCGCTGCGGTAGCCCGCGGCGCGGGCAACGCGAACGGCCGCGCGATTGAGGGCACGGCGCAGCTCGGGCCCGACGACGACGGACGGGGTCTCCTCGATGATCTTCTGGTGGCGGCGCTGGATGGAGCACTCGCGCTCACCCAGAGGAATCACGTTCCCGAAGGTGTCGGCGATGATCTGCACCTCGATGTGGCGGACGCCCTGCATCTGCTTCTCCAGATAGAGCGTGCCGTCGCTGAAGGCGGCCTCGGCCTCGCGGCTGGCCAGGGAGAGGGCGCCGGGCAGGTCTTCCTCGCGTTCGACGAAGCGGATGCCACGCCCGCCGCCGCCCGCCGCCGCCTTGATCGCGATCGGGTAGCCGATCGCGCGCGCGAGCCCGGGGGCGTCGTCGTGCGACTCAAGGGGATCGGTACCGGGGACCACGGTCACGCCCACGCTCGCAGCGAGCGAACGCGCGGCGTTCTTGTCGCCGAGGAGGCGGATGGAGGCGGGCGAGGGACCGATGAAGGTGAGCCCCGCTTCCTCGCAGGCTTCGGCGAAGTTGGCGTTCTCGGCGAGGAACCCGTAGCCGGGGTGGATGGCGTCGGCGCCGCAGGCAGTAGCGATGTCGAGGATTCGCTCGACGTTGAGGTAGCTCTCGGACGCCTCGGGCGGGCCGATGAGGTAGGCCTCGTCGGCGTAGCGCACGTGGCGGGAGAGGCTGTCCACCTCGGAATAGATGGCCACCGAGGTGATCCCGAGGTCGTGCAAGCCGCGCACGATCCGCAGGGCGATCTCTCCTCGGTTGGCGATCAAGACCTTCTTCAGCATCCAACCCTCTCTCGCGCAGGGCGCCGGGCAGATCAGCTTAGCGGGTTGCGATGAGCGCCGAAACACGCAGTCCTTCCCCTCTTTCTGGTCCCGCCGTGGGCGAGGACGTACGCTGAGGCCATGAACGACCACACTCTCCGCGTGCTGGAGTTCGACAAGGTGCGGGCAATGCTGGCGGGCGAAACCGCCTTCAGCCTGGGCCGGGAACTGGCGCTTGCACTGGAGCCCGAACGCGAGCACGAGGCCGTCCTGGCGCTGCAGGCCGAGACCGCGGAGATGACGAACATCGACCAGATGGGGCTCGACGTGCCCCTGGGGGGCATGCGCGATCTGCGGCCGCTGGTACACGCGGCAACTATCGGGCAGGCGCTTGAGCCCACTGATCTGCAGGAAGCGGCGGGATCGTTCGACACCGCCCGGCGAGCGCGCCAACTCGCCGAGCGCCTCGCCGAGCACACGCCGCGCATCGCGGCGATCGCGGAAGCGATCGCGGACTTCCGGTCGTTCGTCACCGAGGTGCAACGCGCTATCACGCCACGGGCGGCGGTCGCAGACGAAGCGAGCCCTGAGCTCGCGGCGGTTCGCCGCGAGCTTCGCGTCGCGCAGGGGCGGCTCGAGCAGCGGGCGCGGGCAGCCCTGGGCGACGCGGTCCGGCGGGGCGTCGCCCAGGAGGAGCTGCTGACGGAGCGGAACGGGCGCATGGTCATCCCCGTGAAGACGGACTTCCGCGGGCAGCTTCCGGGCATCGTCCACGACGTGTCGTCGAGCGGGGCGACGGTGTTCCTGGAGCCGATGAGCGTCGTCGAGACCGGCAACGAGGTGCGCGAACTCCAACTCGCCGAGGAGCGCGAGGAACGCCGCGTGCTCCTGCGCCTCTCGGCCATGGTTGGGGAGCGGGAGGACGAGGCGCTGGCCACGCTGGAAGCGATGTCACGGCTCGACCTGCTGCGAGCGAAAGTGCTGCTGGGGAAACGGCTGAGCGCCGACCTGCCGCGCGCGGACGGCGACGGCTCCTGGCTGGGTCAGTGGGGCGAAACGACGCTTGTTCGGGCGCGGCACCCCCTGCTGCACGGCGACGTCGTCCCGATCGACCTCGACCTGAGCGAGGAAGCGCCCGGACTGCTGATCACCGGTCCGAACACGGGCGGCAAGACGGTCGCGCTGAAGACGGTGGGGCTGCTCACGCTGATGGCGCAGGCAGGTCTGCCCGTCCCCTGCGACGAGGGCAGCCGCTTCGTGACCTACGGGGCTATTCACGCCGACATCGGAGACGAGCAGTCGATCGAGCAGTCGCTCTCCACGTTCTCGTCACACATGCGGACGGTGGGCGGGATCCTGGAGGCGGCCGCGCCGGGGACGCTGGTGCTGCTCGACGAGCTGGGTGCGGGCACCGATCCCGAGGAGGGCGCAGCGCTCTCGCGCGCCGTCCTGGAGACGCTTCTGGACCGTGGCTGCACGATCATCGCGACGACGCACCACGGCGAGTTGAAGACGTTCGCGCAGGAGGAGCCGCGCCTGCGAAACGCCTCGGTGGAGTTCGACCTGAAGACGCTGAGCCCGACGTACCACCTCACGATCGGGCTGCCGGGACAGTCGAACGCGATCGCGATCGCGCGGCGGCTTGGCATCGACGAAGGGGTGCTGGAGCGAGCCGAGGAGCGAGTCGCGCCGGAGACGCGGGAGCTGGACGGGCTGCTGGACGAGGCGCGTAGGGAGCGGGCGGGCGCCGCCGAGGCGCGCAGCCGCGAAGAGGAGGCGCAGCGCGAAGCGGAAGAGCTGCGCCACCAACTCGCGGAACAACACCGCACGATCGAGTCCGAGCGCGAGACGATCCTGGGGCGGGCGCGGAGGGAAGGGGAGGCGCTCGTCGCGCGGGCGCAGCGCGAACTGGAGCGCCTTGAGCGCCGCGAACGGGAGCGCACGGTCGACCGGGAAGCGGCGGAACGGCTGCAGGCGCTCGACGCCGAGATCGAGGCAGCGGGCAAGCAGGCGACGGAGCGCGCCACCGCCTGGCTCGACCCGGTCTCGCCGGGCGACATCGTTCGCGTACGGGATATCCCGCAGCAGGGCGAGGCGGTGACGGGCGTGGGGGCGGACGGGCGCGTGGAGGTGCGGTTCGGTTCGATGCGGATGAAGGTTTCAGTCGACCGCATCGAGCGGACGGAACCGCAGCTCACACCGCCCACGAGAGCAACGGTGGACCTGCCTCCGGCGGTCTCAGTCGCGGCCGAGCTCGACCTGCGCGGTCAGCGGGCGGAAGAGGCGGTCCTGAACTTCGAAGGGCACCTGGACGAGGCGTTCCGGGCGGGGCTCCCTTCCATCCGCATCATCCACGGGAAGGGCACGGGGGCGCTGCGCGCAGCCATCCGCGAGGCGCTCGCGCGTCACCCGCTTGTGCGTCGCTACGAGACGGCGCCGCCGCAGGAAGGCGGCGACGGCGTGACCATCGCCGTGCTGGCCGGCTGACGATGCCGCGGCAACGAGACGCGCGAGGACTGCAGGCGTCGCTGGGCTTCTCCGCGGGCGAGCGACCCGACGCGCCCCTCGCGGCGCGGATGAGGCCGCGCACGCTCGACGAATTCGTCGGGCAGCAGGCGGCGGTGGGTCCGGACGCGCTGCTTGGACGAGTTGCGACGGGCGCGACGCTGCCGTCGATCATCCTCTGGGGGCCGCCAGGGTGCGGAAAGACGACGCTGGCACGCATCCTCGCGAGCGACACCGAAGGCGAGTTCGTAGCGTTGTCGGCGGTCGCCTCGGGCGTGGCGGAGCTGCGTCGCGTCATCGGGGAAGCGCAGCAGCGCCGGGAAGCGGGCGTTCGCACCGTGCTCTTCATCGACGAGATTCACCGGTTAAACAAGGCGCAGCAGGACGTCATCCTGCCGTATGTCGAGAACGGCACGGTGACCCTCATCGGGGCGACGACGGAGAACCCGTCGTTCGAGGTGGTGGCGCCGCTGCTGAGCCGGGTGCGGGTGGTGCGGCTGGAGGCGCTGGCGGAGGACGACCTCGCGCGAATCGTCGAGCGCGCGCTCGGGGATGGGGAGCGGGGACTGGGATCGCTGGGGCTCGCGATCGAGGAGGACGCGCGGGAGGCGCTGGTCGAGGGCGCCCACGGAGACGCCCGGGCGGCCCTGAGCGCCCTGGAGATCGCGGCGGACTCGGCGCGACGGGATGGCCGCGAAGAGATTGCGGCGGGAGATGTACGGCGAGCGCTGCAGGAGCGCCGTCCCTACTACGACAAGGAAGGCGACTACCACTACGACGCCATCTCGGCGTTCATCAAGTCCGTGCGAGGGTCGGATCCGGACGCGGCCGTCTATTGGCTCGCGCGGATGGTGGAGGCGGGGGAGGACCCGCTGTTCATCGTGCGGCGCATGGTGATCCTGGCGGCGGAGGACATCGGGTTGGCGGATCCGCAGGCGCTGGGGGTAGCGACCTCCTGCCAGCAGGCGGTGCACTTCATCGGCATGCCGGAGGGGTTCCTGCCGATGGCGGAGTGCGCGCTCTACCTGGCGCTCGCGCCCAAGAGCAACTCGGCGGTGACGGCGTACGCGCGGGCGAGCGAGGACGCGCGGCGCACCTCGCACCTGCCCGTTCCCCTGCACCTGCGCAACGCGGCCACCGGGCTGATGCGGGAGATGGGTTACGGCTCCGGCTATCGTTACGCGCACGACGAGCCCGATCACTTCGCGGAAGGCGAGCGCTACCTGCCCGATGAACTGGGCGAGACGCGGTACTATCACGCGGGCTCGCTGGGAGCGGAGGCGTCGCTGGCCGAACGCCTCGCCCGGCAACGGGGGGCCCGGGGAGGAACGCTCTGACAGCACCAACGATCAAGGTTGAGGTTCTGCACGCGCGCGGGCAGTCGCCGGGAGACGAGGCCGAGGAGAACCTGCGCCTCGCCATCGAAGCGACGGGCGTCGCGGTCGAGGTCACCTACACGGAAGTGCTGAGCCAGGAAGACGCCACCGCGAAGAAGTTCCTGGGCACGCCGAGCATCCGCGTCGAGGGAATCGACGTGGAGTACGGGAACCGTCCGCCGGAAGAAGTGCAGATCGGGACGCGTTACTACAACACCCCGGACGGCTGGAAGCCGTTTCCGCACGCCCGCCTGATCGCAAACGCGATCCTGGAGGCGCATAACTCACAGGAGGGCGGCTAGCCCTCGGGGGTCGTGGCCTCGCGGGCAGGCGAGGCCGCGCCGGCGTACTCGGCAAAGCGCCCCTCGCTGTCCCAGAGCAGCCACCACTCGCGCTTGGCCTCCATGCGGAGGAAGCGCTCGTTGCGGCGCAGCACGGTCTCGGTCTGGCGGAAGCCGGCGCGCTCGAAGGAGCGGCGGGCGCGCTCGTTCCACTCGAGCGTATGCAGGTAGATGCGCCGCAGCGGCAGCGACTTCCAGGCGAAGCGAAGGAACGCGACCGTCGCCTCCGTGCCGAGCCCGGAGCCGCGATATTCGGCGGGTCCGATGGAGATGCCGTATTCGGCCGTGCCGGAGACGTGGTCGGCGTTGTAGTACATGAGCGCGCCGATGTGCTCGCCCTCGACTGTTTCGATGGCGTAGGCGTGCCGGGCCGGGTTCGAGAAACGCAGGTCACGCTCGAACTGCTGGACGTACTCGCGGTAGGAGAGGATGAGGGGCGGGGTTGCGTCGTAGCGGGCGACCTCGGGGTCGCGACGCCAGGCGTACTCGGCCGGGGCGTCCTCGATGCGCTTCTCGCGGAGGCGGAGGCGGGGCGTTTCGGCCACGACGACGACCGGCCTGGTCTCGCTCATGCGTCCGGCTCCAGGACCGCCAGCGCCTTCTCGAGGATGGTGCGCTCGGTTGGGAAGGTGATCTGGGTGAGCGCTTCGCCAGCCGAGACCCAGACAACGTCGTCGTACTCGTGGTCGCGGTGGGCGAAGTCGCCACCGATGACCGTCATGAGCCAGTGGTGGACGTGCTTGTGGAAGCGCCGCCCGTCCTGGGAGAACCAGTAGTCGATGACGCCCACCTTCTCGCCGAGCACCACCTCGAGGCCGGTCTCCTCGGTAACCTCGCGGAGGGCGGTGGCTTCGAGGGTCTCGCCCTTGTTGGGGGTGCCCTTGGGGAGGCCCCAGCGCCTATCCCTCGCCTGGTAGCCGATGACGACCTCGATCCCTCCCCCGGCATCCCGGCGCCAGACGACGCCGCCAGCGGAGACGGAATCGATGATGGGCAGGCGGCGGGCCGCGCGCGTGCTCACTCTTCGAACTCCGCATAGTCGCGCTGGACCGCGGAAGCCGCCTCGATGGCCTCGGCGATGACGTCCTCCCACCCCTCGGGCGCTTCCCCGGCGAACTCGCGCAGGTACTCGAGGGCGACCTCGCCCCCGATCTCGCCCGTTGCCGCGATGGCCGCCTTCGCCACCTCCTCTTCGGCATCGAGGAAGAGGTCGGCGAGGCGGTCGACGGCGTCTTCCGAGTCGATCTCGCCGGCGGCGATGACGGCCTCGCGGCGGAACTCGGGATCGCCGGACTCGAATTGCTCGAGCACGTACTCAAGCCAGTCCTCACGGGCGGAGAGTCCCATGGCGCGCACGGCCGCGAGCCGCACCGTCTCCTCGTCGCCGTAGTAGGCCTCCAGCACGAGGCCATCGACCCAGGGCAGCGTGCGGGGCGCCAGCGACTCAAGGGCGCTGGCGCGGACGGCGGGCGCGCGAGCCGGGTCGGACGCGGCAGTGCGGAGGCTCTCGACAACGGCCTCGCCCTCACGTTCGGGGAAGTGGCCGAGCTCCAGGCGCATCACGAACTCCCCGAGGATGTCGGCAGCGTCGGCGGCCACCTCCTCGTCGTCGTCATCGCGAAGGACGGACGTCAGGAGGCGGGCGGTGGTTCGGTGCGTGGATTCGCGCAGGGCCTCGACGGCAGCGCCGCGCACCTCGGCCAGCGGGTCGGCGATGGCCACGCCTGCGAAGCGGGAAAACTCTACCTCCACGCTCTCGTCGGAGAGGCGCACCGCCTCGGTGATGACCCGGACGCGGGTGTCATCGGGGATGCGGGGCCAGGCGTCTTCGAGCGCCTTCACCTGCTCGCGGTCGAGGTCGGAGAGGACGGGGAGCTCGGAGGGGAGAAGGTCAGCGCCGCCGGCGAGCCGTTCAAGCGCCTCGCTGAGCTCGGCGAGCGGCGTCGAGGAGCTGGTCATGCCTCTGATGGTACACAGCGGCTCAGGCCTCGGCGCGAAGGTCGCGGGAAAGGAGCGCCTCCAGCGCGTCGGCGACCGAACTCTGGCCGGAGATGACGGCGTTGACCTGTTCGGCGATGGGCATGTCGAGACCGTGGCGGGCGGCCAGCGCAAGGGCAACCGGCGCGGTAGCGGCGCCCTCGACTACCCCGCCGGCAGCGTCCATCGCCTGCTCGGGCGTGTCGCCGGCGGCGAGGCGCTCGCCGAAGCGGTGGTTGCGGCTGAGGGGGGAGTAGCAGGTCGCCATGAGGTCGCCGACGCCAGCGAGGCCGAGGAGGGTGGTCGCCGACGCGCCTTCGGCAACGGCAAGGCGGGTGATCTCGGCGAGTCCGCGGGTGGTGAGGGAAGCGAGGGCATTCGCGCCAAGACCGAGTCCCGCCCCCACCCCCGCCGCGATGGCGACGACGTTCTTGAGGGCTCCGCCAAGCTCAACGCCGACCAGGTCGGCGGAACGGTAGACGCGGAAGCGGGAGGTGCTGAGGGCACGTTGCCACATCTCCGCCTCTGCTTCGCCGGGGGAGGCGACACTGGAGGCAGCGGGAAGCCCTGCGACGATCTCGCGGGCGAGGTTGGGGCCGGAGAGGGCGGAGATGCGATCGGCGGGCCAGCCACAGGCGGCGAGCACCTCGCTCATCCGCAGGAGGGAACCGTGCTCGATGCCCTTGGCCGCGCTGAGCACGGGAACTTCGCGCGAGAGCGCAGGGTGCTGCGCCGTCGCGCGGAAGGACTGGGCGGGCGCGGCGACCACGATGGCGTCGGCAGCAGGAGCGGCGTCTATAGGGCGGACTTGCACGGCGGCGGGCAACTCGAACCCGGGCAGGCGCGCGAGCCCGCGGTCGCGTTCGACGGTGACAGCCTCGTTCGCGGTGCGAGCGAGGATGGTCACCTCGGCCCCGCCCTGGGCGAGGATGCCCGCGAGGGTCACGCCCCAGGAGGTCGCGCCGGCAACGACGAAGGCGGGCATTGGTCAGCCGCTCGCGGGCGTGTCGCCGCCCTGCCCGAGCTTCGGTTCGGTGCCCGCGATCAGGCGGCGGATGTTGGGGATGTGCATGTAGTAGAGGAACGCGACCATGCCGAGGGCGTACCAGGCGACGATCGGGTCGAGTTCACCGGCCAGGGCGAGTCCGCCCGTGATGCCGACGGCGGCGACCCCGCCGACCAGCGACATGACCGAGGCCATGCGCGTGATGCCGACGGCAATGACACCCGCGCCGAGCATCGCGAGGGCAAGCAGGGGAGTGATGGCGAGGAGCGTTCCGAGCGCGGTCGCAACACCGCGGCCACCGCGGAAGCCGGCGAAGACGGGCCACACGTGCCCGACGACGGCCGCCCCGCCGCCAGCCATGGCAACGCCAACGTCATCGAAGAGGAAGCGGCCGATGACGACGGGCGCGGCGCCCTTGCCCACATCGACGAAGAGGCCGAGGGCGGCGGGGATGGGGCCGGCGGTGCGGAGGATGTTGGTCATGCCGGTCTTGCCGCTGCCGAACTCGCGGATGTCCTTGCGCAGCCAGAGGTAGCCGAGGAGCAGTCCGGTCGGGATCGAGCCGAGGAGGTAGCCGATGGCGACGTTGCCGATGTACTCGCCGATCATTCGGGCTCATCTTCCTCGTTGGAGCCACGGAAGGCGAACCGGATGGCGGTGCCTTCGAAGTCGTGCGCCTCGCGCAGGCAGCGCTCGAGGTAGCGGCGGTAGCTGAAGTGGAGCAGCTTGGGGTCGTTGACGAACACGACGAAGGTGGGCGGGTCGACGGACGGCTGGGTGGCGAAGCGGATCTTGAGACGCTTGCTGTGGACGACCGGGGGGGCGTGGTCACGGAGGGCTCGGCGGAAGATACCGTTCAACTCGCCGGTGGGAATGCGGCGGCGGCGCGCCTCTCGCGCCTCGGCGGCCAGGCGGAGCAGGTCGGGCAGGCCGGCGGCTTCCTCCGCGGACACGAACGTGAACATCGCCCAGGGCAGGAAGCGAAAGCGCTCGCGCATGGCGGCGAGGAGGCGGGCGCGGTCCTCCTCGGGGCTCTCCCAGAGGTCGGTCTTGTTCACCGCGACGACGATGCCGGTCGAGGCTTCCTGGGCGAGGCCGGCGATGTGGGTGTCCTGGGAGGTGACGCCCTGGGCGCCGTCGATCAGGACGACGGCCACGTCGCAGCGCGCGAGGGCGGCGGTGGCGCGGAGGACGGCATGGCGCTCGACACCCTGACCGCGCTTGCCCGGGCGCCGGATACCGGCCGTGTCGATCAGCGTGAAGGCGCCTTCGGGGGCATCCAGGTCGGTATCGATGGCGTCGCGGGTCGTGCCTGCGACCTCGCTGACGATGACGCGCTCCTCGCCAATGAGGGCGTTCACCAGGGTCGATTTGCCGACGTTGGGTCGCCCAATGATGGCGACGCGGACCCGGTCGTGCTCGACCAGGGGCGGGGTCTCGGGAAGGCGCTCGACGACCTCATCGAGGAGGAGCCCGACGTTCAGGTCGTGGAGGGCGGAGACGGGGAGGGGAGGACCGAAACCGAGCGCCCCTGCCTCAGCGGCGGCGACGACCTCGCGCGATTCGTTGTCGGCCTTGGTGGCGACGAGGATGGCGGGAGTCTGGCCGCGCCGGACGGCGTCGGCCACGTCGTAATCGCTGGCGGTGAGGCCGTCACGGGAGTCGACGCAGAACAGGACCAGGGTGGCCTCGTTGATGGCGGCGTTGATCTGGGCGCGGATGAGGTCGGTGTAGTCGCCTTCGTCCTCGACCTGGAACCCGCCGGTATCGAGCAGCAGGAAGGGCCGGTCGCGCCACTCGACCTCGGCTTCGAGGCGGTCGCGGGTCGTGCCGGGCTCGTCCTCGATGATGGCGAGGCGTTCACCGACGATGCGGTTGAAGAGAGACGACTTTCCCACGTTGGGACGGCCCACGATAGCGACGCGGGGGAGATGGGCAGAGGCGATCACTGGCCGGCCTCGTCCTCTTCGGCAGCTTCGTCCGACTCGACCTCTTCGTCAGTCGCGGGCTCCTCTTCTTCAGCGGGTTCGTCCTCAGGAGGGGCGACCAGCTCGACCCAGAGGGGAGCGACGGAGACGACCTCGATGCCCTCGGGCACGGAGACCTCGGGTTGGTGGCGCGAGAACCTGGGAGGGGCCCCGGCGAGGGAGACGCTCGCGGTCACGTCGTCCAGCCCGAGGCGGGCGAGGTCGGGCTCCAGTCCGGCGAGCCGCACTTCCACGAAGTACACGCCGGCGGCAAGCTCCAGCCCTTCAGGGGTATCGCTGAAGGTGGGGACGACCCGCAACACGCGCCATCCTTCCTGCGGGTCGATGGTGACCGTGATGAAGACCGTCTCGACACCCGCGGACACTCCCGGGGGAAGGTCGAGATCGCGACTCTCGATGACCTCGGCGATGGCGCCGCTGACATCGGCGTCCTCCACGACGAAGGCCGACAGGCTCTCGACGATGTCACGCGGACCCGTGACCTCGATGGGAGAGGGGCTGACGGCGACGTCGGTAACGGTGTAGCCGCGCGCGGGAGTGCCGGTCGCCCCCCCGAGGACAGCGATCTGGCGCGTCAGCAGCGCCTCCTCGACCGGGACGGTGACGCGGGCCCGGTTCCGGGAGAGGGTGACGGTGACGCGAGAGCCGTCGCTCGTTCGCGGAACGAGCTCGACGTTGAAGGTCTGGGTGTTTTGCAGGCCCGCGATCGAGACGGTCGCCTGGATCTCGTCGACCGAGTCCACCAGCTCCTCCCTTCCCGTGATCTCGACAAAGGGAGGATCGACCGCCTCAAGGCCCCGGCGGAAGCCGGAGGGAAGCTCCCCGGTGATGACGACCGTCACGGGCAGCTCCCTGCTAACGGTCGCGACCACGGAAACCTCGACGGTGCTCGGCTCAGAGCGGATGACGCGAACTTCGCGCCGCTCGGTCGTGACGGTGACGGGGAGGCTGCGGACGTCGCCGGCCCTCACCTGCGCGGCATCCACGACCGCGCTGAAGTCCGCCGCGCGCAGCTCATCGACGTCTTCCTCACGGGCCTCGACGAAGACACGGATGGCTTCAACTTCGCCCACGATGAGGCCACTCGGGACGTTGACCACCTCCACGGGGATGGGGGCCTGGTCCTCGGTCGGGACAGTGGCCTCGATGCGCGGGTTCTCGACGTCCTCCACCAGGAACCAGATGGCGAAGGACAAGACGAGGCTGAAGATGGCCAGGAGCCAGTTGCGGAAGATGGCCATGACCGCGGCGACCGCGAGCGTTCGCGCGGTGAGGAGCAGGGGCCGCAGGCGAACCCAGAGGTCACTCATTCGTCACGCGCTCGAGCCCGGCATGATCCTGGTGGTCGCCGTCGGTGTTGCGCGCCATTCGGCGGTGGAGCTCCTGGGCGAGCATGACGCCCCGTGGAACCCGTTCGAGGCGGCCGCCCTGGCAGATACTGACCTCGCCGGTTTCCTCGGAGACGACGACGGAGAGGGCGTCGGTCTGCTCGGTGATGCCGGCGGCGGCGCGGTGACGCGTGCCGAGCCGGCGCACGTTGCCGCGGACCTCGTCCGCCAGAGGCAGCTCGCAGGAGGCTGCGACCACACGTGCGCCGCGAACGACGGTGGCCATGTCGTGCAGGGGCGAGTTGGGGAAGAAGATGCCCTCGATCAGCTCGGCCGAAATGCGCGCATCGACGGGGACACCGGTCTCGACGACATCCTGCAGACCCGTCTCCCGCTCGAAGACGATGAGGGCGCCGTGCCGTTCCCGCGCCATGCGCGTGGCGGCCTCGGCGACGGCATCGATGGTGTCGTCCGTGGGGTCGTGGGCGAGGAGGTCCTGGATACCGGTACGGCCAAGCAGGTCGAGGCCACGCCGGATCTCGGGCTGGAAGATGACCGCCGCGCCCACGATGAGGGCCACGAGGCCGTTCTGCAGGATCCAGTTGACGGCGGTCAGGTCGAGCGCGAGCCCGAGGATGACGAGGACGAGGATGAGGCCCACCGCACCGCGCAGCAGGGTGATGGCGCGCGTGCGGCTCAGCAGCCGAAAGGCAGCGAAGATGGCGGCCGCGATGAGCAGGACGTCGATCGCCGCCGACCAATCAAACTGATTGAGGACTTCGCGGGCTTCCTGGAAGTCCATGGTTCATCGCTCGCGGCGCGCACGCGCCGGCCTCCCTCGCAATCATAGCGAACGCGCCCAGGGCCAGATGTTCAGGCGGAAGGCCCCTCGACGAGGCCGAGCAGGAAGGCGACGACGGCCACCTGCGCCCACACACGGTTCTCCGCCTGATCGAAGATGATCGAGTTGGGAGACTCCATCACCTCGTCCGTGATCTCCTCGCCGCGGTGGGCGGGGAGGTCGTGCATGATGAGGGCGTTCGGGGAGGTGCGAGCCACGAGCGCCTCATCGAGGCAATACCCGACGAAGTCGATACGGCGCTGCTCCGCTTCGCGCTCCTGGCCCATCGAGATCCACGTGTCGGTGTAGAGCGCATCGGCGCCCGCGGCCGCTTCGTCGGGGTCGGCGGTGACGAGGAAGGAGCCGCCGGTCTGGTCGGCGCGAACCTGCGTCTCGGTGAGCAGCGCCTCGGGCGGGCGATACCCCTGGGGCGTCGCGAGACGCACGTCCATGCCGAGCGACGCGGCCGTCACGATGAGGCTCGAGGAAACGTTGTTGCCGTCGCCGATGAAGGCGAGGGAGTGGCCGCGCGTGTCGCCGAAGCGCTCACGCAGGGTCAGGAGGTCGGCCAGAGCCTGGCAGGGATGCTGCTCGTCGGTAAGGGCGTTCACCACGGGGATGCCGGAGAAGCGGGCGTACTCCTCGACGATGGGCTGGCCAAAGGTGCGCACGGCGACGATATCGACGTAGCGGGCGAGGACGCGGGAGACGTCCTTGATCGCCTCGCGCTCGCCGAGACCCACCTCCTGCGGGGCGAGGTAGAGGGTCTCGCCGCCGAGGTGGTGCATCCCGACCTGGAAACTAACGCGGGTTCGCAGGGACGGCTTCTCGAAGAGGAGGGCGAGGTGCTTCCCTTCGAGGAGCTTACGAGGACGGCGCTTGAACTCCAGGGCGGTCTCCAGCAGGAAACCGATCTCGGCAGGCGTGAGGTCGGCGGAGTCAAGCAGATGTCGTGTCATTGAACGAGTGTTGGGGAGCGACGGCCAAGGAACAATGATCGCGGGGAAGCGGCGGCCGGGGCCCGTGTCTCGGGTGTTTGGTACGATCGAAGAGCCGCAGGGGTGTAGCTCAGTTGGTAGAGCATCGGCCTCCAAATCCGAGTGTCGCGGGTTCGAGTCCTGCCACCCCTGCCAAACCCTCTTCCTGAGATCGGGAAGCGTGGCGGTCTGAGCGCTTGCCGCAGGCTGGCTCGCTGCCTACGATCGATGGTCTGGGCCCAGGTGGTGGAACCGGCAGACACGCTGTCTTGAGGGGGCAGTGCCCTTTTGGGCGTGTGAGTTCAAATCTCACCCTGGGCACCAGTTTTTTCCCGCGGCGCCGTGGCCAAGTGGTAAGGCAGAGGTCTGCAAAACCTTTATCACCGGTTCGATTCCGGTCGGCGCCTCCAACCCTTCTTCCACCATCCATCGGGCGTGAACGCACAGGGGCCGCTAGAATCCGGCGAGCCCACGCCGAGGACCGCCCATGACCTTCGCCGAGACCATCGCCAGCGCTCGCGCCGAGAACCGCACCCTGCTCTCCGAGGTGGAGGCGAAGGCGGCATTGGGCGACGCCGGGATTCCCGTGACAGCGACCACACTGGCGCAGACGCGGGAGGCGGCGGCGGCGCAGGCGGAAGCGATCGGCTACCCCGTGGCGCTCAAGGTCGTCTCCCCGAACGTGGCGCACAAGAGCGACGTGGGGGGCGTTGTGCTCGGGCTCGAGAGCCATGAGGAGGTCGCGGAGGCGTACGACGAGATCATCCGCTCGGTCCAGGCGGCCCAGCCCTCGGCGGTGATCGAGGGCGTCTCCGTGCAGGAGATGGCCTCGCCCGGGGTGGAGGTGATCGTCGGGGTTACGACGGACCCGCAGTTCGGGCCGGTGATGATGTTCGGGCTGGGGGGGATCATGGTGGAGGTGCTGGGGGACGTGGCCTTCCGGCTGGCGCCCCTCGGCGAAGGGGACGCGCGCGACATGATCGACGAGATCCAGGGGCGGCAGGTGCTCGACGGCGTGCGCGGGCAGCCGCCGGTCGACATCGGCGCGATCGAGGCGATGCTCGACGGCGTGTCGGGGTTCGCGGCGGAGCACCCGGAGGTGGCGGAACTGGACCTGAACCCGGTCATCGCCTCGCCCGAGGGCGCGATCGCGGTGGACGCGCGCATCGTGCTGGCGGAGGCCTGAAATGTCGGTTCCGGGACACCCGCTCGACCGCATGTTCAACCCGAAGACGGTCGCCATCATCGGCGACAAGGGTCCGAACTACATGTGGCTGCGGAACAACCAGCCCTTCAAGGACCAGGGCGGCAACCTCTACTCGGTCCAGATCGACGAGAAGGAGATTCCAGGCATCGAGGAGCTCGGGATCGAGAACTTCCGGGCGCTCACGGACATCCCCGAGCCGGTCGACTACGCGCTCGTGGCGGTGCCGCGGCACGTCTCGCCATACGTGATGAAGGACCTGATCGAGGCGGAGGTGGGAGGCGCGGCGTTCTTCACCTCGGGCTTCGCGGAGACGGGCGAGGAGCTGGGGGTGAGCCTGCAGGCGCAGATCACGGAGATGGCGCGCGAGGCCAACTTCAACGTGGTCGGACCGAACTGCATGGGGCTCTACCTGCCGCGCGTGGGCGTGCGCTTCAACCCGGACGTGCCGGTCGCGAACGACGGGCGGGTCGGGTTCGTCTCGCAGTCGGGGACGCACAGCATCATGTTCAGCCTGGTGATGGGCGCGAACGGGATGCACCTGAGCCGCTGCGCCAGCTTCGGTAACGCCATCGTGCTCGACATCAGTGACTACCTCGAGTACCTGACCGAGGACCCCGAGACGGAGGTCATCGCGATGTACGTCGAGGGCGTGAAGGACGGGCCGCGGTTCGTGAAGGCGCTTGGCGCGGCCACGGCGCGCAAGCCGGTGGTGGTGTGGAAAGGCGGCCAGACCGACGCGGGGGCGCGGGCGACGATGTCGCACACGGGCTCGCTGGCCTCGTCGCACGCGGTCTGGCGGGGAATCATGCGCCAATGCGGCGCGATCTCGACGAACAGCCTCGACGAGACCGTCGACGCCGTGAAGGTGCTGCTCGACGCCAAACCCTCGACCGGCAAGCGGATGGCCCTGATGGCGATGACGGGCGGCCAGTCGGTCTCGATCACGGACGCCTTCGTGGGGGAGGGATTCGAGGTGGGGCGGCTCGGCGAGCAGTCGTACGAGGAGCTGTCGAGCTTCTTCAACATCGTCGGCGGGAGCTTCCAGAACCCGCTCGACATGGCGGGCACGGTGCAGGGGAAGCGGGAGACGCTGGAGCGCATCCTCGGCATCCTCGACGCCGACGAGAGCGTGGACGCGCTCGTGATGGAGCAGTCGGCGATGTTCGGCGCGCGGCAGTGGAAGGACCACCCGGAGCGCGTCGACGACCTGGTCGACACGCTGGCGAGCCACATCGAGCGCTCGGCGAAGCCGTTCCTGATGGTGATGCACCCCGCGCACGAGGAGGCATTCGTGTCGGAGGTGCGGCTTAAGTTCGCGGAGCGGCGCATCCCCGTGTTCGCGAGCTTCGAGCGGGCGGCGGCGGCCGCGGCGCAGGCGCTGCCGCACGGGACGCGCTCCTAACGCTCGGGACAACCCTCGCAGCGAGGCAGCGAGTGGTGCGGCTCACGCGCCACGACACCGGCGGTCGCGAGGAGCGCGCGAAGACGCCAGAGCGGCAGGCCCATCACCGAGCAGTAGCAGCCATCGAGCGCGCTCACGGTGGGCACGTCTTCGTCCTGGATGGCGTAGGCGCCGGCCTTGTCGAGGGGACGCCCGCTTGCGACATAGGCCGCGATGGCGTCGTCGTTCAGGTCCGCGAGCGTGACGCGTGAGGCGCTGACCTCGCTGGCAGCGCCGCTCGCGGAGACGACGGCGACACCGGTCACGACGAGGTGCGCCTTGCCCCGCAGCGCGCGCAGCATGGCCGTCGCCGTGCGCGGGTCGCCGGGCTTGCCGTAGGCGCGCTCGCCTTCGTGGACGATCGTGTCGGCGCCGATGACGACCGCTCCCGGGTGGCGGCGGGCGACGGCCGAGGCTTTGTCGCGGGCGAGGCGGCGCGCGTCGGCACGGGGATCGTCGGTTGTGCGCTCGTCGAGGTCCGCGGGGTCGACCGTGGCCTCGTCGAGGAGGGCGCGCAGCAGCTCGCGGCGGCGGGGCGAGGCTGAGGCGAGGACGACCGGAGCGGGCACGCTAGCCGACGGGGCGCGTCAGGCGCGAGACGCACTCGATGTGGGCGGTCTGCGGAAACATGTCGATGGGGGTAACGCGTTCAAGCTGATAGCCGGCATCGGTAAGGCGGCGGAGGTCACGGGCAAGGGTGGTGGGATTGCAGGAGACGTAGACGATGGTGGGCGGGGCGAAGGCGACCAGCGCCTCGAGCACCTCGGGGGCGCAACCGACGCGGGGCGGGTCGAGGAGGACGACATCGGGCTCCTCGGCGAGTTCCGGCAGAAGCTCCTCCACCTTCGCGCGGCGGAACTCGACGTTCTCGATACCGGCGAGGTTGACCTCGGCGTCGCGGAGTGCGGAGGGCGACTCCTCGATGGCGATGATGCGCTCGAAGCGCCCGGCGAAGATGGCGGCGAAGGTGCCGACGCCGGCGTAGGCGTCGATGAGCAACCGGCCCTGCTTCGGAAGCTCGGCGGCGACGAGCTGCACGAGCTTCTCCGCCTGGGCGCTGTTGACCTGGAAGAACGAGGAGGCGCTCACGCGGAAGCGGCGCCCGGCCAGCTCCTCGACGTAGTGCTCCTGGCCGCTCTCTTCGGGAAGCACCTCCAGGGCGGGGGCGACCAGGGTGCTACCGGTGGCGGCGTTGCGCCGGAGCTGGATCTGGTGCACGCCCCGGGCGTGCCCCTGGAGGCGGGGGAGTACGGCGTTCACCCAGGGGTCGGCGATCGGGCACTTCGTGACTTTGAGCAGGCGGCGTCCGCGCCGGTGGATGAAGCCGGCGTCGCCGAACTTGCGCCCCGTGGAGAAGCGCATGTGGTTGCGGTACCCCCAGGGGTCTTCGGCGCCAACGACTGGATTCACCGTGGCATCGGGAAGGCCGCCGATGCGGGCGAGCTGCTCACGCACGACGCCTTCCTTGGCGGCGAGCTGGGCCGGATACTCGAGGTGCTGGAGCTGGCAGCCGCCGCAGTCCCCGAAGAGGGAGCACTTCGACTCAACGCGGCTGCGGGAGGGTTCGAGCACGTTGGTGACGACGCCTTCGACGTAGTCCTTATGGATACCTTCGACCTCGACCTCGACGAGCTCTCCCGGCGCGGCGAAGGCGGCCATGAGCGCTTTACCGTCGGGGAGGTGGGCGAGGCCGCGCCCGCCCGCGACTATCCGCTCGATGCGAACGGTCTGGAAGCGGTCTTCCTCGGGGATCTCCTGCCTGCGGCGCCGGCGGCGAGCCATGGAGCTAGCGTAGCGGCGGGCCGGGGGAGGGGCGAACGGCGCTAGTCGAAGGCGCCCGCGGCGGCGAGGTCGGCGATGTGCTCGTCGTCGTAGCCGAGGATCTCCTTGAGTATCTGCTCGGTGTGCTCGCCGACGGCGGGCGGCTGCCCGATGCGGGCGGGGGTGCGGGAGAGGCGGAAGCGGGAGCCCTCGACGACCGACTCGCCATGAAGGGAGTGGGGGACGCGAACGATGTGGCCCCGGTGGGTCAGCTGGGGGTCGTCGATGGCGTTGCTGGCGCGGATGACGGCGTGGGCGGGGACGCCCCCCGCCTGCAGGATGGCCTCGGCCTCGGCGGGGGTGCGCTCCGCCGTCCAGGCGGAGATGGCGTCATCGAGCTCGTCCTGCGAGGCAAGACGTCCGGCGAGCGTCGCGAAGCGGGCATCGTCCGCGAGGTCCGGACGGTCCAGCACGGCACAGAGGCACTGCCAGTCGGCGTCGTCGCGAACAGAGATGGCGACCCAGTCATCATCCCCGCGGGCGGGGTAGACGCCGTGGGGGGCCATGTCGGGGTCGCGGTTGCCCATGCGGGTAAGGGCTCGGCCGTTCAGCTGGTAGGCCAGCAAGTAGGGGCTGACGAACTGGACGGAGCTCTCGACCTGGGAGTGGTCGATGTACTGGCCCTCATCGGTACGGCGGCGGTGATCGAGGGCGGCGAGAAGCCCGGGAAGGAGGAAGCGGGGGGCGATGGTGTCGGTGTAGGCGCTGAAAGGCCCGGCCGGTGACCGATCCGGGTAGCCCGTGAGGTCGATGAAGGTGGAGACGGCTGCTCCCATCGTTCCGAAGCCGGAGACGTCGGAGAGGGGGCCGTCCTGCCCGAAGAGACAACTGCTCATCATGATCAGGTCGGGCTTGATCTGGCGCAGGGAGTCGTAGTCGAGGCCCCAGCCGCGGAAGGCCCTGGGCGCGAAGGACTCGGCGACGACGTCGGCCCAGCGCACGAGGTCGCGGGCGATCTGACGGCCCTCCTCGGTGCTCAGGTTGAGGGCAAGGCCGAGCTTGCCCGCGTTCATGTTGTCGAAGAAGAGGGAGTTCTGGGGAGCGAACTGCCCCCCACGGAAGGGGGCCATGCTGCGTCCCGCCCCGGGACGCGACGGCGTCTCCACGCGGATGACGGTGGCGCCATAGTCGGCGAGGACGCGGGTGGCGGCGGGTCCTGCCATCACCCACATGAAATCGAGAACCTTCAGTCCCTCGAGGGGAAGGGTGGTCGGGGGCGGGTCGGCAGGCGCGGGAGACGCGGGCCGGACGGGCTCGGCCAGCACCTGGGCGGTGTGCGCGCCGGGGAGGGGCGGGGGGCGGTCGTCGGGGTACGGCCAGGCGGAGAGGCGGACTGAGGGGCCGGGGTGGCGCGCCTCGCGACCGGCGACGGGCAGGGAGCGCCAGTAGCCGCGCGCCTTGAGCTGCGGGTTCTCGAGCACCTCGGGCACGGTCGCGACGGGAAGGATGAGCAGGCGGCGGCGCTGGGCCTCCAGCATCAACTCGGCCTTGGTCTTCGTTCTGAGGAAGGCTTCGACAACGCCGATGATGCGGTCGAATTCCGAGTAGGGCTCCTGGCCCTGCTGCAGCAGCGCGGCGTAGGCGATCCAGTCCTTGTCGCGCGTCGCCTCGTCGCAGGCGCCTTCCTCGCAGATCCACTCCATGAGGCGGCGGGTGAAGGGGCCGACGGCCTGGCCGAAGAAGAAGGTGAGGGAGACGTAGCCGTCCTTCGCCTCCCAGATGAGCCTGAGCGTGACCGGCCCGATGACGGCGCCGCCGGCCACGCGCACCGTCTCGGGCGCGCCGGCGGCGACATTCACCAGTTGGCCGAAGGCTCCCAGATTCAGCGCCTGCTGGGCGGACACGTCCACATGCTGTCCGCGACCGGAGCGTGCCCGCTCGGCGAGGGCGATGAGAGCCGCGCCGGCGGCCTCGCCGGCGCCGTGGTGCCACGCCTGGGGAGCGGTCACGCGGACGGGCGCGGCATCGGGATAGCCGGCGATGTGCATCGTCCCCGAAGCGGCGGCGACGACGAGGTCCGTGGCGAGGTAGTTCGCCTTCGGGCCATCCTGGCCGAACGGGGTAATGGACACGTAGACGAGTCCCGGATTGACCCCGGCAAGGTCGTCATAGCCAAGGCCGCGAGCGGCCATCGCGCCAGGGGCATCGGATTCGATCAGGACATCGGCGGAGGCAGCGAGCCGGCACAGCTCGGCCCGGCCGTCCGGGGAGTCGAGATCGATCTCGACGCTGCGCCGGTTGCGGGCGTAGGCGGCCCAGTAGAGGGACTGCTCACCCTCGGGGGCGCCGTCGAGGAGGGGTGGGGTCTTGCGAGCCGGGGAGCCGCCGGGCGGCTCGACCAGGATCACATCGGCGCCCAGGTCCGCGAGGATGTAGCCGCAGAGCAGGCCGCGCTCGTCCGAAAGATCGAGCACGCGGTAGGGGCCGAGCATCGCGGGATGGTAGCAGGGGGGGCCGGATGGAGGGAGCGGAGCTTCAGGAGAGGCGCTGGCAGGGGGCGCAGCGGCCGTAAAGCTCGGCGCTGTGGCCATCGAGTTCGAAGCTGGCCGTCTCGGCGTTCTGCTCGATGGCCTCGTCCAGGGTGGGGTCGCTGAATTCGGTTACCGAGCCGCATTCGCTGCAGATCAGGTGGTGATGGTGGCGGCCGCTGCGGGAGCGTTCGTAGCGGATGCCGCCGTCCTCAAGCGGGACGCGGCAGACGATGTCGAGCTCCTGGAGCAGTTTGATCGTGCGGAAGACCGTGGCGCGCCCGATGTCGGGGAGTCGTTCGCTCAGCTCCTCGATCGTGAAGGGGCGATTGGAGCCGGCGATGGCGTCCAAAACGGCGCGACGGGGAGCAGTCAGGCGATAGCCGGTGTCCTCCAGACGTTCCGTGGATTCCTCGGTAGTGCTCACGTCAGCCATCGTAGGTTTGGGCGAGACGGGGTGTCAACGGACACCGGCGAGCCGGGCTCAGGTCATTTGAGACGAAGTCCCCTTGACACCGTATATCAGTCGATACATGATACGGGGTCGCATTGATACTTACACTCAACAAGGGAGAAACCGATGGGACTGCCGCACCTGAAGGGGCTTCGCCTTGCACTTGCCGGACTGCTCGCGGGGGTGGCGCTCATTGCCGTCGCCTGCGGAGATGACGAGGACGGCGACGGCGGCGACGACGACGGCGGTCTATCGGTTGTAGCCTCGACAACGATCGTCGAGGACCTGGTAAAGCAGGTCGGCGGCGACCGGATCACTGTCGAGAGCATCGTTCCCTCCGGGGCGGACCCCCACACCTTCACCATCTCTCCGAGCGACATCCGCAAGACGGCGGAGGCGGATCTGCTCGTGGTCGTCGGTGCCCAACTGGGGGCGATCGAGGAAGACCTTGAGCGGAGCGCCGAGGGGGCGGTCCTGGAGCTGACCCACGGCATGGACCTGCGGCCCTTCCCCGAGGGCCTGGCTCACGCCGAGGACGACCACGACGAAGAGGAAGGGGAGGACCACGGCGACGAGGATGAGGACGAGGGTGAAGACCATGGTGACGAGGAGGAGGAAGAAGGCGAAGACCATGGCGACGAAGAGGAGGAAGAAGGCGAAGACCATGGTGACGAGGACGAGGAAGAAGGCGAAGACCACGGTGACGAGGACGAGGAAGAAGGCGAAGACCATGGCGACGAGGACGAGGAAGAAGGCCACGGTGATGAGCACGGCGCCTTCGACCCGCACTTCTGGATGGATGTCGACTTCACCATCGAGGCGGTCGAGGCCATCCGTGACGAACTCACGCGGCTCGACCCGGACGGGGCGGACCACTACCGCGAGCAGGCCGAGTCCTACATCGCGGAACTGCGCGAGGTCGATGGGGAAATCCGCGAGCTCCTCGCGGACCTGCCGGAGGAGCGGCGCTATCTGGTCACGTTCCACGACGCCTACGGGTATTTCGCGGACCGCTACGGCCTGACGATCCTGGGCTTCCTGGTGGAAGGCCCGGAGGAGGAGCCGAGCGCCTCGGCCATCACGGAGCTGGTGGAGAGCATCACCGAACTGGGGATACCCTTCGTCTTCACCGAGCCCCAGTTCAGCGCGCGCGTCATCGAGCAGATCGCCAGCGACACGGGCGCATCCATCCGCACCATTCCATCCGGGGGCCTGGCTGAGGAGTATCCGACCTATGTCGATTTCCTCCGCGCCATCGCCAACGGCATCGCGAAGTAGCGGAGACATGGCTTCGGCCATCGAGGTCAAGAACCTGACGACGGGCTACCGGGGGCACACGGCCCTGGAAGACGTGTCGTTCTCGATGCCGCCGGGGAAGTTCCTGGGGCTGCTGGGACCGAACGGGTCGGGGAAGAGCACGCTGATCAAGACGCTGATCGGGCTGCTCGATCCCTGGGAGGGCGACGTCCGCGTGCTGGGCGAGACGCCCCGGGCGGTGCGCCGGCGGGTCGGCTACATGCCGCAGGCGGAGGACATCGACTGGACCTTCCCGGCAACGGTGAGCGAGGTCGTGGCGATGGGCCTCTACCGCAGGGCATTCGGGCTGAGCCGCTTCCGGCGCGGGTCGGAGGAGCAGGACCGCATCATGGCAGCGCTCAAGCGGCTCTCCGTCGACCACCTCGCCGACCGGCAGGCGGGCGAGCTCAGCGGGGGGCAGCAGCGCCGGGTCCTCTGCGCGCGGGCCCTCGTGAAGGATCCAGACCTGTTCCTGCTGGACGAGCCCACGGCCGGGCTGGACGCGCGCTCCGAGGAGGAGATGCTGGACCTGCTGAGTGAACTCGCCGCCGACGGCGCGAGCATCGTGCTCTGCACCCACGACATCGGATGTGCCTACGACCGCTGCGACCTCACGCTGTTCCTGAACCGGAACGTCATGACCTACGGGCCGCCCGCGGTGACGATCACCGAGGAGATGCTGAATCGCACCTTCGAAGGACACGTGCTGGTGATGGGCTCGGGAGGAAGCCGGCTGGCGTTGGCGCCCCACGACCACCACGAGCACGGCGACGCCCACGAGGACCACGAGCACTCCCACCACAGCCACGCCCTGCACGGGCACGACGAGCACGGCCGCGTCTGAGGGACTGGGATGGAGTGGTTCACCGACCCCTGGCAGCACGAGTTCATGCAGCGGGCGCTCCTGGCCGGAGCGCTGGTGGCGCTGGCGTCCTCGGTCGTCGGCGCCTTCGTCGTGATCAAGGGGCTGGCGTTCCTGACGGACGCGGTCGCCCACACATCGCTGGCGGGCGCGGCGATCGCGTTCCTGGCGGGCGGCGGGTCGATCGCGATCAGCCTGGGGGCGGCCGGAGCGGCCGGGGTCACGGCAGTGGCGGTTTCACTGTTGACACGCGCCCGCCTGCGCGAGGACACGGCCATTGGGCTGCTGTTCGCGGCGCTCTTCGCCTTCGGTGTGCTGCTGATCAGCCGGGCGAGGAACTACACGCTCGAGCTTAGCTCGTTCCTGGTGGGCAACATCCTGACGGTGCCCACCGACGACATCATCGTGATGGGCGTGCTCTCCGCCGTGGTCGTCGTCGTGATGGCGATCTTCTACCGCGAGATGCTGTTCGTGGCGTACGACCCCACGATGGCGGCCGCGGCCGGCGTGCCCGTAGCGATCGTGCAGACGGGCCTGATGGTGCTGGTGTCGCTGGCTGCCGTGGCGGCCTTCCGGCTGGTCGGAGTGGTGATGGTGATGGCGATGCTGGTCGCCCCCGCGGCGACAGCCGCCCTGGTGGTCCGCCGGGTGCCATTGATCATGCTGGTGGGCGCGCTCTTCGGCGTGCTGGCGGTGGTCATCGGGTTGTACGTCTCGTACCACGCGGATGTGGCGGCAGGGCCATCGATCGTGGTGACTTCGGTCCTGTTCTTCTTCATGGTGTTTGCGCTCTCACCACGGGGGATCGGCTCCTCCTTGCGGAGGATCCTGGCAACCTGACCGGGCCCCTCGAGGCCGTGCTAGGCTACCGCGCGCACTACCACTTCCCGCGCCCGCAAGGAGGCCCCGCATGGCATCGACCGCACCGCTGACCGTCGAGGAACTGCTCGAGGTCGAGGCGATCAAGCGTGTCCGCATCCTCTACTCGCACTACTTCGACATGGCCGACATCGACAGCCTGATGGACCTGTTCACGGACGACGCAGTCTGCGAGTTCGGGCCAAATTACGGCGGCGACTGGGTCGGCAAGGAGCGCATCCGCGCCGGCTACGATGAGTTCAGCGGCGATGCGGGCCAGTTCACCGGCGCCATGCACGCCAACACGAACGAGTGGATCGAGCTGACGGGACCGGACACCGCCAAGGCGCGCTGGTACCTGCTCGACCTCTCCCTGAGCGGCCCCGCGGACCAGAACCCGCTGATGCTGATGGGCATCTACGACGACGTGTACCGCAAGGTCGGCGGCGAGTGGAAGATCGCGCGCACCTACATCGATTTCGTCTGGCCGAACCGGCAGTACCGGGGGCCACGGGAGGGCTGATATGTCCGACGCCGACGCCCTGCGCGACCTGCTGGACCGCGACGCCATCACCCGGCTGATGGTGCGGTACGCCGACCGCATCGACGCGAACGATCCCGTGGGAGCAGCCGCGTGCTTCGCCCCGGACGGACTGGGCGTGTACTGGGGCGACTACCGCGGGCGGGAGGCGATCGCGGAGCGGCTCACGGGCATCCTTGTCGGCTTCCACGCCACCAGCCACCACCTGACAAACGTGCAGATCGAGCTGACGGGCGAAACGACGGCGCGAGCGCAGTCGTACGTCTACGCGTTTCACCGCCTCAAGGGCACGATGGAGCAGATGCACTACTGGGGGCGCTGGGTGGACGAGGTCGAGAAGGTGGAGGGGGAGTGGCTCTTCGCGCGGCGGGAAGTCGTGGGCATCGGGAGCTTCACGCCCGGCGTCGAGGCGACTCCCGAGGACCATCCGGGGCACCCGGGCCGGCTCTAGCCCTCGTCCCACTCCCCGGCGGGCGCGGCCTCGATGCGCTCGGGGCAGTGCGTCTTGCTGATGGGGCAGTAGCGGCACTCCTGCCAGCTGGGGACGCGCATGGCTCCCTCCTCGGGGCCGCCGAGAATGTCGAGGAAGTACGGGAGCTGCTCGAGGATGTCGTCTGCCTGGCGCTGGTCAAAGTTCCTGACGGCGCCGTCCTCGTAGACGAGTCGGCCGCGGAAGCGGCGCTCGCGGTGCTCGTCCAGGTTTGACTGCGGCAGAAGCGCCATCGGGATCAGGACCTGGAACTCGTGCCAGTCGTGGGCCCTGCCGGTCTTGGCATCAAGGACGATGTTGTCGTGCTCACCGAGGGCCACGAGGTCGGGCTTGCCGCCCACGACCACGTCGGCCGAACCCTCGTGCCGATACGTGAAGCGGTTCTGGTTCTCGCGCTTTACGCGGTAGCCCTCACCGTTGAGCGCGCGGTGGGTTTCCCTCAGCAGTTTCGTGTGGCGGGCGCGGTAGGCAGCCCAGTCGGTCTCGTCCGGCACACGCTCGTAGTCCTGCCAGTTGGCCTTGAACCAGACGGCCCACTCACAGGTGTTCTGCCCGCTCATCCACTGGGCGAGCCAGGTCAGCCAGACGTAGGGACCGTCCCTGCGCTCGGCCACGGGCCGGCGCCTAGGACGCGGCCGCGCTCGGGAGGACGGCATCCTCGAGCCCGCGGGGCACGCCGGGCACCTCGACCTTCTGGATCTCGCCGAGGATGTGGTCGAAGCGCTCACGCTGCTCGGGGGTCTTGACGGGCATGCCGAAGCCGACGCGGCTGGCGTACTCGCGGTTCTCGCGGATGAAGTTGGGGAGGTTGTCGTAGGTCGAGGTCTGGGCGAACCCGCGGAGGACGTCCTCCGGAATGACCTGCCGCATCTCGTCCCACTTGCCTGCAAGCGAGAGGGAGTGGAGCTGCATGCCGAGGTCCTTCCAGCCGTGGATCTCGAAGACGTCGTGGTAGCTGCGGGTCGAGCCGTAGAAGGAGATGGGCTGGCGCAGCGCCTCGAGGCCCTGCTCGATCTCGGACTCATTCTCGCCAAAGACGGTGAAGCCGCCGCCGGAAAGCTCGATGTCATCCCATGTGCGGCCGGAGCGGCGCAGGCCGATGGCGATGTTGGGGAGGACCACCTCGCGCATGTACTTGTCGGTCATGAATCCGTGGGGGTAGACGCCATCGGCGACATCGCCGGCGGCACGGGCCATGCCGGCGCCCACGCAGGCGAGCATCACCTTGGGGGCGGGGTACTCGATGGGACCGGGGTTGAAGTTGGGGTTGATGAGCGTGAACTGGTAGTGCTCGGTGACGTGGTCGGGCTTCTCGCCCGTCTGGAAGGTCTTCCAGATGGCCTTGAGCGTCCTGATGTAGTCCTTCATGCGCGGGGCGGGCGGCACCCAGGGCACGCTGAAGCGGCGCTGGTTGTGGCCCTTCACCTGGCTACCCAGCCCGAGGGCGAAACGGCCCTTGCTCAGGTGCTGGATGTCCCAGGCCTGCATCGCGAGGACCATGGGGACGCGGGGAAAGGCGATCGTGACGGAGGTCGCGATCTCCAGCCGCTCCGTGGCATTCGCCGCGAGGGTGGCGGCGAGCATCGAGTCATGGGCGGTCTCCGCCACGTTGGCGAAGTCGAAACCGAGTTCCTCGGCGCGCCTCGCGCCTTCTGCTGCATCCGTGATCCAGCCACCGCCGAATCCGCTTCCAACCTTCATGGCCTTCGTGTCCTTTCGATCGGCCCCGTCGCGGGGCGCCAACCGCGAATTGTACGCAGGACGGGGCTTAGTGGCGGCGGCGGCTCTTGGTGCGGGCCCGGGCGCGCTTGCGGCGGGGGGAGGGGGTGGCAGGAGCAGGCGAGTCGAGCAGCGCGGCGATAGCGGCCAGCTCCTCGGGCGTGTTGGCATTGCGGAAGCTGCGGAGGTCGGGGTCGACGCGGGTCAAATGGTCCTCACCGAGGGCGAGCACGTCCACATCCGTGAAGGCGTCGATGACCCTGTTACCGCCGCCAACCAGCGCCGCCTCCGCAGCGGCCAGGCAGGGTTCGCGGCGGTAGGCGGCAGCGAGCGGCTGCTGGAAACCATCGATTTCAGGAACGACGGCGTCGTGGTTGCCGAGGGCGCCGATGATGCGCTCGACGACGGCGGTCCGGAGGAGGGGGGCGTCGCAGGAGGTAGCGAAGCAGACCGGGGACGCGGCGGCCTCGAACCCGGCCGCGAGGCCGGCCAGCGGCCCGCGCTCGGGCTCGCGATCCTCGACGACGGTTGCGGGCACGGCGGGGTGCATGGGGGGAAGGGTCTGGCCGGTGGCGGTGACGATGACGATCTCGTCGACGGCCGGGGCGAGGGCGTCACGCACCCACTGGAGGAGGGGCCGGCCGCGCAGGCTGGCGGAGGCCTTGTCGGAGCCGAAGCGGCGGCTCAAGCCGCCGGCGACGATGATGCCGGTCACGCCTTCCGTCATGGGCTCAGGGTACGCGAGGGCGGCTCGCTATGATGGCGCGATGCGGCTCTTCCGGCGACGGCCCCTGATCACCGAGGAGAACTACGGGCGGCTGATGACCTCGTTCGGGCGAACGGTGGACGCGGACCCGCTGGTGGCAGGGCCGGCCGAGGCGCTGGCCCAGCGGGTCACGGAGGAGCTGGCGACGGAAGCGGCAGCGGCGGACAAGAAACTGTACGGCGGCGCAGCAGCGTACCACCTGCGCCTGCTCGCGGGGGCGTGGATCCTCGCCGGCGAGGGCGGGATACCCACCGAGACGGCGGAAGTCTTCGAGGAGGCCGTGGCGTGGCGGTTCGGAACGCGCGACCTGCCGGAACGCCTGGGGAAGCTGGCGCGGGGCGAGGTCGAGCGGGACCTGTCGCTGGACGAGCCCGGCGGTTAGCGCTCGCCGTCGAGGGTGGCGAGCCAGGCACGACCGCGCGGCGAGAGGCGGTAGCCGACCTTCAGGCTCTCGGTGAGGCCAAGCTCCTTGAGCTTGCGCACATCGCGCTTGAACGGCTGGGTCTCGCGGCCGAGGGAGGCGGCGAGGTCGGGGGCGCGCACGCCGGGCGCCGTTTCGATGAGGCGCAGGACGGTCTCGGTCCAGGGGCCGCGGCGGCTGGACCGGTCGAAGCGGTCGAGCCGGGCAGCGATGGCCGTGACGGCCTCGTCGTCCAGGGCGTCCTGCTCGCGGAGGGCCGTGCGGGGGTCGGCGCCGGCAAGGTGGAGGGCGACGCGATGCACGTCGCCCTCAGAGCGCCGGTTGAGCTCGGCGATGAGGTCGTCCCGGCCGCCGTAGCCGGCGCTGCGGGCGTCGGCATCTGTTATGTCGGCTTCAGCGATGGCATCCACCGCGTCGATGGCGAGCACGCCGACGGCGGTGCGCAGCTCGCCACCGGCGCGCACGGTAGGGCGCTTCCAGCGGCGGAAGGCGAGGGTGATGCGACCCTGGGCGATGCCCTCAAGCGTCTCGCGCTTCAGGAGCATCGCCGCTCGACCGTCCCGCTACTTCGAGGCGGCGGCAGCAACCACGCCAGCCTCGACGCCGTTCTCGGCGAGCAACGCATGGATCTGGCGGGCATGGGTCACGATGCGGCCCGCCTCCTCGCGCACGGCCTGGCGGCCGTCGCAGAGAGCTTCCTCGGGGTTGCAGTGGATGTCGAACTCGAGGCCGTTCGCGCCCGCCGCCACGAACCCGTAGGAGACGCGCTCGACCAGGGAGCGGTCGCCGGAACTGTGGGAGGGGTCGGCGATGAGGGGCAGGTGCGACTTCTTCCGCACCTGCGGAATCATGGAGATGTCAGCCGCGAAACGGGTCTCGGACTCGAACGAGCGGATGCCGCGGTAGCAGAGGATGACGTTCGGGTTACCGGCGCCTGTGTGGTTCCCCGCCCGGTCGAGGCCCGACATGATGTAGGCGGCAGCGCAGAGCCACTCGTTCAGGTCATTGCCGAAGCCGTGCTTGAGGACGACCGGGGTACGAATGCGCGAGAGTTCCTCGAGAAGCGGCGAGTACTGGGCGCTGCGGGCCCCGATCTGGATGACGTCGATACCGGCATCGAGGAACGCCTCGAGGTGGCGCAGGTCAATGAGTTCGCAGACCACAGGGAGGCCCGTCGCCGCCTTCATCGACTTCACAATGTCGAGGCCGCGGGCGATATCGAGGCCGCGGTAGTCGTAGGGGCTGGTCCGGGACTTGTCGACAAAGGCGCGGAGGATGTCAACGCCGGCATCGCGGGCCATGACGGCCGACTCCACGGCCTGGTCCTCGGTCTCGATGGCGCAGGGGCCACCGAAGATGGTGAGGCTCCCGCCCCCCACGAGCGTGCCGTTGACGTCGACGACCGTGTCCTCGTGGTGGAAATTGCGGCTGGCGTCCTTGTACTTCTCGGTGATGCGGATGACGCGATCGACGCCGGGAAGCTCGGTGATTCGACCCTCGTCGATAATGCCGGCCATGCCCTTGACGCCGATGACCATGCTTCCGGCGCCCACCATGGTCTGGCACTGGAGACCGTAGTCGCCGACGATTCGGTCGATTACCCGCTCGGTCTGCTCATCCGAGGCGCCTTCGACCATGTGGATGATCATAATTTCGGGGTTCTCCATCCATTTTCGAACGCTCATCTTCCTATGCGCGCCGTCAATAGACCAGCCTTCAGCCCGGCCTTCACCCGGATTGGCGTGGCCGCCGTGGACCGATTCAGAAGAGGAGCTGCGTGAGGCGGCGCTGGTATTCGCGCACGAGCGTGCTCTCGAGACCGAGGATGTCGAAGACGGCGAGCACCGCCTTGCGGGCGGCGTCATCGGCGAAGCGCCGGTCGAGACGAACCGACTCGAGCAGCTCGTCGAGGGCTTCTTCGTACCGTCCGAAGGCGGCGAGCATGACGCCCCAGCGGTAGCGGGCGCGGGGATCCTCGGGGTCGAGGCGGGCTTCCTGCTCGAGCTCTGCGGGGTCGTGCTTGCTGGAGAACTCGGCGAGGAAGATGTGGTGGCGGAGGGCCTTGGCGCGGCGGTCGCTGCCGGCGCGCTGAAGCAACTCCTCAGCCCCCTCGCGGTCGTCGCGCTCGAGGAGGATGGCGGCCAGGCCGGTGAGAGCATCGGCGTTCTCGTCGTCCTCCTCCAGCATCTCGCGGTAGCGCGCCTCGGCGGCGGCAAGGTCGCCGGAGGCGGCGAGCTCCTCGGCCTCGGCGGCGGCCGCCTCGGCGGGCGAGGTCACGAGCTGGGCGAAGAAGGCGCGGACGTGCTCCTCGGGGAGGGCGCCCGCGAACTCGCTGGCGACCTCCCCATCGACGAACGCCTTGACGGAGGGGATGGCCTGGATGCCGTGCGCGGTCGACATGAGGGGGTTGCGGTCGGTATCGAGCTTGGCGAGCAGCACGTCTTCGCCGAACTCGGCGGCGACCTGCTCGATGATGGGGCTCAGAACGCGGCAGGGACCGCACCACTCAGCCCAGAAGTCGACGACAACGGGACGGTTCCTCGATTCCTCAATGACGGCCTCGGCGAAGGTCTCGTCGGTGACTTCGAGGACGGGAGAGGGAGCGGTCATGGGGATGCCTCCGGTTGCTAGTCGGGGATTGGCGGGAAGGTCTCGTTGAGCTGGCCGCCAAGCTGCTCCGGGGAGCCGGCGGGCAGCCGGCAGACCATGTTCTCGCAGAGCCAGGCGGTGGCGCCGCCCTCAGCGGATTCACGGCCTTCGAGCAAGGGGATGCCGTTGGGCTCGGCGGCCGGAGCGAGGGCGAGGCCGGGGAGGAAGCGACCGGCGACCGCGCGCTCGAATGGAGCGCGCGCCTCGGGTGCGCCAACGATGGCGAGCTCGCGCGGCGGCGAAGCGAGCAGGTCGATGACCTGAAGCGTCGCCCCGAAACCGGTGGCGGCATCGAGAATGAGCCCCTGGACGCCGGCGACGACCTCGCGGGCGATGACTTCGCCGTCGGTGCGGAGGCCGTAGCGCTGGAGCATGAGCGCGAGCCGGGCCGCGGAGGCGCCGCCGCTGGGCGTCGCCTGGTCGAAGCGGGGTTTCTGACGGAAGAGCAGCTCCTCGGCGGCCTCGGCCGTCTCGAAGAACGCGCCGCCCTCGTCGTCGTGGAAGCGGGCGACGATCACGTCGAGGAGATTGTTCGCCCAGTCGAGGTGGTCGCGCTCGCCCGTGAGCTGGTAGAGCTCGATGAGGCCGAGACCGTAGTAGGCGTAGTCCTCGAGCATGCCCTCGATGCGGGCAACGCCGTCCTTGTACGTGTGCAGGAGGGCGCCGTTCGACCACATGCGCTCGCGCACGATGCGGGCGTTGCGCTCGGCAATCTCGCGCAGGTGCGCGTCGCCGAAGACGCGGGCGGCCTCCGCGAAGAGAGCGAGCGCGAGACCGTTCCAGGAGGTCAGCACCTTGTCGTCGGTCTGGGGCGGGATGCGCCGGGAGCGCGCCTCGAAGAGGGTGCGCCGCCAGCCATCGATGCGCTCGGCGGACGTATTCGCGGCGGGGAAGGGGTCGGTGCGGCGGGAGAGGACATTGCGGCCGATGAGCTCGGGGTTGTGGGGGTCGTAAAAGTTGCCCTCGGGCGTGACGCCGAAGATCTGGTTGAAGGCGTCCGCGTCGTCGCCGAGAAGACTCTCGATCTGGCCGGTCGTCCAGAGGAAGAACTTGCCCTCGATGCCCTCGCTGTCGGCGTCCTGGGCGCTGTAGAAGCCGCCCTCCTCATGGAGCATCTCGCGTTCGAGGTAGGTCAGCGTCTCCCGGACCACGCGCTCATGGGCGGGGTCGCCGAAGAGCTGGAAGGCGTGCAGGTAGACGCGGGCGAGCGCGGCGTTGTCGTACAGCATTTTCTCGAAGTGGGGCACCAGCCACTGAACGTCGACGCTGTAGCGGGCGAAGCCGCCGCCGATCTGGTCGTACATCCCGCCGCTGGCCATGCCCCAGAGCGTGCGTTCGAGCATGGCGCGGACGTTGGCGTGCTCGGGATCGCCGGCGCGGGCGGCGCGCGAGAGGAGGAACTCGAGGTTGGCGGGGGCGGGGAACTTGGGGGCGGTGCCGAAACCGCCCCAGACATCATCCGCCGAGCGCAGCATCGCCTGCACGGCGCTCGCAGCGACGGTTGGGTCGAACGCTTCCTCGGGAACAGCGCGGGAGGACGCCTCGGCGAGCTGGTCGCTGATCGACTCGGCGGAGTTGACGATGTCCTCGCGGCGCTCGTCCCAGGTCGTCCTGATGGTCTGGAGGAGGCGCGGGAAGCCGGGGCGGCCGTGGGCGTCGTCGGGCGGGAAGTAGGTGCCGGCGAAGAACGGCTTCTTGTCGGGCGTGAGGAAGACGGTCATGGGCCAGCCACCCTGCCCGGTAAGCGCCTGCACGGCGGTCATGTAGACGCCATCGATGTCGGGTCGCTCCTCGCGGTCGACCTTGATGTTGACGAAGTGCTCGTTCATGACGCCGGCCGTCTCGTGCGACTCGAAGGACTCGTGGGCCATCACGTGGCACCAGTGGCAGGTGCTGTAGCCGACGGAGAGGAGGACGGGCTTGTCCTCCTCTCGGGCTTTCGCGAAGGCCTCGTCACCCCAGGGGTACCAGTCGACGGGGTTCTCGGCGTGCTGCAGGAGATAGGGGCTGGTTTCGCCCGAAAGACGGTTCGGCATCGCAGGTAGTGTACGGCGGCGCCGCCTTTGGAGATTGCCCCGAGGGAGCAGCGCCCCCAGAGTGGGGCGGTGCTGGAACGGGAGCTGAAGGTGGCGGTCGAGGCGGCGCGGCGCGCGGGCGGCGAGGTCGCGCGCATGCGGGAGGAGGGGCTGCGATACGGGCGCAAAGGCGGCTACGAGCTCGTCTCGGAGGCGGACATCCACGCGGCGGAGATCCTGCACGAGGCGCTCACGGGCGCGTTCCCCGAGGACGGCTGGCTGAGCGAGGAGCATCGCGACACGGCGGAACGGCTCGACCGGGAGCGGGTGTGGGTGGTCGACCCGATCGACGGGACGCGGGAGTACCTGCAGGGCCACCCCGAGTACGCGATCTCGGTGGGGCTGGTGGTGGAGGGACGGCCGGCGCTCGGCGTCGTGCACAACCCCGCGACGGACGAGATGCACGCGGCCGTCTGCCCGGACCCGGTACCCGAGCCTGTCCCCCACGACGGGCAGGAGCGTGGCTACCTCGCGCTCGTGGGGCGTGGGGAGGACATGCTGGGGGAGGTTCCGCCGCTCCCGGGTCAGGCGCGCACGCGAGGGGTGGGGAGCGTGGCCTATCGGCTGGCGCTGGTGGCGGCCGGGAAGGGCGACGTGGTGGTGACCTGGTACGCGCGCCAGGAGTGGGACGTAGCGGCGGGGGCAGCGCTCTGCCTGGCGAAGGGGCTGGTCGTGACGGACGTGACCGGCCAGCCGATCGGGTTCAACCAGCCGCGACCGCTCGTGCGGGGGCTGCTGGTGGCGGAGGCGGGGCTGCACGCTCGCATCAGCGAGTACTTCCAGCGCCTCTCGCGGTAGGGAAGCGCGCGACGGGCTAGGATGCGCGAGGAGGCATCGCGATGAGCGTACGCATCGGGCTGGGGGCAGCCCTGCTGCCGGAGACGACGCCGGCGTCATTCTTCCGCTGGATCGACCTGTGCGAAGAAAGCGAGGTCGACTCGATCTGGTTCAGCGAGCGGCTCGCGGGGCCGCAACGTGCGCTCGAACCGATGACGGCGATGGCGGCGGTCGCGGGCGCCACGACGCGAATCAAGTTCGGGATGAACGTGGTGCTGCTGCCGTTGCGCGACCCGCTGGTGCTGGCGAACGAGTGCGCGACCATCGACTACCTGAGCGACGGGCGGCTGCTGCCGGCCTTCGGCGTGGGCGCGCTGAACGCGCCCGAGTGGCGGGCGACGGGTCGGGAGCCGCGCGGTCGCGGGGCGACCGCCGACGAGATGATCGACCTGATGGTGCGGCTGTGGGAGGAGGACGACGTCACCTTCGACGGGGAACACTTCCAGTACGAGTCGGCATCGATCGCGCCGCGGCCCGTGCAGCAGCCGCTGCCGCTGTGGATCGGGGGGAGCAGCGCCGCCGCGATCAAGCGAACGGCGCTGCGGGGAACCGGCTGGCTGGCGGGAATCCAGACGCCGGCGCAGGTTGCGCCGGTGGTAACCAAGATCAAGGCGGCGGTCGCGGAGGCGGGACGGACAATCGACGAGGACCACTACGGGGCCGGGTTCCCCTTCCGGTTCGGGAGCTGGGACGACGAGCCAATCGCCCGGACGGCGAAGGCGTACAGCCGCTTCGCGGCACTCGACCCGGAGGCTCTCTTTGCCGTGGGCGACGCGGATGACATCGTGGCGCGGGCGCAAGAGTACGTCGCGTGCGGTATCAGCAAGTTCGTCCTGCGGCCGCTGGCGGACTCGGACGCAGACGCCTACGCACAGACCCAGCGGCTGATCGAGGAAGTGCTACCCGCCGTCCACACGGGGTAGGGGCGGAGGCGCGGGGGGCGGCGGCGCGATCCGGAAGTAGTAGCACTCGTCTTCCGCGCCGCCGTCGGCGATGGCGACATTCGCGCCCAGCACCGCGACCACATCTTCGCGCCCGGCGAGGGCGATGAGGCCACCCCGCTCCCAGTCAGGCACGCGAGCGTTCTTGAGAATGCCGCTGACCTTGCGGCGGTAGCCGCGGTACCGCATTCGGTCGCCGGGGGCGAGGGCGCGGAGGCGGAGGGCGCCCTCGATGCGGTCGGCGGGGACGGCGGCGGCGGGAGGCGCGACCGCGCCGTCCGGGAAGGGATCGGTGGCGGCCTGGAGGACGCGCTCGCCGGCGCGGGTGATGCCGGGGATGTTCACGAACTGCTCGTCGAACGGTTGGTCCTCTCCGCCACCTTCGCCCGATAGGCGCACGAGTCCAGCGGAGACCTGGACCGTCAGGCCCCCGAAGGCGACCCGGCCGCTGCCGCTCGACAGGACGTCGTCGAGGTTGCGGAGTCGGGTGCGGTTGGCGTCGACCTCAGCCCTGAGGAAGGCAGCTTCGCGTTCGAGGATGAGCAGGCGGGCCTCGCTGCCGAGCGAGCGGAGCGCGTCGAGGCCGAACACGACCGCGCCGGGAGCCCGGTCACGGGGCTGGGCGAGATCGGCCGCTCGCTCGACGGTGCGAAAGAGCTCGCGGGCGCTCTCGGCGAGGCCGAGGATGGCCGCATCGACCGACGGGTTCTCCTCGCGCAGCTGGGGCAGGACGGTGTGGCGGAGGCGGTTTCGGGTGGCGTGGAGCTCGGCGTTCGTCGCGTCCTCGCGGTAGTCGATGCCGGCCGCATTGCAGACGGCGACGGTATCCGCCCGGGCGAGGGGGAGGATGGGGCGAATGAGCCGCAGGGATGGCATGCCTGGGAGGGGGGCGGCCGGCAATATCCCCCGCATCCCGCGCACGCCGCTGCCGCGCACAATGTGGTGGAGCACGGTCTCGACGTGGTCGTCGGCGGTGTGGCCGGTGGCGACGGCGCCGGCGCCCTGGCGCTCGGCGGCAAAGGCGAGGAACTGATAGCGCAGTCTGCGGGCCGCCTCCTCGATCCCCATCCGCATCTCCCCGGCGGCGAGGGGCACGTCGCCCTCGCCGGTCATGCAGGGCACTTCGAGGCGTTCGCAGAGGTCGCTCGCGAACTCGCGGTCACCACCGGACTCGTGCCGCAGGTGGTGATCGAAGTGGGCGGCGACGACCTCGAAGCCCTGCGCTTCGCCCAGCTCGCGCAGGAGAAGAAGGGCGGCGACGGAATCGGCCCCTCCGCTGACGGCTACGACGACCTTCTCCGTGCTGCGGAAGAGCTGCTCGCGCTCGGCGAAGCGCCGGACGCGCTCAAGGGGCGAGGGAGTGTGGTCGGGCACTACCTGGGGAAGAGGCGCTCCCACCACTCACCAGAGAGTTCCTGGTCCGAGGGGGGAGGGGGGCTGAGCACGACGAACGCGGTCTCACCCTCGCGGATGTAGCCGAGCTCGCGGCGGGCGGCCTGCTCCACATAGGCGTCGGAGACGACGTAGTCGTACACGGCGAGGAGATGGTCGCGCCTCGACTGGAGATTCTCAATCTCGGCGAGCGCGGCTTCATGGTCTTCGTTCTGCTGGCGCTGGCGGACTGTACCCGACGAGGCGGTGTAGACGAAGTACCCGGCGAGTAGCAGACAAACCAGAAGAAACAGGGTTGTCTTAGTGAACACCGGGATAGGCATGTGACCAAATTAGGCTTGCGGCGTTCAAGATTCAAGCGCGCTCGGTGGGGGATCAGGGGAGGTGGTAGCGGTCGTTGAGGGAGCGCAGGGAGACCCATTCGCCGCGCAGCGAAAGCGTCGAGACGGAGGCGAGATCGACGCTGAAGGCCCGAAAGGCGGCGATATCGAGGCCCAGCAGGCGGCAGATGAGCACGCGTAGCACGAAGTTGTGGGAGACCGCGACGACCCTGTGTTCGTCGGGCAGGGCGTGCAGTTCGGTGATCAGTGGTTCGAGCCGAGCGGCCACCTGCGCGAGGCTCTCGCCGCCGGGCATGAGCACACCTGCAGGGTCGGGCTGGCGCCACGCCTGAAGGAAGTCGGGGAAACGCGCTCGCATCTCGGCGAAGGGAAGACCCTCGGTCTCGCCGACGTCCATCTCCGTCAGCTCCTCGCGGACCTCGAGGGGCGCGCCCGTGCGCTCGGCGAGGCCGCGGGCGATGGCCGCGGCGCGGGTGAGCGGACTGGTGAGGATGTGGTCGGGGGGCTCGGACGAGAGGCGTTCGACGGCGGCGGCGGTCTGGCGGAGGCCGAGGTCGGTGAGCTGCGCGTCCTCGCGTCCGAGGCCGAGCCCATCGCGGTTGTAGGCGGTCTCGCCGTGGCGGACGAGGGTGAGCCTCACTCGTACTGCCCCTTCTTGCGCCAGGCCTGCAGCGCGGCCGAGGGCTCCTCCAGCACAAGTCCCACGCGCACGTAGCGCTCGACCGTCGCTGTCGGGAAGAGCGCGGCAACGATCTGCTCGGGGCGCACAGTCAGTTCCTGCCCGCAGCTCAGACGGGTGTCGATAACGGCGCGCTTCTCGCTCGTGTCCACCCGGAGGGAGGCGACGCCCGCGCGGAGGTCGTACTCGCGGGCTTTCTTCCCCTCGCGCTCCTGACGCCAGGGGAAGGTCTCGGTGGCGAGGAAGGCGTTGACCGACTCGACGGCGTGCTCGGGCGTGACGCCATCGAGGGCGAGGTGGTAGTCGGCCCAGGTCAGGAGGGTGGGAAGGGCGGGGAGGCCGAGCGCGACCTCCGTCGCGTCGAGGAGCTCAAGGTCGGCGGTGGTCTGGCCGGTCAAGTCGGCGGCGAAGCGGTCGAGGGGGACGCGCTCTTCGAGCAGCACCTCCATGATCTCTCCTTCGCCGATGAACCCGAGGGGGAGGGGCGCCGCGAAGGCGATCTTGGGGTGGGGCGTGAAGCCCTGCGAGTAGAGAAGGGGCAGGTCCGCGCGGCGGATGGCCCGTTCCCAGTAGCGGAGCACGTCGAGGTGGGAGATGTGACGCACGCGCTCGCCCTTGCGGAAGCGAGCACGGATGCGCTGCCGGGCCTCGCTCACACGAGTTCGCCCTGTTCGACCAGCTGTTCGGCGGCCGTGTGGGGATCGAGGTCGCGCCCCGCAACCTGGGCGACGAGCTCACCGAGGGTTTCCTCCGAGGTTCCGCGACGGATCCGGTCGAGGAGGATGCGCTGGGCGACGGAGAGGACCTGGTGGCGCGCCTCCTGGCGTCGATGCTTCTCGAGCTCGCCGGAGCTATCGAGCCAGGCACGGTGCTCGTCGATCGCGTCGACGAGCTCGGGGACGCCGTCGCCGGTCGTGGCGACGGTCGAGAGGATGGGCACCTCGCGGCCCTCGCTGGGGGCGAGCGAGAGGAGGGCGCGGAGCTGGCTCACGAGCACGTCGGCGCCGGGGCGGTCGGCCTTGTTCACGACGAGCACGTCAGCGATCTCGATGATGCCGGCCTTGAGCGCCTGGATGTCGTCGCCGGTGCCGGGGTTGTTGACGAGCACAGTCGTGAGGGCGGTGCCGGCAATCTCGACCTCGTCCTGGCCGGCGCCGACGGTCTCGACGAAGACGTAGGGGAAGCCGAACGCGTCCATGACGGCGACGACGTCGTCGATGGTGGGGGCGAGGCCGCCCAGGGCGCCTCGGCTGGCCATGCTGCGGACGAAGACGCCCGGGTCGAGGACGAGGTCCTGCATGCGGATGCGGTCGCCGAGGATAGCGCCCTGGGTGAAGGGGCTGGAGGGGTCGACGGCGATGATGCCGACCTCGTGGCCGCGCTTGCGGAGCTCGGCGGCGAGGGCGCCGGTGAGGCTGCTCTTGCCCGAGCCGGCGCTTCCAGTGACGCCGATCGTGTGGGCGCGTCCGGAGCGGGGATAGAGTTGGCGCAGGTACTCGCGCCCCTCGGGCGTGCCGTTCTCGACACGCGTGAGGATGCGAGAGAGGGCGCGGCGCTCACCCGCGAGGAAGCGCTCGATCAGGTCGCTCACTCGGATGAGGCGTTGTCGTACACGAACGACACGATGTCGCGGGTGTTGGTGCCCGGGCGGAAGATGGCGCTGAAGCCCATCGCCTCAAGGGCGTCTGTGTCTTCTTCGGGAATGATGCCCCCACAGAAGAGGATGACGTCGTCGAGTCCACGCGACCTGAGCTCCTCGACGATGCGAGGGAAGAGCTCGAGGTGGGCGCCCGAGAGGATGCTGAGGCCGACAACGTCGACGTCTTCCTGGAGGGCGGCCTCGGCGATCATCTGGGGCGTCTGGCGGATGCCGGTGTAGATGACCTCGCAGCCGCCGTCGCGCAGGGCGCGGGCGACGATCTTGGCGCCGCGGTCGTGCCCGTCGAGGCCGGGCTTGGCGATAAGAACCCGGATCTTCTGTCCGGTTTCGCCCTGGGCGGAGGTTTCGGGAGATGCGGTCATGGTGCTGCTCCTCTGTGTCGTGGGGTCAGGCTCGCTCGACCAACTGCAGGTTGACGCCGAAGGACGAGCGGGGTGAAACGAAGGCGACGCCGCCGTTGGCGTCACCGGCGCGGGCGCCAGCGTCGCGCAGGCTGGCGACGGCGGCTTCCGCATCGGCGACGGCGAGCGAGAGGAGGAACGAGCCCTCGCCCCGCTCGGCGGCGAACTTTGCGACCGGCCCCTCTCCGGTGGTGGGCCGGATGAATTCAAGGTGGGCGTTGCCCGCGAGCATGAAGGCGTTCTCGATGCCCAGTGCGTCGTTCTGACCGCCGAGGTTCGGGTCGAGGGTGAAACCGAAGTGGCGCTCGTAGGTGGCGGCAGCAGCAGGGATGTCCTGCACGACGATGCCGATGTGGTCGATGCGCTTCGCCAGGGCGTCGTCGCTCGGGCCGACGTGCGACTCCTCGACGGGAGTGGCGTACTCGATAAGGACGCCGTGGTTCGACCTGGGGTGGAGGAAGCCGATCATGCCGGCGAGCCCGGCACGGGGCGCCTCGTCGATGAGCTGGACGCCCGCCTCGGCGGCGGCGCGAAGGTCGGCGCCACAGTCGTCGGACTCGAAGCAGACGTGGTGCATGCCCTCGCCACGGCCTTCGAGGAAGCGCGCGACGCCCGTGTCGTCGCGCGTCGGTTCGAGGAGCTCGATCTCGGCGGTGCCGCAGGGGAGGAGGACGCCGCGGACGCCCTGGTCCTCGATGACGCGGTCGACGCTGACGGGCAGGCCGAGCGCATCGCGGTAGAAACCGAGTGCATCGTCGGCGCTACGGACGACGATGCCTACGTGGTGGACCTTGCTGAGCATAGGGCTCCTCTGGGTGCTAGCTGGTGCCGGCGGCGCTGGTTTCGCGCACACCGGGCATGCCGGCGAGGTAGGCGGCGATGATGTGCCAGTGCTCCTTGTCGTGGTTGGCAACGACCTGCAGGAGCTGGTTGGGAACGCGGCCTTCCTCGCCGATGGCGGCGTCGTCGAACTCGGCGACGGTGGCGAGCAGGCGCTCACGTCCCGCCTTGAGCTGTTCGAGGACGCTCCAGAAGGTGAGGCTGCGCTTGCGCTCGACGTGATCCTGGTTCCAGGCGTCAGTGCGTTCCTCGTCGAAGTCGAGGATGGCGGCGCGGCGCCCCTCCTGGATGTCGAGCAGGGCGCTGACGACCTCGGCCTCCCAGCTGGCGACGTGCCCGATGATGTCCTTGAGAGACCACTCGTCGATCATGGGGCGATCGATGTCGCGGATGCGGCAGGTCTCGATGTTGCGCAGGAGCTGATTGCGCTCCAGCTCGAGTTCGCCGAGCAGGCGGCGGCGGTCGTCCACGTAGCTGCGGGTGTCGTCCTCGGCCATCAGACGACCACGATCTCGCGGTACTCGCCCCAGGCGCGGCGCAGGGCGTGGCTGATTTCCCCGAGCGTGGCGCGCGCCTCAACGGCGGCGACGATGAGAGGCACGAGGTTGTCGGTGCCGCGCGCGCCCTCCTCGAGGGCGGCGATGGCGGCATCG
>JAJEIT010000010.1 GCA_022827945.1 Dehalococcoidia bacterium | reverse complement strand
GGGCGGGGCGGGGACGGCGGGCTCGTCGGCGGTGGCGCCCACCTCGTAGAGGCGGGCGATGGCCTCGGCGTCGAGGCCGAGCAGCTCGCCGAAGACGTAGTCGTTGGCCTCGGCGAAGCGGGGGGCGTGGCTGCGGACGGCCGGGGCCGTCCTTGAGAAGCGCCACATGAAGCCGGGATAGGGGTAGACGCCGGTGTCGGGGTGGTCGATGTCGACCCAGGCGCCGCGGGCGTGGAAGTGGGGGTCGGCGTGGAGCTGCCAGTTGTGGAGGATGGAGGCGGCGGGGACGCCCACCGCCTGCAGCTCGCGGACGACCTCGAAGCGGGTGAGGGGCTTCGTCCAGGCGGCCAGGCGCTCGTCGATCTCCTCCCGGCGGGCGACGCGGGCGGGGGCGTCGAGCGAGGCGAGGTCGTCGAGGCCGGCGACCCCGCAGAGGGCGCGCCACTGCTCGTCGGAACGGACGGCGATGGCGACCCAGTCGTCGCGGCCGTCGACGGGGTAGGCGCCGGTGGGGGCGTCGGCGGGTTCGATGTTGCCCTGGCGGGGCATGGGCGCGCCGTGCTCGTGGACGTGGGCGAAGGCGGCGACCATGAAGGTCATGGCGGACTCGGTCAGGGCCATATCGACGTGCGAGCCGCGACCGGTGCGTTCGAGCCGCTCGAGGCCGGCGGCGGCGGCGATGGCTGCGTGGGCGCCGGCGATGGGGTCGGCGATGAAGGAGCCGGTGCGGTAGGGGCGCTCGTCGCCGGGATAGCCGGTCGTCGAGGCGAGGCCGCTGGCGGCCTCGATGTTTGACCCGTAGGCGATCCAGTCGCGACGCTTGCCGGTCGCGCCGAAACCGCTGATGGAGACCATGACGAGGCCGGGATTGACCTCGGCCAGCTTCTCGTAGGCGAGTCCGAGGTTGGGCATGACACGGGCGCTGTTGTTCTCGATGACGACATCGGCCTTCGCGGCGAGGTCGAGGAAGACCTGGCGGCCCTCGTCCGTGGCCATGTTGAGGGCGATGTCCCGCTTGTTGCGGTTCATCTGGTTGAAGTAGCCGGAGCGGTTGTAGTGGTACTTGCCGGGGTCGAGGCCGGCGTAGTGGCTGCCGCGGGTGGCGGGGCGCGTGGCCAGCTCGACCTTGATGACCTCGGCGCCCAGGTCGGCGAGGTGGCGACAGGCGATGGGTCCGGCCCAGTTGTTCGTGACCTCGATAACGCGCAGTCCCTCGAAAGGGGAGGCCGAGGGGGTTCGCTGGGCGGCGGGATCCGGCGCGGCATCGCCGGCGAGTGCGCGGGAGAGCGTGTCGGGGACTCCCGCGTCGTGCCAGGGGTCAGTCCAGCGGTAGGGGCGGCCGGGCATGGGCTTGCCGCGGCAGTCGCGGAAGTACTCGCGGTCGGCGAGGTGGTCGTCGGCGAGGAGGCCGGGGGCGTCGGCCATGAAGACGACGGGGACGCGCAGGGACTGCCCCTTCTCCGCGATCTCCTTCACGGTGTGGGTCGCGCACCACCCGCGGACGATGGGCTCGATCTCGTCGATGCGGTCGCGGCGTCCGAGGATGGTCTGGTAGTCCTCGTGGCTTGCGAGGTCGGGGCGGCCGCAGAGGAGGAGGACGTTCTGGTGGACGATGAAGGAGAAGAAGTGGACCCAGCCGTCCTTCGCCCGAACGAGGTCGGAGCCGGTGCGCATGAATACGCGGCCCTCGTGGGTCCAGGCGACGGTGGTGCTCCAGTGGGCGCCAAGCATGGCCTCGGCGGCGCTGACCTCGATCTCCTGGCCCTCGCCGGTGCGGCGGGCGTGGCGGAGGGCGGCGAGGGAGGCGAAGGCGAGCTGGAGGCCGGCGTGGAACTGGGCCTGGTGGCCGGGGACGCGGAGGGGGACGCGCTCAGGGTGGCCGGCGATCGACCAGTAACCGCCGAGGGCGTAGTCGGTCAGCTCGTCGCCGGCCCAGCGGGCGTAGGGGCCGCTGCGGCCGTAGTGGTCGGCGTTGGCGACGACGATGGCGGGGTTGGCGGGGCGGAGGAGCTCGAAGAGCGCGTCCTGCTCGAGCTCGGGGAGGGAGAAGTCGGTGAGGACGAGGTCGAAATGGGGGGCGAGGGCGGGAAGGGCGGCAAGGAGCGCCTCCTGGTTCAGCCGCTCATCCCAAAGCTCGACGCCGTCCTCGAAGTAGGCGTACATGAGGTCGCTGGGAGGCCAGTCGCCGGGACGCGGATCGGTCCAGCGCCACCAGGAGCATTGCGCGCCGAGGTCGGCGAGCAGGCGGGTGGCGTAGGCCCCCGCGACGCCACGGGCGAGGTTGAGCACCCGGAAGTCGAGGGGAGGGGTCCCGTCAGGCATGCGGGGCACTCTACAACGCCGGGCGGGGCGTGAGGCGGGGCGGGGCTACTCCGGGACGACGGGGGGCCTGGGGCTGCGGTCCCAGTGCAGGCGGAAGACGTCGGGGCGGCTGTAGTGGCCGACGCCGTCGACCCAGCGCTTCGCCTCGACGAGGTCGGCGGGGTCGATCTCGGCGTAGACGATGGTCTCGTCGTCGTAGACGGGCCCGGCGAGATACTTTCCGCCGGGGGCGATGACGGCGCTGCCGCCGTTCATCTCCCACATGCGCGGGTGCTCGGCGAAGGGCGTCCCGGGCGGGAGGCGGTCGGCGGACATGACTTCGCGGGCGACGACGACGGCGCAGGCGTTCTCGACGGCGAGCATGCGGGTGGCGGCGTCGATGTTGGCGTGAAGCGAGGGGTAGCCGGGCCAGACGGAGGCGTGGGCCTGCACGCCGAGCCCGGCAAGGGCGTAGCGGGCGGGCGCCATGAAGTGCTCGTAGCAGATGAGGCCACTGAGGCGACCGGCGGGCGTGTCGCAGGCGTCGAGGTCGGAGCCGTCGCCCATGCCCCAGACCGTGCGCTCGGAGAGCGTCGGCACGAGCTTGCGGTGGCTCCCGAGGAGGGCGCCATCAGGGCCGAAGTAGCAGAGGGTGTTGTAGAGGGTGCCGCCGGCGCGCTCGGTCACGCCGATGACGACGGTGGCGTTCGCACGCTTGGCGGCTTGGCCGAGGGCAGCGATCTCGGGGCCGGGAATCTCGACGCCGTTCTCGGTGAGGTTCCGGAAGAGGTCGCGGACGGCGCGGTTGGGGCGCTGTTCCGTACACCAGTAGGGATAGCCGGGCAGCCACGCCTCGGGCAGGACGATGAGGCTCGCGCCCTCGCGCGCCGCCTCCTCGATGGCGTCGATGGCCAGCGCGAGTCCGGCCTGCAGGTCGCCCCAGGCAGGGGCGCGCTGCACGGCGGCAGCGACGTAGGGCTCGGGGAGGGCGCTGGGCATGGGCTCACTGTACAGGGGTGGAAGGGGTGGAGAGTCCGCTAGACTACGACCAGCACCCAACAGGGCAGGTGGCCTGAAATGCCCAGGAGGCAGCGGACCAGCGAGGAACTCGATGCGGGGCTGCGTCAGATCGCCTATGGAGAGAAGCCCGAGCGAGTCGAGCCTGCGCCCCCCGGACGCCTGGCATCCGTCGGAAAGGCCCTCGGGGGTCTCCTCAGGGGAATAGGGCGAGTGGCCAAGGCGATCGCGGACGCGATTCTGCCGCCAGACGACGAGACCGTCGAGGACGTCGAGAAGGCAGCGCGCCAACGTCCATTCCGAGGGGGCCCCTTGCACTAGGCCCAACGCGGCCCTGGAACCGCGGACGCCCCTACCGGCAGTACCGGAGGGGCCTCAGTGGCATCGATCTCCTCTTATCGGCAAACGGGCACAGCCCCTGTTTCGGGTGGGCTGATAGACTCGCGCGGGTGAAGGCGGAGATTGTCGCGATCGGCACCGAGATCCTGCTTGGCGAGATCGTCGACACGAACAGCGCCTGGATCGCACAGCAGCTCCCCGCCCTTGGCATCGACCTGAACCACACGAGCGTCGTGGGCGACAACCTCGAGCGCGTGACGGGGACGCTGCGGCGGGCGTGGGAGCGCTCGGACCTCGTGATCACGACGGGCGGGCTCGGTCCGACCGAGGACGACCTCACGCGGGAGTCGATCGCCAACCTGCTGGGCGAGGAGCCGCACGTCGTGCCCGAGCTGGAGGAGCGGCTGCGGTCGTTCTTCTCGCGGCGGGGCATTGAGATGCCGGAGACGAACATCAAGCAGGCGTGGCTCATCCCGAGCGCGCGGGTGATCGACAACCCGCGCGGGACGGCGCCGGGTTGGTGGACGGAGCGGGACGGCCGCGTGATCGTCTCGATGCCGGGCGTTCCCCCTGAGATGGAGCGGATGTGGATCCACGAGGTTTCACCGCAGCTCGAGGGACGCTCGGGGTCGGTGCTGGTGACGCGCACGCTGAAGACCGCGGGCATCGGCGAGGGGACGGTCGACGAGATGGCGCGGCCGGTGTTCGACATGCCGGGCATCGGCGTGGGAACGTACGCGCGCGCCGACGGCGTCCACCTGCGCATCGGCGCGAAGGCGGCGACGCACGAGGAGGCGCAGCGGCTCATCGAGCCGGTGGAGCGGGAGCTGGACGCGATCTTCGGGAACTCCATCTGGGGCCGCGACGAGGACACGCTCGAGGGCTTCATCGCGAGGACGCTGCGGGAACGCGGCCAGACGGTGGGGACGCTGGAGACGGCGACGGGCGGGCTGCTGGCGAGCACGCTCAGCGACGCGCCCGAGGCGGGAGGCTCGTTCGCGGGCGGGCTCGTCTCGCCGCGCTCGGCGGAAGAGTTCACGGACGTCTCGGCGGAGGCGGCGGAGGCGATGGCTGCCGCCACCCGCGAGCGGCTCGGGAGCGACTACGGGGTCGGCATCACGGCCGCGCTCGACGGGGACCCGACGGTCGAGCAGCCGGGGACGTTCTTCGTGGCGGTCACGAGTCCGTCCGGGGACCGGCGCTCGATGAAGATGGTCATGGCCCAGGGGCGCGCGGCGACGAAGCGGCGCGCCATCACGACAGCATTGATGCTGCTGCGAACCAGCATCCTGGAAGAGGAGTAACCACCATGGACAACGCCGAGATCGTGCGGAACTTCTGCGCGGAGTGGGACGCGCCCGCTCCGGACGGGGACACGCTCGCCTCGTACTTCACCGAGGACGCGTTCTACCACAACGTTCCGATGGACCCGATCAGCGGGCGCGACAACATCAAGAACGCGCTCGGGGGCATGGCCGGAGCGATGGTGAGCAAGGGCTGGGACGTGCTCACCATCGTGGCCGAGGGCGACGTCGTGATGACGGAGCGGGTCGACAAGTTCGACGCGGGCGGGAACCAGGTGGCGCTGCCCGTGATGGGCGTGTTCGAGTTGCGAGACGGGAAGATCGCGTCCTGGCGGGACTACTTCGACCTGGGGACGTTCCAGAAGCAGATGTCGGGGGGCTAGGAGCCGGGCACTCCCGAGTCCCCTGCGACCTCCTCGAGGATGGGGAGGGCATCGGCGATGCGTTCGATGCGATGGATGTTGTCGCGTTCGACACCGCGGTTGCGGGGCCAGTCGACGAGGAACACGTGGGGGATGCGCTCGGCCACGAGCAGGGCGGTGTTGGGGTCGTCCTCGAAGTGGGCGAGGGGCTGCAGCGGGGGGATAACGCGCGCCTTGAAAGCGGAGGAGCGCTCGCGCCAGGAGGAGCGCAGGCGCACCGGGGGGGAGGCCCCGAAGGTGCGGGCGAGCCAGTCCTCGGTGAGAGGGCGGGAGCCTTCGCCGCGGGCGGAGACGACGGCGCAGTCGAAGCGCTCGGCGATCGCGTGGAACCCCTCGACGGCGCCGGGCATGGGCTTGCGGCGAAGGTAGAGCCAGCGCTCGAGGGGCCAGGTGGGGCGGGGAAGGCGGGAGGGGGAGGTGGCGTCGGCGCTCAGGCCGCCGGGATTGATGCCGAGGGGGTTGCGGCAGAGGACGCCGTCCATGTCGAAGGTGACGAGGGGTCGGGAGCGAGCCACAGGGTGAATGCTACGGCGGGTCCGCGTCTGGCGCTTCACGCCGCCCGTACGGTAGCCTTCCGGCATCACGCCGGGCGCAACGGGCCCGGAGCGGGGGGTGGCAGGAGTGCTCTTTTCGGTACGGCTGGTTTCGAGGCAGCCCGCGGACCTCGATGCGGAGGCCTGGCAGGGTGTCGTCGCCCAGCAGCTGGCAGCGACGAAAGCGCTCCGGGACGAGGGCAAGATCAAGGCCATCTACCGGGAGACGGGCATCGGCGTGCTGGCCATCTTCGACGTGGCGGACGCGGCGGAGATGGACCAGATCCTGGCCGGACTGCCGATGGGCCGCTACTTCAGCAGCGTCTCGGCGAACGCCATCTGGGACATGGGTCCCGCCCTTGAGAATGCGTAACGCCGATGTCGCCAGTTGACGCGGATACCTTCAAAGACGCACTCGCTTCCTGGGCCTCGGGCGTCACGGTCCTGACGACGGAGCACGAGGGGCAGGTCTACGGGATCACCGCCTCGAGCTTCTCGACGCTCTCGATGGACCCGCTGCTGGTGCTGGTGTGCATCCAGAACGGGAACCACCTGGAGCGGATGGTACCGGCCTCGGGGAAGTTCGCGGTGAGCGTGCTGGCGACGGGCCAGGACGATGTCTCCAACCACTTCGCCATCTCCGGGCGCGACCCGGGACCGGACCTGGACGGCTTCGAGACGTTCACCGACCAGACCGGCTGCCCGATCGTATCCGGCGCCATTGCCCACCTCGACTGCGAGCTGGAGGCGGTCGTGCCAGGCGGCGACCACGTGATCGCGCTGGGGCGCGTGGTAGGGGCAGCCTCCGACCCCGACAAGGAGCCGCTGATGTACTTCCGGCGCGGCTACCACGGGCTCGACTGAGACGGGGCGATCCGGGCGTTCGTGATACTTTGCACAGGCGCGGGCAGGCGCGTACGATCCGCTTCCGGGGAGGGTAGGTCGTGTCGGTAGCGCTGGCGCTGGTCGGAGTCTCGGTCCTCGGGACGTGGGGGATCGCGACGATCGCCCTCATCGTGAGCGGGATCATCCTGATCGTTGCTCCGGGCGACGCCGAGACCGTCTCCAGCGGCTTGGCCGTCGGTATCTTCCTGCTGATTGTCGGCCTGATCTCGGGCGGCCTGATGCAGATCGTGGCGATGCCGCTGATGGGCCTCGATCCGCCGCTACCCATCAAGGCAAGCAGCATCATCTCGCACGACCGCATGAAGGAATGGGCGAACGCGGGTCCCCTCCGCAGCTTCCCCGACGGCATCGCCACGGAGGTGCGGCTTCGCAGCCTGCGCGTGGCGATCGTACGGCAGGGCGAAGAGGTGAGCGCGATGGCGGCGCTGTGTCCCCATGCACGGCTTCCGCTGGGCAGCTTCCCGGGCGCACCGATCAAGGCGGAGCCGGTTCGCGACGGCTGCGTGATGTGCCCGTTCCACGGGGCGCGCTTCGACGTCTCGAACGGGAGCGTGGTTCGCCAGCCGTTCGCCAGCGAGTTCAACTCGAACCACCCGTTCCTCGGGGCGTTCCAGTCGAAGCTGTTCTTCTGGAACAAGGGCGCGGAGGACATCCAGACCTATCCCGTCCGCGTCGAGAACGAAGAGGTCCTGGTCGGGCTGCCCCGCTAGCCCGCCCTTTCCCGCTCCGCGCCCGCGCGGAGCAGCGTGCTATTCTCCCGCCGAGGAGCGACCGTGGCTGACGTAACCGAGAGCAAGATCACCGACGAACACCGCGCCATGATCGGGCAGCGGAGCGACCCCATCGAGGTCGTTCCGCACACCGAAGACGCGCAGCGCATGCGCGACCTGCTGGGCGACACGGACCCGCGCTGGGCGGACGGGACGGGCATTGCGCCGCCGTACATCCTGGCGATGCTGGAGCCACGGCTGCCGGCGGAGCTTTCGCCGCAGGTGCTCTCCAGCGGCATCCTGACGCAGACGGAGTGGAAGTTCAGCCAGCCGATCAAGCTGGAGGAGCCGCTGCAGGCGGTGACGCAGCTGATCGACGTGCGCGACCGGCTCGGGGGGCGCTACGGCTACAGCGTGCTCGTGATGTTCCAGACCTCGTACCTGAACGGCGACGGAGAGGAGGCGGCCGCCTCGCTGCGCACGATTACGCAGTTCGACCGGCCGGAGTCCTAGCCATGAGCCAGCGCTACTTCGAGGACATCGCAACCGACGACGAGCTGGAGCCGCGCGAGCAGCTCCCGACCGAGGACAAGGCGGTCGAGTTCTTCGGGCGCGACAACCCCACCAACCCCGCGTTCGGCGATGCCGAGGCGGGACGGCGCATGGGGTTCGGCGGCGCGCTCGTGCCGGGCCTGCTCAAGCTCTCGTGGATCACGAACTATGTCGGCATGTGGGCGGGTTCGGAGGCGAACCTGCGCAGCGTGCGCGTCGCGTTCCGGCGCCCGGACATCGCGGGCAGGCCGCTGACGCTGGCGGGCCGCGTGGTCGACAAGCGCCAGGAGGACGGCGTCAACGTCGTCGAGCTCGAGGTAGTGACGCTGGCGGACGACCAGCCCACCGTGCGCGGGAACGTGCAGGTCGAGATCCCCTCGCGACCGTAGGCGCGCCGGCATGCCCCTCCCGCTGGAAGGCATCCGCGTGCTGGAGGTGGGCACGTTCGTCTCCGCGCCCTACTGCGGTCGGCTGTTCGCGGGCTACGGAGCAGAGGTCATCAAGGTGGAGCCGCCGGGCGGCGACATCGCCCGGGCGCACGGTCCCTTCAAGGACGCCGTTCCCGACCCGGAGACAAGTGCGCTCTTCCTCTACCTGAACACGAGCAAGCGGTCGGTCGAGCTCGACCTGGGCTCGCAGGCGGGGCGCGACGCCTTCCTGCGGCTGGCTGCCGACGCCGACGTCATTATCGAGAACTACCGCCCGAGCGACGCCCGCGCCCTCGGGCTCGACTACGAGCGTCTGCGGGCGTTGAACCCGCGGCTGGTGCTGGTCTCGATCACGGCGTACGGGCAGGAGGGGCCGTACGCGGAGTACCGCTCGAACAACCTGATCGCGTTCGCGATGGGCGGCCAGATGTTCCTGACGGGAGACCCGGACAAGCCGCCGGTCAAGAACGGGGGCTACCAGGCCGACTACCAGGGCGGGCTGAACGCGTTCTCGGCGGCGAACCTGGCCCTACTGGCGGCGGAGCGTGACGGGGAGGGGCAGCACGTCGACATCAGCGTGCAGCACTGCATGGCGCCGATCCTCGAGGCGGGCGTCCCCTTCTACTCGTACAACGGGCTCTGGCTGGGGCAGCGCCGGGGAAACCTGATGTCGAGCTTCATGGGGGTCTACCCGTGCCTCGACGGGCAGGTGGGGGTACACGTGATGGCGCGCAACTGGCCGCCCTTCGCGGAGGCGACGGGCCACCCGGAGTGGCTCGAGGACGAGCGCTTCGCGACGGCGGAATCGCGGCGGGAACACGACGACGTGCTGATGGCGGAGGTGATCGCGTGGGCGGCAGGCGTCACGAAGAAAGAGGCGTATGCGCTCGGCGGGGAGTTCCGGGCGCCGATCACGTTCATCCACACGATGGAGGACCTGCTGGAGAGCCCGCAGCTTGAGGCACGGGGTTTCCTGCGGCGGATCGAGCACCCGGTCGCGGGGGAGGCAGCGTACCCGGGGCCGCCGTGGTGGATGGGTCCGGACGCGTGGCGGGACGGCCCCGCGCCCCTGCTCGGGGCGGACACGGAGGCGGTGCTGTCGGAGGCGGGGCTGTCACGGGCGGAGATTGCGGCCGTTGCGGGAGCTCCAGCATGAGCGAACTGGCCCGGGCCGTGTCCTTCTTCGAGCAGTGCGACGACCCGGTGCTGCTGCACGGGCTGCTGGCGATCGTGGCGCGGCGGACGAAGCGCTTCGTCGCACAGGCGATGGCGCAGGGCGGGGAGGACGCCATCCCCGCGCCGGCGGAGGAGCCGGTCCCCGCCTCGCCCGCGCGGGAACGGGACGCCCGGCGGCTGGTCGAAGGCACGAAGGACTTCGCGGAGCTGCAGGCGCTCGCCCGCGCGATCGGACGGCGAACGGAGACGCTCGAGATCGCGGCATCGGCGGAGTTTCCGGCGGGGGCGCGGATCATGGTGCCGAAGCACGTGGCCTTCCCGCCGCCGGACGACTGGGTGGCGGGCACGGTCGAGGCGACGGGCACGATGCTTCGCGTCGAGCTCGACAGCGGGAAGCGCTGGGAGGGGCCCCCCAGCCTCGCACGGCCGGCGGGCTCGGCATGACGGCGCCGCTGGCAGGCATCCGCGTGGTCGACCTGACGATGGTGTGGGCGGGGCCGTTCGGCACGCGGCTGCTGGGCGACTACGGGGCGGAGGTCATCAAGGTCGAGGGGCCGGGGCAGTGGGACCTGCTGCGCGGGCTGGGGGGCATCCCGCGGACGGTCGACCGCTGGTACAACCGGGCGGCCTACTTCAACCACAACAACCGGAACAAGTACTCGGCGGCGATCGACCTGCGGCAGGAGGCGGGGCGCGACCTGCTGCTCCAGCTGCTGGCGAAGAGCGACGTGCTGGTCGAGAACTACCGCGCCAACGTGATGGACAACCTCGGGCTGAGCTTCGAGGAGGTGCGGGCGGTGAACCCGCGCATCGTCTATGTGTCGATGCCGGGTCACGGCAAGACCGGACCGGAGGCCCACTACGTGACTTACGGAACGAACGTCGAGCAGCTGGCGGGGCTCGTTTCCGTCTCGGGGTACGAGGGCGGGGAACCGCTGAAGACCGGCTTCAGCTACGGCGATCCGACGGCGGGGCTGGCGGTGCCGGCGGCGGTCGCGCTAGGGTTGCGCCAGCGCAACCGTACGGGCGAGGGCGTCCACATCGACCTGGCGCAACGCGAGAACCTGACCGGTTTCGTCGGCGAGTACCTGGTCGACTACAGCATGAACCGTGAGCTGCGGGCGCCGGCGGGCAACACGCATCCGCACAACGCACCGCACGGCGTCTACCCGAGCGGCGGCGAGGATCGCTGGCTCACGATCGCGTGCGAGAACGACGAGCAGTTCGCGGGGCTCTGCCGGGCCATGCAACAGGAAGAGCTGGCCGCGGACGAGCGTTTCGCCACGATGGCGGCGCGCAAGGCGAACGAGCGGGATCTGGACACGATCATCGGGGAGTGGACGGCGAGATGGGGTCACTACGAGGCGATGCACATCCTGCAGCGTCACGGGGTGCCGGCGGGGGCGGTGCTGACGATTCCCGAGGTGATGAGCGACCCGCAGCTGCGGACTCGGGGGGCGTGGTCGGAGCAGGTGCATCCGGACGCGGGCACGTGGGAGGTGGAAACGCCTCCCTGGAACCTGACGCGCACCCCCGGTCACGCACGCATCCCCGCACCCGGGTTCGCCGAGCACAACGGCTACGTGTTCCGCGACCTGCTGGGGCTCGACGAGGAGACGATCGCGCGGCTCTACGCCGACGGGGTCACCGCCGACGAGCCGAACGTGCAGTCACACACCTAGTTCCCGGCGTCCTCGTCCCCGGCCTCTTCCCCTTCGGCGGCTTCGGCGTCTCCCTCACCCTCTTCGTCACCCTCGGCGTCTTCCCCAGCTTCCGGCGTGGGCGCGTCGGGGTTGGGAGCGCGGGTGATGGTAACCGACTCCATGACGTCGCCCTGGACAATGGCGTTGACGACATCCATCCCCTCGATGACGCGACCGAAGGGGTAGAAGCTGTCGCGGTTTCCCGCATCGAAGTCGAGGGCGGGGTTGTCCTTCAGGTTGATGAAAAACTGGCTGCCGAAGTAGGGCTGTCCGGCGCCCTTCGCCATCGCGACCGTGCCGGTCTCGTTGCGGACTTCGTTGGGCTCGTCGCCGGTGATGTAGCCGGGACTGCCGCGGCCGGTTCCGGTGGGGTCGCCGCCCTGGACGACGAAGTTTTCGACGACGCGGTGGAAGACGAGGCCATCGAAGAAGCGGTTCTCGGCGAGGAAGACGAAGCTGTTGACGGTGTTCGGGGCGATGTCGGCGAACAGCTCGATGACGATGTCGCCCTTGGCCGTGGAGATGGTGGCGGTGTAGAGCTCGAACTCAGGCTCGATGACGAATTCGGCGAACTCGTAGTTGCGCACGATGACCTCGGCGGGGTCCTCGGCCTCGGTCGGCTCGGCGGCAACGGTCTCTTCCGCAGCGGGGGCAGTGGGCAGGTCGTCGATGTCGGCATCGCCGCCGGTGTTCGGCAAGAACGCCGCGAGCGAGATGCCGGCAACCATGAGCACGACGCCAACCGCAGCGAACGTCGCGAGGGCCGCTCGCCCCGTGAACAGGTTCATGGGGAAGCCGGGCTTGAACGACTGTCCCTGGCCGCCGCTGACATAGCGCCGCTGGCGGCGTTGACGCTGGCCCCGGTGCTGCTGGCGGCGTCGGTTAGGGGGCAAGGCGAACCTCTGTGCGCGGGCGTGCTACTCGCGTCATTGCTGCGGCTGCGAGTATACGAAGGCGGGGGCTAGGCGAAACTTGCCGGCCTCAGGCGCCGGTGTGGCCGAGCTTCGCGAGCTCCTCGCGGGTGACCTCGCGGTCGTCCCAGGGGATGGATTCGCCGCCGAGCTCGATGGAGCGCTCGTGGCCCTTCCCACAGATGACGATGCTGTCGCCGGGCTCAGCGCGGGCGAGGGCGGCGGCGATGGCCTCACGCCGGTCCTCGACCTCGATGAAGTCACTGCCGCGGACGCGCCCGGCCTCCTCGGCGTGACGGCCGATCTCGCGGACGATGGTCGCGGGGTCCTCGCCGCGCGGGTCCTCGTTCGTGAACACGGCGAAGTCGGCGCCCTCGGCGGCGGCGCGCCCGACGCCGAAGCGGCGACCGGGATCGCGCTCGCCCGCGGCGCCGGCCACGATGATGAGGTCACGGTCGGCAAGCTCGCGCAGGACGGAGAGCACCTTGCGAACGGAGTCGCCGGTGTGGGCGTAGTCGACGACGACGCTGAAGGGCTGGCCCATGTCGATGCGCTCCATGCGGCCGGGCACGCCGTGGCAGGCGGCGATACCGCGCCCGATCGCCTCGGGCTCGATGCCCAGGGCCAGGGCCGCTCCCGCGGCCGCGAGGGCGTTGGCGACGTTGAAGAGGGCGGGCATGCGAATCTCGGTGCCGACCTCAGCGCCGGGGAGGGCGAGGCGGAAACGGCTGCCGTCGGCGTGCAGCTCGATGTGGCTGGCGGTGACATCGACGCCGGGCGTCTCGAGGCCGTAGCGGGTGGCGCGCTGCGAGGTGAGGCCGAGCAGGAAGCTGGTAGAGGGGTCGTCGGCATTGGCGACGGCGGCGCGGCCGGGGGCGACGGGAGTGCGGTCTAGGGAGGCGAAGAGCCGGCCCTTGGCCTCGCGGTAGGCCTCGAAGCTCTCGTGGAAGTCGAGGTGGTCGCCGGTGAGGTTCGTGAGGACAGCGACGTCGAAGGCGACCTCGTCGAGGCGGTGGAGAGCGAGGCCGTGGCTGGTGGCCTCGACGATGGCGTACTCGCAGCCCGCCTCGACCATCTCGCGGAGGAGGCGCTGCACCTCGGGCGCCTCGGGGGTGGTCATGCGGTGGGTGTGGCTCTCGATGTCGGTTCCGGGCACGTAGGCGTCGACGGTCCCAAGGCGACCAACGCGGGCGCCGGCGGCTTCGAGGATGGAGGTCAAGATGTAGGCGGTGGTCGTCTTGCCGTCGGTACCGGTGATGCCGATGACGGTGAGCTCGCGGCCCGGGTGGCCGTGGAGGGCGGCGGCGGCCTGCGCGAGCGCCGCGCGGGCGTCCTCGACGGCGACGATGGGCTGGGTTCCAGGCAGGTGGCGCCACGTTCCCCGGCGGCCACGCTCGACGACGACGGCGGCGGCTCCGGCATCGAGGGCGTCGGTGAGGAAGGCGTGTCCATCGACGGTGAAGCCGGGGACGGCGACGAAGAGAGCGCCGGTTGCGACGCGGCGGGAGTCGTGCTCGACGTGCTCGATGACGACGTCACCGTCGCCACGCACAAGCTCGGCGCCGGGAATCTCCTCGATGAGGGAAGCAAGCACACGAGCTTCACTCATAGGTCGCGTCCGGCGCCGAGCTGTTCAGTCATCGAGGGTACGACACAGGTCAAGGAAATTCGTCAGCACGCGGGCGGTGGCGCCCCAGATGAGGTGCTCACCCCAGCGGTAGGAGGGGAGGACGACGCGGCGACCATCGATCTCGCGCACGTCGTCGACGAGGTTGGCGGGGTCGGTGAGGTGGTCGAGGGGCACCTCGAGGAGGGAGGCGACCTCCTCGGGGGCGAACTCGAAGGTGTACGGCCACTCGCGCAGCCAGCCGACGAAGGGCCGCAGGCGGAAGTCGCTGCGCGTCCAGATCTCGTCGATCTCGCCCAGCAGGTCAACATCCTCGGGAGCCACCCCGACCTCCTCGTGGGTCTCGCGCAGGGCGGTGAAGGCGGCGCCGGTATCACCCTCGTCGCGCGCGCCACCGGGGAAGCTGATCTCGCCCTTGTGGTGTTCGACCAGGTGGGACCGTTCCTGGAAGAGCAGGTGGATGCCGTCGTCGCGCTCGTAGAGGAGGAGCAAGGCGGCGGCAGGCTTCGCGTCGGGACGGTCGGTGCGGCCCGGATCGTACGCGGCGAGCGCGTCGCGGAGCTGCTCCCGGAGCGAGGCGGCGGTGCGGTTCTGAAGGGCCATGCAGTCGACTCGCGGGGCATGGTCAACGCGCCCGCGCGGGCTGTCAAACGAATGCAACCGAACGTGAACGGCTAGAGGGCGCCCTTGGTGGAGGGCAGGTCGCCGCCGCGGCGCGGGTCGATGCGGGTGGCGGCGTCGAGGGCGCGAGCGAGCGCCTTGAAGCAGGCCTCGGCCTTGTGGTGGTCGTTGGCGCCGGCGAGGGTGCGGACGTGCAGGTTTGCACCGAGGGAGGCGGCGAACGACTCGAGGAAGTGCGCGAGCAAGTCGGCGGGCAACTCGCCGACGGTGCGGCCGAGCAGGCGCAGGTCGAGCTCGGCGTAGGGGCGGCCGCTCAGGTCGACGGCGGCGAAGGCGAGGGCCTCGTCGAGGGGCATGTGCGCCGAACCGGCGCGCACGATGCCCGCCTTGTCACCGAGGGCCTCACGGAAGGCCTCGCCGAGCGCGAGGGCGGTGTCCTCGACCGTGTGGTGGGCATCGACGTGGAGGTCGCCCTCGGCCTTGATGGAGACGTCGAAGACGCCGTGCTTGGCGATGTGGCTGAGCATGTGGTCGAAGAAGCCCAGACCCGTCGCGATCTCGAACTGGCCCGTCCCGTCGAGGTCGACGGTGATGGCGATGGTCGTTTCCGCGGTCTGACGGCTGACGGTGGCGGTGCGGTCACTCATCGGGGGGCGACCTCCTTGAGGGCTTCGAGCAGGCGGTCGGTGTCGCGGGGGCGTCCGGCGCTGATGCGCAGCTTGTTCGCGAGGTCGGGGCGGTCGTAGCGACGCACGAGGACGCCACGCCGGCGGAGGGCGGCGGCGATCTCGCCAGAGTCGCCAGCCTTCACGTCGAAGAGCACGAAGTTGGCGTCGGAGGGGTGGGGGTCGATCCAGCCAAGGGCGCCGACCTCCCGGGAGAGGCGGTCGCGCTCGGCGACGATGGTGCGCACGTTCGCAAGGAGCTCGTCGCGGTGGGTGAGCGCGGCGCGCGCGGCGGCGTCGGCGGCAGCGTTGACGTTGTAGGGCTGTTTGATGGCGAGCATCGGTTCCACAAGGTCAGCGTGCGCGACGGCGTAGCCAACGCGCAAGCCAGCGAGCCCGGCCCACTTGCTGAAGGTGCGCATGACGACGAGGTTGGGGTGAGCATCGAGCAGGGGGACGGCGCTGGTGCCTGCGAACTCGGCGTAGGCCTCGTCGACGACGATGAGGGCGTCGAGCGCGCAGAGCGCCTCGATCTCCTCGAGGCCGGCCGCGTTCCCGGTGGGGTTGTTGGGCGAGGCGATGAAGACGACGCCGGCGCCGTTCTCGACGGCGGCGCGGAGGCCGGGGAGGTCGAGCGCGTAGCCGGCTGTGCGGGGCACCTCAACGTGGCGGATACCGGCGACGCCGCTGAGGAAGCTGTACATGCCGAACGTCGGGGTGGCCGTGGCAGTCGCGTCAGGGAGGGTGAGGCGCAGGACGACATCGAGCAAGTCGTCGGAGCCGGAGCCGGCGACCACGTTCTCGGGGCGGACGCCGAGGTACCCGGCAATGTCGGAACGGAGCCCGGTCTGGTCGGGGTCGGGGTAGATGTGGAGGGGGGCAGCAGCGGCCGCCTCACGGACGGCCTCGGGGGCGCCGTAGAGGTTCTCGTTGGCGTCCAGCTTGACGAGCTGGTCGACGGGCACGCCGATCTCGTCCGCGAGCACGTCGAGGGGCTGTACGGGCGCGTAATGCGCGAGATCGTCGATGTCGTCCCGGAGGTAGCGGCGGAGGTCCACGGTGCGGCTCGCTAGCGGCCCTGGAGGCGGCGCTCGACGGAGGCGGCGTGTCCGTCGAGCCCTTCGGCCCGGGCGATGACGCGGGCGGCCTCGGCAAGCTCCTCCACGTCCTCGGGGGGGATGTTCACGAGGCTGACGGTCTTGAGGAAGTCGCTCACACCCAGGGGCGAGCTCCAGCGGGCGCTGCCGCCGGTGGGCATGGTGTGGCTCGGTCCGGCGGTGTAGTCGCCGACCGCCTCGGGAGAGTTCTCGCCGAGGAAGAGGCCGCCGGCGTTCCGCACCTTCATGGCGTAGGCGGACGCGTGCTCGACTAGCAGGCAGAGGTGCTCGGGGGCGTACTCGTTGGCGAGCTCGATGGCGTGGTCGATGTCGTTCACGAGGATGCAGCCGCCCCGGGTCTCGATGGCCTCGTTCGCGATCTTGCTGCGGTCGAGGTCACGCAGCTGGCGGCGGATGGCCGCGCCCACCTGCTCGGCGAGGTGGTGCGAGGGCGTCAGCAGGATGGGGCTGGCGAGGCGGTCGTGCTCAGCCTGGGCGAGGAGGTCGGAGGCGACGAGCTCGGGGTCGGCGCTCTCGTCGGCGATGATCATCGTCTCGGTGGGGCCGTAGACGGCATCGATGCCGACGTCGCCGTAGACCTGCTTCTTCGCAAGGGTGACGAAGAGGTTCCCGGGGCCGCAGATCTTGTCGACCTTCGGGATGGTCTCGGTGCCGTAGGCGAAGGCGGCGATGGCCTGCGCGCCACCCGCCTTGAAGACGCCGTCGACGCCGGCGATCTCGGCAGCCACGAGCTTGACGGGCGGCACGGAGCCGTCGGGCAGGACGGGACTGCCGAGGTAGACCTCGTCGACGCCCGCGATGCGTGCCGGGATCGCGCACATGAGCACGGTGCTGGGCAGGGGCGCGGCGCTGCCGGGCACGTAGATGGCGGCGCGCTGGATGGCGCGCGTGAGCTGGCCGAGGCCGTTCAGCTGGAAGTCGACGACGGCGCCCCGGAGCTGCTGCTCGTGGTAGGCGCGGATGCGTCCGGCAGCGAAGTTGAGCGCTTCGACAACCTCGGGCGCGACCTGGTCGTGGGCGGCGCGCATCTCGTCCTCGGAGACGCGCAGATCCTCGACCTGGGCGCCATCGATGCGGCCGTTGTAGTAACGGATTGCGTTATCGCCGTCCTCGCGCACGTCGCGAATGATGCGGCGGACGACCTCGTCGGGCTCGAGCTCCTTGCCGAACGTGCGAAAGGTGGTCTCGCGCATCTCGAGCGGCAGGTCGTCGCCCTCGAGCGGGGCACGGGCGAGGAGCGTACGGCGACCTTCCTCGGCGTTCCGGACTATCCGCATTCGAGGTACCTCGCGACGGCGGCGGCGGCGGCTTCGGTGGAGCGCTCGATGAAGGCATCGACCTCCGCGCTCGTCACGTGGCCGATTGTCTCACCGAGCAGGTCGGGGAGCGAATCGAGGAAGCCGGTTAGCTCTCCCCCGGATTCGTCGACGCCGCTGCGGCGGAGGTGGTTCTCGATCATGCCCCGGGCGCGATCCCAGTCCATGCCGCGGGCGGTGATGTCGCTGGCGACCTGCCGCCAGCGTTCGAGCGTCTCGGCATCAACGAAGCCAGCGTCGATGGTGTCGATGGTGCAGGCGAGCGCATCGCAGATATCGGTCCGGAGCTCCTCGTCGCCGTGGGCGCGCTCGAGTTCGAACTGGAGGAGGCGGTCCATGACATTCGCGCGCAGGGCGCCCCCCATCGTGTCGTGGGGGTAGAAGAAGCGGCGATAGATCCTCGTTATGTACTGTTCATCGAGGACGAGATGGGTGAGGTACCCGGCCACGAAGGCGCGTGTTTCCTCGTTAAGGCGGGCGGGGTCGGCGAGGCGACCGTGCGCCTCGAAGAAGCCCGCGACGGAGTCCTGGTGCTCGAAGACGGAGAGGTCGAAGAAGTGGGTCGTGCGCCGGTCGGCACGGGTGAGGATGCGGATGTCGGGGGCCGTGGCTCCCAGCAGGTAGTGCCCGGAATCCGAAGCAAGGGCATCTTCGGGGACCGCCTCGCCGAGCCTCCGGGCGAGGATCATGTGGAGGGTGATGGGCGGCATCAGGCGCCTCCCTGGGCCCCCTGCGGCACCGCCCCGGCCTCCTTCAGGGCAGCGGCGCGAACGCCATCGCGGAGCCGGTCGAGGAGCGTGTCGAGCAGGTCACGGCGGGAGGTCCGCGGGTTCGTGGAGGCGATGACGCAGTTCGTGGAGTCGAGGAAGGGGTCGAGCATGCGGAGGTTGTTCACGCGCAGGCTCGTGCCGGTCTCGGTGCCCTCGACGAGGATGTCGGCGTCTTCGGGCACGAACGCCTCGCTGGCGCCAGCGATGGGGATGATGGCGGTGTGGGGAAGGCGCAGCTCGCGCGCCCACTCCTCGGCGAGGCCCGGGAACTCGCTGGCGATGCGGACCGGGCGACCGAGACGCGACCAGATCGCGAGCGCTTCCTGCGTGGTCTCGGCGGGGAAGTCGTCGTGGACGACGGGGCCGATGCGGTAGCGGCTGCGGCGCAGGTCGAGCGCCATCTCGACGGGGGAGCCGGGGAAGAAGGCGAGGTGTTCGCGCAGGCGGTCAACGCCGCTGACGGCGATATCGAAGGCGCCAATCGCGACAAGGGCGGGCATGTCCTGGGGGCGCACCACCTTCACCTCGATGCCCTCGATGGGAGATGTGGGGCGGCGAACGAAGTCGCGTTCCCCGTAGCCGTCGAACGCAAGGCCCGCATCGGCGAGGGCGGCGAAGGTGTGGCGCTGGGCGTGCCCGTCGGGAAGGGCGAGGCGGAGCACGCTCGTATCGCGCGCAACGCGGCCAAGAGGCACATCGGTGGCGCGATCGGGGAGGGTCAGGGCAGCCTCACTGGGGACGAACGCCGGCGTAAGCGGCTCGACGACGGCGCTGCAGTCGCGCGTGCGGAGCGAGTCGGCGTTCGCCACGACGGCGACGCCACCGCGGAAGAGGCGGTGGAGCGGTACGAGGCCGAGCGCCTCGACACCGGCAGCATCAGGCGCAGCGACGACGGCAAGGTCGGCATCCTCGGGGGGATAGGCCTCGACCGAGCCGTAGAGGTCGAGGAGGGTGTAGCGGGGAAGGCGGAGGCGGGCTGCGAGGAGGTCGGTGAGGTTGGGGAGCTCGGTCGCGAGGCGGACGCCGTCGAGGGAGCGGGGGTCGGGGACCTCGCCGGGGACAAGCCCGGCGGCGGGGGAGGCGCACAGCCAGACCTCGGTCGCGGGTCCGGGCAGGGCTCCCACGCGCACGACCTGCTGGCCGGGGAAGCGTGCCTGCAGCTCGGCCACCCAGACATCGCTGCAGATGCCGAGGTCGTAGTTGCCGAGGGCGACCTGGATGGGGATGTCGCGCTCGCGGAAGACGCGGAAGCGGAAGCCGCGGTCGTTCACCTCGGAGCGCAGGAGCCGGGAGCCGGCCTCGTAGCCGTCCAGCACGAGACCGCGCGCCGCAAGCAGCTCACCCACGGGCTCGCGCAGCGAACCGGTCGGCACGGCGAGGCCGAGCGGGGCTCCGGGGCTGCTCATTTGTGCTGCAGCACGAACTGCACCACCTCGTCGAGGGTGGCGCGGTCGAGAGAGGAGGTGGAGGACGAGGCGGAGATGCCTTCCGGCCCGACGATGAGGTGGATGGAGGCATCTCGGGCGTCGCCGAGGGCGGCGGAGATGCCGTGGCGGTGCAGGGAACTGGCCAGGCGGAGGGCGCCGGCAAGGCCGGCCTCGCGCTCGGCGACGATGGCCACGGAGGCGCCGCGTGAGGGTGCGTCGGCGAAGTGCCCCGAGAGCCGGTCGGCGTCGAGGGCGAAGCCGCAGGCGCTCTCGGGGGCTCCCGGGCCGGCGGGCTGGTAGCGGCCACCACGTCCCCAGGCGCCACCGTCGCCGCGCAACTCCCAGGTGACGCCGGAGTAGTAGTCGAAGTCGAAGGGGAGGGTGAAGTCGATGGCGACAGCGCGACCGGTGGCAACGAGGGCGGCGGCGACCTCTCGCAGCTCCTGCAGCGGGGCGGAGGCACCGGGGAGGCCGGTCCGCGCGAGGGCGATCAGGTTGTCGACGAGGGCGAGCTCGCCCGAGCCGCCAAGCGCCGCCTGGACGAAGGCGAGAGCGGCAGGGTCGCCGGCAAAGGCGCCCTGAACGGCCGCGAGGCCGTTTCCGGCGACATCGTCGAGGAGGGCGCGGCGGGCGAGCACGTCGGTGAGACCGGCCGCGTCGACGGCGGCGCGGGCAACGCCGGCGTGGGTGAGGCGGAGGTCGACGGGCAGGGAGAGCGCGGCGAACGTGTCGGCGGCGACGGCGAGCACTTCGAGGTCGCCTACGACGGGCGGGGCGCCGAGGTACTCGAGGCCGCACTGCCAGTCCTCGCCCTCGGCGCCGCGGAAGACGCTCTGGACGTAGAGGAGACGGGCGGGGGGCTCGATGCCGGCATCGGCGGCGGCGCGGGCGACGGGAATGGTCGAGTCGTAGCGGAGCATGACGCGTTCGCCGCTCCAGCCGTCCCAATCGAGGAAGGTGTAGGCGCCGGCGAGCATCTCCGGTGAGAGGGCGCCGGCGGAGGTGAAAAGGCTGTAGCTCTCGACCGTGGGCGTGCGGATCTCCTCGTAGCCCCAGTGCCGGGCGACCTGGCGGAACGCGTCCTCGACGTGACGGAAGGCGCGCATCTGGTCGGGGAGCAGATCACGCATACCGCGGGCGCGTGGGACGGGGACCGCGGAGGGGGTCACGACAGGGGCTATCGGGTCGGGCATGGCTATTCGCCAGTGTAGCGGGTTCCCACGTAGCCGCCGCCAACACTCGCGGGCGCAAAGAAGGCCCCGGGGATGTTCCCCGGGGCCCTCGGTCGGTTCCGGCGCTACCGGCGGGAGCCGGTCTAGGCGTCGTCCAGCCAGGCCGCCTCGCGGCGCGGCGTGTTGTTGCCGGAGTAGGCGTTGAACCAGTCGTCCTTGCCGTAGTCTCGCAGGCGCGAGCTGACGGCGAGGTAGGACTCGGCGGCCATCGGCATCGTGAAGATGCCCCAGGCGCGGTCGAGAATCCAGCGCTGCAGGTCGGTGATGATCTGGACGCGGGTCTCGTGGTCCAGCTCCTGCGTCTGCGCGAGCATCTGCTCGCCGACGTGGGCGGAGCCTTCGGCGATCTCGGGGTGCGGCGAGTCGGTTCGGAAGTTGAACGCGACACTGCCGTACTGCTGGGGATCGAACCACGAGAGGTAGGACGCGTCGGGAGCGCCGTCGGTACCACCACCGACGCCGGTGCCGCTCTGGAGCAGGCCCCAGGGCTTCACGTCGTCGGTGTTGTCGTTGGCGGCGCTCACCCAAGTCTGGATGTCCGCGCTGGACACCTCGAAGGTGGTGCCGAGCACCTCGGTGAGGTTGGTGGCGGCGAACTCGGCGATGGCGAGGTAGGCCGGCCCCTGGATGGTGTGAATGTCGACGTACTCGTAGATGGAGTCGTACTTCGCCTGGTCCTCGCCGCGGGAGGCAGCGTCGCTCTTGGCGGCCTCCCAGAGAGCCCGGGCCTCGTCGGGGTCGTAGTTGTAGTAGCCAGCCAGGTCCTCCTGGGTGAGGCGCTGGAAGCGGGCGTTGATGATGGTGAGGGGCGCCTGCAACCTTGCGTTGCCGGCGTGGATGCTGTTGATGAAGGCCTGGTAGTTGAACGCGTTGCGGAGCGCCTTCCGTGCCCGCTCATCGCGCCACTTGCCTCCGTCGAACCCGAGAACGGCCCAGCCGCCGGCGGGCGCGCCCTCGACCGCCACGTTCGGGTTGCCCTCCAGCCCCTCCGCCTCGAGGGCGTCGATGGAGCCGTAGGCGTCGAGGTCGCCGCTTTCGAGCAGGGACCGCGCCGTCACGTTGTCGGCGACGATACGGACGTCGTACTCGTCGATGTAGGGCCCGTCCTCGACGAAGCCGTCATCGGGGTTGGGATGGGAGTAGTAGTCCGGGTTGCGGACGAGGTGGGTTCCCTCGGCGCTGCGCTCGGAGAGGATGTACGGCCCGGCGGCCATGCCGCGCACGTGCTCCTGGCCCGTCTGGTCGGGCTGGGCCAGCACCAGCTTCTTGTTGATCATGCCGAAGTACTGGCGGGAGCGATGGAGCAGGGCGTCGGCGCGAGGCCCGGTCCAGTTCTCCTGGACGTGCGTGGCGTCGACCGGCACGATGCTGTCGAAGTAGTTGTAGATGCTGGCGGGCACGTGGGTGGCGCCCAAGGAGGCGAGCAGCTCGGGGGGCCGCTCGATGGTGAAGGCGACATCCTCGGAGGTGACGGGGTCGCCATTGTGGAACTGCATGCCCTCGCGCAGGCTCCACACGAGCGTGGTGTCGTCGACCTGCTCGTAGCCGACGACGCCGTCCAGCGAGAAGGTGCCCTTGCTCACCTGGAAGTCGAGCAGGTGGTTGTAGACCTGGTAGACGACTTCCTGGTTGTCGGTGTGGAAGACGGCGGGATCCATACCCATGTCTTCCGTCCGCTTCCAGGAGCGGTACGTGCCACCGCGCTTGGGACCGCCCGCAGGCGCTTCCTCCGCTGCAGCGGCAGCCTGCGTGGCTTCGGCTTCGGCGTCAGCATCGGCGGCCGCGTCGTCGTCATCAGCGGCGGCCTGTGTCGCGGCGGCGGCCTGCGTGGCGGCGGCCTGCGTGGCAGCCGGGGCAGCAGCGTCGTCGTCGTCATCGTCGTCGTCGCCGCAGCCAGCGAGGATCGCCGCCGACCCGGCGGCGGCTACGCCGGTTCCAGCCAGGAAGCCACGACGGCTGAGGCGACGCCCACGAAGGCGAAGCCAGTAGTTGTCTCGATCGCGCATCTCAAAGCCCTCCCCGCTCCCGATAGCTTGCCGGGGCGTTCAGCCGATGCTGTGGCGCGCACAATACTCCCTGCGGGGATCGCGTTTCAACGGGTCCACCGGGGGAAGTTCGGGGTTAGATGCGTCCGCGCAGACGGGGGTCGAGCGTATCGCGGATTGAGTCACCGAACATGTTGAACGCGAACACCGTCAACGCCAGCGCCGCGCCGGGGAAGATTGCGAGCCAGGGGGCACGCCTGAAGAACTGGCGCGAGTCCCCGCTGAGCTCGGCCCCCCACGACGGCGCGTCAGACCCGAGCAGGAAGGAGAGCGTCGCCTCCGTGAGGATGGCGGCGGGCAGGCTGATGGTGGTGAGCACGATCATGAGGCCGGTGATATTGGGCAGGATGTGGCGCAGCATGATGCGGAACTGGCCCGCGCCGATCAGTGTGGCCGCCTCCACGTACTGGGCGCTGCGCTGCTCAAGCACCGATCCGCGCATGATGCGGAAGGCACCCGGCATGAAGAAGAACGCGATGGCCAGCACACGCGCCAGCTCCTCCGCAGGCAACGCCGGTAAGTCTGGCAGCTTATCCACCAGGACGATGTCCATGATCATCGCTAACAGGAGGGAGGGGACAGCGAAGAGCATGTCGGCCACGCGGCTCAGGCCGAAGTCGACGGCCCCTGCGAGAAAGCCCGCGACAAGGGCGAGCAGCGTGCCTCCGACCGTCCCAACGAGCACGGTGGCCATACCGATCTTGAGCGAGATTCGGCCACCGTAGAGCACGCTCGACCACAGGTCCCTCCCCTGGCGATCGGTGCCGAAGTAGTAGTCACTGTTCGGGCCGACAAGGACGTGGGGTGTGAAGGATTCCAGCGTGTCGGGGTTCGTTGTGTTCAGGACGGGCGCCGCGCCAGCCATGAAGCCAACGATGACGATCACGACGATGCCGAGGGCGCCCGCGGGCTCGCGGCGGGCCCAGCGCAGCGGGTTGAACCGCTGCTGGGGGGGAATCGCGTACTCCTGCTCCAGGAGGGTGCCCGATACCGGCGCCTGAACCGTTTCCGCCGCGTCACTCATCGCTAGTACCTGATCCGCGGGTCGACGTAGGTGTAGAGGACGTCGACCAGGAGGGTGACGACCATGAACATGGCGGCGAAGATCATCGTGATCATGAGGACGGCGGGGTAGTCCCGCGCTATTAGCCGCTCCAGCGCGAAGAGGCCCATCCCGGGGATGGCGAAGATCTGCTCGGCCACGATGGCGCCGCCGAGGATGGTCCCGAGTTGCAGACCCACCACCGTCAGCACGGGGATGAGGGCGCTCCGGAAGACGTGCCGGAAGATGACGACCCGCTCGCGCAGCCCCTTCGCGCGCGCCGTGCGGACGTGGTCGGAGTGGAGCACCTCGAGCATGGCCGAGCGCATGATGCGGGCCGTGTAGGCCGCGCCCGCGTAGGCGAGGACGCCTGCGGGAAAGATGACGATGGCGAGGTTCTTGAGGGGATCCTCGGTAAAGTCGACCCAGTCCTGGATCGGATTCCACTCAAACCAGACAAAGGCGTAGATGATGATCAGCGTGCCCGTCCAGAAGTTGGGGACGGAGATGCCAAGGATGGTGCCGGCCCGCAGCAGGTAGTCCTCCGGCTTGTTGCGCCTCACCGCTGAAATGACGCCCACGGGCACGCTGAGGGCCGCGGACAGGAGGATCGTCAACAGGCCAACCTCGAGGGTCTTCGGCAGGCGCTCCTTGACGGAGCCCATGATGGAGTCGTGCGGGGGCGTCAGCGACTCGCCGAGATCACCCTGGAAGATGCCTCCCAGCCAATCGAAGTACTGAACGTACCAGGGGCGATCCAGCCCCAGCCTTTCGCGGGCGACTTCGAGGTTGGGGACGTCCGAGATGCTCAGAGCGGCGGAAAAGGAGGCGTCGCCCGGCAGCGTCCAGATGAGCAGGAAGAGGACCAGGGAAAGGAGCAGCAGCATGAGGGGAATGGCGATGAGGCGGCGGAGGATGTAAGTCCGCATGTCTCCCCCTCACGCTCCGTGGCCGGGCGGCGCCGACCACAGGCCGCGGCGATTCTGGCGGATGCGTATGCCGCTTGGCAATACGTGCGGAGGGGTTACGCCCCTGCGCGGAGGGCTCTCCACCAGTCCTGAACGTCGGGCTGGAAGTTGGCGTGGTACTGCTTCTGCAGGTCGTTGGCGCCCTCGAAGAGGGGCTCTGTGTCGGTGGTGGCAAGGTCGGAGGCGCTGGGGACAGGGTCGATCCATTCGAGCTGGATGCCCTCGATCACCTCGCCCAGGCCGGAGTCCTCGTGGTGAGGGCTGGCCTGGTGCTCAATGAAGCCGTTGAAGCTGTTGAAGGAGAGCAGGCCGTAGTAGCTGCCCTTCTCGGCGCCGCGCCAGAACTCGTAGCGGCGGACGTTGCTCTCGTTGGCGTGGGTGTCGCGCCAGAGCTCGCCTTCGAGCTCCTCGAAGCGCGCTTCCTTGCCTTCCTTGATCTTGATGTGGGCCAGAATCGTCGCCATTTGTTCTCTGGGTCGGCTGGATTTGGCGAGTCCGGACGGCTATCGCCGCGAGGGGAGTACGCCTGCGCCGGGGGCGCATTCCAGGCGTTTTGGGCCGGCCACGATCGTCATGCGTTTCCAACAGACACGAATTCATCCCTTGCGGCGCAAGGAGGGAGGAATGGCACGGCCGCCGCCGGGCTCAGGAAACGTCGAACTCGATCTCCAGGTGGGTGACGCCGCGGACGCCGCCCTTGCCCGGAGGCGGGAAGACGATGCCGTCGTTGGGGACGTCCTTGAGGCGCGGGTTCTTGAGAACCTGGAGGAGCATCTTGCCGGCCATGACGGCCTCCTGGCGGGCCATTGCGTAGCCCATGCAGAAGTGGCGCTCCTGACCGAAACCGAGGTGGCTGGCGACGCCATCCTGCCAGTAGCCGACGCGCAGCTCCTTCCCGAAGTAGAGGTCGTCGCGGAAGATGTTGAACTGGTCGGGATCCTTGAAGACGCGCTCATCGCGGTTCCCGGAGCCGAGGCAGAGGGCGACGTTGGCGCCGTAGGGGATGACGCGGTTGCCGAGCTCGGTTTCGCGGGTGGCGCGGCGGGGCTGGTAGTGGTTGGAGCCGTCGAAGCGGAGCATCTCGGTGAAGACGCGGTCCATCAGCTCGGGGTCGTCGCGGACGGCTTCGTACTGCTCGTAGTTGCTGAGCAGGTTCCACCACATGGAGTCGATCGCCTTGTGGGTGGTGTCGCCGCCGCCGACGAGGAGGAGGGCGACAAACGACTTGATCTGGTGGTCGGTCATCATCTCGCCGGACATCTCCGCCTCCACGAACTTGGAGATGAGGTCCTGCCTGGGGTTGGCGCGGCGGTCGGCGATGATGGGCGTGAGGTAGTCGTGCAGGGCGAATTTGGCCTTCTCGGCGGAGCGGAAGTAGGCGCGTCCGTAGCCCATGCCGGCGAAGAGGGTGTTGTAGATGCTCTCGAAGTAGTCGAAGTCCTCGCGCGGCAGGCCGAGCATGCCGGCGATGACGCGGATGGGGAAGCGCTGGCTGAACTGCGTGACGAGGTCGATCTCGCCCTGCTTCGAGATTCCGGCGGCGAGATCCTCGGCGGCCTCCTGGGAGAACTGCTCGATCATCTCGGCGGCCGTCTGTTCGATGACGGGGAGCCAGGTGACCAGCTTCTTGCCGACGAACTCACCGGCGACGATGCCGCGGCTCCAGCGGTGTTCGGGACCTTCGCCCATGTCGAGGATGGTCTCGCCGAGGGGCGACTCGGAGCCGAAGTCGTACTTCCCCTGCATGTCGTACACGCCGCGGGTGAAGTCGCCGCCGGGACGGCTGCGCTTGTAGACGTCCCAGATGTCCTCGTAGCGGCTGACGAAGAAGCGGTTCTGGAGGCGGTCGTGGTAGACGGGCTCCCAGTCGCGAATCTTCTTGTAGAGGGGGAAGGGGTTGAGGCGGTGCTCTTCGGTGAGGAACTCGCCGGGTTCGATGATGGGGGCTTCGGTTGGGGCCGTCATAGTCGCCTCGCCGCCACGGGATGGGCTTGAGAGCGAGTCTAGGCCGCGGACGGGGCATGTCAACGCAGGGCGTCAGGAGCGGGGGCCTTGCGAAGGGTCTGCGGGCGGTCCATCCTCCCCCGACAACCAGAAACAGGAGCGAATCGCGATGTCGGACGAGCTTGCGGAACTGCGCGCACGGGTCGCCCGCCTGGAGGCGGAGCGAGCGGTGATCAGCACCTTCAACGAGTACTTCTACAACATGGATATCGGGTACACGGACGGGATCCTCGACGTGTTCCACGAGGACGCGCTGCTGGAGGTCATCAACTTCCCGCCGGGGACGATGGACGACCTCCGGTTCGAGGGCCGTGAGGCGATGCGGGAGCTGTACGGGCCGCACTCGAGCGCGGAGCCGACGCTCTCGGGCGGGCACCACTCGGCGAACGTGCAGGTGAACGTGGCGGAGGACTGCTCGAGCGCGGAGCTGAGCGCCTACTTCATGACGTCGGGCGGCCATGGCGGCCTGGGCGGGGGCCTGTACCAGGGGACGTTCGTGCCGGACGGCGACAAGTGGCGGATCTCGCACTACCGCATCATCAGCAACTGGGGCTGGTCGCCGGACCAGTGGACGAAGCGGACGGAGTCGCTACCGGCGAGCAAGGCGAAGCGTGGCGGCAAGCCGCCTGTCTACGAGTTCCCGAAGCAGCCGGTGGGGTAGGCGAGGAGAGCGCCGTGCTGAATGAGGAGGGTCAGCGGCTCCGCTTCCGGCCCCTCAGCGCACACCGTCCCTCATGACGGAGGAGGTGCGTGTGGCTGCTGTCTTGGTAGATCGCCCCTCGAGGGTGGTTGACCAAGTTGCTGTCACGGAAGTCACTGTGTAGAGCTTTGTCGCTGGAGCAAAGCAGTCGCGCACCTGACAGTCTGGCAAGGGCAACGATGTGGGAGTCATTCGAAGTGCAATCCTCTTCGATCTTGCGACTCTCGACCTCGACATCCCCAGCAACCTCTCGGTGAACAAGACCAGCCTGCTGCCACTTCTGAATCTGGTCCGCAGCACCGCTGTACCTGCTAAGTTCCTCGGTTAGGCGCCCACCTACAACCAAGGCTGCCTTCCCATCGTCGACCCACTTCCACAGCGGCAACAGTTCGGTGTCGGGAACCCCAAAGAACCTCCCTGCCATGTTAGCGTCGACAATGGCGCACACAGCTAGTCGATGCCCAAGAAGCGGCGCTGCTCCTCAAGGAAGAAGCGCCTGTATCCATCGGGAACATCTATCAGGTTGCCCGCCGCATCGAGTTGTATGGAGTGAATCCTCACTCCATCACGCCTCTGCTCGAAGTAGAGGATGCTCACATCGCCGCAGCTTATCTTCTCCTCTCGCACATCAATACGGATTCGATCCAGGAGGTAGTCGCTGTGGGTCTCGACAATAACCCTGTTCCGCCTGCTCTCTGCTAATTGAGCGAAGAACGACCCCATCGCTGCTTGTGCCCGGGGGTGGAGATGTACCTCTGGTTGCTGAATCAATAGCGTGGAGTCAGGCTCCGCAGATACACAATCGGCGATAATGGGGATGGCCTGACTCACTCCGTAGCCGACGTCAACAAGGTTCCGAGCCCGTCCCCCCTTTGGGTGTTTGACTTCGACCTGGAACGGGTTGCTCTCACGCCTGCCAAGTTTTCGCACTCGCAGAGTGGAATAGAGGCCACTGGCCTCCCCAAACTCTTCAAGGCGGCCCCGGAATTCCCCAACATCGTCGCTGTCAAGAAGGCGTTGCAGCATCATGGGTATGTGGCTTCCTTCAGCATCGCGAATTTCGGTGGTGGGATCGTACGTTCGCTGTGGGCTGGTGCGGATTGGTGCAAACGCATAGGGCCGGGGGCCTCGCAAGAAGGCTATCGTGCTTGCCAGCGAGTCAAAATGCTCTTCGTGTTCCGCCCACGGCTCATCTTCTTCTCCGGTTCGCTGCGCCTCATACTGGCCCCGATAGAATATGAACTGGAGCCCTCCGGCAACGAGGGCGCTCTCGTCGAGACTCATGTCGGTCTCGCGCCGACTCACAACTTCCCCATTGACCAAGAACGAGAGCTGGGATTTGCCACCTTCAAAGGCCGCGCTCAGTTTGTATGCACCCCGCGAAGCAGTAACGGACGAGATTGCAGGTTGAGACTTTGACGCATGAAAGCGCGTCTCTAGCCGCGTAGTCTCCCGGGCCGTGCCTGGCTCTACCCGCACTGTCTGCCCTTGAGCGCTTCGACCGGTACGGAAGACGCGGGGAGATACCGTTGTGAATTCCTGCCCGACGACGAAGCTCTTGGCGCGACCCCGACGGTAGTTTGCGATTTGGTCATAGCTACCAAGCCGGAACGGGTCCTCATTGAAGTCCGGTACTGCTCGGAAAAGAGCATCGTGGGCCGCCCTCGCGGCAGCGAGAAAGGAAGTCTTGCCGGTGCTGTTCTCCCCGACCAAGACTGTCAGGGGACGCACCGGCACTTCCATCCTGCCAGCGAAGCAGCGAAAGTCCTCAAGGATCAGGGTTTCCATCGTGGATGCTCCAGTTCGAGCGTAAGGCGTTCTTCCCGCAAGCGACAGAGTGGTTAGGCAGCCATCTCTCTTGACTGAGGCTGGAGCACGCATGTTGGCGGCTTGATTCAACGACCCGCGCTACACTTGCGCGCGGCCCGATGGGGGCCCTGGAGGTGGTTCTGATGCCGATGTCCCGCGAGGAGATGGATGCGTTCCTGGCCGAGCCGCGGAACGCGATCGTGGCGACCGTCAACCCGGACGGGTTTCCCCAGCTGACTCCGATCTGGTTTCACTGGGAGGACGGGACGGTCTACTTCAGTACGACGGCGCCGCGCCTGAAGACGCGCAACCTGGAGCGCGACGGGCGCGTCTCGATCTGCGTCGACGAGCCGGGCGACCCGGACCAGCGCACAGTGGTGCTGGCGGCAGAGTCCTGCACGATCACACCCGGGCTGGGGACGGTGACGGAGACAATCGCGCGCAAGTACGGCGGCGACAACTGGGAGAGCAGCTACGAGCACATCGCCAACACGCCGGATCGCGTGGTGGTGTCGTACAAGCCGACGCGAATCCTGACCTGGAGCTCGTCGGCGGACCGACGGGAGCACGTTCAGAAGAATCGCTAGTGACCGGTGGTTGGTGATCGGTGGCCGGTGGTCGGTAGCCGGCTGGCGACCATGCGAGGGCTCTTCGAGGCTCGTAGGATGCGCCTACATCGCGTTCGGTGATATGCATCCGCGGGCGCGAACCGGAGGCTGTCATGGGATTTCTTGACGGGAAGGTGGCGCTCGTGACGGGCGCCGCCGAGGGCGTCGGCGTCGCGTTCGCGAACGCCGTCGCGGCTGAGGGCGCGAACGTCGCAATCTGCGACATCCGCGACAACGTGGACGAGCGCGCCAGCCAGATCGGCGACGCGCACGGGGTCGAGACGGCGTCGTTCCACGCGGACACGGGCGTCCCCGAGGACTGCTGGCGAGTGGTCGACGGGACGATGGAGCGGTTCGGAAGGATCGACGTGCTGATCAACAACGCGGGCACGATCGCGATGACCTCGCCGACGGACCCGTGGGAGAAGTCGATCGCGGACTACGACCTGGTGATGAACGTGAACAACCGCGCGTACTACCTGTTCGGCCGGGCGGTCTTCCCGATCATGCAGGAGCAGGGCGGGGGCGACATCGTCAACATCGCCACCGACCACATCTACACGCAGAAGAACCGGCCCTCGGGCGGCGGCTGGGTGATGGACACCTACGACGCCTCGAAGTGGGGGCTGAACGGGTTCCTGCTGAGCTGGTCGAAGGCGGGAGAGCCGCACAACATCCGCGTGAACGGAATCTGCCTGGGGGCGACGGACTCGCACATGCTGCGGGGGTTCACAGGCGAGGAGAACCTGACGCCGGAGATCATCGCGAGCTGGATGAAGCCGGGGGACGTGGCCCAGGTCGTGATGGACCTGATCAAGGACGGGCGCAGCGGCTACAACATCCCGGTGTGGGTCGACGACCCGGTGGTCCTGACACCGCGCAGCGACGATTTCTCGATGAAGGTCGGCATCATGAAGTCGGCCTTCCCGGCGTAGGAGGACAGCATGGGATTCCTGGACGGAAAGGTCGGAGTCGTCACGGGGGCGGCGCAGGGGCTGGGGACGGCCTACGCGCGGGCCCTCGCGAGCGAAGGGGCGGACGTCGCCATCTGCGACGTGAAGCCGGAAGTGAGCGCCGTCGCCGACGAGATCGCGGCGACGAGCGGCCGGACGGTGCGCGCGTACCCCTGCGATGTCTCGGACGCGGAGGCCATCCGCGGCTTCGTCGACGGGGTGCTGCGCGACTTCGGCGGCGTGGACGTGGTCGTGATGAACGCCGCCATCTACGGGTCGTCGCCGCTCGATCTGTCGCGCGAGGAGGCGCTGGCCGAGTACCAGCGCTTTTACGACACGAACGTGAAGAGCGTGTACCTGCTGGAGCGGGCGTTCGCGCCCTCGCTGGTGGAGCGCGAGGGCGACATCGTCGTCATCTCGACGGACCACGTGCTGCCGCCGCTGGAGCCCGGGGGCACGCGCGGCGGGCCCGGGAGCGACCTCTACGACTCGTCGAAGTGGGTGCTCAACGGGTACATCCAGGCGTGGGCGCTGGGGTTCGCCGCCCAGGGCCACAACGTGCGCGTGAACGGCATCGGCATGGGCGCGACGGACACGCCCATGCTGCGGGGCGTCTTCCCGGGCGACGGTCCATCGGACGAGATCGTGGCGGGGTGGATGACACCGGCGCAGCAGGCGCAGCTTCTGCTCGACCTGCTGCAGGACGGCCGCACGGGCGACCTGATCTCGTCGGAGCCCGGACATCCCGTGGAGCTGCCGCCGCGCTCGGCCTACGGGCAGCCGGTCTCGAACCTGCCGATCGAGCAGTTCCACCACGGGCTCATGGGCCTCGAGCCGGCCATCTGGGAGCCGCCGAGCTAGCGCCAGGAGGAATGCGATGACGGCCGTGAGCTTCGATCCGGCGGTGTTCGACACGCCGGAGTACTGGCGCGACCCGTATCCGCACCTGAAGGTGCTGCGCGACCACTTCCCCGTGTACCACGACGAGATGCACGGGCTCTGGTACATCACGCGCTACGACGACGTGTGCAGCGCCTTCAAGGACAACGTGCACTACTCGAGCAAGAACCTGGAGCGCTCGATGGCGCTCGTGTTCGGCACGACGATGATGCAGTTCGACGGGGAGGAGCACACGAAGCGGCGGAACATCGTCGCGCCGGAGTTCTCGGGGCGGCGCATGGAGCCGCTTATCCCGATCATCGAGAAGAACACGCAGGACCTCGTCGACCGGATCACGGCACAGGCGGCGGAGCGGCTGGCGCAGGGGTTCGCGGACAAGGGCGAAGTCGAGCTCATCGACGCGTTCAGCTCGCGGCTGCCGGTGATGGTGATCATCGACATGCTGGGGCTGCCGCAGGAGGACCACGACCTCTTCCACGAGTGGTACCCGGCGATGATGGCGGGCCTGACGGGCACGCCCGAGCAGCGCACCTACGGCATCGAGTGCAACCAGCAGTTCCACGCCTACATCGACAGGCTGGTGGACGAGCGCAGCGTGAACCCGGGCGAGGACCTGATCTCGAAACTCTGCACCGCGGAGGTGGACGGGGCGCGGATGTCGAAGGAAGACATCAAGGCGTTCTCGAGCCTGCTGCTGGTGGCGGGCGGCGAGACGACGGACAAGGCGATCGGGAACATGTGGGTGCACATGATGGAGAACCCCGATCAGTTCGCGGAGGTTAAGCGCGACCCGGACCTGTTCGACCGCGTGTTCACGGAGACGATGCGGATCACGCCACCGGCGGGGAGCCAGTCGAGGGACGTGGTGAAGCCGGTCGAGCTGTACGGCCAGACGATCCCAGTGGGGGCGGAGGCGCACTTCTCGATCTTCGGGGCGAACCACGACGAGCGCATGTTCGACCACCCGGACGAGTTCGACATCTTCCGGGACGACCTCTACTTCGGCCGGGAGCTACGTTCCGGGTACTTCGAGGGCGGGCGCGCGGGTCACCTCGGCTTCGGCCTGGGGAAGCACTTCTGCGTGGGTTACCAGCTGGCCCGTTCGGAGGCGGTCATCGGCTCGAAGGCGCTGCTCAAGGCGATGGGGAACCCACGCGTGAAGGCCGGCGGGGCGGCACACATCCAGGTGGCCGGCCCGATGAACGAGCAACCGCGGCTGGACCTCGAGTTCGACGTGGTGTGAGGGCGTCTCCCCCTAGCGGGCGTCGGGGTCGAGGCCGCGACGTTCGCGCTCGGCGCGCATGCGGACAGCGTCGGACTCGAGGCGCGGGCCGCGCTCCTCGTCGGTGAGGGTGCCCGCGACGTCCTTGCCGGACTTGGCGCTGTCGAACGTGATCCACTTCTCGGGGGTGGCCTCGATGATGATGCGCAGAGGCGAGTCGAGGCGCTCGACGAAGTCGTCCTCGGCGGCCTTGTCGTCGGGGTTCGCCTTGTGTGCGAGGGCGCGATAGAACCAGTCCTTGGTCTCCTGGTCCTCGCGGACGATGGCGCGGCACTTGGCCGTGGCGGCGCCGCGGGGGGAGTCGGGGCTCTTCGCGGAGATGCCGCTGACGGCCACCGAAACACGGCCGTCGCGACGGATGGCGGCGACGCGGTGGCGGTGCGCCGCGCAGGTGATCCAGAACTTGCCGTCCCTCCAGACGAAGGAGTGGTAGACGCCGACGGGCCAGCCGTCCTTGGTGCCCCACATGAGGATGCACTCGCTGGCGTCGTTCATGAGCTGGTCGATCTGCTCATCGCTGTAGGGATAGACGGAAACGACCTCGTGGTCGCGCATACCTTCGGGCACGGGAACCTCCTTGAAATCAGGCGCGTACGGTAGCCAGACTGCGGCGCGTCCGCAAAGGGTCCGGACTACGGGTGTCCGGCCACCATGAGGAGCGTGCCGGTCACCCAGCTGGAGGCGTCGGAGGCGAGGTAGACGGCGGCGGCGCCGAAGTCTTCCTCCTTGCCGAGCCGCTTGAGAGGTTCGTTCTCGGCCATCTTCGCGAAGTAGTCGTCGTCGCCGCCGGAGGCGTCCTCGTAGTCTTCCGTGCGGACGGAGCCGGGGAGGATGGCGTTGACGCGGATGTTGAAGGGCGCCATCTCGAGAGCCAGCGTTTTGGTGAGGTGGTTGAGGCCGGCCTTGGAGGCCGTGTAGACGCCGTTCGTGGGGGCCCCGCGGGAGATGGCCCCGACGGAGCTGACGTTGATGATGGCGCCGCCCCCGGTGCTTCGCATCGCCGGCCAGACGGCCTTGGCGCACATCCAGGGGGCTTTGAAGTTGAGGGTGGTAGTCGCGTCCCAGGACTCCTCGGGCGTCTTGACGAGGAAGTTGACGCTCTGTTCCTGCAGGCCGCCGGCGTTGCTAACCCAGACGTCGATGCGGCCGAAGTGGTCCATCATCGACTGGACGAGGCCCTCGACGTTGGACCAGTCGCGAACGTCGGTGGGGAGGGCGAGGGTGCGGCGACCGCGGTCCTCGATCTCCTTGCCGACGTCCTTGAGGAGCTGCTCGCGGCGCCCGGCGACGGCGACGTCGGCTCCTGCCTCCGCGAGGCCGAGGGCGATGCCGCGGCCAATGCCGCCGCCGCCGCCCGTCACCATCGCGATCTTTCCTTCCAGGCTGAACAAATCGAGGATGCCCATGCGCACGCTCCTGCGAGAGGTTTCGGGAAGTCTACGCGAGGCCAGTCGGTGTGGCCGGGCTCCCCGGAAATCTGACCGGAACGCGGCTCCCGGAGACACAACCGTTGTTACTTTAAATGTATGCTGCTGCGCTGCACGGAACCGACGGCAATGACCGCCTCGTTCCCAGGGACGTCTCGTGGAACTCCGCGCCCTCGTTGCAGCAGCCGGACTCTCGCTTGCGCTGGGAGTCGCAGCCGCGGCGCTCTGCGTCCGGCCACCGTTCAGCGCAGGAGCCGACTCTCCGGCGCCCGCGTTCATCGACGTGAAGACCACGGAGAAACGAACGAGCGGCGGACAGCAACGCATCGAGGTCGACACGCCCTCCGGCGAGATCGGTGACCTGCTCGTCGCAATCGTGGCATTGGCCCGAGACCGGGCCATCGTCGCCCCGTCTGGCTGGACGCTGGTCGACACGGGGGTCGCGGACGAAGACGAAGCGCGGCTCGGGGTCTGGCACCGCATCGCGGACGGCTCTGAGGGCGAGGCGGTTGCGTTCACCTGGGAGGGGCGGGCCCGGGGCGGGGCGGCCATCCTGCGGTATCGCGGGGTCGATCCGGCGAACCCCCTGGGGTCGAGCAGATTTGCCACCGGCGAGACGCGCGACCCTCCAACGGCGCCGGATGTGACCACGGCGGTCGGGGCGGTCCGCGTCCTGCGGGTCTTCGCGGTGTTCGGGGCCTCAATCAGGGCGACCGACGGTCCCCCGGCGGGCCACGACGAACGCTTCTTCGTGGGCGCCCAGGGCAGCAACGGCGTGGTCGCGGGCGGGGCGGACTCGGCCCTCACAGGTGCGGGCACTACCGGCTCCGCGGTCTTCAACCTGGACCTGCCAAAAGGGAGGGCCTGGCGAACCGGCACGGTGGTGATCAATCCACCGCAAGCACCCGAGCCCACACCCACGCCTACACCTACCCCCACTCCGACGCCCACACCGACACCTGCTCCCACACCGACGCCCACTCCCACACCGACGCCCACTCCCACTCCGACACCTACCCCCACACCGACACCTGCTCCCACTCCGACACCTACCCCCACTCCGACCCCTACCCCCACTCCGACGCCTACGCCCACTCCGACCCCTACCCCCACTCCGACCCCTACCCCCACTCCGACGCCTACTCCAACGCCGACGCCTACTCCAACGCCGACGCCTACTCCCACGCCGACGCCTACTCCAACGCCGACGCCTACTCCCACACCGACGCCTACGCCCACACCGACGCCTACGCCCACACCGACGCCTACTCCCACACCGACGCCTACCCCCACGCCGACGCCTACGCCCACTCCGACGCCCACTCCCACACCGACGCCCACTCCCACAGCGACGCCTACGCCCACACCGACGCCTACTCCCACGCCGACCCCGACTCCCACGCCGACGCCTACGCCCACGCCTACGCCCACTCCCACACCGACGCCGACTCCCACACCGACGCCGACTCCCACAGCGACGCCTACCCCCACGCCAACCCCGACCGTCGAGGGGCCAGAGTTCCTCGGTAGCGAGTCCGCGTCGAAGAACCGCAGCGGAGGGAGTCAGGAGCTCACGATCAGGGCGCCGCAGGGACAGCCGGGCGATCTGCTGGTGGCCATCCTCACGACTCGCCACGAGCGGTCGCTGAGCGCGCCCGAGGGCTGGACGGAGGTCGACAGCGGGCTGGCCTTCGAGAAGGAGGCGACTCTGACGGTGTGGTACCGCCTCGCCGACGGGACCGAGCTGACGAGCCACACGCTGAACTGGCTGTGGGGGGAGAGCCAGGCCGTGGGAGCCATCCTCCGTTACGGGAACATCAACCGCACGGCTCCCATCGGCGCCATTGCGACAAGCACCGGGAAGGGGAACGCACCCGTCGCTCCCGCCGTGGAAGCGGCAACTGGTACGCGCATCCTGTACATCTACGCGATCGGTGACGGGGACCGCACCATCAGCGCGCCGAGGGACACAGAGGGTCGGTTTTCCGCCAGCAGCAGGGGAGGCACAGGGGTCCAGGCAGGGGCCGCCGACTCACTGTTGACGTCTCCTGGCGACAATGGGGCAGCCGAGTTCTCATTCGCCGAACTGACGAAGCGGTCGTGGCGAACTGTCACCGTGGCCATCAACCCGCCGCCACTCGCTACGCCGACACCCACTCCAACTCCCACGCCGACGCCCACTCCAACTCCAACTCCAACTCCCACTCCGACACCGACTCCAACGCCGACTCCAACGCCGACTCCCACGCCAACGCCGACACCGACCCCCACTCCGACCCCCACGCCAACGCCAACGCCCACACCTACACCCACACCAACTCCTACTCCAACGCCGAGGCCGCGCACTCGGCCGGTGGTCATCTACGTCCAGCCGTCCAGACCGACACCAACACCAACACCAACACCGACTCCAACGCCGACCCCCACGCCTACTCCAACTCCCACGCCCACCCCGACACCAACTCCCACGCCTACTCCAACTCCCACGCCTACTCCAACCCCCACGCCCACCCCGACACCAACTCCCACGCCTACCCCGTCACCCACGCCAACTCCCCGTCCTACTCCAACGCCCACGCCCACCGCGAGCCCCACCCCCGCACCCGCATCTACGGCAATGGCCTCTCGAACGCCAACAGCAGCGCCGGAGGCTGCACAGAGAGCGCTACCCTCTCCCGGTCCGACCCGAGTGCCGACGACGAGAGCAACAGCGGCCCGGATCCCCACCCCCGCCCCGGCGCCAGCCCCGACACCGACTGACCTTCCCGAGCACGTCCCTGAGCCGCGACCAGAGACTGCGCCATCACTTCAGCGGCCCGAGGCAGAGGCGGGAGGTCGCACTGCGCGACCCGGTTTCGTGGAGATTTATGTCGCGGAATCCGGCTCGGGGGGCGATCTGGCGACGAACATCGCTGCCGCGGTCGCATCCTTTGCGGTCAGCGCCGGAGCGACGTCACTGGCGGTGCGCCTTGTCGGGCGCGTCCTGATGCGGCGTGGCGGGCGCGGGCGTTGACCCGGCGCTCGCCGGACAGCAGGCTGGCGACTGCCGATGTCGATACGCGCTACCCGACTCGTTGACGCGCCCATCGTGCGGCCCGGCATGGATGCCCACATGGGTGACAACGTCAACGGGCCGTCGCTGATTCGCGCCCCGGAGTGGCTCGCAGAGACGGACGCCGGGCGTCTGGGGAAGTACTACCTCTACTTCGCACACCACAAGGGGCGGTACATCCGGCTGGCCCATGCGGACGACCTCCACGGCCCGTGGACGACGTACGAGCCGGGAACGCTCCAACTGGAGGAGTCGCATTTCCCGGCAGCGCTCGAAGAGTTCGTTCCGGGCCTGGCGGAGCAGGTGGGCGCGGAGTGGGTCTACCCGCACATCGCCTCTCCGGAGGTCCACGTCGACGACGAAGCGCGACGAATCCGGCTCTACTTCCACGGGCAGTTGCGAGACGGCAGCCAGGTCTCGCGGGTGGCCACTTCCGGGGACGGGATTCACTTCGAGGCGCGGGATGAGATCCTGTCGACCAGCTATCTGCGCATGATCAGGCTCGACGACGTCGGGGAGCCGGGCTGGTACGGCATGTCGATGCCGGGAATCGTGTACCGCTCGGACGACGGCCTGGGCGGGTTCGAACGCGGGCCACAGCTCTTCCCCGAGACCATGCGCCACTGCGCACTGCTCAGGCGGGAGGACACGCTGTGGGTCTTCTGGAGCAGCGTGGGCGACGCCCCGGAGCGGATTCTCGTATCGCCGGTATCGCTCGAGGGGGACTGGCGGGAGTGGGCCGCGGGACCGGCCGAGGAGGTGCTGCGGCCGGAGCGCGACTGGGAGGGAGCTGGGCTGCTGCTCGCCCCGAGCGTGCGCGGCTACGCCCCGGAGCCGGTCAACCAGTTGCGCGACCCCGCCATCTTCGAGGAAGACGGACGGGTCTTCCTGCTGTACGCCGTGCAGGGCGAGCGCGGCATCGGGATCGCCGAGCTCGACGTTCCCTGACCCGGCGCTGCGCTAGCCGCCGAGCGCCCGGGTCTCCGGCGTCTCGATGAGCTGGCAGTAGTTGCCGTCGGGGTCGAGGAAGGTGGAGATGCGTCCGCCCCAGGGCTCCTCGCCCTTGCGCCGCACGAACTCGACGCCGGCGGTCTCAAGGCGTGCCTGCTCGGCGTCGAGGTCGTCAACGACGAAGTTTGATGAGGTAGCGCACGGGGTCGGTGGCGGGGCCGGTGACCTCGCTGTGACCGCTGACAATGAGGAAGCTGCTGCCCAGCGCGAAGGCGCCGGGGCTCATCTCCGGGGCCGGGGTGAGCCCGAGGGTGTCGCGGTAGAACGCGATCGACCGCTCGGGCTCAGGACTCCCGAGGTTGAGCGAGAGCGCCGGCAGGATCGCCAACCGCTAGCTCGCGAAGGCGTTGATGGCCGCCACGTCGTCGTCGCTGAGGCTCCAGCCGCCAGCGGCGACGTTCGACTCGAGCTGGTCGGGGCGGGTCGCGCCAGAGATGACGCTGGGGACGCCGTCCTGTGCCAGCAGCCAGGCGATGGCGAGATCGAGCACGGAGTGGCCCTGGTCGGCGGCGTACGCCTCGGCGGCGTGAAGGATGCCCCAGTTCTTGTCGTTGATGTACTTGCCGGCAAGTCCGGCGAGGGCGCCCTCGGTGAGGCGGCCGCCCTCGGGCATCGCCTCGCCCTGCTTGTACTTGCCGGTGAGGAAGCCGCCGGCGAGCGGGAAGTAGGGGAAGATGCCGTAGCCACACTCGACGGCAGCGGGGGCCGCATCGGCCTCGATATTGCGGTCGACGAGGCTCCACTCGTTCTCGACGGAGATGTAGGGAGCAAGGCCGTTCGACTCGGTGACCTGCTTCGCCTCTCGGATCTGGTCGCCGTTGACGTTGGAAATGCCGGCGTTCCGGATCTTCCCTTCCTTCACCAGGTCGTCGAGGACGCCCGCGGTTTCGGCGGCGGGGGTGTCGGGGTCGGGGAAGTGGACCATGTAGAGGTCGATGTAGTCGGTGCCGAGCCGACGCAGGGAAGCATCAAGCTCCGCCATGATCGACTTGCGGGAGAGCCCGCGGGCGTTGCGCCCTCTGTG
>JAJEIT010000041.1 GCA_022827945.1 Dehalococcoidia bacterium | reverse complement strand
AAACCGTCGACATACAGAGGAGCCCCCTCAGCGAGGGGGCTCCTTCGTGTTCGGGATGAGAGTCGGGAGCTACTTGCCGCCCGGAGCGCCCGCCTCCTCCGGCTCGGCCCCGAAGCCGCCGGTCTCGGCAGCCTCGTCCTCCGCCGGGAGGCGCTCGCCCTGGGCTTCCGCCATCAGCTCCTCGCGGCCGCGCATGCGGACACGAGGCATGAAGAGCCCGATTGCGAGGCCCACCGCCACGATCCCCACGCCGATGAGGAAGATGCCGGTGATCGCGTCGCCGAGCGCGAGCTGCGCACTCTGGATGACCCCGTCGGCTGCGCCCGGGCTGGCCTGTTCGATCCTTGCATGCAACGCCGCCAGCGAGTCCTCGCGCAGGAGCCGCTCCGGCTCGGAAAGGATCTCGCCGAACTGTGGAGGCACCGCGGTCTCCAGGTTTGACTTGAAAGTGCTCAACATCAGCGAGCCCAGAATTGCGAGCCCGAAGGTGGCGCCGAACTGGCGGAAGAAGTTAACGGAGGCTGTCCCGGTCCCGAGGAGCCGGTGCGGCAGGGCGTTCTGCACCGCCAGCTGGAAGGTCGGCATCCAGAAGCCCATACCCAGGCCCAGCAGCACCATGTAGCCCCGCGTTGTCCAGGCCGCCGAGGACTGCTCAAGCGTGGAGAGCAGGTAGAAGGCCGTAATCAGCGCCGCGCCGCCCACCATGGTCAACAGGCGCAGATCGCGCCCGCGGCTGAGCAGCTGTCCGGATGTCACGGAGCCGAACATCATGCCGCCCATCATTGGCATCAGGATCAACCCGGTGTTCGTCGCCGTGACTCCCTGGACGCCCTGGAGGAAGAAGGGCAAGAACTGCATCGCCCCAAACATGGCCGCCCCGAGCACCATCGTCGCAAGGATCGAGACCGAGTACACGCGGTTGCGGAAGAGCCCGAGGGAGAGGATGGGATCCTCTGCCCGCCGGGTCTGCATGAGGAACAGCACCAGGAGGGCCGCTCCCGCTCCCAGCGAGGCGACGACCGGCGCATCGCCCCAGCCGTACTGGTTCCCCCCCCAAGAAAGGCCCAGCAGAAGCGCCGTGGCCATGCCGACGATCAGCACTGCCCCCAGCCAGTCGATGACCGTGTTGCCCTGACCGCGGAACCACGGCATCCCAAACGAGACCAGCGCCAGCGCCACCATCGCCACCGGGATGTTGATGTAGAAGATCCAGCGCCAGGAGAGGTGGTCGGTGAGCGCCCCGCCGGCCAGCGGCCCGATGATGCTCGCCAGCCCGAAGGTCGCGGCGAAGAGACCTATCCAGCGCCCCCGGTCCTTCGGCGAAAACAGGTCGCCCACCGAGGTGAAGGCGGTCGTCATGATCAAGCCGGCGCCCACGCCCTGGATGGCGCGGAAGGCGATCAACCAGATCATGTCGCCGGCCGCCCCGCACAACCACGAGCCGACCACGAAGACGACGATGCCCACCAGGATGAACGGCTTCCGCCCGTACACGTCCGAGAGTTTCCCCACGACCGGCACGAGTGCCGACGAGGCCAGCAAGTACGAAGTGACCGGCCACACGAAAAGGTCGAGGCCATCAAGATCCTGCGCGATGGCCGGCATTGAGACCGTCACGATCGTCTGGTCCAGCGCCGCCAGGAACATCGTAGAGAGAATGCCCGCCAGCACCAGGGCCTTTCGCCGCATCGGTAGCGTCATCCCCGGGGGAAGTCCCCCGCCCGTCATCTGCGCTCCAGGGCCCATTCCCATCATGACTGTGCCTCCCCGGCTGTCGCTGAAGTTGCCTGTGCGAGGAACGGGCTGAGCACCGCCTCCGCGGCGGCTCGTGCGTCGCCCCTGGCCTTGAGTGACATCGCTGACCAGGGAGCCAGGCTGCCCAGGATGAGCGCTGCCGCCACATCGGACTCGATGTCGTCCCGAAGCTCACCGTTGGACCGTGCCCGCTCGTAGAGGGCCCGGAAGCGGCGAAGCGGATCGACGGCGCGCATCTCCTTGCGGAGCTCCTCGCGCCCGCCGATAAGCGCCGCGTGCACCCAGCCGTACTTCCCAACGATGGTGTGTAGTCGCTCGACGAGGGTGGTCAGGTTCTCCACCTCGCCGTCGCCGTCTCGGTCGCCGGCCTCGGCCTCGTCGAAGCTCGCGGCCATCTGCCCCACCACGTCCCGCACGATCGTCTCGACCACCTGGTCGCGGTTGCCGACGCAGCGGTACACCGTGCCGACCCCGACACCCGCCTCGTGGGCGATGTCGGTCAGCTCCGCTTCGAGCCCCTGCTCGGCCATGAGGCGGGTCGCCGCCGCCACGATCTTTCGCTGGTTCGCGAGTGCATCACTTCGCATCGCGTAACCGTAAACGGAATTCCGGTTATCGGCAAGCCACGTGGCCTAGCCCGCCCTCGGTGGGCCATCGGATACGACCGGAAGGGCTGCTAGCCCTCGTCCTCCAGCGCCTTGTCGACCTTCTCGGCGACTTCCGCCGGCACGAAGGACGCCCAGGTATCGCGGTAGTTACGGAGGAACCACAGCGCGCCCGCATCGGTGTCCTCGTTGTTCTCTTCCATCCAGAGTTCAGCGGCCACCTGGTCGGCAGCCTTGAAGCTCCATTTCTCGAGGAACGTAACCACCTCGGGCGCCCGCCCCGGCAACGAATTGTTCACCATGATCAGAACCCTGGCCTCCGGGTAGGCGCACGCCTTCGTCGTAGCCCAGCACTCATCGGAGTACGGCGGTTCCTCGAGCTGGTACAGGTCCAGGTTCACGGACTGCGGCGTCGGGTGCCACATGTACCCCAGCCAGGGATCCCCCTTCTCGTAGGCCGCCTCCAGGTCCGCCGCCAGCGCCGCGCTCGAACCCGGGTTGAGAACGTCGAGAACGTCGGTCAGCCCGTAGGACTCCACCTTGGCCGCGTTCACCTGCTCGCATGCCCAGCCGGGGATGCAGGTCACGAACCGTGCCTTACCCTGCGAATCCGACGTGACAAAAAGGTCCATGTAGTCGGGCAGATCGGCGACGGACACGAGGCCCGGGTTGGCGTCTTTCAGATACTGGGGGATCACCCAGGCTTCCCAACCGGTATCCAGGCTCAATCCGACCTCGACGAGGGTCCCTTCCTCTACGTCGAGCAGCCACTCTTGCTGTGCGGGCCAGATTTCCATCGTCACGTGCGTGTCGTTGTTCACCAGCGCCTGCCAGAGCGAGACCGTGTCGCCGGGAACCAGCTCCGTTGGGTAGCCGTAGCCGTGCTCCACGATGTACGCCGCAACCCGTGCCTGGATCTCGGCCGAGGGCCAGTTCAGGTCGGAGAAGACGATCGGCTCCTTTTCGTCCTCGCCCCCGCCGCAGGCTGCGATCAGCAGGGCGAAGCATGCAGCCACCGCCGCCAGGGTGAGAAAGAAGGATTTCTTCCTGTGGATCATGGCGCTCTCCTAACGTGGCCAGACAACTAAAGGGTGCTACTTCCGCCTATGGAACTATCCTACCCCGCCACCAGCGCCCATTGACGATTGCTGACGGCTGGCGAACGCCTGTGTGATCCGATCGATGATGATCGCGAGGAACACGATCCCCAGGCCGGCCAGGAACGCGTTCCCCGGCTCGATTCGCCCCAGCCCGCGGTTGACGTCCTCACCCAGCCCCCCGGCGCCCACCAGCGAGGCGATCACGACCATCGCCAGCGCCATCAGGGTCGTCTGGTTCACGCCCGCCATGATCGTTGGCGCTGCGAGCGGGATCTTCACCTTCAGCAGGAGCTGGGCCGGCGTCGCTCCGAACGATTCCGCCGCTTCCAGCGTCTCCTCCGGAAGCTGCCGGATTCCGAGGTTCGTCAGGCGAACCGCGGGCGGTACGGCATAGATCAGCGTCGCGATCACGGCCGGCACGTTCCCGAGGCTGAAGAACGCGATGGCCGGCACCAGGTAGACGAAGCTCGGCATCGTCTGCATCCCGTCGAGGATCGGCCGCAGGAGCTTGTCCAGCCGGTCGCTCTGCGATGCCCACACCCCGAGCGGCACTGCGATCGCGATCGAGAGCGTCACGGTGACCAGCATCAGCGCCACTGTCTCCATGGTGCTGTCCCAGAGCCCGAAGGACGCCATCAGGACCAGCGAACCTGCGGAGAAGGCCGCGACCCAGACCCCTGCCGTGCGCCAGGCGACCGTTGCAATCGCCAGGATGGAGGCGGGCCAAGGAAGCCACAGGAGGAAGTCCTCGATGTTCACCAGCACCGTCAGCACGACTTCCTTGATCACGTCGAAGATCACATCGAGCTCGGTCGTCATCCAGTCGATCACGTTGTCGATCTCGCGGCCCACGTCGCGACCCACGTCTGCCGGGAATTCCCCCGCCCAGTCCCAGCCCCCCGCCCACAGCACAATCGCGAGGACCGCGGGCGCTACCAGCCAGCGCAGCCACAGCGCCCTGCGAAGCCAGCGCGGCCCCCGGCTCAACCCCGGGAGTTCAAGGCGGCCACGGATGGCCTCCAGCGCGGAGGCGCCGGGCGCGGCTTCCCCGGGAGGTGCGTTCCCCGTCACACCGACCCCCTCTTCCCCACCGTCTCTGCCGTCTCCCCGTCCGCGACCCCCGCCATCGCCCGTGCCAGCGCATCGAGGGGAATCTCCCCGACAAGGGCGCCGCTACTGTCGAGGACCGGAATGGGGTGGTCGGAACGGAGCCCGTGCGGGACCAGCTCATCCAGCACCGTTTCCTCCAGGACCGCGCCCTCCTTCTCCAGCCTCAGCGCCCCCACCGGCCTGTCCCCTTCGTCCAGCGCGTGCCGCAGCAGGAGGAGGTCCGCGCTGCCGGCGTACCGACCCTCGGCGTCGACCACCGGGGCGTGCAGGCGTTCCTCGGACTCCAGCGCCGCCAGCACCTCCG
>JAJEIT010000023.1 GCA_022827945.1 Dehalococcoidia bacterium | reverse complement strand
ACCTGGGGCTATCCCGTCACGCCGCTCATCTTCCTGGCGGTGACGGGTTGGACGCTCGCCTACATTCTCCGCGACCGGCCCCTCGAAGCGGGGCTGGGACTGGGGCTCATCGCCGTCGGCCTCGGCATCTACGCCGTCACGCGGGCCCGCGACCGAAGGACCCGCGCTTGAACCCGAGCCCGCAGGCGGCTTCCCCGAAGGCCCTGCTGCTCGCCTTCGCGGCGGTATACCTGGTCTGGGGATCGACCTACCTGGCCATCCGCTTCGGCGTCGAGACGATCCCTCCGTTCCTCCTCGGGGGAACGCGCTTCCTGGCCGCGGGCGTGATCCTCGCCATCGTGTCCCGCCATCGGGGCGCGCCGGCCCCGAAACCTTCGGAATGGAGGGCGGCCGCCATCTCGGGCGTGTTCATGGTCGTGGGCGGCAACGGACTCGTGTGCTGGGCGGCGCAGTACGTGCCCTCGGGACTCACGGCTCTGCTCGTGGCAACGGTACCGCTGTGGCTCGTCGCGATCGCGCGCGCGGGGCCGGACCGCGAGACGGCGAGCCCCATGGAAATTGCGGGACTCGTCCTCGGCCTCGGGGGCGTGGCGCTCCTCGTGGGGACCTCCGGGGCGGAGGTCGGCATTCGCGAGGCGAGCGCGAACCAGGTCGCGGCCGGAGCGCTCGTCGTCGTGGGGGCGTCGATCAGCTGGGCGATCGGCTCCATGTACAACCGGCGGGCCGCCCTGCCGCAGCCTCCCCTCTACGGGACGGCGCTGACGATGGCCGCCGGGGGCCTGATCCTCGTCCTGATCGGACTGGCGGCGGGAGAGTTCGGCCGCCTGTCGCTCGGCCACGTATCCCTGAGATCGTGGCTGTCGCTCGCCTACCTGGCGGCCATGGGGTCGATCGTGGCCTTCTCGGCCTACATGTGGCTCCTGCGCACGGTGCGGCCGGCGGCGGCGGGCACGTACGCGTACGTGAACCCGGTCGTGGCGCTCTTTCTGGGCTGGTGGCTCGCGGACGAGGCGTTCACGCTGCCGATGCTGGCGGGCACCGTGATCATCGTGGCGGGAGTCGTGCTGGTGCAGCGTGGGCGGGCGCCGAAGGGCGGCCCGAGGCCGGCGACCGTGCGGGCGCCAGCCTCGAGGTAGCCGCCCCGCGCGGTCAGAGGGAGAGAGGAGGCCGTCGCCGCTGCTGCTGTTCGGCCACGTATTCCCGGTACTTCTCCAACTGCTCTTCGCTCAGCACTTCGGCGAGCTTCGTCTCCGTCTCCTGCTGGAACTCCTGCATCATCTGCATCATGGCGTTCCGGTCCATCGAACCCCGCGCGGCCTGGAAACGCTCGCGGCGGCTCTCCGCCTGCGTCTCGAGGATTTCCCGGACCTTCACGACCTGCTCCTCATCCAGCGCGAGCCGCTCGGTGAGGGCCGTCATCTGGTCGTCGAGACTCATGCCGAAGCCACGGGCGCCCCGCTGAGCCTGTGCCTCGAGCGGCGCCGCGGCGGCGAGTGCGACCAGTACGAGAGCGAACGCTCCGATCATCTTTCTCATCGATATCCTCCCTTTCCTGCCTTCTTCCCTGCCTGTTCCCTGTCTGCTTCCCCTGCCTGCTTCCCTTTGCGTCAAGGGAAGCGCCTTCACCCGAGACGACACGGATCCCGCCCGAAACGTTATCGACTCTTGCGCCAAGGGCTTCGGATGCGCTCAGCTAGGAAGCACGGGACGACGAAGGCCGAGAGCGTGACAGAGGGGGTGGCTCCGGCCGCCGCACGCCGCAGGAAAAAGATGTCATGGGGGTTCGCATGAGGGTTCACCAGGAGATCCGTCATCGGTTCCGGACCTGCGCTGCCGTGGGCGGCATGCTTCTGGTTACCGGTTGTGCGGGAGAACGCACCGTTCCCGGGGAAGACGAGGCGGCCCACGAGCGGTCGCACATCGCGGGCATGGCGGCGCACCACATCTGCTCGGGCATCTTCGTCGTGGGACGCGACTACGAGCGTTCCGTGGACGAGGTCGTGGCGCAGGACATCCGGCGTTTCCCGTTGTTCAACTGGCAGGATGACTTCGAGTACGGGGTGAACTTCGAGACGCGCACCGCCTCCGTGTCGGCAGCCGATTTCGGCGCGCGCTCCGCCGAGTACAACGGGGACCAGGGGTGCACGATCCTGCCGGCTGAACTCGACGACGTGACGTACGAACCGCAGGTCGTCGAGCGGCTCATTCCCGATCCCGACGCCACCGCGTGGCCGACGGGCGACCTCGGCGCCTACCACGACCCGCCGCCGCCGGAGGTCGACATGCAGGCGCTCGATGCCGCCCTCGACTGGACCATGGCCCAGAGCGAGCACAACACGCGGGCGCTCGTCGTCATCTATGCGGGGAAGATCCTCGGCGAGCGCTACGCGCCCGGCTTCACGCGCAATACGCCGCAGATCTCGTGGTCCCAGGGGAAGAGCATCGCGAGCGCTCTCGTCGGCGCGGCGATCCAGGCCGGCCACCTCGACGCCGGACTCGACGACCCGGTGCCCGTGCCCGAATGG
>JAJEIT010000017.1 GCA_022827945.1 Dehalococcoidia bacterium | reverse complement strand
GGTGAGCAACAGCGTCGAGGGGATGCTGGTTACCGCCGCCAACAAGATGCGCGAGGGGACACACCTCCGCGTGGGCTTTGCAGGCACCATCGCCGAAACAACTGTGTTACCGGCTGATGCGTCCAACGCGGGGGTGAACTTCAGAGTTCTCAAGGACTTCGTCGAACACCTGGACTCTGTGAGCACAGCGGACACCCGGCAGAATGCCACTGTATGGGGCAGGGTGCCCGGCGCTTCAATTGCTGAGCGGTTCTTCGACCGGTTCATTACTGCTCCTGCGGCATACAAGGTCCATGCGCCCACGATGGCCGAGTACGTTCGCAACCGACTCCAGGAGGGCGAACTCACCGAGTGGACCGTCGCGCTGCTTTCAAACCCCGGCAGACGGGAGACCATCGGGACACACGAAATCGGACTTACCAGGCGTCGCCTTCTCGACCCCGAAGGGGCCGTCGACACCCTGACCAGGGAAGGGTTGTACCGGATTCGCCGGATCCTCAGCCCGGTCGACGAGGCGATCGACTTTACCAGTCAAGAGCGGGAGGGCCTCCTTCATGCGACTCGTGAAGCGTGGAGAGAAAATCCGGGACGCAGGACAAAGGAACCCACAATACCGAGCGGGCCTGTCATTCGCCGGTCCAGACCGGCCGCACGTGGTCTGCTACTCATCTACCCGCTGGAGGCTCCCACGCAGCGGCATCGCGAAGCTGCAAGACCGTCTGTGGCCCTGACAGCAAATCCTCTGGTGGGATTCGGCGTGAGTTTCCCGGCCAGCCACAACGCGCCGGCAATGGACTACGTGGTGAATAAGCGCTTCCTCGACGAACTTCTTGGCGCCGGCGACGACGAGGACGAAGAGGACGCGACGGAAACGCTGTGATCGAAGAGCAGGTCTGGGACGAGCTTGAGACTCAGACGCCACGCGGGACGGGCATTGTGCGCCGCCGAGTCCGAGAAGACAGCCCGCGAAATCTCTTCGTGGGCGTGACACATCCCGGGCGCGAGCGCGTACTGGAGCTTTTGGTCAGTGAGGACGCGGCCGCGAACATCGAACTTCCGGCCACACGGGCCCTCAGGGCTGTGCAAGAGGCCGGGGCGCCGGGAGAAATAGAGGTCCGGATCATTCTTGCGGCTCCTGAGATGCAAAGTGTCTTTACACCGTTCTGCGACGACGTGATTGAAGCGGTTGCAGCCGCTGAGGACGACCGGGCCGCTGTGAGCAGCCTGCTTGACCGCTTTGCTCACTGGCAGCGCCTGTTCGCCGCAGACGGTGGCTGGCTCTCCTCACTCGATGCACAGGCATTGTTCGGCGAGCTGTGGGTACTAGAGCACCTCTTCTTGCCTCTGCCGGGCGTCCAGCCGATTGAGGCGTGGCGAGGGCCAGAGCGCGAGGACCGAGATTTCCTGGCGAGTGGGGTGGGCATCGAAGTGAAAACGACTCGCGGCGACGAGCCTGCTGCCGTCACCATCTCGAACGAGGCCCAGTTGAACGTGGCCGGCCTGGAGGCTCTGTATCTGGTCGCCCTGAAGCTGGAAGTCCTGAAGGGTGGGAAGGGCACCACCCTTAACGACTCTGTCGCCTCCATACGTGATGCTCTGGTGCCGCAGGCTGCCCCGCTGTTCAGTGACAAGCTTCTCCGCTACGGCTACCTCGACCACCACAGCGATCGATACAGTGAGGATGTCTATGTGATACGGGAGGTCGCCGCGTTCAGGGTAGAGGAGGGCTTCCCTCGAATCCTTGAGGAAGACCTGAGCCCGGGGGTTGGTAGCGTGAGTTACCGACTCGCGTTGTCCGCTTGCGAACCCTGGCGGCGGACTCTGGAGGAACTTGCCGCCGCTGTGACTCAGACCGGACTGAAGGGGTAGGGCTGGTGGAAATCGAGGAGTACGCCGAGTGGCTCTTTCAGAACACACTTGCCACCGCAGATGCTCAGGATGAGGGTGGGCTCCGGCTCGAGACGTTCACCGGGCTGGTAGCCCAGCGACTGGCAGAAGCCGGCGAGTTCAGCGGCAGCGAAGTCTGCTTCCACCGAGCCCGCGGCGTCGAGGTAAGTGGGTACGCTGCTGAAGACCACGCCCTGCATCTATTCGTAACCGACTATCGGGGAGCGAATCGGCCTGAGAGCCTCACTGACACTCAAGTACGGCAGTCGTTCCGACGGCTGTCTTCCTTCGTTGAGCGCAGCGTTGACGGCTATGCCGACAGACTCGAAGAGAGCTCGCCAGCGTTCGAGCTTGCTGATGTCATTCGGACGAATTGGTCCCGCACTGAGGCCGCGCAGTTCTACCTCTTCAGCGACGCGCGTGCGCGTCAACCCGTGCTGGGAAGCTCCGAAATCCGCGGAGTTCCGGTCAGCTACCACGTGTGGGATCTGGAGCGGCTCTTCCGATTCGACACGTCAGGTCTCGAGCGGGAGCCGATCGGCGTTGACGTGGTCAAGCGCCTCGGAAACACGTTGCCCTGCCTCAAGGGCCCGTCCACAACCGACCACGACGTCTATCTACTCGTCATTCCGGGTGCCTTCCTGGCCGAGCTCTACGGAGACTACGGCGCCCGCCTACTTGAACGGAACGTGCGCTCCTTCCTCCAGGCTCGCGGCGCCGTCAACCGTGGTATCCGCGAGACGATTCTCAAGCAGCCAGACCGTTTTCTCGCCTACAACAACGGCATATCGGCCACAGCGGGATCCGTAACCCTTGCCCCTTCCGGGGGTGATACCCCTGCCATTGCCCGAATTGACGACCTGCAGATCGTCAACGGGGGGCAAACGACGGCCTCGTTGCATGCCGCCCTCCGTCGCGACGGGGCGGACCTCTCAGCGATCGCTGTGCAGCTAAAACTGACAGTCGTGGGGGCAGAGACGATCGACGAGCTGGTTCCGCACATCTCTCAGTTTTCGAACACCCAGAACCGCGTGACTGGTGCTGATTTCTCGTCAAATGATGCGTTCCATGTGACCGTGCAGCGGCTCTCGCGGTCCACTTGGGCCCCAGCTCCTGAAGGTACTCAGCGGCAGACGCACTGGTTCTACGAGCGCGCTCGCGGTCAGTACGCGGATGACCTTGCTCGTGCCCGGACACCCGCTCAACGGCGCCAGTTCAAGGCGATTAACCCCACCTCTCAGAAGATCACCAAGACGGATCTGGCAAAGTTCGAGCACAGTTGGGAGCAGCTCCCGCATGTCGTCTCGCTGGGTGCGGAAAAGAACTTCCGAGAATTCATGCTCCGTCTCGCGAAGCGGCCGCGCGAGCCCGACGCTGCTTACTTTCAGCGTCTGATAGCGAAGGCGATTCTATTTCGAAGTGCGGAGAAAATCGTGTCCGCCCAACGATTCGGCGGTTATCGGGCGAACATCGTGACGTACACGCTCGCCAAGCTCACCCATGCGACCAGCCACCGGATCGATCTGGATTCCATCTGGAGGAGCCAGCGCCTGAGCGACGCTACTGCCGAAGCTGTCACGGAGCTGTCACATCACATCTTTGGCGTGCTCTCGAATCCTCCCGATCGCGTCCGGAACATCGGCGAGTGGTCCAAGCGACTCGACTGCTGGAGGCGGATCGAAGAGCTGGACTGGGTTCCATCGCAAGCCCTCGGGGCCGAGTTGATCAGCATCAGTGCTGGGAACTCCCTAAGACCCGTGGACACCGGTTCGGACACGCTGACCGAGGAAGAATCCGGACTCGTCGAGCAGGTGTCCAGCGTCGAGGCCGAAACCTGGTTCCGCGTTTCCAGTTGGGCGAAGGAAACCACCAATCTCCAACCGTGGCAGAGGGGGATTGCGTTCAGCCTCGGCAGGCTGGCCCAGTCCGGTCGGTCTCCCTCTGTGAAGCAGGCCCGACAGGGAGTGATTCTGCTTGAGGAAGCGAGGAGACTCGGATTCCGATGAGCTTCCGACCTTCGGGCGCCTCAGAGTCGCGGGTCCCCATCGTTGACCTCTTTGCGGGCCCCGGTGGCCTCGGGGAGGGCTTTAGCGCACTCGACGGCGGCAGCATGTTCCGAATCGCTATCTCCATTGAGATGGAGAAGACGGCCCATGAGACACTGCGGCTTCGATCGTTCTTCCGACAGTTTGGGAACGACTGTGTGCCGCCTGAGTACTACGAGTACGTCCGTGGCGCTCTCACGATCACCGAACTCATGGCCGCATATCGCTGCGAGTGGGAGCAGGCGGAGGCGGAGGCCTGGCTGGCTGAGCTCGGGGTCGAGGAACACGCACGGGTGCGGGAGCGGGTGGACAGGGCGCTCGGCGCGGAGCAAAACATGGGTGACACTGTTCTCGTCGGAGGTCCCCCCTGTCAGGCCTATTCGCTGGCTGGTCGATCACGGATGCGACCCGTGCTCGGGGCAGACTTCGAGTCTGACAGCCGACACTTCCTCTACCGGGAGTATCTCAAGCTACTCGCCGATCACGCGCCAAGTGCGTTCGTCCTCGAGAACGTCAAGGGGATGCTGTCATCCACCAGCGATGGCAAGCAGATCTTTGACCGGATCCAGACGGATCTTCGCTACCCGGGGAAGGCCCTCGACGACTTTCACCCCCGGAACAGCGACGTCGAGTACGAGCTCTTTCCGCTCGGGTCGGCACTCCCGCAGACCAATAGTGGCAGCGATCCGCCCGCCGAGAGTTTCGTGCTGCGCGCGGAAGAACTCGGACTGCCGCAGGCCAGACACCGCGTCATCATCGTCGGGATTCGCAGTGATCGCGCAGAGCGGGCGCGAGCAGTGTTGATGCCGTTCACCAAGCTGACCGAATGCGCGTCGCTGGACGACGTACTCGCGGGACTGCCTCCGCTACGTTCGGGACTCAGCCGAACGACGGACTCGGATCACGCCTGGGAAGACGCTGTTCAGGCATCCGCGGACCGTCTCCTCAAGAACACCAAGGCGGCACTGCCCCGGCCGATGAGACAAGAGCTTGCGCATGTGAGGGCGGAACTCAAGACACCCCTGAACGGGCGTGGCGGGCGCTTCGTCTCTACAACACAGGTCTCTCCGAGATACGAGCCCTCATGGTTCGTGGATTCGAAGATCGGAGGCGTCCTCAATCACGAGTCCCGAGGGCACATGCGGGATGACCTGACCCGGTACCTGTTCGCCGCGGTGTTCGGCCGGGTCGAGGGACGTTCTCCCACACTTGGCGACTTCCCGGACGTTCTGTTGCCGCAGCACCAGAACGTCCGGACTGCGCTCACAGGAAGTCTGTTCTCAGACCGGTTCAGGGTTCAGTTACACAACCGACCCTCCACCACGATCACCTCGCACATTTCGAAGGACGGGCACTACTACATTCATCCCGATCCTCGTCAGTGTCGGAGTCTGACGGTTCGTGAGGCGGCAAGGCTCCAGACCTTTCCGGATAACTACTTCTTTGAAGGCCCCCGCACAAAGCAGTATGTCCAAGTAGGAAACGCGGTGCCGCCACTCCTCGCACGCCGCATCGCCGGCGTTTTGGCCGAAGCTCTGGGCTTGGTCCCTCGTGAACCCACCTGATAGGGCAAGTCGGACAGCGCCCTCTGACGAATGGGTCGAGGAGGTTCGCGACGCGGTGCTCACCTGGGGAGCTACGCACGCACAGAGCTACCCTTGGCGCGCGCCCGGCCTTCCTGTCTGGCAGGGCCTCATCGCCGAGTTCCTCCTGCTGCGAACTCGCGCTGACCAGGCCGCATCTGTCTTCGAGAGCTTCCAGCGCCACTACCCGGACGCGCGCTCGCTAGGTGATGCCCCGGAAGACCACCTGAGCGAGCTGATCGCATCGCTTGGCCTTCGGTGGAGGCGCCCGCTGTTCGTTCAGCTGGCTCGTGTTATAGCTGAACGCGATGGCGACATCCCCACGACCGTCAACGAGTTGAGGGAGCTTCCCGGTGTCGGCTCCTACGTGGCTGCGGCCACTGCAGCGCTACATGCTGGTAACCGCGCCGCGATAGTCGACGCGAACATCGTTCGCCTCCTGTGCCGCCTGACGGGGCGGGAGTATGACGGGGAGACTCGTCGTAAGCGATGGTTGCTCGACCTTGCGGATCGACTCACACCCGAGTTCGAGTTCAGGGCCTATGGGTACGCCACACTCGACCTGTCAATGACTGTCTGTCGACCGCGGCAGCCCTCCTGCCCCGAGTGCCCTCTTGTGGACCTGTGCATTACCGGACAGGACCGGATGCCTACGCTCCCGCCTTAGCGACCCTGCTTGAGTCAGACTACTCTGTGATAATCCCTGTGATTCTGGTTGGGATTTGCGAGGGTATACTCTCCTCATGTCGACCATGCCGGTTGCCCGCCCGGACTACGACGCGCACGCACGCGCGACACGCTCCGCCTTCCCAGAGGTAGTCCGCGAAGTCCGCGGCATCCTCGGTGCACGGCTCTGCGCGTACCTGGGATCGGTGAAGGAGACCCGTGCCGTCCACCAGTGGGTAGAGGGGTCGCGCGCCCCGAGCGTGGACGTGCAGCGGCGGTTGCGCGTCGCCCTGCAGGCTGCCGCCCCGATCGCCGCCGCCGACTCGGCTGCCGTTGCGCAAGCCTGGTTTCAGGGACTGAACCCGCAGCTCGAAGATCGCTCGCCCGCGCACCTGCTCCGCGAGGGCGAGCTCGACGAGATCGGCCCTGCGGTGCTCGGCGCCGTGCGCTCTTTCTTGGCGGGCGGATGAGCAGCGCCATCGAGGCGGTGACCGCCGATTGATAGCGAGCCAGTCGTTGGCCGCGGGCCGGTCGAAGTCGACGACCTGTGCCCGCCCCGCGGATGGTGCCCTCCGACGTAGGCGGTCTGCCAGACTAGGTGCCGCCGCCAGTCGAGGGCGGCCTCCTCGGCAACCGGCCCTTCTTAGGCCAGTATCAGGCGCCCCCGGGGCTCCGGGACGGGGTCGCCGAACTCCCTCGCGGTGTCGATCCAGAGCTCGGTCGCCTGCTCGACGCTGTGCAGGGCGGCCGACTTCGTGTCGCCATGCGCACAGCAACCAAGAAGCTCGGGAACCTCGGCGATGAACGTGTTGTCCTCGTTGCTCCAATAGATGATGACTTCGTACTTATGCATCGTCGCGGCTCATGCGTCCAGTGGCACAGTCCGCTCCTTGGCCAACTCCGTCGCGTAGTGGAGGGCCGCCGTGACCGCATCGACGGAAACGGACGGATAGCTCTCCGCAATTTCCTCGGCCGTTAGGCCCGCGGCCAGGTTGTCGAGAATGACGGAGACCATCACGCGAGTGCCTGCGATGCAGGCCTGCCCGTGGCAGATATTCGGGTCAACGGTGACGTAGTCGCGCCAGTCCATGGTGAGCCTGTTTCCTATGCAGCCTCATGATCGGTGTCCCTCGCGCGGGCTGTCAAACACACTCCTGTGCTGGCCGGTGATGACTCCTATGCGCCCTCGACCGCAACTTCAATCAACCGCGCGAGGGCGTTGGCGAGGCGCATCTGGCGGGGGGTGCGGCAGCGGACGCAGATGAGGCCGGGGCTGGCGACGACGACCGCGAGGCACTGGGCGCGGCTGGTGGCGACGTTGAGGCGGTTGAGGCTGTACAGGAACTCCATCCCGCGGGGAGCCTCGTCAGCGGAGCTGGTCGCCATCGAGTAGATGGAGATGGGCGCTTCCTGCCCCTGGAACTTGTCGACCGTGCCGACACGGAAGTTCGGGAGGGCGTCGTGGATGGCCTTGACCTGCGCGTTGTAGGGCGTGATGACGAGGACGCCCTTGTCGTCCAGCGAGCGGGCTGAGCCCTCCGCATCGGTGTAAGTCGGGTTGGCATCGAGGAGGGCGCGGATGAGGGCGGACAGCTCCTCCGCCTCCTCGGGTGACTCGCTCGACTGACCCGTGTGTTGGACCGGTATGAACCGGATGCCCGTGCCAGAAAGGGGCGGGGTGCCCTCCAAATCGAGTCGGTCACGGTCGGGATGCGAGTGTAGGCGGCCCTCATAGAACACCTCGGACGTGTAGGCGCTGATGTCGGGATGGAGACGCCAGGTCCCATCGAGGAAGAGGCCGAGATGGTCCGGCATGACCCGTTCCCCGTGGAGCACATGCGAGAGCGCTGAGCGCTCGGCGCCCGGCGGATGGACGCCCTGAAGGGGCTGGTCCAGTTGCTGCGGGTCGCCAAGGAGGACGAGGTTGGTCGCCGAGAGCGAAGCCGCCAGCGCGTCGGCCAGTGACATCTGACCGGCCTCGTCGATGAACAGCACGTCGACGCTCTCGACCATGTCCTCGCGGGCCCACAGCCATGTTGTTCCGCCGACGACATCAAGGTCGCCGGCGGCGAGGGCGCTACGCGCGGCGTCGTTGTCCTTGAGTTGTTCGGCGTCCGCGTAGGAGGGCTCGTCGTTCGAGCGCTGGCCAATCGCGACATCGATGTCTCTCTCGCTTGCAACCCGAGCCACCTTCGCCAGTAGCTCGCCGATGACCTTGTGGCTGTTGGCGGTGACCCCGATGCGTTTCCCCGCAGCCACGAGGTCGGCAATCATCTGCGCTCCCACCGTGCTCTTCCCCGACCCGGGCGGTCCCTGGATGGCGAGGTAGCTCGCGTCCATCCTCGCCACCAGCCGACGTGCGGCATCCTGGGCATCCTCGCCATCGTGGAGCAGGGGCTTGCCCTCGCTTTGCCCCAGCCTCGGTGGTCGTCGCGCCAACAGATCCCGCGCCGCCTGGTACGGACCAGCGCTGTCGAGACCATGCTCGAGCACCCAGCGGGCGAGCCCCTGAAGGCTCTCGGGCTTCGGACTCGGCCGGACGAAGTCGTGCGGGATGAGGGAAGTGGGCGTGGGGGGAGGTTGGCTGCTACCCCGCCTCAGGTCGAGCACCCCTTCCTCGTCGTCGATGAATACGACCTTGCCAGCCGCCTTGGCAGTCTCGGGATCGTGAGGCGAGTCGTCCTCCCTGATGGCATGGTCCTGCGGTGGGAAGCGGAACCGGTAGATGGTCGAGCGCGCCTTCGGCCTCGGGTCAGGCCGCGAGTCCTCGAACGTGAGTCCACCGAGGGCGTCAGACTCCTCAAGGCGCTCCTCATCGGTGAGCTCTTCCATGAGGTAGAAGTACCTCCACCAGAACGACTTGGCCTCGCGCCGGTGCCAGTTCAGAAGCTGCGCCAGCAGCCACCGCCCTCGCTCGTCGCCATCGAGCTCCTCGATGCTCTCAGACAGGCCGGCACACAACTCATCCGCCAGCTCGTTGACGGCCTTCTGCTCCGCGCTGTCCTCCCGCTCCTCGGGCTCGGACACGGTTGGACGGGGTAGGTCGCCGAGGTCTCGCTCAAGCTCCGCCCGCTGCTCTTCCAGCCAGTCCCGGAGGTGGAACGTCGACAAGCAGTCGTCGCGGTTGTAGCCCTTGATCTCGGCGAGCAGGTCCTCCCGTTCCTCCCCCTGCCCAAGCTCAAGCCACGTCTCGAACTCGACGATGCTTTCATTGGCATCGCGCAGGTCGACCCCGCGCTTGAATCCGTAGAGCGGCTCCAGACGCTTGATGGAGTAGCTCTCCACCGAGGCGCGCACGCCCTGGCGCACGGCCCGATAGAGGTCGACGAACACGTCTCCTCGCAGGAGCTGGTCGACCTCCTCCTCGCGCGTGCCGTAGCGCCCGGCGAGGCGCTTCACGGCGGTCGGCTCGTAGGCCGCGTAGTGGTAGATGTGCAGGTTGGGGTCGGCTTCAAGCCGGTCTATCACGAGGTCGATGAAGGCTTCGAAGGCGCGCCGTTCCGCGCCGGTCGTGACGGTGCTGGCCTCGATCGACCAGAAGGCGTGGAAGGCCGGCTGGCCGTCGTCGTCCTGGCGTGCCGGTTCGATGACGCCGAAGAGGTAGTCGATGCCATCGACCTCGTCCGACTCAAAGAACGGGTCGCCCTCAATGTCGAAGAAGAGATCCCCGGCGGAGGGCTCGGGGAGCATGAGCAGCCCCTGGTTGGGAACCAACTCCCCCTCGCGGTCGCGCGGAGGCTCGATGCGCTCGGAGATCCTCCTCCCGAAGCGCTCACCTCGAACCTGGATTTCCGCCTGCGCCTGGATTCGCGCCAAGGCCTCGCGGCCGGCGCCATCGAGTCGATCCGGAAGCGGTTCCGCCGGTTCGGCGAGCCCGGTGCGCGTGGTCACGTCGACGGCGTGCAGGGCACGGCGTTGTCTTGACGAGAGGCCGGCGACAAGCGAGAGGTCGTCCTCGTCCCGCCACTGCTTGCGGCAGCGCTCGCTCCAGCGGCACACGTGGCAGTGCTCGACCGGCTCCGGTGTGCCCTCCACGGGGAAGACTCCGCCGCTTTCGAGGAACGCCTCGAAGTCGCGCGCGACGAGCCGGTAGTACGCAGCGTAGTCGGCGACGCGGAAGGACACGGTCTCGCGCTGGACGCCGCCGAGCGCCAGGTGCATTTCCTGGGGCTGCACTCCCTGCAGCTCCGAGACCATGTCCGAGTAGAGGCAGAGCTGCAGAACCGCCGAAGCCTTCGCGTGGCGGGCGAGCTTCGTGTCCCAGACTTCGTAGCTCCAGGCGCCAAGGTCGCTGGGTCGCTCGACGCGGCGCAGGAAGTCGGCGTAGCCAAGTCGGCGGCCGTCAAACAGCACCGCCTGAAAGACGACGTCGACGCCCTCGCGCATTGCCGCGAGGGTCTTGTCACGCCCGCGGCTGCGGCGTTCTTCGTACGACAAGTTATCGTCCCGCTTGATTTCGGCGATGGTGAGCCCCTCGCCACGCAGCGACTCCAGGAAACGCTGCTCGTGCTCGATGCCTCGCTGGGCGATGCGGTCCAGCACTTTGTCTTCGCGAACGGGCCGCGTCAGGTGTCCCCAGGCGGACGCCCGCTCAAGCGTCGCAAGGTGCCGGCACTCCAAGTATCCGACGAGGTCCGTCGCGGAGTACACCACCCGCCCGTCGACTTGCTGCACCGGGCCATGCTATCGGGTCAAGACGGGAGGAGTGCGAGCGGAGCGTCTCTTGGTCTTGCGGCTACGGGCGGGCCTGAAGGACGTACCCGTGCTCGATCAGCCAGGAACTCAACGCCGATAGGTAGAAGCCAGGCTCGTCTTCCAGCGTCACGTCGCGGGCGTAGAGAACACACGCCGCTTCGCTGGAGTCTCCGTAGTGATATGCCACCTCGCGCGGGCGACGTTGCCAGAGCTCGCGAAACTGCGGCGTGGCATCGCCCTGCAACTCGTAGTCGACGAGGGTGGCAACCGGCTCGCTGCCGCCAGCGGCCTCGTCAATCCTGAAGAAGTCAACTACCTCGACCGTCACCCCGAAACCGTAGCAGGCACGATCGAGCGGGTGCTAGAGTGCGGCGCGGTTTCTCTTGGTATCCCTTAGGTCGAGTCGTCGTAGACATGAGCACAACTACAGGAAGTGGCCAGCTGCCACCCAATGCCTATTGGGTCATTCCCGGTCGCTTCGCAGCGGGCGAGTACCCGGGCGCGAAGAGCCGCAGGGACGCAGCCGGCAAGCTGCGGGCTCTGATGGGCGCTGGCATCAACCATTTCGTCGACCTTACGGAGCCTCACGAGCTGGCCCCGTACGCCGGGATCGCGGAGGAGGAAGCCGCACAACTGGGGTTGTCGATTGAGCATCACCGGCACTCTATCCGCGACGTGCAGGTCCCGCGCAGCAGACAAGAGATGGCGGCCATCCTCGATGCCATCGACGCAGCGCTGGACGATGGCAGGACCGTGTACGTCCACTGCTGGGGCGGGATCGGTCGAACGGGCACAGCCGTCGGCTGTTGGCTCGTGAGGCGCGGACGCACCGGGGAAGAGGCGCTGGCTCAGGTCTCGGATTGGTGGCGCGGCGTGGAAAAAGCGTGGCGCCGGCCGGAGTCGCCAGAAACCCCGGAACAGTGCGACTACGTTCGAAACTGGACCGATCCCTCGACGGAAGGCACCGCATGAGCGAACCCACCACGCGCGAGCGCTTCCGAGGTTGCCTCCTCGGACTGGCCGCTGGTGATGCGCTGGGCACCACGCTTGAGTTCGAGCAGCCAGGTTCGTTCGAGCCGATCGACGACATGGTCGGCGGGGGGCCGTTTGAACTTCAGCCGGGCCAATGGACAGACGACACGTCGATGGCTCTCTGCCTTGCGACGAGCCTGGTCGAGCGAGACGGGTTCGACGCTAGGGACCAGATGCGGCGGTACGTGCGCTGGTGGAAGGATGGATACCTCTCCTCCACCGGTCGGTGCTTTGACATCGGGACCACTGTGAGGGGAGCTCTTTCACTGTTTGATCCAGATGGCGACCCCTATGCCGGGTCCACCGATCCGAAGACTGCGGGGAACGGGTCGCTGATGCGCCTGGCCCCTGTGCCGATGTACTTCGCGGGAGATGCCGAAGAAGCCATCCGTATGGCAGCCGACAGTTCCAGGACAACCCACGGGGCTCAGGAGGCCATCGATGCCTGCCGCTACTACGCTGGCCTGCTCGTCGGCTCCCTGCGGGGTGTCGACAAGAACACGCTCCTCTCACCCTCCTACTGTCCAGTAGAGGAGTTGTGGGAGCGAGAGCCGTTAGCGGGGAAGGTCACCGACATCGCCGAAGGCTCGTTCAAGCAACGCCAGCCTCCGGAGATACGAGGTGGGTTCTATGTGATAGAGACGCTCGAGGCAGCCCTGTGGGCCTTCCACCACTCTGAGAACTTCCGCGAAGGGACCTTGCTTGCCGCCAACCTCGGCCATGACGCCGACACGACTGCGGCGATCTACGGGCAACTCGCCGGCGCCTACTACGGCGTTGGGGCGATTCCCGCGGAGTGGAGGGAGAAGCTCACCATGCTGGAGGAGATGACATCACTGGCCGACCGACTTCACGAACTGAGTGGCAGGCCCGCGTGATGCGACCACACAAGCAAGAGGAGGGGAGCAAGTGGCGCTCTGGGTAGCACATACATCCAAGGGAGCGTACGACCGCGACTTCCTGGACAACAGCCACGTGGGGATTAGCTACAACTGTCTTCTGAACCTTGCCGAGGTGGAGTCGCAGGAATCCCTCAAGCAGCAGCAAGGCGAGGGCTCCGACACCCTGTGGCGTTTCTACACCAAGGTCAGCGAACAAGACCTGGTGATCGTTCCCTTCAAGGACGCATCGGCCTCGTTCAGGGATGCCCGGCTTTCCATCGGTGAGGTAGTCGGTCCCTACGAGTTTCGGCCAGACACGGACCCCTACCATGTTCGGCCCGTCCGGTGGTTGGCGCACGGGATTCCTGCTGCGGAGTTCGATGAGGACATTTACAGCTCCATGAGCATCCAACCGGCATTTCACCCCATCGCGGCGCCCGGCGCCGAGGAGCGCGTGCGAGAGCTCGCTTCGTGGAGCGGAGTCGATGGGTACGTCAGGCGAGCGCAGCCCTACATCGAGTCCGGGCGGCTGGATGCCGAGGAGATGGACTACAAGCTTGAGACGGTCGAGCGCCTCGGAGAGATTCGCGCCGCCGCGTTCGCCAACGAAGAGGACTGGCCAGCCCTCGTAGGGCGGGCTCTGCTTGACAGCAACCTCAGTGGGGGCGGGTGGCGCGCAAGCGAAGTGATCACGAAGTGGCTTCAGAACGAACCTGAAGGGGCTCAGGCAGCCTTCAGGGCCTTGTGGTCGGACGATGCCACAGCTGCCGGGGAGCGCATCTCCGCGTTCCTCAGCCAGGTACCCGAGGACGCCAACTTCACTGGAGTTGGGACCCGCCTTCGGCCGCTCTCGGTCCTCCTGATGGCTCTCGGCACCGAGTATCCGCCCTTCAAGATCACCGAGTTCCGGAAGGCCTACGAGCGCACGGGGTATCCCAGGCCCCAGGCTGGAGCCAGTGAGGGCGAGGAGTACGAGCATGCCCTTGCCTTCCTCGATCGGCTCGTCGAACGGACGAAGGCACTGGGTCTCGAGCGGCCCCGCAATCGCCTTGAGGCCCACTCGGTCGTCTGGATGAACGAAACCTCGGAGCCGCCTGTCGAGGACCCGACAGGCGGAGGAGGCACACCGGACAACCTCGAAGCGCTCGCGGATGAACTCCTTCTCCAGCCCGCCTTCCTGCGCAACATCGAGCGATTGCTCGACGACAAGGCCCAGGTCATCTTCCAGGGGCCGCCGGGGACGGGGAAGACATACGTCGCACGGAAGCTGGCGCAGTGTCTGGCCGGGGCACGGGACCGCGTGAGGCTCGTCCAGTTCCACCCCTCGTACGCCTACGAGGACTTCGTCCAGGGCTACAGACCGACACTCGATGCCGAGGGGAGAGCAAGCTTCGCGCTGCGGGACGGTCCGCTGGTCCAGATGGCGGACAAGGCCCGCCAAGAGCCGGAAGCAAAGCACTTCCTCGTTATCGACGAGATCAACCGGGGAAATCTCGCCAAGGTGTTCGGCGAGCTGTACTTCCTGCTGGAGTACCGCGACGAGGCGATGCGCCTCCAGTACTCGGACCAGCCGTTCGGGCTGCCACGCAACCTCTACATCATCGGCACGATGAACACAGCCGATCGCTCGATCGCGCTGGTGGATCTGGCACTGCGCCGCCGTTTCCACTTCGTCGAGTTCCACCCGGACAAGCCACCGGTAGAAGGCTTGCTAGGAAGGTGGTTGGACCGCAACGCGGAGGGGCTGGAGTGGGTGGGGGACATCGTCGAGCACGCCAACCGGAAGCTGGCGAACAGGGAAGCCGCCATCGGCCCCAGCTACTTCATGCAGGACGACCTCACCGAGGACAAGGTCGAACTCACCTGGGAGCACAACGTCCTCCCCTACGTCGAGGAACAGCTCTACGGACAGCACGACCGCCTAGCTGAGTTCGCCCTGAACCGGCTCCGCCGCGAACTCAGTGGCGCTGGTGCGGACGACAGAGCAGTCACGGGCGAACAGGGAGGCGGGGCCGACCCCGGCGATGCGGAGGATTGAACTCAAGGAGTACGAACCGCGCGAGGAGGGGCTCTCCGTCGAGGAGCGAGATACGCTCCGGGCTGCCGTTCCGTCGCTGACAGTCGAGCCTGTCGCCGGGCAGGAGGCTGTCTACCACCTGACCCCGGGCTCCACCGTTGGCGCCCTTGAGCTGGGCGGCCTCTCGGTCTCCATCCGCCCGAAGCTGGAAGTCTCGCGCGTGCTCTTCCTCGCTTCCTACGCAATGGGGGCGTTCAGGCTCCAGGACGAACCCTTCGCCTTCGACGATGCAGAGACCTTGGTCGAAGCCCTCGCGCCCGCGCTCGTCGCCACCGCGCAGCGGGCCTTCGGTTGCGGCCTCCTTCACGGGTACCGGACCGAGGAGGAGCCACTGCACACCGTCCGGGGGCGGATCATGGTTGCGGAGCAGGTCCGTCGCAGGTTCGACATCCCGATGCCTGTCGAGGTCCGCTACGACGACTTCACCGACGACATCCTGCCCAACCGCCTTGTGAAGGCGGCCGCCGCCGTTCTCGGCGCCATGGACATCCGAGACGCGCACGCACGCGACGGCCTCCGCTGGATGGACGCAACTCTCGGGAACGTGTCGCTGGCGCGGTTCCCCCAGAGCGACATTCCAACCGTGACGTACGACCGGCTGAACGAGCACTACCGCGAGGTGGTCGAACTGTCACGCCTCGTCCTGCGATACCGGGCGTTCGAGATGGATCGCGGCGTCGTGCGCGCCAACGGATTCCTCATGGACATGAAGCAGGTGTTCCAGGGCTTCGTCACGAGGGCGCTTCGCGAGACCCTCCGAGTTTCGGAGGTGGCGTTCCGCTCCGACGTTGACCTTCCCAGAGGCATCACCCTTGACGAGGATCAGAAGGTCCACCTCAGGCCCGACCTGTCCTGGTGGGACGGTTCCACCTGCACCTTCGTCGGCGACGCCAAGTACAAACGGGTTCGAAACGAACGCATCCCCAACGCCGACCTCTACCAGGTGCTCGCCTACGCCACCGCGCTCGACTTGCCTGGCGGGTTACTCGCCTACGCGGAGGGCGAACTCAAGCCTGTTGTGCACGAGGTTCGCAACGCCGGCAAGCGTCTGGAAGTCGCGGCGGTCAATCTGTCTGGCTCGATTGCGGACATCCGCGCCTCAGTCGACGAACTGGCCCAGCGCGTCCGAGCATTGCGTAACGAAGCTCGCCACTTTCCTCGCGCAGCCTGACCCTAACGCCACCACTAAGGCTACGGAGCAGGCCTGCGGGTGCTCCAGCCACCTCCTACTCCTAACTGGGCTCGCCCTCCTCATCCGGACGCGGGAGCGCTCTCAGGAAGGCCTCGATCTGGTCAAGGCAGGCAGCGAGTTCGGCGCCAGCCCGGTACGCAGCGCCACTCCGGAGGGAGCCGATGGCAGCTGTCGCCTCCTCCTCCGTGAGCGGTGGGAAGAACTCAGCGAATTGCGCTGGGCCAGCGTGCAGGTAGATGCATCCCTGCTCAGGTCGCGCATACATCAGGTACCGGGTGCGGTTCGTTGGGGGCGCGATCATCACCCCCCTGCGATACGGCTGCACCGCCAGGCCCGCGGCTTCAACCATTCCGAGGAAGCGATCAAAGGGCTCCCCAGCACCCTTCTCAGCGGCAAGCCCTCGCATTTCGTCAACGCTGAGGCGGGGCCGCCGAGCCCGGCGTGGCGGGCGTGTCTGTTCCTCGATGACCTCGCGAATCAGCAACATTGGACCGCCCTCGGGCTCGAACGCTTCAAAGCTCACGATCGTGATCGGCACTCCGTACCCGCTCAGGTGGGCGGCAATGCGTTCCAACGCAGGGTCGACGCCGACGCCAGCTAGCAAGACGGCCACGTCACGGCCGCCATCCTCCCCGTCCAACTGTCGCCGTATCGCCTGCGCCAACTCCTCGGCGTCACCGAGGGTCGAGAGGCCAGGCCGTAGCAGTTCCTCCAGGTCATCGCCGTCCATCCCCGCAATCGACGACGCGTAGTCGAGTGCCTGCGCGAGGGCGTCGCGGTACAAACGCTCACGCTTGAGTTCGATAACAACCCAACGGTCTTGCCAGTCGATGGCGAGGAGGTCGAGCGGGCCACCGTCGAGGCGCACCTGGCGGCCAACCACCGTGAGCCCATCGGCGAGCAACGATGAGTCGCTCGCGATCCAATCTTCCAGGCGGCGCTCAAGTCCCACGCCGGAGCGGCCCACGCGCCGCGGTGCGTCACCGTCAACCCTCCACATGCCCAAGTCGGCCATCACGGTCCTCCCCGAATCGAGGGGCAAGGGTAGCCGAAGTCTGAACGGCGGGAAGCGCGTGGCCCGTCAACACGCCCGACTGACCTGGGTGCGGTGAGCCTGTAGGGGAGGGGAGTGGCGATTCCTGACAGAGCCACGTAGGGAGTCTGGCCGTCGGTGCAGACCGGTTGCGCTGCACTCTCCCTCAGCCGCCGCTAAGATGCGCGGCCTATGCCGGAACTGACCCCTGCGCGCATTGAAGCCGTCCTGCGGGCCACCAAGCGGTGGCAGAACGAACTCGTCGACACGTCTGGACGCAACCGCCTCCGCCGCTATCGCGATCTGAAGAGGAGTACGCTCGACCTCACGCCCGGCCGCACCGAAGGCCTGAGTGCGCGGGCCCTGGACCGCCTGCTGGCCGACAAGCCCGTTACTATTGGCGAGCTCTTCTCCCAACCGTCCAGTGATCCTGACGCTCCTCTCCCCTTCGACGACGCCCGCCGCCGCCTGAATGCCATCCACAGAACCGCACTCACGAATCGCGAGGAGAAAGGCATCGAGACCTGCTTCGCCGGCATCGGGCTGGCGACCTGGAAGGTCGAGCAGGGCACCGAGCCGAACGCGCCCGTGATCCTTCTTCCCCTTGAGGTGGAAGCCACCGGCGCCGCCGCGCGCGACTTCAAGGTCGAGGTTTCCGGGGACGCGCATCTCAACCCCGTCTTGACGCACATCCTGCGCGACGAACACGACATCGATTCCGAGGGCGATGAGGCAGATGTGGCAGAGGATCCGCCCCTGGACCTTGAGGGGTTCCACACCCTTCTCGCTCGCCTGGAAGAGTCCTGGAGCAGCCTTCCCGACCTGACGATCGAGCCGCGCATCGTCGTTGCCATCTTCTCGTACTCCACCATGCCATTGGTGACCGACCTGAACGAGAACGGAGAGCTCTTCGCCGAAAGTGACATCGTTGCCGCCATCGCCGGCGACGCCTCGGCGCGTGAAGCGCTCACGTCTCGTATCTGTGACCCCGATCCCAATCAGCCTGACACCGATCCGCCCAAAGATGAGTTCCTTGTCCTCGACGCCGACTCAAGCCAGCACATGGCCATCAATCGCGTGCTTGGAGGTGAGTCCCTGGTAATCCAGGGGCCTCCGGGGACGGGCAAGTCCCAGACCATCGTCAACCTCATCACTGCGCTCATCGCCCGGGGGAAGCGCGTCCTCTTCGTCGCTGAGAAGCGCGCCGCCATCGAAGCTGTCACGAAGCGACTGGAGCAGGTGGGGCTCAACGACCTCGTCATGGACATGCACGGGCGGATCACCTCCCGGCGGGACTTCGCCCGAACGCTCGCTGACTCTCTCGGGCATGTGGCGACGATTCCGGCTCGCGACTACTCAGCCCTCCACAACCGCCTCCAGGACCGGCGCGACTCACTGATCGCCAACGATGCCGCACTCCACGAGCCACGGAAACCCTGGAACCTCTCCGTGTTCCATATGCAGGAGCGACTCCTCGCCATCCCTGAGGCCGCTCGCATCAAACAACGGCTCTCCTCCGATGCCGCCCGCGAACTGGACCGAGAAGGGTTCGAAGAGCTGGCCAGCGAGATTGAGGAGTGGCTGGACCTTGGGGGTCATGTGCTTTCCGAGGAGCACCCCGAGTGGTCTCGCAGTTCCGTAACCACCAGCGAGCAAGCTCGTGAGGCTTTCGAACTGGTCCGCGACCTCGCGCACGAGGGCCTACCCAGCGCGCGCGAGGCGCTGTTCGCGTCGCTCGACGACGCGGGCCTTGCACGCCCGAAGTTGGTGCAGGAGTGGCAGCAGACGGCTGACTTCCTGACGGACCTGAACGCGACGCTTCAGCGGTGCCAACCGTCACTCTATGAGCTCGACCACACCACGCTCCTCAAGACACTCACCCTTCACCAAAACAGCCCAGCAGCGCAGGTGGCCGACACGTTATTCAGGCAGGGAACTGAACGCGAGGAGGAAGGCTTCGCTCTCATCGTTCAGGTGGGCGACAAGGCCTTGCCTACCACGAGGGACGCCGTCTTCGAGGCACTTGACCACGTGGGACTGGCCCGACCGGCAACTGTCGCTGAGTGGAAGAGCGTATTAGCCGAACTCCATGAGGTAGCGGAGACGCTGGAACGGTGCGGGCCCGAAGTCTACGCGCTCGACCTGAGTCAGCTCGTCACGTCCCTGGCTCCCGCGACGGGCGGGAGCTTGAGCCGGCTCGCGGCTCGGCTCTTCTCGAAGGACTACCGGACGGCGAAGGAACAGCTACGGAGAGCGCACCGCGACGGTGAGAGTCTGTCCGACGCAGACCTCCTCGACATCGCAGGGAAGGCCCACAAACAGCTCGACAAGTGGCAGGAGCGCAGAACTGGCGACAGCCTCCCTCATGCTCCTTCCAACCTGAGCCAGCTGCGCGAACTCGTTGACGAGCTGCTAGCTTCCCTCGCGGAACTCGGTGAGAGAGGTGGGGTCAGCGACCTGCATCAGTACTCCCACGCCTACTTGAAGAAGCTCCTGGCAGGGTTAAGCGAGCACTGGGAAGCCCGCAAGAGGGTCGCTAACGCGCTACAGCATCGAGAGCACCTGTCGGCAGCAACAGCCCTCGAATTGGTCAGCGAAGCAGTGGAGCAGACAGAACGCTGGACTCAGCAGGGTGGCCAGGGAGAGCCACGTGTTCCCGCAGGACTAGACAGTGCTCGCGAGGGTGTGGACGAACTGTTGGCCAAGCTCCAAGCCCTGACCAACTTCGTGGACCTCGGCGACATCGGCGCGACCGACTACAGCGTTCTGGCCGGCACGCTTGACCGACTCGCCACACATCGCAATGTTGTCGCAAACCTCCCACGCATCCGAGAACGCCAAGCGCGATTCCGCGCGACCGGTATTTCGCACATCATGGAACGCGTTGGAGAAACGACTCCTCCTGAGCTGGCGGTAAGGGCCGTCGAGTACGCATGGCTTCAGCGCGTGCTCGACGACCTGGAGTTCGATGACCGGCGACTCTCGACGTTTGATAGCGAGGGGCACTCCCGTCACCGGAACGAGTTCGCCGAGAGCGATCTCCAGCATCTCGAGACCAATCCCCAGCGCGTTCACCGACTTACCGCCGAGGCGATCATCGGGACCATGAGCGTTCACCAAGAGGAGACTGCGCTGGTCAGGAGGGAGGCAGCGAAGAAGCGCCGCCACCTCAGCGTGCGCCAACTCTTCGCCCGAGCACCTCATGTGCTTTCGGCGCTTCGTCCCTGCTGGACGATGTCTCCGGTTCTGGCCGCAGAGATGATCCCCCTCGACCGGCAGCTCTTCGATGTCGTCATCTTCGACGAGGCCTCCCAGATTCCTCCCGCCGAGGCGATCGGAAGTCTTGCTCGAGCCTCCCAGGCGGTGATCGCAGGCGACAGCCGTCAGCTTCCGCCCACGTCGTTCTTCGGACGAGACTCGGTCAGCGATGAGGAGGAAGAGGACGACACGGGTGCAGTCGCCCTTACCGAAGACATGGAGTCACTGCTCGACGCGGCGGGCGTCCTCCTGCGCGACAAGATGCTGCAGTGGCATTACCGGAGCCGGGACGATCGCCTTATCGCCTTCTCGAACAGCTACATCTACGGGAGCTCCCTGACCGCCTTCCCGGGAGCGCTCGTCGATAGCCCTATCTCTCACTGCCTCGTTCCCTTTCGACCGATTACCGGCGTAACCGGCACGCGCTCCAACCCCGACGAGGTAGAGAAGGTCGTCGACCTCATCCTCGAACACGCCCGCGAGAGGCCGCAGGAGACCCTCGGCGTCATCGCCTTTGGACAGCACCACGCCGACCACATCGAGAACGCGCGGATACGACGTCTAAGCGAGATCAACGACTCCTCCCTCGACGAGTTCTTCTCCGAGACGAACGAAGAGCGCTTCTTCGTGAAGAACATCGAACGTGTCCAGGGCGACGAGCGGGATGTCATCATCCTCAGTGTCGGCTACCACAAGGACGCCAATGGGAACCTCCCCTACCGCTTCGGTCCCATCCTTCAGGATGGCGGTGAGCGTCGCCTCAACGTTGCTGTCACGCGCGCCCGTTCGCGACTCACACTCGTATCTTCCTTCACCCACCGGGACATGGACCCTGGGAAGTCGTCGGCCAAAGGCGTTGAGCTACTGCGTCAGTACCTCGAATACGCCGCGTCTGGTGGCGCCGATCTCGGGTCGGGCGTAAGTGACGTCCCGCTCAACCCGTTCGAACTCTCAATCAAGGAGGGGCTGGAGCGGCGTGGTATCCCGGTCACCGCACAATACGGCGTCTCTGGCTACCGCATCGACTTCGCGTGCGCCCATCCCGAGGAACTAGGGCGGATGGTGCTGGCTGTCGAGGCGGACGGCGCCAGCTACCACTCCTCCCCCACCGCCCGCGACCGTGACCGCCTCCGCCAGCAAGTGCTCGAAGGGAAGGGGTGGCGCTTCCACCGCATCTGGTCCACGGCATGGTTCCGTGATCGGGAGACTGAACTGGACAAGGCCGAGGAGGCCTGGAAGCGCGCCGTTGCGGCATCTGGTGAAGAGGAGTCATCCACGCCAAGCACATCCAGACCCCGACGGCTCTCAAAGGCACTGCGCCCAGCGGCCCCCCAGCGTGGCCCCTCTCCCGGCGTGCCACCAAGGGGAAGCCCCGGCTACGACAGCATTGACGACTACAGCCTCGGCCAGTTGGTTCAGGTCGCCCGCTGGATTAAGTCCGACACCCTGCTCCGCACCGAGGATGACCTGCTGCGAGAAATGATGGACGAGCTTGGCTTCAAGCGGACGGGAAAGCGCATTATCGAAGCCTTGAAACGGGCCATCAGCATAGCCGGCAGTTAGTCTCACGGAGGCCAAGACGAGCCCCGCGCTGCGGCGCTTTGGTGTCGCCCAACGGGCCAGTCCTGCCACCTACCTCCGCCACAGCCCGAGCGTGAGCACGAGCCGCACCCAGCGCCAGAACAGCGCCTGCACCAGTTCCCAGCGCGCGTGAGCGAGGGATGCCTTCACCCAGTACAGCTCGTCGTGGCGGCGGGACTCGTCCCACGGGTACGTCGACGGCGGCAGCGTCAACTTGTGGTCGCCGATCAGGACGAGCTCGAGCTCGCACATGCGGACCCTACCCCTGGCGCGCCCCACGCGGCTCGAGCCGTGGCTGAGAAAGGCCGCGCGCGCCCGTCGCCACTCGAAGACGAGCGGTGCGGCCTCCCCATAGTCGAACTCCTCTTCCGGCATGGGTTCCACGGTCACGACCTCGGGGTGGCAGAGCGGGAACCTGCCGCGCCCCGGCTGGCCGATGACCGCCCGGGGCGCGCCCATCCCAGCTGGGGTCCGGTCCACTGCCGCCCCACCCCTGGCCTCGACCCGTCCGCCCGTGGGCTTTCCCCGTCCTCCCGGCTGTCCCCGAGGTTCGCCATCGCGCAGCTCCCGCCGCCGGGCCGCGCGCAGGCTCCGCAGCTCCCTCTCACGTAGCCCCAGCTCGGCCTCCCGGACGAAGGCGTCCCAGGGGTCGGTGGACGGTGGCAGAGTCAACCAGTGCTCGCGGATGAGCGTGATCTCCAGTTGGCAGATGCGTCGCTCGGTATCCAGCCAGTCGATGTAGCGCTCCGCCTCCCACCGTCCTTGCCGCGCCTCGCGCCACTCCGCGATGAGGGGCGCAGCCTCGCCAAAGAGGAGCGCTTCACCCTCCTGCGGCTCCCGCGTCACGACGTCGGGCTCCGGCGGGCCGATGGGCGCCGGCGGCGCGCCCCTCAGGGCGGGCGCCCCGTCCGGCTTCCGGGGGTTCATCGCCTTCCGACCGGCCCCGACCGGTTCGCCCACCTGATCCTGCGAGTCGCGTGCAGGCAGGGCATCGAGCACCTCGCCGGGCGCGCCGGAGCGGTCCGCCAGCCGTTGCTCCACCTCCCTGGCCAGCACCGTCAGGCCCGTTTCCAGCCGCTCCTGCCGCCGCTCGAGGACATCCAGGCGCTCGACGACGGCACTGCCGGCTTCCAGCTGGAGGCGCTTCAGGGCGTCCTCCATGCGCCCCGTGAGCGTGTGCGTCTCGATGGCGCGCATCACCGTGCGGTAGGTCACGCCCAGCCCCTCCGCGGCCTTCACCGGGCCTTCGCGGCCGACCAGGTCTCGCAGCAGCGCCAGCAACTGCTGTTCGTCCCTGTTCCCGCTCGCCGCGCTCCTGGCGCCGCCCTCGTGGTCGTCTGCACGCACGTGTCCGGTCTCCTCACCACCCGTCTCGGGCCAGGCACTGGCCCCCGGTTCGCGATTGCCTTTTGTCAATCTCCGTTTTTCTTGCCCTGGAATGTGACCTTCTCGATGAATCTTCACGACGGACCTCCTGTAGGGGGCGTTTTCCCCTTGTACCGCAGGGGTTCTCGGACCTGATTGCCTTTCTGCAACCACCCTCTATTCCCTGTACGGCCCGCTGACATGAGAGCCCTTCTGGACGATGAGCGCAGTCCCGCCGGCGGGACTACATCGATGTAGTCCTCTTCATGGGATTACGTCCGGCGCTCCAGCCCCTCACGCTTTCCTGGCGTACGAGGTCGGATGAGATGAGATCGGCGAAGCGGCGCAAGCGCACGAGGCCCGGCCACCGGGGTGGCCGGGAGCGGCGCGCGTTCACCCTCTCGACGAACTGGCGGACGGGGCCGCGTACGCGCGCCTGGGACGAACTGTGGCGCTGGCTGCTCGCTCCCGACGATCTCCATCCGTCTGGCTCGGCGGGAACGCCCGCGAGCAGTGATCCAGAACAGAGGCAAGGCCACTAACGAGTAGCCTCGCCTCCTTCGCCCGCTCCCTTGCCTCGACCGGGTAGGCTGGAACGAACGGTGTCGACGACTCACATCCCCCACCCGACGGAGACTGCCATGCGAGCAATCATCTACTCCCGCGTCTCGACCGACGCCCAGGAACGCGACGGCACCTCGCTCGACACGCAGGAGCGCGCCTGTGACGAGGTGGCCGCCGACCGCGGCGGGCGCGTGGTGCGCCGCATCCGCGAAGCCGCGAGCGGCGGGGTGCTCGAGCGTGACGGCCTCGATGAGCTGCGCGCCGCGCTGCGAAGCGGGGAAGCCGAGGTCGTCGTGGCCTTCGCCGTCGATCGCCTCTCGCGCAGCCAGAACCACATTGGCATCCTGTTCGACGAGTTCGAACGCGCCGGTGTGCGTCTGGAGTTCGTGACCGAGCGCTTCGAGGACACCGCTGTGGGGCGGTTCATCCTCGCCGCGCGTGCGTTCATCGCCGAGGTCGAGCGGGAGAAGATTGCCGAGCGCACCATGCGCGGCAAGGAGGAGCGGGCGCGTAGCGGCCGCATCCCCCAGGCGACCGGGGCGGGCTGCTACGGCTACATTTACAGCCCGGATACCGGGCGCCGTGAGATCGAGCCCTTCCAGGCGGCGGTCGTACGCCGCATCTTCGAGCGCTACGCCGACAGCCGCAGCTTCTCGGCAGTGTCCAGCGAACTCAACGACGCCGGCATCCCCGCCTTCTCCGGGGGGCGCTGGTACCCGATTACGGTGCGGCGCGTGCTCCTCAACGAGGCGTACATCGGACGCACGGTGTACCGCCGCACCAGGCGGGTGCCCGTCCGTGCGCCGGGTGCGAGACGCCGTACCCGCGTTGTGGAGCGGCCCGAGGACGAGCGCATCGAGATTCCCGGCGCGACGCCGGCCATCATCGAAGACGAACTCTGGGGGCGCGTGCAGGCGATCCTGAACGACCCCGAGCGCACGAGCCGCCGTCCCGTGGCAAGGCGGCACTATGCGCTCCGGGGACGGCTGCGCTGCGGCGTCTGCCAGAGCGCGATGGTTGGGCAGACGCTCTCCTCGAAGGGTAAGAGCTATCCCTACTACCGCTGCCGGCACGCGTACACCAAGAGCACGTCGCGCGCCTGTACGGCCCGCTACATCCCGGCCGAGGCGCTGGAACAGGAGATCCGGGACGAGGTGCGCAAGGTGCTGACGGCACCCGAGGTGGTTCTGCACGAACTGCGGCGGCCCGACGACTCCGACTCCGCCCGAGAGGCAATCCAGCGTCTGGAGTCAGAGCTGGCGACGCTGAAGAAGCGCGAGGAGCGGCTCGTCCAACTCTTCGGCTATGACGAGGTCGACGGCACCGTGGTGCGCGCCGAACTCCGCGAGGTCCAGCGACGGCGCGAAGCTCTCAGCGCGGAGTTGGAGACGCTTGCCCGTCCGGCCTCGGCGATCGCGGCCGGCGTCGACGAGGCCGACCTCCGGCAGGTGTGCGCGACCATCGCCGCGCGGCTCGACGGTGCCGAACCGGAGCAGTACGAGCGCGTGATGGAGGCGGTTCAGCTAAGCGTGGTTGCCACCCGGGATGAGGTCACGGTCGAAGGGCTGCTCCCGACCGAACAACCTCCAGAATCGGCTAAATCCACCAATTGTCCACCAGAATGCACCGAATCTGCCGCCAGTTTATCACCATTGAACAAACATTGGCATAACGACGTGCACGTAGCCGTCTTCCTCGGCCGGGCGGAAGACGCCCTGGCTTGAGGGGCTCGTTGTCTCCAGGCGGACCTCGCCGTCGAGGACGCCAAGCACGTCTGCCAGGTAGCGGCTGTTGAACGCGATCTTGGCCGGCTCTCCGTCCACCTTCACGTCGATCTCCCCCTCGTTGTCCCCGACCTCGTCCGCGCGCGCGCTGATAACCAGCTTCCCCGCGCCGCCATCGCCCGACGGCTGCACCTGCAGCCGCACGATGCCGCTCCCGTCCCGCGCGAAGATGGCCGCAATGCGCGCCCCGCGCATGAAGTCGTCGACGTCCACCACCGTGGCGGTGTTGAACTCTCCCGGGATCAACTGGTTGTAGTTGGGGAACGTACCTTGGATCAGCTGCGCCACCAGCTCCACGTCCGTCATCGAGAACTGCACCTGTGTCTGCTTGTCGTTCACGCGCAACTCCACCGGCGCCGCTCCGTCCCCGATCAGCCGGCCCACTTCCCGGAGCGCTCGTGCCGGCACGATCAGGTTCAGGTCGGTCACCGGGAACGCCTGCTTGGCGCCCAGCTCAATGTCCGAAACCGCCAGCCGGAAGCCGTCCGAGGCCGCGAACGTCAGCTTGCTCTCTTCACCCTTGATGCTCACGCCCGTGATGACCGGCCGCGAGTCATCCGTCGCTGCTGCGAACTCCACCCGGTCGATCGTGCGGCGCAGCGTCGCCGCGTCCAGCTCGATCGACGGACCCTCGTCGATCGCCGTGATGCGCGGGAAGTCCTCGGCATCCATCGTGTTGATGGTCGACTCCGTGCGCGCGCACTCCAGCTTCGCCTGGCGGGTGCGCTCCGGGACCTCGATCGACACCGTCGCCGGCGGCAGCTGCCCCACGAAGTCCGTGATCAGCCGCGCCGGGATCGTCGTAGCCCCCTCCTCCTCGATCTTCGCCCCGATCCAGGTGCTGATGGAGATGTCGAGATCGGTGGCCGAGAGGCGCAACCGCCCCCCGTCCGTCGCCATCAGGACGTTTGAGGTGATGGGGAGCGTCGACCGGGCGGCGACCGCGCGCCCGACGATCGCGAGCCCCCGCTGGAGGTTCTCCTGCAGGACTTGAACCTTCATCCGTTTACTCGCTTGTTCGGTGTTGGCCGGGATTATACCCCCAAACGCCGAGGGCGTAGGCACGTAAGCAGTTCCAACGATGCTTCTCGCGGATGGAACATAACCTCCTACCGTAAAGGCCTCTATACTTGACGTTCTCGGGCCCTGCGGGGGGCTACGCTGGATGCGCCGTGTACATCACTGATCTCAACCTCGCCAACTTTCGAAACTATGCGCAGGTCGAATTGTCCCTCGATCGCGGCCTCAACCTCTTCGTTGGCGAGAATGCCCAGGGCAAGAGCAATCTGCTCGAGGCCATCTACCTGCTCTCCACCCTCCGCTCCAGCCGCGCCAGCAGCGACTCCGACCTCGTCCGGCGCGATGTTCTCGACTCCGAGTTTCCCGTCGCCCGCCTTCAGACCGAGGTCCAGCGGGCCGCCGGGCGCCTCAACCTCGAAGTCGCCGTCGTCGGCCGCAGCGGCGAGGGGCAGCGTGCCGGCAAGCGGGTCCGCGTGAACGGCCTCGCCAAGCGCACATCCGATGCCGTCGGTGAGCTCGCCGCCGTCCTCTTCACCACCCTCGATATCGAAGTCGTTGCCGGGCCACCCATCCTCCGCCGCCGCTACCTCGACATGATGGCCTCCCAGGTCGATCGCGGGTACCTGCGCGCCATGCAGCGCTACCAGCGGGTCCTCCAGCAGCGGAACGGGCTGCTCAAGCGCATCCAGGCCCGCGAGGCGTCCCCCACCGAGCTCGGCTTCTGGAACCAGGAGCTTGCCCACGCGGGCGGCATCATCATGAAGGGCCGTGCCGACGCGCTCGGCCTGCTGGTGCCGTACGCCCGCGAGCAGATGGGCCGCCTCAGCGATGATGCTGAAACGATCGACCTCACCTACAAGCCTGCCCTCGGCGATTCCGTCGAGGACGACCTGCCCATCGACGAAGCCGAGTGGACCAGCCGCATGCTGCAGGCCCTCGACCGGGGCCGGCCCCGCGAGATCGGCGCCGGTGTCACGCTCTTCGGCCCTCACCGCGACGATGTCGAGGTGCTGATCGAGGGCTTCTCCGCCGCCTCCTTCGCCTCGCGCGCGCAGCTCCGCACGGCCGCCCTCTCCCTGCGTTTCGCCGAGGCCGCCTACCTTCAGACCTGCCTCGGCGACGAGCCCGTCGTCCTCCTCGACGACGTCCTCAGTGAACTCGACGAACAGCGCCGCCGCGGCGTGCTCGATTCCTTCGAGATTTTCCAGCAGGTCATCGTCACGACCGCCGACCCCGACCGCGTTCGCGATGTCCTCACCAGCGCAGCCGGCCGGTTCGTCGTTGCCGGCGGCAGCATCGGTCGCTTCGAGGGCGAATAGCCGCCCCTAGTCCCAGAGCACCGGCGTGAGCGATCCGGCCGGAACGCTCATGCTGATCGCTCCCCGTTCAGCGGTCAGCGTCACCGGCGTCTCCCCGACCACGTCCCCATCGAGCTGCACCGGCAGCCCACGCGTCGTCACCTCGAACCCTGGCGTTCGCAGTTCCCGCACGCCGTCGGCCCCCGGATGGCGGCGCACCACCACCCGCAGTGCCTGGCGAAGCGCTTCCCCCGCGGTTCGAGGCGTGAAGATGCATGCGTCCAGCTGCCCGTCCCGGGCGCTCGCCCCCATCGAGAACATGAGGAACCCGCCGTAGAGCCGCGTGTTGCTGACCACGATCAGCCCCGCTTGCTCCTCCGCCGACTCGCTGCCCGCCGACCATGCCACCTCCGCCGTTCGCAGCCTGGGCAGCATGGGGATCCCGTGCAGGACGTACGCGAGCACGCCCAGCTTCCGTTTGAGCGCGGGCGTCACGGTCGCCGCGATCTCCGCGTCCCAGCCAATGCCCGCCATGAGCAGAAAGGGCTCGTCGTTCGCGCGGCCCAGGTCCATCGCTACCTGCTGCCCGTCGAGGTGGGTGTCGAGCGCCCTCATGAGGTTCCGGGGTATCCCTGCCTCCCTGGCCCAGACGTTTGCCGTGCCCCCCGGCAGGACCGCCAGTGCCGACTCCGACCCCGCCAGCGCCCCCGCCGCCAGCCGCACCGTGCCGTCTCCGCCCAGCACGAACACGAAGGCGTCCCCGCGTTCGGCCGCGCGACCTGCGGCCTGCGCGGTCCCTTCCGGCGAGTCCGGCAGCTCGAGACGCGCCTCGTAACCGCGCTCCTCGAGCCGGCGCAGGGCCTCCTCGGTGTCGAAACGGCGCATTCCCCGAGCATGGGGGTTCGCCACGATCGTCGCGCTGGTCGCTCCCATCGTTGCCCGGCGGCTCCTGCCTTCCTACCATACCGCCCCACACCTCTCTCCCCGGGGGCTCCGTGCTCACCCTCACCCGCTTCGACCACATCAGCATGGCCGCCCAGGACTGGCGCGAGCAGCGCGACCGCTTCGAGCGCCTCTTCGGCTTCCGTTTCCTGCGACGCTTCACTCCCCACCCGGGAACGCCCTTCGAGGGCTGCGTCACCCGCATTCGCAATACCCAGATCGAGTGGGAGCTTCTGCAGCCCGACGGCCCCGAGAGCTTCGTCCAGCGCTTCCTCGACCAGCGCGGCCCCGGCCTCCACCACCTCACCGTCCAGGTCCCCGACATCGAGGAGGCCGTCGCCGAGCTCGAGCGCCTCGGCGTGACTCCCTTCGGCGGCATCAGCCAGGACACCATGTGGTGGATGGCCTACATCCATCCCCGTGACAGCGGCGGCGTCCTCTGGCAGCTCTACCAGCCCAAGAGCGACAACCCCGTGAACGGCACGAAGGGCGAAGCCGGCGCTCTCGGCTTCCGCCGCCTCGACCACGTCTCCCTCGCCTCCCCCGACCTCGAAGCGCAGGCCGCCTGGCAGGAGCGCGTCTTCGGCATGGAGGTCGAGAGCCGCTGGGACGTGGCGGACCAGGGCTACAAGGGCTGCCTCATGCGCATCCCCAACACCGAACTCAAGCTCGAGATACTTGAGCCGCTCGGCGAAGAGGGCTTCCTCCAGGACTTCCTCGGGAAGCGGGGCAAGGGCCTGCACCACGTTTCCTGCGAGGTCGAGTCCCTTGACCGCGCCCTCGAAGCGCTGGCGGCCGAGGGCATCGAGCCCCCCGGCGGCGTCGGCGGCGAGCGCTGGAAGCGCAACATCTTCCTCTCCCCCCGCGACACCAACGGCGTACTCTTCCAGCTCTTCGAGGAACCCTCGCCCTAACCGGACACTTCCCGCTCTGCGAGGCACAGGTCACGATCTCGCTCTACTTGGCTGTCGTCGCGCTCAGTGGAGCGCTGCTGGCCCTTGGCCACGCGCGCCGGTGGCCCTCCGCTTACCGGTTCTGTTTATCTGCGTAGGCGCACTAGCGTTAAGATTGCGCATCCTTTAACATATCGGCTGGCGGGGTCGCGTGGGAGAGCGGCCCATGACATGGCACGTAACCCTGGCGGTGGGCCCGAGGCCGGTTCGAGCGTTGTCTCGTGACTTGCGTGCTGCAGCGTCCCGCTCATCCCTTCGTCCCCTCCACATACCGCCGTCCGTCGCGATCGGTGCTCTGACCGGGGTGGCCCATCCTCGTGGCCGCCCGATCAACGCCGCGCCTCTCCCGGGGCTTGCTGCTGTCTCATGCGGCCAAGTCCCTCAACGCCATGTCCAACACATCTCCAGAGACAAGGGGAAAGCTCTATGCAGTTGAATCGATTTGGCCCCAGCGCAGTACTTCTACTGGTTGCGACTGTGGCTCTGCTCGCCGCGACCCTGGTGCGCCCCCCGTCTCTCGCGTCTGCCGGGCAGGCGGAGACTGCCCTCGACGACTCCATCAGCGTGAGCGGCGCCGTCATTGCCGACCACGCCGACAGGAGCGGGGGCAAGAAGCTCGCCGCCCTGGAGCGGGTCACCGGGGCCAACGACGACGCGCCGAAGCCCGCTAACCAGGGCGATGAGCCTGCAGAGCCCGGAGACACTGAAGAGCCACCCGAGCCGGGCGAGTCGTCCGGGCAGGATGAGCCCGCCGAACCTGCAGACTCGAGCGAGCCTGATGAGCCGGAGGAGCCGTCCGAGCCGGAGGAGCCCGTTGAACCTTCGGAGCCGAGCGAGCCCGAGGAGCCGGAAGAACCGTCCGAGCCGGAGGAGCCCGCTGAGCCCGCCGAGTCGGAAGAGCCGAGCGGGCCCGTCGAAGAACCCGATACGGGGGCGGGCCTCCGCACCCAGCAGGTCACGGTCTCGGTCTTCCTCGCCGTCGTAATCGTCATGGGAGCGCTGTTGGCCGTCTCTTACAGGCGCCGCTAGCAGACACCGCCCTCGCCCTGCATCCCGCCCGGCGCCCCTTCGTGGGGCGCCGGGCCCTCGCGCGAGCGGGAAGTGCCGCGTTCCGCTACCATCGTCCGCACGCATGTTCGAGCGCGAGCCCGCAGCCGCCCCGCCTCCGCCCGCCGGTGACCCGCTCGCGGCCTTCCACCCCGTTGTGCGCGCCTGGTTCGAGCGCCGCTTCGCCCATCCCACCGACGCCCAGGCCGAAGGCTGGCCTCGCATCCACGCCGGTGAGACGACGCTCATCGCCGCCCCCACCGGCTCCGGTAAAACCCTCGCTGCCTTCCTCGTCGGCATCGACCAGCTCATCCGCGAGGCCGAGTCGGGTGAACTCGACGACGGCACGCGCATCGTCTATGTCTCCCCCCTCAAGGCCCTCAGCAACGACATCCAGCGCAACCTCGAGGAACCCCTCGACGAGATCCGCGCCCTCGCGAGGGAGATGGGCTACGACCTCCCGCCCATCACCAGCGCCGTCCGCACCGGCGACACGCCCCCTTCCGCCCGTCAGACCATGGTGCGCCGCCCACCCCACATCCTCGTCACCACCCCCGAGTCGCTCTTCCTCCTCGTGACTGCCCAGCGCAGCCGTGAGAACCTGCGCGGCGTCCGCACGGTCATCGTCGACGAGATCCACGCCCTCGCCCGCGACCGCCGCGGCAGCCATCTCGCCCTCACCCTCGCCCGCCTCGATCGCCTCGCCGAAACACCGCCCGTCCGTATCGGGCTCTCCGCTACCCAGCGCCCCATCGAACTCATCGCCCGCTTCCTCGCCGGCGCCGGCCGCGAAGCCTCCATCGTCGACTGCGGCCATCAGCGCGACATCGAGCTCCACGTCGAGACGCCCCCCAGTGACCTGGAGGCCGTTCCCCCGCGGGAGCAGTTCGCCGACATCTACGACCGGCTCGCCGAGCTTGTGCGGGAGCACCGCACCACCCTCATCTTCGTCAACACCCGCGCCCTCTCCGAGCGAGTCGCCAAGGAGCTCGCCGAGCGCCTTGGCGAAGAGTCTGTGGCCAGCCACCACGGCAGCATCGCGAAGGAACGCCGACTGCACGTCGAGCAGCGCCTAAAGGCGGGCGAGCTGCGCGCCCTCGTCGCCACCGCCTCCCTCGAGCTCGGCATCGATATCGGCGCCATCGACCTGGTCTGCCAGGTGGGCTCGCCCCGCAGCATCGCCACCCTCCTGCAGCGCATCGGGCGCTCCGGCCACGCCCTCGGCCTCCGCCCCCACGGCCGCCTCTTCCCCACCACCCGCGACGAGCTGCTGGAGTGCTCCGCCCTCGTCCGCGCCGTCCGCGCCGGTCGCCTCGACCGCATCAATCCCCTGACCGCCCCCCTCGACGTCCTCGCCCAGCAGATCGTGGCCGAGACTGCCTGCGAGCCCTGGTCCGAGGATGCCCTCTACGACCTCGTCCGCGAGGCTGCGCCCTTCGCGGACCTCGATCGCGGGCCCTTCGATGAGATTGTGACGATGCTCGCCACCGGTATCGGCGACGGTCCCGGCTCCGCCGCGCCCCTCATCCACCGCGACCGCATCAACGGCATCGTCCGCGGACGCCGCGGAGCGCGCCTCGCCGCCCTCAACAACGGCGGCGTCATCCCCGAGATGGGCGACTACCGCGTCGTCGCCGAGCCCGAGGACATCCCCGTCGGCACCGTCAACGAGGACTTCGCCATGGAGAGCGCCGCCGGCGACATCTTCCTGCTCGGCTCCACCTCCTGGCGCATCACGCGCGTCGAGCAAAGCACCGTCCGCGTCATCGACGCCCACGGCGCGCCCCCCACCGTCCCCTTCTGGCTGGGCGAAGCCCCGGGGCGCACCATTGAGCTTTCCGAGGAGGCCGGCCGCCTCCGCCGCGAGGTCGCCGATGGCCTCGATGACCCCGAGGCCCTCATCGCTCGCATCCAGGACGAATGCAGCCTGACCGAAAACGGCGCCCGCCAGATGGTCGACTACGTTCGCGCAACCCGCGACGGCCTCGGCGTCGTCCCCTCCGACACCGACGTCGTCTTCGAGCGCTTCTTCGACGACGCGGGCGGCATGCAGCTCGTCGTCCACGCGCCCTTCGGCGCGCGCGTCAACCGAGCCTGGGGGCTTGCCCTCCGCAAGCAGTTCTGCACCACCTTCGACTTCGAGCTCCAGGCCGCCGCCAACGACGACGCCATCCTCCTCTCCGCCGGTCCCCAGCACTCCTGGCCCCTCGCCGAGGCCTTTTCCTGGGTGAATCCCCGCAACGCCGCCACGCTCGTCGAGAAGTCGATCTTCTATATCCCCCTCTTTCCTACCCGCTGGCGCTGGAACGCCTCGCGCGCGCTCGCCATCGCCCGCCAGCGCAACGGCAAGCGCGTGCCCCCCTTCCTCCAGCGCATGCGTGGCGACGACCTCATGGCCGCCGTCTTCCCCGCCCAGGTCGGGTGCCAGGAGCACCTCGACGAGCCCCTCTCCCTCCCCGACCACCCCCTCATGCGCCAGACCCGCGACGACTGCCTCTACGAGGCGATGGACGTGCACGGCCTCAGGGACGTGCTCACCCGCATCGAGGACGGCGCCGTCCGGCTCCATGCCGTCGATACGGTCGAGCCCTCCCCCATGGCCCACGAGATCGTGAGCGGCCGCCCCTACACCTATCTCGATGACGCCCCCATCGAGGAGCGCCGCACCCGCGCCGTCACCCTCCGCAAGACCCTCCCCGACTCCGCCCGCGACCTCGCCGCCCTCAGCCCCGACGCCATCGCCCGCGTCCGCGCGGAGGCCTGGCCCGAGCCCCGCGATGCCGAGGAGGCGCACGACGCCCTGCTCGGCTTCGTTGTGCTCGCCGCGGAGCATGCCGCCTCCTGGGGCGAGTGGCTGGCCGAGCTGGAAGCCGGCGGACGAGCCGCCCGGCTCGACCTTGGCGAGCGGGCCTTCTGGTTCGCCGTCGAGAACCTCCCCTCGATTCGCCTCCTCTTCCCCGACGCCGATGTCCCCTCTCCCAGCGTCCCCGCCCGTGCGCTGCTGGAGGTGGAGGACCGCGAGGCCGCTCGCCTCGCCGTAGTCCGTGGCCACACCGAGTGCCTCGGCCCCCTAACGCCCGCCGATATCGCCCGTCGTACCGGCCTCGCCGGGAAGGACGCTGACTACGGCCTCCGAGCCGCAGAAGCGGCCGGCTACCTTGTTCGTGGCCGCTTCACCCCGGACGCCCCCGAGGACGAGCTCTGCGACCGGCGCCTCCTCGCCCGCATCCACCGCTACACCCTTGAGGGATTGCGCAAGGCCGTCGCCCCCGTCTCCCGCGCCGACTACATGCGCTTCCTCACCCGCTGGCAGGGACTCGCCCCCGGCGCCACCTACGGCGGTCGCCCCGGCCTGCGCCGCGCCCTCGAACGCCTCCAGGGCTTCGAAGCGCCCGCCGGCTCCTGGGAGGACGACCTCCTCCGCGCCCGCGTCCGCGACTACGACCCCGCCTGGCTCGACGAGCTCTGCCTCGCCGGCGAGATTGCCTGGGCCCGCCTCAGCGGCCGCAAACCCGCACAAGCCGATGACACCCCCTCCCGCCCCGCGCCCGCCACCCGCGCCACCCCCATCACGCTCGTCGCCCGCCGCGCCTTCCCCGACCTCCTCGCCGCCGCCCGCTACGACCGCCCCGAAGGCGTCCCCACCCCACCAGGCGCCGCCTCCACCATCATCGACCTCCTGCGCGAGCGCGGAGCCCTCTTCTTCGACGAGCTTGTCCGCGAGACCGGTCAGCTCAGCAGCCAGACCGAGGACACCCTGCGCGAGCTCATCGCCACCGGCCTCGTCGCCTCCGACGGCTTCGAGGGCGTGCGCAAGATCTTCGCGCGCTCCTCTTCGGGTCGCCGCCGACCCGCCGTCCGCCGCCCCGTGGCCAGCTACCGCCTCGGGCTCGTCCTCGGCGGCCCGCCCGGCCGCTGGTCACTCGTCGAGGCGCCCCCGGTCGACCCCGCCCGCCAGGAGGAGCTCGCCGCCCTTGTCGCGAGCGTCCTCCTCGAACGCTACGGCGTCGTCTTCCGCGATCTCGCCACGCACGAACGCTTCACCCTGCCCTGGCGCTCCGTCCTTCGCGCCCTCCGCACGATGGAGGCTCGCGGCGACGTCCGCGGCGGGCGCTTCGTCTCCGGTGTCGTCGGCGAGCAGTACGCCCTCATCGACGCCGTCGAGCAACTCCGTCGCACCCGCAACGAGCCCGCCTCAGGGGAACGCGTCGTCGTCAGCGCCGTTGACCCCGTGAACCTGACCGGCACGGTCCTGCCCGGACCGCGCGTACCCGCCTATGCGGGACACTCGGTCGTCCTCGTCGACGGTGTCCCCGAGGAGGAGGCGAAGGCCGCCGAGGCCTTCGCCGGCGTCGACCGGCGCTAGCGCAATTCCCTACCCGATCTCCGGCAGGTTGTAGACCCGCGCCGCCGTATCGTGCAGCACTTTGCGCCGCACCGTCGGGTCGAGCTGGTCCAGCGTCTTCGAGATGCGCGTATGCGTCTCCGGGTAAAGGCAGGTGGGGTGGGGGAAGTCAGTCTCGAACATGACGTTGTCCTCGCCCAGCTCCTCGATCGCGTGCAGCGGCCCCCACTGCTCGAACCAGAACGACGCGTACACCTGCCGCTTGAAGTACTCCTTGGGGCGCAGGCTCAGCCCCTCGCGCTCCGTCGGGATCGTCTCGTCGTACTGCCACTCCATCGCCTCCAGCAGGAACGGGATCCAGCCGATGCCGCTCTCCACGGAGACGAAGTTCAGGTTCGGGTAGCGGTCCAGCAGCCCGCTGAAGATCAGGTTCATGATCGTCTTGCACTGCACCATGAACAGCGAAACGCTGATCGTCGCGAGGAAGCGCTGCGGTCCGTACCCGTCCCAGATCATCTGGCTCCCGAGGTTGTTGCCCGAGCCCACGTGGAAGTTCACGGGGATGCCCAGTTCCTGGCACGTCGACCACAGCGGATCCCAGTGCGGGTCGTGCAGGTGCGGAAGCTCGAACGCCTCGGGCGTGTCCGTCATCGTGATGCCCGTGATGCCCGCGTCCGTCACCCGCCGGATCTCGCGCACGCACTCGTCGATGTCCCAGAACGGCGTCAGCGCCTGCGGAAAGAGCCGTCCGTTGCCCGCCTGCTGCAGATCGATGATCGCGTCGTTGTAGACGCGCGCGCAGATGTTCCGCAGCTCGCGGTCCTCCAGCGACATGAAGCGGTTGCTCCCGAAGCCCGCCACGTTCGGGTAGATGATCTGCTGCGAGATGCCGAGCCGGTCGAGCAGCTCGAGCCGCGGCTCCGGGTAGCTCGCCGCGTCGCTCATCTCGTCGAAGTCGGTCAGGCTGATCATCCCGTAGGCCTTCTCGCCGTCCTGCTTCACCACTGTGAAGCCCATCGGCCCGAAGTCCACGTCCCCGTCGACGACCCAGCGCGACCGCCCGTCTTCGTCCTGGACCACGTGCGGCACGCGCTCCTTGTAGGAAGCCGGCGCCCGCGAGGTCCACAGCTCGGGCGGCTCGGTGTAGTGGCTGTCGATGTCGATAACCGGTACGCCGTGAACGGTCAGCGGTGGCGTCATGGCAGCATCCTCCAGCGCGTCGCGCGCCCCACCATCCTACCGCCCCGCCATCCGGCGAGGGTCAGGCCAGGGTGAGTCCGGGGAAGTAGCGAGGGTAGGCCCGTTCCTACTCCATCAAACCAGCGCTCTTCGCCGCCGCCGTGGCTGCGTTCCGCCCCGCGATACGCCCGAACGTGACCGCCGGCCCGTACGACCCGCCCCCGCCGATGTAGCGATCGCCGTGGAGCGTACCCATCGCCTCTCCCGCGGCGAAGAGGTTGTCGATCGGCAGCTCGTTGTTCGCGATCACGTGCGTGTCCGGGTCGACCCGCAGGCCGCACCCCGTCCAGGCGATGATCGCCGGCCGCACCTCCACCGCATAGAACGGTGGTGTTTCGATCGCGCGCAGGCCCATCGGCTTGAAGTACGCCGTATCGACCCCCTTCGCGCAGTCCTCGTTGTACTTCTGGACGGTCCCCGCGAGGGGCGCCGGGTTGATCTTGCACAGCCCCGCAAGCTCCTCGAGCGTGTCCGCCCGCAGCACCTCGCCCGCCTCCGCCCGCGCCAGCAGGTTCTCAGAGGTCCAGCTGGGCCCCGTGGGCATTGCGTCCGCATCCAGCCTGGCGGCCTCGTCGAAGATCGCGTAGGCCATGCCCCCGTTCCGCTTGAAGAGGCCCGCCATCACCGTGTACGGAGCCATCTCGCTCGCGAATCTGCGCCCCTCGCGGCTCACCAGGATCGACCAGGGTGGCACTCCCAGCTCCAGGTCCCGCGTGAACCCGGGCGTCACGAGGAGCAGGCCGCGGTTGTGGCCGCCCAACGTGGCCCCCACCTGCTCACCGAGCACGATCCCGTCGCCCATCGCCTTCGGACCCGAGATGGCCCAGACGCCGTCGCCCTGCTCGTGCGCATCGGGCCAGTACTTCTCGATGAACTCCTTGTTGTGTCCGAACCCGCCGGAGGCGATGACCACCGCCCCGCAGCCGACCTCCTGGTCGCCCGCCGCCACCCCCACGATTTCGCCGTCTTCCTCGATCAGCTTGTCCGCGCGCGTCATGAGGGCCATGTCGACTCCCCGCTTGATGCGCTCGGAGTCGAGCACCCGCACCACCGCCAGCCCTTCGCCCTCGGGCGGGTGGCCCCGCGCGACCGTGTCGATTCCGGAGATGTAGACGCGCTCGGGCTTGTACTCGACCCCCAGGCTGCGAAGCCACTCGAACGTGGGCGCGGCGTTGTCGCAGTACGTCCGCGCCACAGCCGGCTCCACGTTCCACTGGTTAAGCGTCATGTAGTAGCTGAACATGTCGTCGGGCGTGTCGTCGAGGATGCCCGCCTCGCGCTGCACGCTCGTGCCCGCTGCGTAGAAGTGCCCCCCGGAGAGCCGCGAGGAGCCGCCCACCTTGTCGTCCGCCTCCAGCACGATCACGCTCGCGCCCGAGTCGGCGGCGGCCACCGCCGCCGACAGTCCCGCCGCCCCCGAACCGATTACGACGACGTCGTAGTCCCGCTCCATGCTGTCCTCCCTCGGCCTGTCCTGGCCCGGCGCATCCGCGCCTGGCCGCATCGTGGGAGCCTGCGAGAGGCGCGTCAAGCGCCTCCGCTGGTACTCGCGCCGCCGCTGCCCGATAATCTGCCCGCATACCCCCGCGAACCCCGCAACTCCGAGGAGGACGCGATGAAACTCACCGTGAATCTCGACCGCTGCATCAAGGCGGCGGAGTGCTCCACCTACCACGCCGAGCTGTTCGCCGCGCGGGAAGACGGCTTCCCCGTCGTGATCGTCGAGGAGCCCGAGGGCGATCAGGTCGAGGACGCCGAGGACGCGGTCCGCGTCTGCCCCGGCAACGCCATCGCCCTCATCGACGACGACTAGAACGGCATCGAGGCCTGCGCTTCGCTCCCGCTCTCCGAGCTGTTGTCGCGGAGCCAGGCGATAGCATCCCCCAGCGCCAGGTAGAGGGAGCCGCTCGCCCGCACCCCCCGCGCCCACCGCTCCACCGCGTCCTCGCCATCATCGGAACCCCGTCGCGATGTGCTCGCGGCCGTCTCCGCGATCGCCTTCACGGCGCGCTCATACGAGGCCCGCGGCTCCAGCGCGTACTCCTCCCGAAGGATCGCGACGAGGTCCAGCGACTCGCCCCGGTCGAGCACGTCGGCTGCGCGCCGGCGAGTCGCTTCCAGCGCCCGCTCCGCCACTAGCCCGTCCGGCCCCGGCTACGCGCCACGCTGGTCGAACTCGAGGTGCAGCTCCCACAGCCCCAGCATGATGCCCGGCTGGTGCGTGAGGTCGTTCTTGCCGGGAGCCAGCCGCAGGTTGTCGAGCCGGTCGAGCATCACGTTCACCGCGATGTTCTGCTCCAGCCGCGACAGCCCCGCGCCCGGACACACCCGCGGACCCATCGAGAACGTCAGGTGCCGCCCGGGGTTCTTGCGGGTCAAATCGATCGAGTCCGTCGCCGGGCAGAGGTCCGGGTCGCGGTTCGCGGCCCCGTAGCGCAGGTGCAGCATCGATCCGCGGGGAATCGTCACGCCTCGCATCTCGACGTCCTTCATCGCGATGCGCGTCGAGAGCCCCTGCGTGGGCGCAAACAGCCGTAGCGCCTCCTCGACGAAGAAGCGCACCTTCGACCGATCCGCCCGCAGCTCCTCGACCAGATCCGGCTGCTGCGCCAGCAACATCGCCTCGGCCGTCAGCGCGTACTGCGTCGTCTCGTTCCCGCCGATGTGCATCCCGTACACGACGCTGACGATCTCCGCATCGCTCAGTCTCCGCTTCTCCGGCCCGTACTCGACGTTCAGGAGGAACGTGATCATGTCGTCCTTGGGATTCTTGCGCTTGTCCTCGATCTGCTCGCCGATGTAGTGCTGGAAGGCGACCAGCGCCTCCGCGTTCGCCTTCTCCTGCTCGGGAGTCAACAGGTTCTTGTGGCTGAAGCCGTACACGAACCGTTTGACCTGCTCCTCTTCCCACACCCGCGTCTTCGGCATGTCCTCCAGGGGAAAGCCAAGGATCGTCGTGATCACGATCTGCGGCAGCGGCGCCGCAAACGCCTTCACGAGTTCGACCTCGCCCTTCTCGATCCACTTGTCCATCAGGTCGTTCGCGGCCTGCGTGATCATGGGCGTATGCCGCTCGGCGGCGGGCAGGGCGACCCACGGGTCGGTGAGCTCCATGCGGTGGCGCTTGTGCTCCTCGATCGTCGGACGAAGCGTGTCCCAGGTGTCCGTGATCGTGCCGAAACCCTGCTCCCGGAAGATCTCCTGCGCCGCCTCGTCGCCCTCGGCCGCGTTGTAGAACTCGAACGTCTCCGGATCGCGCACCACCATCGCGATGTCGTCGTACTTCGTCAGGATGTACGCGTCCGAGCCGGGGATCGCCCCCTCGCCCGGAATCCTGTGAACCGGCGCCTCGTCGTGAAGGATCTTGTAGGAGTCGAACCAGTACTCCTGCGCTCCCGGCGAGAAGAGGTCAACGTCGTCCAGATTGACCGGGCACTCGCTCACCTGTTCCTGGCGATGGCCCTTTGCGTGAGGGGCGTCTGAAGTCGCTCGCTGCATCGTTGTCCTCCCTGCGGCGCACGCCGCCGATTCCGGATTTTCGTGCCGCCAATCCTACCCGTATCCGCCCGCGCCGATCAGCAGACTTGTACGGACGGAGGGGACTGGAGGGAACGAAGGGGGTTCCCGGTGCATATGCTCAAACGGACGGGGTAATTCGGCCTGCGCCGTGCTAGCTTGCCCCGACTCGCGAAACGACGAGGGCAGCCACATGGGTGTACGCGTCGCCGCCCTTGCTCTGGCCGCGCTACTGCTCGGCCTTGCCTTCGGGGCCACCCCTGCGCAGGCCGCCCCTGAGGACTTCATCGAAGCCTGCTCGAACGGTATCGCTGTCCCCAGGCCCGAAGACAACCGCGGCCTCGTGCAGGATTGCGCCATCCTCTTGAGTGTCCGCGACACCGTCGCCGGCGACGGTTCCCTCGATTGGAGCCCCGACATGCCAGTCACGGGCTGGGAGGGCATCGAGCTCAAAGGCTCCCCTTTGGGCGTTTTTCGAGTGGATCTGGCGCACAAGGGGCTGACCGGCTCAATCCCACGAGAGATTGCGTTGCTGTCGGACCTCGAGTTTCTTAGCTTGCGGGGCAATCGCTTGGTCGGCGAGATTCCGGAAGCACTCGTTGATCTGGTGAACCTGCGTATCCTTTACTTGAGTGAGAATGGCCTTCAAGGATGCATACCATGGGGCCTACATAGTGTGGGCATGAACGACCTGCACCGGATGGGTAATCGCTACTGCCCTCCTTCTCGAAGCGAGGCCCTCAAGTCCTGCTCGAACGGCTCTCTCCGAGTCGAAGATTGCGCTGCCATCACTCGTATCGTCTTCGCTCTCACCGGGTATGGCGTTAGTTGGAACAAGTACTACGGGAATGATTCCGTTAGCAACATCGAGATAGGAGGCTGCTGTCCCTCGCGCATCATAAGTTTGCACTTGAAGAACGTGAACCCATGGGATCTAGGGGAAATCTTGACCGATATTGGAGAGTTAGATGGACTTGTTAGACTTGTGATATCTCGGCAGAATGTCAGTGGAAGCATACCACCCAGCATTGGCAACCTGAAGAATCTTCAAGTAATAGATCTCTCTGAAAACAAGTTGACGGGGACAATTCCCCCTGAGATCGCGAGGCTGCCGAATCTTCGCCTTCTCAACCTTTCTCACAACCAGTTGGAAGGGGAAATACCCCGGCAATTCGGCTCAAGTGTGCTGGAGTCTGTCCAGCTACAGTGGAACCACCTCGAAGGAGAGATTCCTCAGTCGATCGCGGCCTTGCCTCGATTGGAGAGGCTGTGGCTGCATGGTAACCGGCTTGGAGGGCAAATCCCCGAGGGATTGGGTCTGCTTCCTTCCCTTGGGTGGCTGAGACTCAGTGGGAATGAGTTTACGGGGTGCCTGCCTCCCGGCCTCGGCGCCCCACTCCGCCACGATGCTGGCCAGCTCAACCTCCCCGACTGCCCCGAGCCCGAGCCCGGCGACACCGGCACCGGCCTCGTCCCCACCGCGCCTGCCGCCATCCCCCTCGCCGTGAACGCCGCCGCCGTCCTCGCGACTCTTGCCGCTGCTCTCGGCATTGTCGCCGGCGTCCGTACCAGCTACCGCCGCTGACTGCTTCCTTCCGAGCTCCGCCGATCAGCACCAGGCAGGCGGGGCCCGGTGGGGCTGCGGACGCCACACCGATGAGGTTTGTATACTTAGTATCGATTTCCCGGACTGCTTCGACGTCCTCGGGAGGCCCCGCCCCGACATGATCAGGCTCCTCCGCCTCGGCGCGTGCGCACTGGCGGTCCCCCTCGTCGCCGCGCTCCTGCTGGCCCCGTCCGCCCGGGCGGACTCGCACGAGACCGCCGTTGCGCCTCCCCCGCCCGCCTTCGAACTGCGTATCTGGCAGAACGTTGCCGATCCCGAGCGCCTCGCGTACAGCGCCCGACCCGTGGGCGGGTCGTGGACGGCGCTGGGCACGGTCCCGCTCACTTTCGACCGCCTTACTCCGTCGCGGACCTACCGCCTCGGCGACTTCTCCCTCGCCACGGCGCCGGACGCCCCATCAGTCGAGGTCGTCATCCTGCAGTCTGTCGACACGCCCGAGCTCATCTACATCAACGCCCGCCACTCGAGCGACTCCTGGCGGGCCTTCGTCGCCCGGCCCCTCGATCTGAGCGAGGTCAGTCCGTCCGGGCGCCACCGCTACGCCCGGATCACCCTCGATTTCGGACGCCTCTCCCTGAGGGACGCCATCGGGCAGATGCTCCTCGTCGGCTTCAGGGGCGTCGCCCTCGACGCCGGCTCCCGCGCCATGCTCTCCGGCGTGCGGCCCGGCGGCGTCATCCTGTTCGACTTCGACGGCCCCAGCGGCGGCGCCGAGGACCGCAACATCACCAGTCCCGAGCAGCTCAGCGCGCTCACGGCCGAGTTGCAGGCGGCCTCCGCCATTCCCCTCTTCATTGCCGTCGATGCCGAGGGCGGCTACGTCAACAGGCTCAGGACGCGCTACGGCTTCCCCCTTGTCGTGCCCTCCGCGCAGACGCTGGGTGAAGGAACGCCCGAGGACACGGCCGCCATCGCCGCCGAGCTCGCCCGCGAGCTGAGCGCCTACGGGATCAACTGGAACCTGGCCCCCGTCGTCGACGTCAACATCGACCCCGAGAGCCCCGCCATCGGCTACTGGGAGCGCTCCTTCAGCGCCGACCCCGAGGTCGTGACGGCGCATGCCCGCGCCTTCGTCGAAAGCCATCGCGAGCACGGTGTGATCACCGTGCTCAAGCACTTCCCGGGACACGGAAGCGCCGCCGGCGACACTCACATCGGCGTCACCGACGTGACCGCCACCTACCAGCGCGCCGAGGAGCTTGAACCCTACCGCCGGCTCATTGAGGAGGGCTACGACGCCCCCGTGATGACTGCCCACATCGTCAACCGGAACCTTGACGAGCGCGCGCTGCCCGCCACCCTCTCCCGCCCCATCATGACCGACCTGCTCCGCGGCGAGATCGGCTTTGAGGGCCTCGTCCTCTCCGATGACATGCAGATGGGCGCCATCGTCACCGAGTACGGACTCGAGGAAGCGGCCGTGGAGGCGATCAACGCCGGCGTCGACATCATCCTGCTCACCAACCAGCCCGCCCCCTACGACCTCGCCATTGTTACCCGCGTGCGCGACGCGATCTCCAGGGCCGTGACCGTCGGCCTCATCTCCCCCGAGCGCATCCGCGAGTCGCTGGAGCGCATCACGGCCCTGAAGAACGCGTACGGCATCGCCGAGTAGTCCCGCCCCTCCCTTGCCGCTCCCGCTCGCCCCGCCGTATCGTGCCGCCTGCCAATCCCAGACCCCGGAGGAGCGCCCAATGGCGACCGTGCTCATCACGCTCAAGATCAAGGAGGGCATGGAGGCCCGCTACGAGGAGATCCAGAAAGATCTCTACGAGAAGACCCACTCCCTCGAGAGCGATGTCCTCCGCTACGAGATGTGGCGCGGGCAGGAGCCCCGCAGCTACTACTGCATCCTCTCCTTCCCCGACTACAACACCTTCCTCCTGAAGCACCAGATCAGCGACCACCACGAGGACGCCACGCCGCCCCTGATGGAGGTCATCGAGGAAGAGGGCATTGAGTGGGTCGACCCCATCCAGGGCGCCTCGCCCCTGCCCCCCAGCGACCAGCAGGACGTCCCTGACGACGCACCCGAGATCGCGAAGACCTACGACGAGGTCCTGCGCGTCGCCGTGCCCGACTGGTGGGCCTCGCTCCGCTAGCCATGGACCTCGAACTCGAAGGCAAGGCCGCACTCGTCACCGGCGGAAGCAAGGGCATCGGCAAGGCCATCGCGCGCACCCTCGCCGAGGAGGGCGTCGATGTCGCCATCGCCGCCCGCACGAAGGAGACCCTCGAGAAGACAGCCGCCGAGCTCGCCACCGAGACGGGCCGCCGCATCGTCCCCATCGTCTGCGACACCGGCAGCACCGCCGTTGTCGACGCGATGGTCGCGAGCGCTGTCGAGCAGCTTGGGCGCCTCGACATCCTCGTGAACAACGCCGCCCGCCCCGGTGGCGGGGCCGGTCCCGTTCCCTCCCTCGAAACCACGACCGACGACAACTTCGAGGAGGAGATGAACACGAAGGTGCTGGGCTACCTGCGCTGCGCCCGCGCCGCCGCCCCCCACCTCAAGGCGAACGGCTGGGGCCGCATCATCAACATCAGCGGCATGGCCGCGCGCCAGTCGGGCACGGCAATCGGCAGCATGCGCAACGTCGCCGTCGCCGCTCTCACCAAGAATCTGGCCGACGAGCTCGGGCCCCACGGCATCAACGTCACCGTCGTCCACCCCGGCCTCACCTGGACCGAGCGAATGCCCGACCTCATGGCCCACCGCGCCGCGGAGCAGGGCATTTCCGTCGAAGAGGCCACGGAGCGCGCCGCCCAGGGCAACTCCGTCCGCCGCATCATCGATGCGTCCGACATCGCCAGCGTCGTGGCGTTCCTCGCCTCGCCGAGGTCCGTCGCCATCTCCGGCGACACCATCGCCGCCGGCGGCGGCGTCGGACGCGCCATCCACTACTGACTCCGGGGTCGGCTCGCCACCGCGATCCTACGAGTCGAGCTGGATCACCCCGCAGGCCACCCGCGCACCGGCGCTGGCGATGTCCACGTAGTCGTCCGGACCGGCGTGAATGACGATGGCCGAGCCGTCGGCATCGAACAGCGTATGGGGCGCGTGGCCGTCCAGCGTCGCGCCGTCCGTGAAGGCGTCAGCGCGCGCCACACCCTCTGGCCCTGCGTAAATGTTGGGCAGGTCGCCCGTGTGACTGCCCTCGCCCACTCGCGCCCCGTGGCTCCGACCATCGAGATCGAGGTGGCCGCCCGCCGCCTTGAAGTCGGGTTCACAGGATCCAATCGCGTGGATGTGGAACCCGTGGCCGCCTTCCGTTAGCCCGTGCACGTTCGCCTGGATGATGAGGCCGTGCGGCCCCTGCTCGATCGTGACCGTCCCCATGTCGGCCCCGTCTGCCCCCTGCATCCGTGCAGTTGCCGTGGCGCCGACGGCCACCGGTTCGTATGGCGATGGCGGGGGTACCTCCACCGAAACGATCTCGCTCCGCAGGTATCGACCGGAGTCGCCCTTCTGCTCAAGGGTGAGGGGCGCACCCGTAGCCCACCCGCCCCCCTCGACGCGAGTGCTCAGGTGCAGCTGCGAGGGCTCGGATGCGCTCTGCCAGACCGCGATCTGTACGGAACCGTCGCCGGGGTGACTGGCGATGGCGAATCCGCCCATGGCCGCCAACGCCGCCACGGCGCCGAGCAAGAGGATCAGCTTCTTCTTCACACTATGCTCCGTGGCCTGACGGCCCTGTCTATGGTTGGAATTGTACGGCTCCTACTCGCCTTCCACCGTGATCGCCTCGACGGGACACACCTCCGAGGCCTGCTGTGCCTCGATCTTCATGTCCTCGCCCTCAAGCGGGTCCATCTGGATCACGGGGAAGCCCTCGTCGTCCACCTTGAAGAGCGCGGGGTGGTTGTAGTAGCACTCGCCGCTCTTCGTGCACTTCTTCAGGTCGACCTTGACTCGCATCGTTGCCTCCCCGTCCCTAGTTGACGTCGAACTGGATCCAGAGCTCTTCCGGCGCCCGGAAGCCCCCTGAGCCCATGACCGGCGATGTGATGCCCGGGTGGTCGGCGAACTTGGGCCGCGGGTTCTTCATCGCCTCCGAGAGTCGCGTGCAGGCGATGATCGCTTCCTGGCGCGCCATCGCGTAGCCCATGCAGAAGTGCTGGCCCATGCCGAAACCGAGGTGCCCGTGCTTGCCGTCGGGATAGCGCCCCGAGCGCAGCTCGCGACCCATGTGCAGGTCGTCGCGGAAGATGTCGTAGGTGTCCGGGTCCTTGAACGCGCGCTCGTCCCGGTTCCCCGCCGCCAGGTACATGATGATGTTGGCGCGCTCGGGTATCACCTCGCCGTGAATCTTGATCTCCCGCGTCGTGCGGCGCCCCTGGGTATGAACCACCGGGTCGTAGCGCATCATCTCCGTGAAGACGTTGGTCCAGAGCTCCCCGTCCTTCTTCACTTCCTCGAACTGGTCCGGACGCGTGTAGAGCATGTGGTACCACATGTTCGCGATCGCCTTGTCGGTCGTGTCGCCGCCGGCTGCCAGCAGCAGGGCGATGAATCCCTTGATCTCGTCCGCGTTCATGCGCTGCCCGCGGAACTCCGCGTGCACGATGCGCGAGATCAGATCCTCGCCGGGCGCGTCCTCCGCGCGGCGGATCAGGGGGTCGAGGTACGCCCACATCTCGTTCCGCGCCTGCATCCCCCTCGCGAAATGCTCACCGCCGAAGCCCAACCCCTCGATGAGGTGCTGGTACCAGCGCACGAACATGTCCTCGTCCTCGCGAGGCAGCCCGAGCATGTTGGAGATGACCCGGATCGGGAACTGGTTCGTGAACTGGCTGACAAGCTCCACCTCGCCGGTGTCCGAGAATCCCCTGGCGATGTCGTCCGCCGACTTCTCCCAGATCTTCCCCATCAGCTCGCGGGCGATCTGCTCGATAAAGGGCAGGAAGCCGGAGAGCCGGTTCCCGACGAACTGGTCGGCCACGACGTTGCGCAGGAAGCGGTGCTCGTCGCTGTTGCCGTACTCAAGGATGTTCGGCCCGAACACGTGCTTCTTGCCGAACTCGTAGTCCCCCTTGGGGTCGTACTGGGCGCGGTTGAAGTCATCGTTGTTCTGGAAGACGGCGACGATGTCGTCGTAGCGGCTCACCACCCAGTTCTTGTGGAACAGGTCCTGGTAGATGGGGTGGTGGTCGCGGAGCCGCTTGTAGAGCGGGAACGGATCCTTCCGGAACTCGGGGCCGTCGAACTCCTGGGGCTCGATCGCAAGCGCCAGCTGCGCCCTGATGGCGTCCGCCATCGCGGTGGATTCATCGGTTGCCGTCATCGGCCAACTCCTGCTGAGAGTGCGTGTGCGTAGCCTACGGCATCCCGAACGCGAAGCGCTTCGGCGGGGCCGCTAGTTGACGTCGAACTGGATCCAGAGTTCCTCCGGCGCCCGGAAGCCCCCGGAGCCGGTCACCGGCGACGTGATGCCCGGGTGCGTCGGGAACTTCGGTCGCGGGTTCTTCATCGCCTCCGCCAGCCGCGTGCAGGCGATGATCGCCTCCTGGCGCGCCATCGCGTACCCCATGCAGAAGTGCTGCCCCATGCCGAACCCGAGGTGGCCGTGCTTCCCGTCCGGATATCGTCCCGAGCGCAGCTCCCTACCCATGTGCAGGTCGTCCCGCAGCATGTCGAACGTGTCCGGATCCTTGAACACGCGCTCATCGCGATTCCCCGCCCCGAGGAAGAGTGAGACCACCGCCCGCTCCGGGATCACCTCGCCGTGGATCTTGATCTCGCGCGTCGTGTGCCGCGCCTGGCCGTGAACCACCGGGTCGTAGCGCATCATTTCCGTGAACACGTTGGTCCAGAGGCTCGGGTCGCGCTGCACCTCGTTCTCAAACTGGTCCGGGCGCGTGTACAGCATGTGGTACCACATGTTCGCGATCGCCTTGTCGGTGGTGTCGCCGCCTGCCGCCAGCAGGAGCGCGATGAACCCCTTGATCTCGTCGACGTTCATCCGCTGGCCGCGGAACTCCGCGTGCACGATGCGCGAGATAAGGTCCTCTCCCGGCGCGTCTTCCGCCTTGCGGATCAGGGGGTCCAGGTAGTCCCACATCTCGTTGCGCGCCTGCATGCCCCGGGCGAAGTGTTCCCCGCCGAACCCCAGCCCCTCGATCAGGTGCTGGTACCAGCGCACGAACGTGTCCTCGTCCTCCCGCGGCAGTCCGAGCATGTTGGAGATGACGCGGATCGGGAACTGGCTGGTGAACTGGCTGACCAGCTCTACCTCGCCCGTGTCCGAGAAGCCCTTCGTAATGTCGTCCGCCGACTTCGCCCAGATCTGCCCCATCAGCTCGCGTGCAATCTGCTCGATGAAGGGCAGGAACCCCTGCAGCCGGTTCCCCACGAACTGATCGGCCACGACGTTGCGCAGGAAGCGGTGCTCGTCGCTGTTGCCGTATTCGAGGATGTTCGGTCCGAACACCTGCTTCTTCCCGAACTCGTACTCGCCCTTCGGGTCGTAGGCCGCCCGGTCGAAGTCGTCGTTGTTCTGGAAGATCTCGACGATGTCGTCGTAGCGGCTCACCACCCAGTGGTTGTGGAACAGGTCCTGGTAGATGGGGTGGTGGTCTCGCAGCCGCTTGTACAGCGGAAACGGATCGCGTCGGTACTCGTCGGTATCGAACTCCTGCGGCTCGATCGCGAGCGCCAGCTGCGCCCGAATGGCCTCGGCAAGAGCGGAGGACTCGTCTGTCGCCGTCATCGCGTGTCTCCTTATGGGGGCCGCTAGGCGCTGGTCTCCCCGGTATCGGTGCCGTCGTCGGCTTCTTCCTCGGGGATGATCCCGCGTGTCCAGAACGGATCGAGCGCCTTCAGCACGGCGCTCGGACCGTGCTCCTCCTTCGGGAGCGAGCCGTCCCGCGAACGTTGCGTCTCCCCGTAAACCCTCCGCGCCTCGTTCTCCGCGTCGAAGATGCGGATGTGCGACTCCCGCCCGTGCAGTGGCGGCGGCTTGCGGAAGGGCCGCTCCATCGCCGGAGCGCCGGCCTTCCCGGCCCCGGAGTTCCTCGGGTGTTCCCGTTCGTCGCGCACGGGATCGGCCTCCTCTAGCCGGCGGCCTTCGTGAACTGCATGTGCAGCTCCCACAGGCCGAGCATGATGCCGGGCTGATGCCGGAAGTCGTTCTTGCCCGGGATGAACTCGAGTGAGTCCAGCCGCTGCGTCAGCCGCTCCCAGGCGATGTTCTGCTCCAGGCGCGAGATGCCCGCCCCCGGGCACACCCGGATCCCCTGCGAGAAGGTCATGTGCCGTCCCGTGTTCGGGCGGCCCAGGTCCACGTCGGCGGGACAGCCGAACTCCTCGTCGTCGAGGTTCGCCGCGCCGTAGCGCAGGTGCAGGATCGACCCCTTCGGGATCGGCACTCCGCGAATCTCCACGTCCTTGGCCGCCATGCGCGTGGAGAGCCCCTGCGTGGGCGCGTGGATGCGCATCCCCTCTTCCGCGAAGAAGCGAACCTTCGAGGGGTCCGCCTTCAGCTCCTGGAACAGCGCGGGATTCTCCGCCAGCAGCTGCGCCTCCGCCGCGATCGCGTACTGCGTCGTCTCAAGACCGCCTATGTGCATCCCGAACAGGACGCCGATGACCTCGTTGTCGGTCAGCTTGCGGTTCATCGCCTGGTAGGTGACCTGCGTGAGGAACGTAGTCATGTCGTCCCCCGGGTTGTTGCGCTTGTGCGTCACCTGCTCCTGCACGTACGCCATGAACTCGCCAAGGTCCTTCGCGTTCTCGAGCTCTTCCTCGTCCGACATGATGTTGCGGTGGCCCTTGCCGTAGACGAAGCGGCGCACCTGCGCCTGGCCCCACTTCCGCAGGATGTCCAGGTCCTCGAGCGGCCACCCCAGGATCGTCGTCATCACGAGCTGCGGCAGCGGCGCCGCGAAGTCCTCAACGAATTCGATCTCCGCCGGGTCGCGGTCGATCCACTCGTCGATCAGCTGGTCCACGAACTTCGTCACCATCGGGCGGTGGCGTGGGGCGCCCGTCGCCCCCACCCACGGATCGGTCAGCTCGATGCGGTGCGCCTTGTGCAGCTCCAGGTTGGGCCGCAGGGTGTTCAGCGCCATCGCATCGGCGAGCGCGCTCGCCTCGCCATCCTCGGTGCTCATGCCGGCGGTGCTGTTGCCTTCCGCCCCGGCGAAGCCCGGCTGCGGGAACGTCCACGGGTCGCGCACGATGTCGTAGATGTCCTGGTACTTCGTGATCACGAAGCCGTCGGTATCGGGCGTGCTGCCCTCCCCCGGAATGCGCTGCACGGGCGACTCCGCGTGGAGGATCTTGTAGGCGTCCGCCCAGTGCTCCTGCGCGCCGGGCTCGAACAGGTCCACCTGCTCCAGGTTCACGGGGCACTCCGCCACCGCGTTGATCATCTCCGTGTAGTCGCTCGCCTCGCTCGTCGTCATGCGTCGGCCTCCCTCGATGAGGTCTTTGGCGGATTCTGCCACTTTATCGGCGCAGGCGCGGCCCCGGGCGGCCGCGGGGCGCTGGCGAACGGTCTCGCGCCGCAGCACACTACGCCCCACTTCACTCCGAGGAGCCCCTCCCATGCCCGTAACCGTCAACGTGACCTACCCGGCCGACGGCGTCGGCCTCGTCGCCTTCTCCGACCCGCCCATGAACTTCGGCGGAGGAGAGCTCGGCGAGGGCATCCTCAACGCCATCTCCGAGATCGAAGAGTCCGGCGCCAGGGTCTTCGTCCTCGCTTCCGACACGCCCGGTTACTTCATCGCCCACTGGCACCTCGGCGGCATCGTCCAGGCCATGGAGGGTATGGCCGCCGTTGGCAACGCCGTCCCTCCGCCGAAGACCCCCTACGGCGCCGACCGCTCCATCTTCGAGCGGGTCGGTGACAGCCCCCTTATCTCCATAGCCGCCAACAACGGCCAGGCCTGGGGCGGGGGCGCCGAGCTTTCCTGGGGCTGCGACCTCCGCATCGCCGCCGAGTCCGCCACCTACGGCCAGCCCGAGGTCGCCATCGGCATCCCCCCGGGCGCCGGCGGCTGCACCCGCCTCGCCCGCCTCATCGGCCCCACCAAGGCCCTCGAGATGATCCTCGACGGCCGCCCAATCACGGCGCAGGAAGCGCTCAATCTCGGCGCCATCAACAAGGTCGTCCCCGACGACACGCTCCGCGAGGAGGCCATCGCCTGGGCTGCTCACATCGCCCAGTGGCCCGCCTTCAGCCTCGACGCCTGCAAGCGCAGCTTCATGGGCGGCCGCGACCTCAACATCTACGACGCCCGCCGCCACGAGCAGCAGATCTTCGGTCAGACCGCCCGTCGCGCCGACGCCATCGAGATCATGAACGCCGCCCAGGCGAAGTACGACGCCGGCATGGACTCGTACGACGCCCTCGGCATCCCCCGGGAGTAGCGCGCGCCGCTACTCGTCCAGGCGGTACACGTAGCGAACGTCGAACAGGCCGTACAGCGTCGGCGTCGTGTTGCCGAACACGTTGCGGACCGCGCTCAACCGCTCCGCGAGCACCGTGTAAATCAGCGGCAGGTTTTCCGCCGCGATCGCCTGTGCCCGGTGGTAGTGCTGCACCCGGCTCTCCGGGTCCAGATCCTGGCTGCCCTCGATGTACAGACGGTCGACCTCTGCCTCCCACTCCGTTGCCGGCTCGGACTGGTTCGGGTTCCACAGGTGGAGCGGCTCGCTGCTGTGCCACACGTTGATCCCGCCGTGCGGCTCCGTGCCACCCGTCAGCCCGATGATGACTCCCTCCCAGTCATACGTAGCCGTCAGCTGCGTCACGATGTCGCCGAACGGCAGTGCCTCGACACTCGCGTTGATGCCGATCGCGTGGAGGTCCTCGCGTATCAGGGCCAGCACCTCCGTGCGGATGGAGTTCTCCTCGTTCGTCACGATCGTGAAGACGATCGGGTTGCCGTCCCCGTCCTCGCGGAAACCGTCGCCGTTCTCGTCCTTCCAGCCGAGCTCGTCGAGGATGCTCCCGGCAGTCTCCGGGTCGTACTCGTACCGGCGCACCTCCGGGTTGTGGAAGTCGCCCGCCGAGGGACTGATCGATGCCCACTGCGGGTACCCCAGCCCGTCGAATACGCCCTCGATGATGGCGTCCCGGTTGATCGCATGGGAGACGGCCTTGCGGAACTGCGTGCTCTGGAACCACACCAGCTTCTCCGGCGCGACGTACGGCTCGCCGGTTTCCGGGTTCGTTCCCGGGTTCTGGTTGAACGCGAGGAAGGTCGTTCCGAAGCCTGGTCCCCGCCGGTGGATCGTGAAGTTCTCTTCCTGCTGGAAGGGATAGAGTTCAGCGAACTCCTTCCCGGGGACCCCGTAGAGATCGCTCTCGCCCGACCGGAACGACGCCAGCTCCGCCTCGATGTCCGGAACGATCACGTGGACGACCGAGTCCAGGTACGGAAGCCGCTCACCCTCCTCGTCAGTCAGCCAGTAGTTGGGGTTGCGCTTCAGCACGACTCGTCGACCGGGCTCATACGTCTCGATCGTGAACGGCCCCGTCCCGATGATCTCCGCCGGGGGCGTTTCGATGCCCCACGTCTCCGCGAATACACCGTCTACCACGGCCTGCTCGAGGATGTGCTTCGGGTAGATCGGCGTCCCCATCGCCCGCAGGAACGGTGCAAAGGGCACCGGCAGCACGAAGCGCACCGTGTAGTCGTCGATCACGTCCACCGACATCCGCGCTGTTTGCCACTCTCCCGCCTCGTCCAGGAATCGGTACGTGAAAGTGGCTCGGCTGGTCGCAGGGATGTCGTCGTTGTAGATGATCTGGTTGAAGGTGAACGCCACGTCCTGCGCCGTGAACGGCTCCCCGTCATGCCAGCGCACGTCCTGGCGCAGCCGGAACGTCCAGCTGAGCCCGTCGGACGAGTTCTCCCACGACTCCGCCAGCGACGGCTCGACCTCGTTGGTCAGCCATGAGACCTCGGTCAGGCCCTCGAACAGGTAGCCCAGCACCCCTCCGGAGGAGGCGTCGTTGGCGATGGCGAGGTTGAAAGTCAGCGGGTCCGAGATCGTCGCGAACGTCAGCGTTCCGCCGAATGTCCCGACCCGGTACTCGAACTCCGAGGCATTCGCGCGCAGTTGCCCCAGCCGCCCATCCTCCGCTTCCTGCTCGGCTGTTGCCTCGGCCCTCGCCTCTGCCGTCGGTTCCGCCGCTGGCTGTTCTGTAGCGGGCGGGGTCTCCTCGGGAGCCGCGTCGTCGTCATCCCCGCAGGCCGTCGCCAGCACAATGGCGACGAGCGCCAGCAAGGCGAGACCCAACCAGAGGCCCAGGGGTCGTCGAAGCGTTGTCGTGGTGGAAGCGTTCAAGGTGCTCTCTCCGGAAGTGCTCTCGGAAAACGATACGAGGTACCACCCTACGGGCCCATTCCCTGTCAAACGGTGAGCCTGCTAACCGGGTGTCACTCCCCGCTCGCGAGCCGTTCCCGCAGCCGATTCACCTGCACCCGCAGCGGATCCCCGCCGGGCGCGGTCATGGGCGTCAGCTCCGCCTCCTCCACCGCCAGCTCCACCAGTACCGGCCCCTGAACGCTGAGCAGCTCCGGCAAGCGGATGCGCAGCTCCTCCAGCGTCTCAATGCGCGTCGTGAACGCGTACCCCGCCGCCTCTGCCATCCCCGCGAAGTCGACTGACCCCGAGGCCGGGATTCCCTGGCTCCCCGACGTCTGGTAGACCCCGTTCGCGAACGGCACGTGCGTGTAGTTCGCCGGCGCCGCCCCTGCCACCGTCGCCAGCGAGCCGAGCTGCATCAGCAGCGATCCGTCCCCGTCGAGCACCACCACCCGCCGCTCCGGTTGCGCCAGCGCCAGCCCCAACCCCAGCGACGACGCCCCGCCCATGAAGCCGACGCAGGCCACGCTCGGTGCCTCCGGCGCGATCGTGCGCCACGCAGGCACCGCCGTCATCGTCGGCACGACGAGCGCATCCCCCCGCGCCTCGTTGATCGCCCGCAGCACATCCTCGGGTCGCATCAGGCCGTCTCCCGCCCCACGAACACGACCGCGGGCCCCGACCTCTCCCGGCTGAGCGCGTAGTACTCGGGGATCAGGCCGAGATCGTCCCGCGTCTCCAGCAGCGCGTGCGGGACTTCGAAGGTATCCATGAGCGGTCCCGCGAACCGCACCATCGAGCGCGGCGAGTCCTTCGGTTCCAACTCCGGCTCGCGGCTCAGCAGGCCCACCAGCGCGAACAGGGGCACCCCCCCGTCCAGCCCCACGCCACGGAGCGTGTTCACGGAGGCATACAGCCCCGCGTGCTGGATCATTATCGCCACTTCCGCCCCGCCGATGTAGAGCCCCGCCGCGATCGCGTTCGCTTCGTCCTCGGTCGAGCAGGTCAGCAGCCGCAGCTCGTCGTCGCCCTCCAGCTCCGCGATGATGCTGCGCTGGTGCGTATCCGGCACGGAGAGCACCCAGCCCAGGGGCTCGCCGTCCTTCGCCGGGGCCGACCGCTGCCCCCGGAACGCCGCCTTCAGCGCCTCCACGATGAGCGGCGCGGGAATCCGTTCGTTCTCCGGCATGGGCACATCCTACCGGGAGCGTCCGTGGGGGCATTGACGCGCCTCCCTCGCCTTCGTACCGTCCCCCTATGGCGGACACCGCCCAACCCGGCCTCCTCGCCGCCGACCTCGACGAACGCCTCGCGCGTTTCGCCCCCGAGGTCCGCGACGTCATCACGAACCTCCACGGGGAGCTCTGGCGGGCCCTCGATCCCGAGGTCCTTGAGCTCTGCCGCCTCCGCATCGCCGGCCTCCAGGCCGACGACCGCGAGGCCGCCCGCCCCGCCCCCGGCGCTCCTGTCGCCCCCGAGAAGGCCGCCGCCATCGCCGGTTGGCCCGACTCGCCCCTCTTCAGCGACCGCGAGCGCGCCTGCCTCGCCTTCACCGAGCAGTTCGTGGGCGATGTCGCCGGCGTCACCCAGGGCGATATCGACGCCCTGCTGGAGCACTTCAGCCCCGGAGAGGTGCAGGCGTTCGTCAGCGCCCTCCTTGCCCTCGATCAACACCAGCGTCTGGCGCTCGGCCTGCGAACGGTCCTCGCGCCCGAGGAGAAGACCCCATGACTTCCGTACGTGAGCGCCGCCTGCCCGAACCCGCCGGCCCCACCGCCCCCGTCGCCCCCGGACTGGGCGCCGCCATCGGCGCCTACCAGGACGCCGTCGTGCGACTCAGCGGCCTCGACCCCGTCACCACCGAATTGGTGCGGCTGCGTTGCGCACGCCAGCACCAGTGCTTCACCTGAATGTCCCTCCGCCTGGGCGTTGCCCGGGATGCAGGCCTCGACGAGGACATGGCCGCCAAGATCGACTACTACGAGGACAGCGACCTGCCCGAGCACCAGAAGGTCGCGCTTCGCCTCACCGACGCCTTCGTGACCGCCCCCGGCGCCATCAGCGATGAGCTCCGCGAGCAGGTCCAGGCGCACTTCACCGAGGCCCAGATCGTCGAGCTCATGCTCGACATGTCGAAGTGGAGCACCCAGAAGCTCCCCGTCGCCCTCGGCACCGACGACCCCATCGACGCCGACCGCCTCAGCCTCTTCGATTTCGACGACGGCGGCGCGGTCGTCTGGGGCCCGACAATGCTGGCTCCCTTCGTGCCCTCCGAGCAGCCCACCCGCTAGCCCGCGCTGTACTGCGGCCGCGGCAGCCGCCACGCCACCCAGAACAACGCTACCGACAGCCCCATCGCGCCCATCAGCATCACCAGCGCCCAGTCGTAGTTACCGGTCGCGTCGAAGATCGCCCCCGAGATGATCGGGCTCGCCAGGTGCAGGACAGAGATGACCTGGATGATTCCGAGCAACGCCCCGAAGGATGCCAGCCCGAACGAACGCGTTAGCAGCAGCGGTTCGATCATCGGCCCCCCGCTCGATCCCACGACGAAGAACACGAGGAAGACGGCGATCCCGATGACGCTCCCGTCCGTAAGCAGCAGCGTCGCGAACGCCCCCGCAAGGAACATGGCCACCACCACCGCCGCCGCTTCCATGCGGGGGATACGGTCCGCGAGGTAGCCGAACGTCAGGCGCGCCACCACACCGCCTCCTGCCTGGATCGAGAAGAGCAGCGCCGCCCGCTCGGTCGAGTAGCCCACCGATTCGTAGTAGGGGATGCCGTGAACCATCCAGCTGATCATTCCGAAGAAGAAGGCCGTCAGAGCTCCCGAGACCACCCAGAAGAGTGGTGTTCGCAGCGCCTCCCGCACCGTCACCCCCGTGAGCACGCGTGGCGCCGCCGGGCGATCGGCGGGTGTTGCGTCACCGTCCACCTCCGCTCCCACATCCGAGGGGTCATCGCGCACCAGGAGGAGGGAGACCGGCACGAACACCGCCACGGTCACGATGCCCGCCACGATGAACGACCCCTCCCACTGCACCGCCTCGATCACGATCCGCATGATGGGGACGACGGCGAATCCGCCGATCGAGAACCCCGTCCCCAGGAGCCCCACTGCTAGCCCTCGCCGCCGGTCGAACCAGCGCGAGATGAGCGCCTGGAACGGAATGAAGAACATCATCTGGCGGAACACGGCGTTGATGGACTGGTACACGAACCACTGCCAGAGCTCGCTCGTCGCGGCCAGGAGCACGTAGCTCGCGGCTGTCAGCAAAGCCCCGATGAGGATGACCCGTCGCGGGCCGTACCGGTCGATCCACCACCCGATAAGCGGCGCCGCGAGGGCGCTCGCGAGGAACCCGACCGAGAAACCTCCCGAGACCTCCGCCCGCGACCACCCGAACTCGCTCTCCAACGGGTCAACATAAAGACCGAACGACCAGAACGAGATGCCCGCCGCCAGCGCCACCGCCACCACGGACGCGGCGAGCATCCACCAGCCGTAGTAGGCATTCCGCAGCCGCCGCCAGTACTGGCCCATCCGAGGGATTCTAGGTGTCTGTCCCCTTATGCCTCTGCTGTCCGCCCGGCCTCCCCGCCCGCCTCAGCGCTCGTCACGACGGTAACGACGGGAAGCTCAGGGCGCGGCAGCTTCCACGCCAGCCAGTACAGCAGGAGCGACAGCCCCATCGAGCACGCGAACATCACCAGCGCCCAGTCGTACTCGCCGGTCGCGTCGAAGATCGCCCCTGCGATGATGGGGCTCACGATTTGGCCGCTCTGCGAGACGATGGCGATCGCCCCCAGGATCGAGGCGAAGTACGCCATGCCGAAAGTGCGCGCCGTCAGGAGGGGCTCGATCATGGGTCCGCCGCTTGAGCCGACGAACCAGAACACGAGGAAGAACACGACGCCCGTCACGCTGCCGCCGGTCACGAGCAGCACCACCATCGACAGCGTCAGGCAGGCGCAGAGCGCCATTGCCGCCACCTCGATCCGCGAGATGCGGTCGGCCACGTAGCCGAACACCAGCCGCGTGATGATGCCGCTGCCCGCCGCGATCGCGAGCAACTGCGCCGCCCACCACTTCGAGTACCCCACCGACTCGTAGTACGGCACCGCGTGCGCGGTCCACCCGAACATTCCGAAGAAGAACACCATCAGGGCGATGGCGATCACCCAGAAGAGCGGGGTCCGCAGCGCCTGCCGGTCCGTCAGCCCGGTCAGGACCACGGGTCTCGGCGGTTCTCCTTCGGGCTGTGCGTCCCCGTCCGGCTGCAGCCCCTTGTCCGCGGGCTGGTCCCGGATGAGCAGGAGTGCGAGCGGCGCGACCACCGCCACCGTCACGATCGCCGAGACGACGAACGAGCCCTCCCACTGCACCGCGTTGATCACGGCCTGCAGGATCGGCACCACGATGAACCCGCCCATGGAGAAGCCCGTCCCCAGGATGCCCACGGCCAGCCCCCGCTTCCGGTCGAACCAGCGCGAGACCAGCGTCTGGAACGGGATGAAGAACATCATGTTGCGGAAGACCGCCGCGATGGACTGATAGAGGAACCACTGCCAGAGAGAGCTGGTCGTCGCCAGCAGCAGGAAGCTCCCCGCCGTCAGCACCGCCCCGAGGATGACGACCCGGCGCGGCCCGTAACGGTCGACCCCCCGTCCGATGAGCGGCGATGCGAGGGCGCCCACCAGCAGCGCGATCGAGAAGCCGCCCGAGACTTCCCACCGCGACCACCCGAACTCCTGCTCAAGCGGGTCGATGTAGAGCCCGAACGACCAGAACGAGAGCCCTGCCGCCAGCGCCACCGAGACCACCGAGGCCGCCAGCACCCACCAGCCGTAGTAGGCGCGACGCGCCCGCCGCCAGTAACGGCCCAGTGGTGAAACGTCCGCGAGCAGTCCGCTAGCTCTCCGGGAGCGCCACCGTGGCCGTGCCCTCGAGGCTCGGCGACTCGCCCTCCCGCGACAGCCAGATGTCGCAGTCCGCTAGGCGTACGCCGTCCTCCTCCCGGATGGCGGTTACCCGGCCGCCGGCCGTTACGTGGTCGCCATCCAGCACCACCTTGGGGAAGCGCACCGTGACCCGCCGCACGCTCGTCGGACCTGCCCAGTCCATCAGCATGTTGAGCATGTAGCTCAGCCCCAGCGGCCCCTGGTTGATCGTCCGCTCGCCGATGCCGAACGGCAGCGCCGCCACGGCCTTGCGGTCCCAGTGCACGGGGTTGGGGTCGCGCAGGATGGCGGCCATCGTGCGCATCCGCTCGGGCCGCACGCTCTCCATCACCCAGTCCGGTATCGAGTCGCCCACTTGCACGTTCATGCCGCCGACCTCCGATAGGTCCAGGTGATCGTCGAGCTGGCCGCGAAGTCGCCCCCCGGCTCATGCAACTCGAAGCGGAACTGGATCCGGTCGTAGACACCCGGACGGTCGTTCCGCCGCGGCCCCTCCATCCGGTCCGCCTCCGTGACCCTGCCCGTCACCGTGTACTCCACGTCCTCGTGCAGGGGACGCTCGATCTCCCAGTCGTAGCTCTCGATACCGATCGAAAAATCCGACTCCGCCTGCCCCAGCGCGAACATTCCCCCGATGGAGGTGTTCGCGCCCAGGATCGGCATGTGGAACAGCACCACCGGATGCACGAGGCCGTCCGGCAGCGGCTCGGAACCCGTGCACTCGGTCAGCAGGAAGTTCTCCCAGTGCGCGACCGTGTACTTGCCTCCCGGGAACTCGTGACCCACGAGCGCCCGGATCTCCTCGACTGGCGGTTGGATGTCGGCCATTGATCGCCTCCTATGCGAACTGCTCGGCGAGGCGCGCGCGCTTCTCGAGCGCCGGCAGCACCACGTCCGCGGGCGCCGGGGGCACCAGGAACACGAGGCGGTCGACGCCCGCCTTCGCGTGCTTCTCGATCCGCGCCGGGTCGCCGCCCACGCCGAAGAGCGAAACGGTCATGGCCCCCCGGCCCTGCTCGGCCGCGAGGTCGTTCAGCTCCGCGATCGCGGGGGCGAAGTCTTCGCGATTGCGCCCGTCGATCGGCATCCAGCCGTCGCCGTAGCGAGCCACTCGCTTCAGCGTCGTCGGCCCGTCGCCGCCGATGATGACCGGCGGGTGGGGGTCCCGGACCGGCTTCGGCCACTGCCAGATCGGGTCGAAGTCCACGAGCTCGCCGTGGTACTCGGCCTCGTCGTCCGCCCAGATCGCCTTCATCGCCTCGATCGTCTCCCGCATCCGCCGCCAGCGACGCGCCGGATCCGTCCCGTGGTTCTCCATCTCCTCCAGGTTCCACCCCGCCCCGATCCCCAGCAGAGCCCGGCCCCCGGAAACGTAATCCAGGCTCGCGACCTCCTTCGCCAGCGTGATGGGGTCGCGTTCGATGACGAGGCAGATGCCGCTCCCGACCAGGAGCCGTTCGGTGGCGGCGGCCGCTGCCGTCAGCGCAACGAACAGGTCGAGCGTGTGCGAGTACTCCTCTGGCAAGTCGGGCCCGCCCGGCCACGGCGACTTCCGGCTCGCCGGGATGTGCGTGTGCTCCGGGAAGAAGAGCGACTCAAAGCCGTGAGCTTCCACCTCGCGGGCCAGCTCGCCCGGCCCGATCGCGTAGTCGGTGGGGAACATCGTGATTCCGAACTTCATGCGCCTCCTCGGCCGGCCGTGCCGCCGGCGGCGGCAGCGTAGCGCGCCCGAACCCTCGCCGCACCCTCAGATGCGCAGAACGAGCTTCCCCACCACGTCCCGATCCAGCACGCGCTGCAGGAACCGGGGCCCGTCGGCGAGGCTGCCCGTCTCGATGGCCGGCGGCGCCAGCCTGCCGTCCGCCAGCATCGCGAACACCTCCGCCACCGACTGCCGCATGCGCTCGACCTGCCGCTCCCGGTAGTGCATCAGCACCATCCCCACGGCGCTCCGGTTCTTGATCAGCAGGTGGTTTCCCTTGAACTGCGGGACCGCCCCGCCGGCGAAACCCGCCACGACATAGCGCCCACCCCAGTCCAGCGTGCGGAACGCCTGCTCCCCCTGCGCCCCCACCGGGTCGACCACCACGTCCACCCCGTTTCCGCCCGTCGCCGCCAGCGTCGCTTCGCGCAGGTCCTGCTCCCGGTAGTTCACGAGGTGCTTCGCGCCCGCCGCCTCCGCCGTGGCCAGCTTCTCCGCGCTGCTCGCTGCCGCCACCACCTCCCCGCCGAGCGCCGCCGCTACCGCCACCGCCGCCAGCCCCACGCCGCTCCCCGCCCCCAGCACGAGCACGCGCTCCCCCGCCTCCAGCCTCGCCTCCCACGTCAGGCAGATGTGCGCTGTCAGGTACGCGGAGAGCGCCCCAGCCGCCACCTCCGCCGAGAGGTTTTCCGGAACGGGGAAGCACTCCGTCGCGAGCGCCGTCGCCTGCTCCGCATGGCCGCCGTCGTAGAGCAGCGCCGCCACCGCATCCCCGGCCCGGAGCCCCTCAACGCCGGACCCCACCTGGACCACCCGGCCCGCCACCTCCATCCCGGGCGCGAACGGCGGCACGTGCTCGGTCTGGTGCTTCCCCTGGACGAACATCACGTCGGCGAACGACACCCCTGCCGCCTCCACCGCGATCCCCACCTCCCCCGGCCCCACCGCCGGATCCGGCAGCTCTCCGAGTCGCAGGTTCTCGGGCTTCCCCAGCTCGTCGCAAACGACCGCGCGCATCACGCCCTCCGCCGCGGAACCCTACGGCAGCCGGCCGGGGAGCGGGTAGCCGAGGCCCGCGTATCATCGTCGCCTGCGGAGGATTCCCATGCCGGATTGCATTGTCGAGCGCCACGACCGCGTGATGCTCTTGCGCTTCAACCGCCCCGAGCGCATGAATGCCATGGGCGGCACCCTCATGCCCGAATTCACGGACGCCATCGAAGAGGGAACGAAGGACGACGGTGTTGGCGCCTTTGTCGTCACCGGCGAGGGGCGAGCCTGGTGCGCCGGCGCCGACCTCGAGGATGCCGGCCAGCGCCAGGAGAGCGGCAACGCCCCCCAGCGTCGATCCTCGCAGCTCGACACGATGGGCCCCGGCCGCTCCATCCTCGCCATCTACAAGAGCGGCAAGCCCATGATCGCCGCCGTCAACGGCGTCGCCGTGGGTGGTGGCTTCGGCCTCTGCAGCGCCTTCGACATCCGCATCGCCAGCGAGCGCGCCCGCTTCGGCACGATCTTCATCAAGCGCGCCCTCGCCTCCGACTTCGGCCTCTCCTACTTCCTGCCCCGCATGGTCGGCCACGAGCACGCTGCCGAGCTCTTCTACACGGGCCGCATCGTCGAAGCCGAGGAGGCGCTGCAGCTCGGCATCGTCTCCCGTGTCGTGCCACACGACCGGCTCGTCGAGGAGTCCCTCGACTTCGCCTCGCAGGTCGCGAACCAGCCCCCCACCGCCCTCGCCTACACCAGGCGCATGCTCCAGCACTCCCAGTGGGCCACGCTCGAGCAGCAGCTCGAGTTCGAGTGGCCCCTCCAGCGCGACCTCATCCAGGGCCCCGAGTTCAAGGAAGCCGTCGCTGCCTTCCGCGAGAAGCGCGAGCCCAACTACAACGCCTAGGCCGGGGCTCCGCCATTCTGCCTACAGGTAGGTGGGGTGCGTGCGGTCGATCCACGTCTTCGCGAACCGGTCCTGGTAGGCCTCTCCCGCGTCCACCGGGAAGAGTTGGACGTACGGCCAGAACAACGTCACCACGTCCTCGCTCACGAAATTCGCCCCCACGTTCAGTTCCAGGAGCCGTCGCTGCGCGTCGTAGCCGATCTGCTGCCTCCGCTCGGACGACATCTCCGCACGCTGCGCCTCGATCATCACGTTCATCTCCTCGTCGCGGAGCACGAACGTGTTGCCGGTTCCGTCTGCGTGGAAGTACGGGTAGAGCCAGTCGTCGAGCTCGATCCAGCCGTTGTCGACGCCCACGGCCCACGGCGCTTCTCCCTCGCTGAGCCGCAGCGCCAGCTCCTCGAGCCCCACCCGGTTCACCTGAACGCTGAGATCGAGCGTGTCCCGAAGCTGCGCGGCGATGAGCCCCCCCATGTTCAGCGTCTCCTCCAGGTTGGCCGTCACGAACAGCTCCACCGGGTCCGGCAGCTCGTGCTCCTCCAGGTAGGCGTTCAGGGCGGCGAGCGCATCGCGCTCGTCCAGTTCCCGTCCGCCCACGCCGGGCCGGTACCCGGGCTGACGCTGGAGCTCCGTCTGGGGCAGCGACCACTGTCGCACCGCCGCGCTGATCCACGGGTTGAGGGTGCCGCTGTCGTGGAAGAAGCGTTCCAGCATCTCCCGCCGGTCGATGGCCACGGTGATCGCCCGGCGCAGCCGCGGGTCGTCGTAGGGGGGCGTCCCGGCGAGGAACCGCATCCCGTAGAAGCGCGCCACTGCCGAGCGCACCTCCCGCAGGTCGGGGAGCCGCCGCTTGATCTCCTGCGCCTGCAGAAACCCCGCCTCTACCGCGTCCAGCTGCCGTGTCCGGAAATCCGCCTCGAGCTCATCCAGCGACCGGGGCGGGACCGTGGAGATGCCGTCGAGGAACGGGCCGTTGTCCGGGCCGTACCAGGCGTCGTTCCGCGCCACGCTCGCGTACGAGCCTTCCGACCACTCGATCCAGCGAAACGGTCCGCTTCCTGCCTGCAGCGTGGAGCTCAGGTCGCCGTCGAGCTCGGGGGGAATGACGAAGCCCTCGGGCGAGGCGAACCGCGCCAGCGTGCCCGCGAACGGCTCCCCCGTCCGGGCCACGACCGTCTGGCTGTCCGGCGCCTCCAGGCTCGCGACCTGGTCCCAGCGCCCTTTCCGGGGGAAGTCCTGCGCTCTCCCCAGCCGCTGCCGCTCGATGCTCCCCACCACGTCCTCTGCCGTCACCGCCCGCCCGCTGAGCGGTTCGGTGTCGTGCCAGCGCGCCTCGGGATTCACCGTGAAGACGTAGGTAAGCTCGTCCGGCTGCTCCGGCATCCCCGTTGCGAGGTCCGGCGCCAGCTCTCCGTCCACCTGGCTCTCGTAGGTCAGGAGGCGGCTGTAGATGAGGGACTGCTGGCCGAGCAGCGCTGCCGAAGTGGTCGTGTGCGGATCGAACAGGCCGTCGCTCGAGAACGCCGCCGCGTACCGCAGCGTTCCGCCCTGCCGACTCGTCTGACTGGCTCGCGTCGGCTCGGGAGCGGGGGTGCTTGGGTAGGTCGGGTGGGCTTCCTCCGGCTCCTCCGTCGGCTCCGGGGTGACCTGGTCGGGAACCGGCTCTTCCGTGTCCTCGCAACCGAGCGCCGCCAGTCCCGCCGCCCCCGCGGAAGCGCCCAGCGCCCCCAGGAACCAGCGGCGGCTGTATCTCCGTCGGCCCCTCGGTCCCGTCATCCGTACTATCCTTGCCTGCCGAGCGCGTATGCGCCGCCGCCGACCTGACGCCAAGGAGGCACGAGATGCCCGACCGACTCAGCTCCGACCAGGTGACCGATGCCCTCGCCGGCCTCCCCGGCTGGTCCGCGGACGGCGACGACGGCATCCGCAAGACCTTCAAGCTCGACGACCACATCACCGCCATGGGCTTCGTCAACCGCGTCGCCATGGCCGCCGAGGTGATGAATCACCACCCCGAGCTCTCCATCGTCTACAGCACCGTCGATATCCGGCTCAGCACGCACGACGCCGGTGGGGTGACCCAGCTTGATATCGATCTGGCGGGCAAGATCGAACACTACGCCTAGCCCTGGCGCCGGCTCGGACTAGGTCAGCGGGACCGCGTCCTGCGCCCGCTTCGCCCGCCTCATCAGGGCGATCTCCTGATCCGTCAGCTCCTCGAGGGGCTTCAGGATCTCGTCCCGCAGCGGGAAGATGTGAACCGCGTCCCAGCCGCACACGTCCTCGCACAGCCGGCAGCCCGTGCACTTCTTCTCGTCCACCGTGCTCACGCCGAAGAAGTCGTCGACGCGATCGGTGTGCTGCAGGCTGAGCGCATCGAAGGGGCAGATGTTGATGCACAGCTCGCAACCCGAGCCGATGCACTTCTCCTCGATCACCACCGCCTTCGGCCACTCGTTCTTCTTGATCGACTTCGTCACGTCGCCGAGGTTGTCGAGGATGGCTTCAGGCGGGCAGACAACGCCGCAGGCCCCGCAGTCGATGCAGAGCGTCGGGTCGATCACATGGAGTTCGTTCCGCGATCCCGTGATCGCATTGGTGGGACAGCGCTTCGTGCAGGCGGTACAGCCGATACACGTCTCGATGATGCTGTAGGACATCGCCTCTCCGCCGCAGGTGGCCCGCGCGAGGTCGATCTTAGGTTTGAGTCCCACCGCCCGCAAGCAGCGGCGGGCCTTCCTCCCGCTGGGAATGCCGCCCCTCGCCCCCTACACTCCCGCCATGACCCTGCCCGACATGCCCCTCGGCCCCACCGACCTCCTCGTCCGCCCCCTCGGCGTGGGCACGAATACGTGGAAGGACGAAGCCGGCGCGACTCCCGACTCCACCAATCCCGCCGCCGCCGTCGAGTCCGCCCTCGCCTCGGGCGTGAACCTCTTCGACACCGCCGAGATCTACAACAGCGGCGCCTCCGAGCGCGCCCTCGGCCGCGCCCTCGCCGGGGGCGATGCCGAGGCCTTCGTCGCCACCAAGTTCGCGCCCCTTCCCTGGCGTCTCACCAGCGGCTCCCTCCACCGCGCCCTCGATGCCAGCCTGGGCCGCCTCCAGCGTGACACCGTCGACCTCTACCAGATCCACTTCCCCTTCACCCTCCTCCGCATCCCCAGCCTCATGAACCGCCTCGCCGAGGCGGTCGAGCAGGGCCGCATCCGCCATGCCGGTGTCAGCAACTACAGCGCCGCCCAGATGCGCACCGCCCATGCCGCCCTGGCGCGCCGCGGCGTCCCCCTCGTCTCGAACCAGGTCAACTACAGCCTCCTCAACCGCGGTCCCGAGCGGAGCGGCCTCCTCGAGGCCTGCCGCGAGCTCGACGTGACCCTTATCGCCTACTTCCCCCTCGCCAGCGGGATGCTCACCGGGAAATACCGCGCCGGTGGTCGCGAGGCCCGAGGCTTCCGCCGCTTCAGCGGCAATTTCCGCAATCCCGAGCGGCTCGAGCCCCTCCTCCAGGCCCTTGACGAGATCGGCCACACGCACGGGCGCTCGTCCGCGCAGGTCGCGATCAACTGGCTCGCCCGCCAGGACAACGTCCTGCCCATCCCCGGCGCCCGCCACGCCCGCCAGGCGCGTGAGAACGCCGGCGCCATCGACTTCGCCATCACCGATGCCGAGGCCGCCCGCCTCGCCGAGCTCAGCGACCAGCTCTCCTGAGCGCGTAGAACCTGCCGCCCCGCTATACTCCCCCGCCGAAACACCTGCCCGAAAAGGAGCTCCCATGAGCCTGCTCGACCGCGTCCTCCGCCCCTCCCTCACCGCCTCGGCCCACTGCGACGGCCCCTGCGGCGTCTACGACCCCGCCTCGGCGCGCATCGCCGCCGAAGCCGTCCTCTCCATGGCGAAGAAGCTCGTCGACCTCCCCGAGAGTCACGACATCGCCACCGAGAACACCCGCGGCCGCTTCATCGCCATCAAGGAAGAGCAGGCCCAGCTCGCCAAGGAGGAGCTGCTCATCCTCTGGACCGACTACTTCAAGCCCCCGCACCTTGAGGCCAACCCCGGCCTGCACGACACGTTCTGGAACGCGGCCAAGCTCTGCTCCCAGAACAAGGTCGAGGTGAACGTCGAAGCTGCCCAGGCCCTCGTCGATACCATCGGCGAGATCCACAACATCTTCTGGGCCTCCAAGAGCCGCGACGACGTTCCCTTCTACACCGCCGGCTAGGCACGAACGCCGGTCCGGAACGCTCTCGCCATCGTCGCCGCGGGCGCGGCGCTCGTCGCGCTCGCCCGCTGGCGCCTCTCCCGCTACGCCATCACGGGCGAGAGCATGACCCCCGCCCTCGCCCCCGGCGACTACGTCGTCGTCGACTCCCGCGCCTACGTCCGGCGCTTGCCGGAACTCGGCGATATTGCCCTCGCTCGCGATCCTCGCGAGCCCTCCCGCATCATCGCCAAGCGTGTGGCCGCCCTCGAGCCCGGTGGCGCTGTCGTGTTGCTCGGCGATAACCGCGAGGAGAGCACCGACAGCCGCACCTTCGGCCCCCTTCCCCCCGATGCCCTTACGGGGCGAGTCATCTGGCGCTACTGGCCATCCTCCCGCTTCGGCCCCGTCCGCTAGACTGCCGGCGTGAGCCAACCCGGAGGCCGCCGCAGGGCCCTGCGCCGAAGCGCCCTTCTGGTAGTCCTGGCATCCGTCGCTGCGAGCGCCGTGATCGGGTGCTACGTCGTCATCGTCGGGGAGTTCGACGAGACTGAGGCCAGGCTCCTGTCCACATCGCTCTCCACCTTCGCGGCGAGCACGATCGCGCTTGTCTGCGGCGCTGCCTGGGAGCGTGGCCGGCTGGGACTGGTGCCGCCGCTGGGAACCCTCCTGGCCGTGGTCGCCCTCGTGGTGAGCCTTGTGTTGATCTGGGGCGGCGCCGACGCCGACGATGAGACGTATTGGAAGGTGCTCGGCACCATCTGCACGCCCGCCGTGGCCTCCGCCCACGCGAGTTTCGTTGCCATGTTTGAGTTGCGAGGGCGATTCTGGCTGGCCCCGCTCGCCCCCTACGCCTTGAATACCGTTGTGACGACCCTTGTGCTCCTGGCCATCTGGTGGGCCGACGTCGCCGAGAACGAACCGCTAGCGCGCCTCTACGGGACCATGTTCGTGTTGCTCGTCGCGACTACCATCGCCCTTCCGGTGCTGCGCCGCCTCGAAGGGCCGGCCGACGACGAGGAGCCGCCTGAGGCTCCCACCCGGTTCTGCCCGAATTGCGGCGAACCCCTCGACCCAGCCGGGGCATCTTCCTGTGCAGCTTGCCGCGCCACCTTCCAGGTGGAGTTGACGGTTCCCTAGATCCCGGCCTCGTTCGCTAGCCCGACCCCTCCGCCGCAAGCTGCTGGAGCACCAGCGCGTCCGTGGGGAACGCGAGCGGCGGCGGCACCGCGGGATCGAAGTAGCCGATCTCGCTCAGCTCACCGTCCACGGGAACCGGGTCGCCCCCAACATCCTCGCCTGCGAACCAGATCCCGACCGTCAGTCGCTCCGGGTCGTGGAAGTTCGAGTGCACGGCCACCACCTCCCCCGCCCGCGCTCGCAGGCCCGTCTCCTCCAGCAGCTCCCGCTCCGCTGCCGCCCGCACGTCCTCTCCCCACTCCAGCGAGCCGCACGGGATGCACCACTCGCCCGTGCCCCACCCTACCGCCCGCTTCCCCAGCAGCACCCGACCGAGCTCGTCACGCACCACGATCGCCACGCCCACCGCTGGCCGCTGTTTCGCGCCCATCGAGTCCTCCCCGCGAAGCATGGAGCCTACCCGCGCGTTCGGGGCGCCCGCCACCGGGAGCCTTGCCGGACGTCACGGGCCGCTCGATACTGCGATACAGGAGTTCGCTCTTGACCCAGCCCACGCACCGGCTCTGTCCCGTCTGCGGAGTCGCCTTTTTCGCGGGCGAGCCGGTCCTGCAGTGCTCCGGCTGCCACGCCGTCCACCACCCCGCCTGCTGGATCGAGATCGACGGCTGCGCGACCGCCGGCGACTGCGAGGGCCAGCCCCTTCCCCGCACCTTCGGCGGCGTGCCCCCGCCCCCGCCTGCCGCCCGCCCCTCCGCTCCGAGGACACCTCCCGCCCCGCCGCCCGTCTCCGCCCCTCCACCCGTCACCGACCCCGCGCCGGAGCGCCAGGCGGTCGGCCGTCCCCGCAACATCGGCTCCATCGACCTCGACGGTCGTGGCGCCCGCGGCGGCCGCGCTGGCGCCGGCATCGCGCGCTTAGGGTACGTCCCCCGCGGTTTGGTAATCGCGGCCGCCAAAGCCTACGGCCAAGGCG
>JAJEIT010000043.1 GCA_022827945.1 Dehalococcoidia bacterium | reverse complement strand
CCTCGACTACGCCCAGGCGCGGGGCGCGAAGAAGGTCATCCCCCTCAGCGTGAGCGGCGCCTTCCACAGCTCCCTCATGCGCTCCGCCGCCGAGGGCATGGTCAACCCCGTCGCCACCACCAGCTTTTCCGAGCTGCAGGTCCCCGTCGTGGCCAACTGCACCGCGACCGCCATTAACGACATAACGATAGTCCGCAACGAGCTCGTCGACCAGGTCCACCGTCCCGTCCAGTGGGCGCGAACGGTCGAGTTCCTCGGCGAGCAGGGCGTCGATACGTTCATCGAGTTCGGCCCCGGCCGCGTTCTCAGCGGCATCATCAAGCGCATGCTGCGCCGTTCCACCTGCATCACCGTGAACAGCGCCGAGTCCGTCCACGTCGAGCTGTAGCCGTGTCCGAGCTTGAAGGACGCCGCGCCCTCGTAACCGGCGGCTCGCGCGGAATCGGCCGCGCCATCTGCATCGAGCTCGCCCGCGCCGGCGCGAGCGTCGCCGTCAACTACAACGCCAGCGAAGAAGCCGCCCGCGAGGTTGTCGCCGCCATCCAGGCCGAAGGCGGAACCGCCGTCGCCCTCCCCGGCGACATCGCCGAGAGCGATCAGGCGGCCGCGCTCGTCAAGGCCGCCGCCGATGAGCTCGGCGGGCTCGACATCCTCGTGAACAACGCCGGCATCACCCGCGACGGTCTCCTCATGCGCATGTCCGAGGATGACTGGGACGTCGTCCAGCGCACGAACCTGCGCGGCGTCTTCGCCGTCACCAAGGCCTCCCTGCGGCAGTTGCTCCGCTCCGAAGCCGGGCGGGTCATCAACATCACCAGCGTCGTCGGCGTCATGGGGAACGCGGGCCAGGTCAACTACGCCGCCTCCAAGGCGGGACTCATCGGCTTCACCCGCTCCCTCGCCCGCGAGGTCGCCTCGCGGGGCGTCACCGTGAACGCCATCGCCCCCGGCTTCATCGAGACCGATATCACCGCGCCCCTCGCCGAGGCGCAGCGCGAGAACGTGCTCGGCCAGGTGCCGCTCGATCGGTTCGCCGGCCCCGAGGAGGTCGCGCCTCTCGTGCGCTTCCTTGCCGGTCCCGGCGCCTCCTACATCACCGGCCAGTGCATCCACGTGGATGGCGGCATGGTGATGGCGTGACCGATCACGTCTTCCGCCGCGCGCGCTGCCTCGTCGTCGAAGCCCTTTACGAAGCCGAGACCTCCGGCCACGACGCCGAAGCCGCCTACGACCGCCGCCTCGAGGAGGTCGCCGGCGAAGACCGGGAGGTCACGTCCAGGCGGCCCTCCGACTTCGGCCGGCAGGTTCTCCGGGGTGTCCTCGACGCCCGTGACGACCTCGATCGTCGCCTTCAGCCCGTTGCCCCCCGCCACCCGCTGCGGACCCTTCCCGTCGTCGAGCGAACGATCCTCAGACTTGCGCTCTGGGAGTTGCTTCACGATAATTCTGCGCCGGTCGGAGCCGTCGTGAACGAGGCTGTCGAGCTTGCCCATCGCTATGGAAGCGAGACCTCAGCCGGGTTCGTAAATGGAGTGCTGCGGACGGTCAGCAAAGAGATCAGCGCTGCTCGGGCGCAACAGCCGAGCGAGCCAACAAGCACCCCCGAGGAGACCTAGGTGGCATCAATCTTTGAGCGTGTCCGCGCCATCGTTGTCGAACAGTTGGGTGTCGATGAGGCCGATGTCGTTCCCACGGCTTCGTTCGTCGACGACCTCGAAGCCGATTCCCTCGACCTGGTCGAGCTCATCATGTCCCTGGAGGAAGAGTTCTCCGGCGATGTGCAGCTCGAGATCAGCGACGAAGATGCCGAAAAGATCGTCACCGTGCAGGACGCGGTAGACTATGTCCAAGACCACGGCATCGAGGACGGCGACTAAAGCTGCCCCGTCCCGGCGCCGCTCTGGAGCGTCAGCCTTGCAGTTCCTCGGCATTGGCCTCGAGGAAATCCTGCTCATTGTGGCCCTCATCGTGATTGTGGTGGGTCCCCGTCGCTTGCCGGAGATGGCCTACTACCTTGGTCGCGGCGTCAAGAAGCTCCAGCGCTACGCGCGCGTCGTGCGTGACGAGTTCAGCGAGGAATTCGCCTACCTCAACGAGGAGATGGAGGCCGTTCGCGCCGACGTCCAGGAGATGCGCACCACGGTGCGCGAGGTGCAGGACGAGCTCACCGAGGTTCGCGGGGAAGTGGAGGAAGTCACCTCTGAAGCCGCCGAGGAGCTGGGGGTGGTCCGCACCAACATCGAGGAAGCCGCCACCTCGAAGGGCGAGGCTGGTGAGCCCGTGAGCGATGCCGCACAGGCGCAGGAGGAGAAGCCGGCGCCTGCGACCGCCGGCGCGAGCGGCGCCGCCGCCGGGTCGGACGTGAACGGCGCCGAGCCGCCCAAGGGAACGCCCGGTCCTTCCTACATGCCCGCGATCGCCACGCTCGAGTCGCGCCCAACACCGGGGGCGCCCGCCCCCGAGGCGATCGAAGAAGCGGAAGCGGACGTGGAAGACGAGGCCGAGGCAACGCCTGAGAAGCCGCTCGTCTTCTAGCTCACATGGTCACTGACAGCACGGTCGTTAACCCCGATGAGGGGCCCGAGGAGGCTATCGAGCAGGAGGAGGGCTCGGATCTCACGATCATCGAGCACCTCGTCGAGCTGCGGAACCGCTTCATGGTTGCCGCCGCCGCCCTGCTCGTCGGCGTCATCGCGGTCCTCTTCTTCACCTGGGATCCCCCCGACAACCTCCCCAACACCTTCGACATCCTGCTCATGCCCGCGCGGGACCGCATCGACGTCAACCTCGCACTCGTGCAGGAGGTCACCGCCTTCGAGGTCCACCGGGAGAACCCCGACCCCTCCAAGATCCCCCCCGACGCCGAATTTCGTGGTGATTGCGAGTACAAGTGCCTCGGTCTCGCCGAAGGCCAGATGGAGGACATCCTGCACGAGGTGCTGCGCCGCGCCTCCCGCGGTCTCAGCACGCCCGAGGTGCCCTACGCCGACCTTGAGCAGATCGTGACCGTCCAGGACGCCGTCGACTACCTCGGCGGCAAGAGCGAGGAGAATTTCCGGCTCGCCTCCTTCTCCCCCACCGACCGCATCTCCGCCATCTTCAAGATCGCCATCTACGGCGGCCTGCTGCTCGCTCTCCCCATCATCATCTACGAGGTGCTCGCCTTCATCGTGCCCGGTCTCACCCGGGGCGAACGCCGCGTGCTCCTTCTGGGCACCTTCGGCTGCATGTTCTTCATGCTTGCCGGCATGGCCTTCGCCTACTTTGTCGTCCTCCCCCGCGCCCTCGACTTCCTCCTCGGCGTCGCCGCCGAGAACGTCGAGAACGTGACCGGCATCCACGAGTACATCAGCTTCGTCACGCGCATCATTCTCTGGATCGGTATCGCCTATCAGCTGCCCATGGTCCTCGCCGTCGCCGCCCGGGTTGGCATCGTGACGGCGGGCCAGCTCCTGCGCTTCTGGCGCTACGCCATCGTGCTTGTCTTCATCCTCGCCGCGATTGCCACCCCAACGCCCGACCCCCTCACCCAGTCGGTCGTCGCCATCCCCCTGCTCGGGCTCTATTTCCTCGGCGTGCTCTTCGCGAAGATCCTGTACACCCCGCGGGACGGGGCCGAGGAAGCGGAGGCTGCCGCATGACCGTTGCGCAGGAAGTGGAGCAGCTCTACGACGAGGTGCGCGGCTGCCAGCGTTGCACCCTCGCCCGGACGCGCACCCTCGCCGTTCCCGGCGAAGGCCCCCTCGACTCCGAGGTCATGTTCATCGGCGAGGCCCCCGGCGTGAACGAGGACCGGCAGGGCCGCCCCTTCGTGGGCCAGGCCGGTGCCTTCCTCGATGAACTGCTGGGAGAGGCCGGCCTCACCCGCCCGGAGGTCTACATCTGCAACGTCCTCAAGTGCCGCCCGCCCGGCAACCGCGACCCGCTCCCCACCGAGATCGAGGCCTGCAGCGACTATCTCAGCGCCCAGATTCGCCTGATCGACCCCCTCCTCATCGTCACCCTTGGGCGCTACTCGATGTCACGCTTCTTCCCCAACCAGGCGATTTCGCGCATCCACGGCCGCCCCCGCGAGGCCAACGGCCGCATCCTCGTGCCGATGTACCACCCCGCCGCCGCCCTCCACCAGCAACGCCTCCGCGGCGTCATCATCGACGACTTCCGCACGCTCCCCGAGCTGCTCGAACGCGCCCGCGCCGCCCGCGTGGAGGGCGCCGAGCCGGCCGAGGAAACGCCGCCCGCCCAGCAGATGAAGCTCTTTGAGTAGCCCGGTGCCGAATACGACCCTGCGCGTCATCCCCCTCGGTGGCCTCGGCGAGATCGGGCGCAATATGATGTTGTTCGAGTACGGCGACGACATCATCGTCGTCGATGTCGGCCTCATGTTCCCCGAGGAGGAGATGCTCGGCGTCGACCTCGTCATCCCCGACTTCTCTTACCTCCAGGCCAACGTCGAGAAGCTGCGCGCCGTCTTCCTCACCCACGGCCACGAGGACCACGTGGGCGCCCTCCCCTACTTCTGCCGTGACTTCAGCGTGCCCATCTACGGAACCCGGCTCACCCAGGGCCTTGTCCGCGTGAAGCTGCAGGAGCACAAGCTCCCCCTCGAGCCCCTGCACGAGGTGCAGCCCGGCGAGACCGTCAAGGCGGGCGCCTTCGAGGTCGAGTTCTTCCCCGTCGCCCACAGCATCCCCGACGCCTGCGGCCTCATCATCCGCACGCCCCTCGGCACCCTCGTCCACACCGGCGACTTCAAGCTCGACCACACGCCCGTCATGGACCAGCACACCGACCTCACCCGCCTCGGGCAGGTCGGCGGCGAGGGCTGCCTGCTGCTGCTGGCCGACTCCACCTACGCCGAGGTCGAGGGCCACACCCCCAGCGAGCAGCTCGTCGGAGACTCCCTCCGCAACATCATGGTGAACGCCGATGGGCGCGTCATCGTCGCGACCTTCGCCTCGCTCATCTCGCGCGTCCAGCAGGTCGTCGATGCCGCCGTCTTCACGGGGCGAAAGGTGTTCGTCACCGGCCGCTCGATGATCGACAACGTCGCCATGGCCCGCCAGCTCGGCTACCTCGACGCCCCCGAGGGCACGATCGTCGGCGTCGACGAGATGAAGAAGACGCCTCCATCGCGACTCGCCATCATCACGACCGGGAGCCAGGGCGAGCCCACCAGCGCCCTGACCCGCATCGCCAACGGCACCCACCGACACATCACCATCGCCGAGGGCGACACCGTCGTCCTCTCCGCCAACGCCATCCCCGGAAACGAGCAGGCCGTCGCCCGCAACGTCGACAACCTCTTCCGGCAGGGCGCCCGCGTCCTCTACAACCGCGTCGAGAACGTCCACGTGCGCGGCCACGCCAGTCAGGACGAGCTCAAGATCATCCAGAGCATCCTCCAGCCCGAGTACTTCGTCCCCATCCACGGCGAGTACCGCCACCTCGTGACCCACGCCCGCCTCGCCGAGCGCGTGGGCGTCCCCGAAGGCAACGCCTTCGTCCTCACCGACGGCGACGTCCTCGAGATCGACGAGGAAGAAGCCCGCCTCGCCGGCCGCGTCGAGGCCAGCTACGTCTATATCGACGGCCTCGGCATCGGCGACGTGGACGAGTACATCCTCCGCGACCGCGCCCACCTCTCGACCGACGGCGTCCTGGTCGTCATCGTCGCGGTCGATGCCCAGACGGGCCGCCTGGTGCGTCCCGCCGAGGTGCTTTCGCGCGGTTTCGTCGACAGCGACGAGAACGCGGCCCTCCTCGATCGCGCCGCCCGCGTCGCCGAAGGCGCCCTCGAGGGCCGCGAGCACGCCGCCCCCGCCGGCGAGGTCAACGCGCGTTTGAAGGACGCTTTGAGCAAGTTCTTGTACGATGAGACACGGCGACGGCCGATGGTGCTGCCCGTCACGGTCGAGGTGTAGTCGAGAAACCTGGACCTGAGCAGCGCCGGTGGGGAGTTCGTCCGCGCCGGGGTACCGTCCGAATGGCGGCTCGCTCCCGAGCCCGGTCCACCTCCGGGCCCGAAGACGCACCCTCCCGCTTTACCCTCCCGCAATCGCGCATGTTTCGCGCGCAGATTGTCATTGTCTTCGTCCTGGCGGCCGCCATTGCCGCCCTCCCCTGGTTCTTCGACGTTGTCGGCATCGCCACCGAGGTTCGCACCTGGCTGCTTGAGACGTTCGGGCTCGGCCTCGTCATCGTGGCCCTCGTGCTGGTCGCCTGGGCAGTCACCTTCTGGTGGCGTGGCGAAGGCGAGCGCCTGCTCTTCCTGCGCCGCACTGCCGGCTATCCCTTCCTCGCCCTGTTCGCCTGGGGCGCCCTCGGCCTGAACTCCGCCGACTGGACGGTCGCCGGCGTCCAGCTCCGTGACGTCACCCTCGGAGGCGAGATCGGCCACACGATCGTCACTGGCTGGATCAACGTGCTCGTCTGGATCGCCTCGGCCGTCGTCGCCCTCGCCCTCCTCGCCCCTCATGCCTCCCTCACGGCGCTCCGTTACGGCGGTCGCGGTCTGGCCTACGCCTGGGAAAGGCGATGGCCACACCAGGTGCTTGCGTCCCTCGGCCGCGGCCTGGCTTCGGTCTGGCGCGGCCTCGCCGCGATCGCGCGCCTCTTCCGCCGCCGGGAGCGCGCCGGGGCTGCCGTGATCGGTGGCGCTGCAGCGCAATCCGGCGAATCCGCTCCCGCCGTCGATTTCGAGCCCTCTCCCATCATCTTCCGCCCCCGGGTCGAGCCCGGCGCTCCCCACGCCGACGAGGTCGCAGAAGCCCCAACCGCTCAGTTCGAGGACGAAACCGAAGCTCGCTCCGAACCGGACGCCGTCGACTCGTACGAAGACGATCCGGACGACATACCCGAGACCGACGAAGAGGAAGAGCCCCAGCAGCTCGCCTTCGAGGAGAGGAGCGGCTGGCAGCTCCCGCCCATCGAGCTCCTCCAGGAGCCCAAGCCCAGCCGCAATCACAAGCACGACAACGCCGCTCGCGCCCAGCTCATCGTCGACACCCTCGCGAGCTTCGGCGTTGATGCCTCGGTCGTCGAGATCAACGAAGGTCCGGCCGTCACGCAATTCGGCGTCGAGCCCGGCTGGGAGATCAAGTACAAGGACGTGCCCGTCAAGGACGCCGACAACAAGCCGGTCCTTGATGCGAACGGCCGGCCCACGAAGGAGCGCGTCGAGACCGGCCGCACCCGCGTGCGCGTCAACAAGATCACGGCCCTCCAGAGCGACCTTGCCCTCGCCCTCGCCGCTCCCAGCCTCCGCATCGAGGCCCCGGTGCCCGGTCGCGCCATTGTCGGCATCGAGGTGCCCAACGAGACCGCCACCGTCGTCACCCTGCGAAATGTCATGGAGAGCTCGCAGTACCAGGACATGAGCGCGAAGTCGAAGCTGGCGATCTCGCTCGGCAAGGGTGTATCCGGTGTGTCCGTCGTCGCCGACCTCACGAAGATGCCCCACCTCCTCATCGCCGGCGCCACCGGCAGCGGCAAGAGCGTCTGCCTCAACGCCATCGTGACCAACCTCATCACGAACGCCACGCCCGACGAGGTCCGCTTCATCATGATCGACCCCAAGCGGGTCGAGATGACGACCTACGGGCGCCTCCCACACCTCGCCTTCAGTGAGGTCATCGTCGACCTCGACAAGGTCGTGGGCACCCTCCAGGCCGTCGTCTCCGAGATGGAGGCGCGCTACCGCAAGTTCTCCGAGGTCGGAGTGCGCAACATCGAGGCCTACAACCGCCACGCGCGCGTGCTGAAGAAGCTCCCCTACTGGGTGCTCATCATCGACGAGCTCGCCGACCTCATGATGGTCGCCCCCTTCGAGGTCGAGAAGCTGCTCTGCCGCCTCGCCCAGCTCGCGCGCGCCACCGGCATCCACCTCGTCGTCGCCACCCAGCGCCCCTCGGTCGACGTCGTAACCGGCCTCATCAAGGCGAACTTCCCCACCCGCGTCGCCTTCGCCGTCACCTCCATCACCGATTCCCGCACCATCCTCGACATGGGCGGCGCGGAGAAGCTGCTCGGCCAGGGCGATATGCTCTACCTGCCCACCGATGCCGGGAAGCCCAAGCGCATCCAGGGCGTGTACGTCTCCGACGCCGAGGTCGAGCGGCTCGTCGAGTTCTGGGCCGACGAGCGCTTCCACGCCCTCCGTCCCGACACCGCCGACGACCTCCTCGAGGAGGCCCTCATCGCCCAGAACGGCAGCGACGACATCGAGCTCGAGGAGGAAGACCCCCTCCTCGACGACGCCCGCGACCTCGCCAGCCGCCACACGCGCCTCTCGCCGTCGCTCCTGCAGCGCCGCCTGAACGTTGGCTTCCTGAAGGCCGAGCGCCTCATCACCGCCCTTGAGCGCGAGGGCGTCCTCGGCCCGAGGATCGAAGGAGAGTCCCGCGAGGTCCTCGTCGGTACAGCCCCCGAAGAGGACGCTTGATACACTCACAGGCATGACGCTTCGCGGGCTGCTTCGTCGCGATGGGGCCGGGGACCGTTCCGGAGAGGAACGGCTCGAGCGCTGTTTCGCCTGCGACGCCGACCTGAAGGACTCCCGCAGCTACGACCGGCACCGTGTTTGCCATGCCTGCGGCCACCACTACCACCTCGATGCGCGTGAGCGAGTCGAAGGCATCCTCGACCCGGCCAGCTTCCGCGAGACTGACCGCAGCGTCACCGCGCTCGACCCGATCCAGTTCCGCGAGCGCCAGTCGTACCGCCATCGCGTCCTGGCCGCCCAGCGGCGCACCGGCCTCGCCGAAGCCGCCCTCACCGGTACCGGCACCCTCTACGGCCGCGAGGTCGTCGTCGCCGCCCTCGACTTCAGCTTCCTCGGCGGCTCGATTGGCGTCGCCAGCGGCGAGCGCCTTGCGCGGGCCTTCGAGCGGGCCGCCAGCCGCGGCCTCGCCGTCGTCACCGTGCTCTCGACCTCGGGCGTGCGCATGCGCGAGGGACTGCTGGCGCTTATGCAGCTGCCCCGCCTCGCCACCGCCCACCAGAAGCTCGCCGAGAAGGGCCTTCCCCACGTCACCCTGCTCTCCGACCCCTCGACCGGCTCCGCCTTCGCGGGCCTCGCCAACCTCGCTGACTTCATCATCGCCGAGCCCAATGCCCTCGTCGGGTACTCCGCCCTGCGCGAGATGCGCGAGCGCACCGGCGAGGAGCTCCCGGAGGACGCGCACACCTCCGAGTCGCACCTGCGGCGCGGCCTCATCGACGCGATCGTGAAGCGTGAAGACCTGCGCCCCTCCCTTGGGCTGCTCATCGACCTGCTCATGAGCAACTACGAGCTCCGGCCCGTCGGCCGCCCCGAGCGCGAGCCGCGCGAGTACGCGCGCCTCGAGGCCTGGCGGCAGGTGCAGCTCTCGCGGCACGAGAACCGCCCCACCGCCCCCGACTTCGTCCGCCGCATCACCACCACCTTCGTCGAGATCCACGGCGACCGCAGCGGCGAGGACGACCCCGCCGTCAGCGCCGGCATCGGCCTGCTTGGCGGAGAAGCGGTGATGCTCATCAGCCAGAACCGCCTCCAGGGCCTCGCCGGACCGGGAACCATTGGGCCCTCGGGGTTCCACAAGGCGCGTCGGGCCATGCGCCTCGCACGCAAGTTCCGCCTCCCTCTGATTACGTTCCTCGACTCCGCCGGCGCTCGGCCCGACCTCGCCGCCGAGGAAGCCGGGCTCGGCGACGCCATCGCCCGCTGCATGCGCGAGATGCTGCGCGTGCCGTCGCCCTCCCTGGCCGTGATTACCGGCGAAGGCGCTTCCGAGGCTGCCGTGGCCATGGGTGTGGCCGACCGCGTGCTCATGCTGGAGAACGCCGTGTACGAGGTGGTCTCGCCCGAGGATGCCGCCCGGCGTCTCTACGGCGACGCTTCGTCGCGCGTCGACGAGGTCGCCGAGCGGCTGCGCCTCACCTCGCACGACTGCCTCCGCCTCGGCATCGTCGACAGCGTCGTGCCCGAACCCGGCGATGGCGCCCACACGAACCACGACGAGGCCGCGTTGCTGCTCCGGCGCTCGGTCGTGCGTTCGCTCACGGCCATCCAGCGCGAGCGCCAGAAACGCCGCCTGAACAACCGTCGCGACCGCTACCGGAACACCGGCCAGACGCACGCCTGGGTGCGCGGACGCATCGAACGCCGCGTCGCCGACCTCACCGACCGGTTCGCCCACTGGCGCCGCCGCGTGGGCCGCCATCCCCGCAGCGCCCCGCGCCTCGCCGAGACCCCCGCCGACCCGGAGATCATGCGCTAGCCGTTACGCCGGGTTGGGAAGCCGAAATCGCTCCACCTTCAGTTGCCTTGCGCGATCTTGTGCCGACCAGAGGTCGTAAGCCGTCTGTAGGCCCAGCCACGTTTCCGGCGTCGAGCCGAAAGCCTTCGAGAGGCGAAAGGCCATCTCAACGGATATGCCGGCTCGTCCATTGATCAGGTCCGACAGCGCCTGACGGGTGACGCCCAGGCCCTGGGCTGCCCTCGTAACCGTCAGCCCCAGGGGCTCGAGGCAGTCGTACTTCACAATCTCGCCCGGATGTGGGGGATTCTCCATCGGCATTAGGAAACCTCTCTAGTGATAGTCCAGGTAATCGACATCGGCGGCGTGGCCGTTTTCGAATCTGAAGGTGATGCGCCAGTTGCCTGAGACCGAGACTGCGTAGTGCCCCTTGAGCTCCCCTGACAGTGCGTGCAGCTGGAATCCGGGGATGTCCATATCACGTGGCCTCCTGCTCTGGTCCAGTACGCCGAGGATTCGTCTCACCCTTCGTACATGCTCCGGGCGATACGGTGGGCCCCCCGTCCGCTATACAGTGATCGCAACCCCCGGTGTCTGAAGGATGAGATCACAGAAGGTAGTGTCTAGCGTCAAGTGTCACTTGTCAATCAACATGGTAGCCACCGATGCTTCAACGACCGGGTAGTGGTCTGGATTGCCCCTAGGCGCGCCGCCGGACTGGTTCGCTGGCGCTGTCCATCGCACCCGGGAGCACCGTGCGCCGTGCCGGCGCCGAGGGCTCCTGGCAGGCCCGCACGAAGACGTTGTCGACGCTGTCGATAATGCCGTGGTCGCGAGCCTCGTCGCGAACGTACGCCACCGTGCTCGAGATCGTGGCTTCGAATCCCGGCCACTCGTGGCAACGCAGCACGCGCAGGTGGCGGGTCGACTCGTTCCACTCGACGATCAGGCGGGGGCTTGTCGAGGGACCGGCGCTGAAGCGGGTATAGCCGCCCAGGTATTCCTTGGTCAGGTAGAGGCCTTTGGCGGAGGGGTCTATCGAGGCTCGCTGGAGAGCGTCCCAGTTCTCGCCAAGGGCCAGAAGGAGTCGGAAGGCGACATCGTTGGTCTCTGCTCGCATCAAGCTCTCCTCGTGAGAAACGAAGGCAATCGACGCAAGAGAACCGGTCGACACCCCACCGGCGTCTCAGTGTACGCGGGTCCCCGACGCCTTGCCATGCCTTATGTGCCGTTGGCGCTCCGACCCCGGCGCCCGGCCGCCACGGGACCGAGAGCCGGTCGCCTGCTACGATCGCGCTCCCGTGGGGCTGTAGCTCAATTGGGAGAGCGTTTGACTGGCAGTCAAAAGGTAGGGGGTTCGAATCCCCCCAGCTCCACCAGACTGGACAAAATCGAGAACCTTCACGCTGGTTTTCGAATTGACCCCTTAGTCGACGACGCTTGGGCACCACAGTGTGGGTTGCTTGGCCAAAAGTACTAGGCGCCAGTCAATACCAAGCTGGCTCAGCCACGCAGCCGGCTCGGTGACGGCCTAGACCTGGTTGCCTGGAACTTCCTCCCAGGTCTGCGGCGGCGCAATTCCCCGGGGTTCGTATGGAGACAAGCCGGCGGAGCACGCGGACGCGAAGGCGTGAGTTCATGGACCTAGTTGGCTCTTCCTGTGCAGAGCAGTAGTTCCTTGTGCGGTACGCTCCGAGGAGTCGCGAACCAGTGGGGCGTGGGTACCGATGGATCTGCAGTGGAATAGCATCCGCGCGCTCGATGGGAGCCAACAGACAGGGTTCGAGGAACTCTGCGCACAGCTGGCTCGAACCGAAACACCGGAAGGAGCCAAGTTCGTCCGGAAGGGTAGGCCGGACGCAGGGGTGGAGTGCTACTGCACCCTTGAGGACGGGAGTGAGTGGGGTTGGCAGGCCAAGTACTTCACCGCAGCGCTTGGCGACTCTCAGTGGGCGCAAGTTGACAAGTCCGTCAAGAAGGCCTTGGAGAAGCACCCTGGCCTTGTTCGCTACTACGTCTGTGCCCCTCGTGATCGCTCAGACCACCCCCGAGAAGGCATCACGACCGAGATGCAGCGTTGGGAGCGACATGTTGACAAGTGGGAGGGCTGGGCAGGCGATCGGGGGATGGACACCGAATTCGTCTGGTGGGGTTCCTCTGAACTCCTTGAGCGGCTTTCCACAGAGCAACATGCCGGCCGAGTGGACTTCTGGTTTGGCAATGCGCGGCGGTTCAGCCCCGACTGGTTCGAGAGTCGGCTCGGCGACGCTCTAGAGGCGGCCGGTCCGCGCTTTACACCAGAACTGCACATTGATCTCCCGATCGCAGAGAAGCTGGAGATGTTTGGCCGCACGGAGCCAGCACTCGACTCCATCCGTCGCTTGACTAGAGAAGTTCGCCGAGAATTTCGGTCGATACGGCCCTCCCGCGAGGCACGCGACAAGGTCAACGGAGAGTTTGGACTTGACGAACTAGGTCAAGCTGGCCAGCGAATCGAGGAAGCGCTGCTCCAACTGGATATGGTTCCCGACCGTACCCTGGAGCTTCCCGCCGTCGTCGAGGAGATCGACGGAGCGATTTCCTTGGCTGATGGCTCACAGGATGCCCTGACGGAGCTGGAACGTTCGGCCAGCCCAGAGGCGCAGGAAGCCGGGGGGTACCGACCAAACCCGCACCGGGACTGGCGCGGCCGACTCCAGAACCTCCAGCACAGGCTGCGCGATGTCCGCGCGGCAGTGGTACGCGCCGACGAGATCGCCAACAGCCGCCTGATGATCGTTACAGGACAGGCTGGCACGGGAAAAACGCACTTGCTTTGCGACGTGGTGAAAGGCCGCATTGCTGCTGGTCTGCCAACCGTCATGCTCATGGGGCAGCACTTCACAACAACCGATGGGCCTTGGGACCAGGGGCTCAGGCAGTTGGACGCGCACGAACTGTCGGCGGAACGTTTCGTCGGAGCGCTGGAAGCGGCTGCGCAGGCGGCCGACACCCGCGCGCTGTTGGTTATCGATGCGCTCAACGAAGGTGAGGGCTACTCAATGTGGCCCGCCCATCTTGCAGCCTTCCTAAACCGCCTCAACTCCCCTTGGATCGGCGTGTTGCTCTCCGTCCGAACGACGTACGACGCGGCCATAGTCCCCAGAGCCATACGAGAAACCGGGGTGGAAATTGAGCATGACGGCTTCGCCGATGTCGCTTACGACGCAACGCAGGCATACTTCGCCCACTACGACATCGAGCTGCCATCGACTCCCATCCTCCACCCCGAATTCAACAATCCCCTGTTCCTGAAGGTGCTCTGCGAAGGGCTGCAAAGGAGCGGCGTAAACAGGTTGCCCCGCGGCTTTCAGGGGATCACTCAGGTGTTCGGTCGTTACCTCGATGGCTTCAACTCGGAGATCGCCCACAGCCTGGACTTCAACCCCAGCGACAACGTGGTCCGGAGGGCGCTGGAAGGGATCGCCGCTGTTCTCGCCGAACAAGAGACGCGAGCAATCCCGCGGTCGGCGGCGGAAGAGATTGCGAACCCCCTCGTTTCCGGTAGTGGGTTTTCAAGGTCGCTGTACCGGGCCCTTGTGACTTCAGGGCTACTGATCGAGAGTCCGAACTACCCGAATCCAGAACGTGGAGAGGTCGTTTCGATCGCGTTCGAACGGCTTGCCGACCATCTGATTGCGGACCATCTCCTTCGGGCGCACTTGGACCCAGACGACCCTGCGGCAGCCTTTGGCGATGGTGGCAATCTGGCCTTCCTTTCCGGGACTGAAGGCTACGTGCGCGCCGGGCTGATTGAGGCCATGTGCATCCAGGTGCCTGAGCGCACAGCGGCCGAACTGCCCCGACTACTCCCGGAGATGCGTGACTCTTATCAGGGCCGTTCCGCCTTTCTCGCCAGCTTGGTCTGGCGAGATATCGATGGATTCTCTGCAGAGACGGAAGCCGTGTTCCAGGAGTTTCTCCGACCACCGCACAGGGTGGAACCGGAGGAAGTGTTTGACATCCTGCTGACCATTGCCACTATCCCTGACCACCCTTTCAACGCCCACTATCTGGACCGGCTCTTGCGGCGCTACGAGATGCCAGCTCGTGATGCGTTGTGGTCGACTTATCTCCACTATGCGTATGAGCAACGAGGTCCGGTTGATAGGCTCCTTGACTGGGCGACTGCGCTCCAACCATCCGACTCGGCAGATCTGGAAGACAACGTGGTGGAACTGGCCACAGTCGCCCTCGCCTGGATGCTCTCGACCCCGAATAGATTTGTGCGAGACCGGGCAACGAAGGGCCTGGTTGGGTTGCTCACG
>JAJEIT010000085.1 GCA_022827945.1 Dehalococcoidia bacterium | reverse complement strand
CGTGAACCGTCTCCGGCAAGAGCTTTGATTCTCCGGTGATCCCGGGGGATCACGCCGTCACTTCGGGTCACGTATTTCCGGGGGGATTGAGGAAGGCCCCGCCACACTCTCCACCACCCACTCCCCCGCGTAACCTGAAGTATGGCACCGATTCCCACCTGCCGTCAAGTTTTCCGCCAAGTGTTGCTGCGCCGGACCGCACGCTGATACGGCCCCCTACACCGCTCATATGGCCAGGGTTCCGCTCGATTTCCGGGTCGATTTCCGGTTCGATTCCGGCAGGAGAGCCGCGAGATGCCGGCCGGTGTGGCTTCCCGGGGTCGCGGCCACGAGTTCCGGGGGACCCTCGGCGACGACGAGGCCGCCCCCCGCCCCTCCCTCGGGACCCATGTCGATGACCCAGTCCGCCGTCTTCACGACGTCCATGTGGTGTTCGATGACGATGATCGTGTTGCCGCGGTCGGCGAGCCGGTGGAGGACGCGGAGGAGGAGGCGCACGTCCTCGAAGTGCAGGCCGGTCGTGGGCTCGTCGAGGATGTAGACGGTGCGGCCGGTGCTCGTCTTCGCGAGTTCGGTGGCGAGCTTCACGCGCTGGGCCTCGCCGCCGGAGAGGGTGGTCGCGGGCTGGCCGAGGGTCACGTAGCCGAGGCCGACGTCGGAGAGGGTGCCCAGGCGGCGCTTCACGGAGGGGACGGCGTCGAAGAACTCGAGCGCCTCATCCACGCTCATCGCGAGCACGTCGGCGATGCTGCGGCCGCGGTAGAGGACCTCGAGCGTCTCGCGGTTGTAGCGGCGCCCCCGGCAGATGTCGCAGGGGACGTAGACGTCGGGGAGGAAGTGCATCTCGATCTTCACGAGGCCGTCGCCTCGGCAGGGTTCGCAGCGCCCGCCCTTCACGTTGAAGCTGAACCGCCCCGGCGCGTAGCCGCGGATGTTGGACTCGGGCAGGCGGGCGAAGAGTTCGCGGATGGGGGTGAAGAGGCCGGTGTAGGTGGCGGGGTTCGAGCGCGGGGTGCGGCCGATGGGGCTCTGGTCGACGTCGATGACCTTGTCGAAAAGATCGATGCCCTCGATCGCGTCGTGTGCGCCGGGGACGAGCTTGGAGCGGTAGATCTCGCGGGCGAGGCGGCGGTAGAGGATCTGCTCGACGAGGGTGGACTTGCCGGAGCCGGACACGCCGGTGACGCAGATGAAGGTCCCGAGCGGGAAGCCGACGTCGATCGCGCGCAGGTTGTGCTCGCGGGCGCCCCGCACGACGAGGCGGCCGTTTTCCGGGGGGCGGCGGCGTTCGGGGACGGGGATCTCGCGCTCGCCGCGGAGGTAGGCGGCGGTGAGCGAGCGTTCGTCCGCGAGGAGCCGGTCGATGTCGCCGGAGACGACGACTTCCCCGCCCTCGCGCCCGGCCCCCGGCCCCATGTCGACGATGTGGTCGGCGCGGCGGATGGTGAGTTCGTCGTGTTCGACGACGAGGACGGTGTTCCCGAGGTCGCGCAGGGCGCCGAGGGTCTGCAGGAGCTTGCGGTTGTCGCGCGGGTGGAGGCCGATGCTGGGTTCGTCGAGGACGTAGAGGACGCCGACGAGGCGGCTCCCGATCTGGGTGGCGAGGCGGATGCGCTGGGCCTCGCCGCCGGAGAGGGTGCCGGCGGAACGGGCGAGGGTGAGGTAGCCGAGGCCGACGTGGTCGAGGAACTCGAGGCGCTCGACGACCTCCTTGAGGATGGGGACGCGGATCTCGGCCGCCTGGCCGCCGGCCTTGCGGGCTTCGGCGAGCCAGCCGCCGAGGAGGGGGCGGAGTTCGGCCACGGACTGCGCGGTGAGCGCGGGGAGGGAGAGTCCCTCGAGGGTGACGGCCCGGCTCTCGGGGCGCAGCCTGCCGCCTTCGCAGGCGAGACAGGTGGAGAGCGTCATGTACTCCTCGAGCGCGAGGCGCACGCGCTCGCTCGTCGTGTCGTGGTAGCGGCGCAGGGTGGCGGCGACGGCGCCTTCCCATCCCACGTCGGTGTCGCCGTAGAGGATCGCCTCCTGCTGGTCGTCGTCGAGTTCGCCCCAGACGGTGTTGAGGTCGAAGTCGAGCTTGCGGGCGAGGCGGGCGAGGGCGTGGCGGCGGCCGCTCCAACTCGGGGTCCCCAGGGGGAGGAGGACGCCCTCGAGAATGGAGATCCGGTCGCCGCCCACGATGAGGTCGGCGTTGGGGACGCGCTGGTGGCCGAGTCCGTCGCACTCCTGGCAGGCGCCGAAGGGGGAGTTGAAGGAGAACTGCCGGGGCTCGAGTTCGGGCATGCCGAGGCCGCAGCCGGGACAGGCGTAGCGCTCGCTGAAGAGGTGGATGCCGCCTTCGTCGTCTCCATCGTCTCCGTTTTCCAGGGCGACCTCGGCGACGCCGTCGGCCATGCGGAGGGCGGTGGCCACGGAGTCGGAGAGGCGCTCGCGGTCGGAGGCGCGCACGACGAGCCGGTCGACGACGACGGAGATGTCGTGGTTCTGGCGCCGGTTGAGAAGGGGT
>JAJEIT010000071.1 GCA_022827945.1 Dehalococcoidia bacterium | reverse complement strand
TCGGCGAGGAGGTCGTCCTCGGCGCGGATGCGGACCTCCCGCCCGGTGGTGGGATCGATGCCCTTCACGAGGACCTTGACGGAGCGGGTGATCTCGCCGCGGAAGCCGGGCACGGAAAGGCAGCCCTCGTTGAGCTGGCGTTCGCCCGAGCGCTTGATGATCTGGGGATTGAGCAGGGCGAACGGCTCGGCGGGAGGCGTGTCGAGCACGATCACCTGGAGGGGGATGCCGATCTGGGGGGCGGCGAGGCCCACGCCGGGGGCGTCGTACATGGTCTCGAACATGTCCTCGATAAGTTGCGGGATGCTCGAATCGCGCACGCGGACGCGCTTTGCTTTCTGCCGGAGGACGGGGTCGCCGGCGCGCCGGATGGGATGGATCGCCACCCCTAGCATTGTACGGAGGCGCACGATTGGGGCGACTCGCAGAGGCGCTTGCGCGCGTCGCGGGGACTTGGTGTACCACGTACACTAAGTCCCGTGAGCGATCCCCCACGGGCGGATGGCCGGTACCGGGCGATCGTGGTCGGGAGCGGCATGGCGGGCCTCTTCGCCGCGCTCGAAGCGAGCGCGCTGGGCCCCGTGCTCCTCGTCACGAAGGGGGAGTTGCACGAGGGGAGCACGCGCCACGCGCAGGGTGGCATCGCGGCTGCGATCGGCCCGGACGACTCCACCGAACAGCACCTGAAGGACACGATCGCGGCGGGCGCGGGGCTGGTCGACGAGGCGATGGCGCGCATCCTCGTGGAGAGCGCACCGCGCCGCATCCGCGACCTCGAGCGGTACGGGGTCGCCTTCGACAGCGAGGGAACGGGGCCCGCCTTCGGGCGTGAGGGCGCGCACCGCAACGCGCGCGTCCTGCACGCTCGCGGCGACCGGACCGGGGCGGCGATCACGACGGCGCTCGCGGAGCAAGTCGCGAGCGGCCGAATCGCCGTCCGGGAGCACACGCTGGCGACCGAGGTCCTGTTGGAGAGCGGCAGGACGGTGGGCGTTCGCGCCCTCGACCAGGCGACCGGCACAGAATGCGTCTTCGAGTCGGACGCGGTCGTGCTGGCGACGGGCGGGGCAGGGGCGGCCTTCTCCCACACGACGAATCCGCCCGTGGCCACGGGTGACGGCATCGCCCTCGCCTTCGACGCCGGGGCGGAGGTGACCGACCTCGAGTTCTACCAGTTCCACCCGACGGCCTTCCGCCGGCTAGGAGCGCCGCCCTTCCTGATCTCGGAGGCGCTGCGAGGGGAGGGCGCGGTGCTGCGCAACGGCGACGGCGAGGCGTTCATGTCGCGCTACCACGAGCTTTCCGACCTCGCGCCACGGGACGTGGTCGCGCGGGCGATGGTGGCGGAGATGCGCGACGCCGGCTCCGACCACGTCTGGCTCGACTGCACCGCGCTGGAGCGCGTGGACCCGATCGAGCGCTTCCCCGCTATCGCGGCGTTCTGCCGCGAGCAGGGAGTCGACCTGCGGCGCGATCCGGTACCGGTCGCCCCTGCGGCGCACTACATCATGGGCGGGGTGCGGACGGATTCGTGGGCACGCACGACGGTGCCGGGCCTGTACGCATGCGGCGAGACGGCCGCGACCGGTGTCCACGGGGCGAACCGGCTGGCGAGCAACTCGCTGCTCGAAACCGTGGTTTTCGCGAAGCGGGCGGTCGAGCACATTGCCGAGGAAACGGGCGGGGCGCTGGAGCCTTGCCCGGACTCAACGCCGTTCGCGGCGGGGAGGACAGCTCCGCCCGACCACGCGGCCGTCCAGCGCCTGCTCTGGGAGCACGCCGGCATCGAGCGCTCGGGCGAGGCGCTGCAGGAAGGGCTCAACACAGTCGACAGATGGCCCGAGGGGGAGCCGGAGGCCTCTCGGGAGGGGCACGAGCGACGCTGGCTGGGGGTCTTCGCGGAGCTGCTGCTCACGGCGGCGCTCACACGCGAGGAGAGCCGGGGCGCGCACTTCCGCATGGACTTCCCCAAGCGGGACGACGCACGTTGGCAGCGGCAGCAGGTGTTCCGCCGTGCTCATTGAACCGCCCCCGCTGGGAGCTATCACCTCCGTGGTGCGAACCGCACTCTCAGAGGATCGCGCCGGCGACGACGTGACCACGCAGTCAGTGGTGGCGCCGGGACTCGTCGCGCGGGGGCGGCTGGTGGCGCGGGAGGCGGGAGTGATCTGCGGGCTTGTCGTGGCCCGGTACGTCTTCGCAACGCTGGACGAGGCGACCGCCTTCGAGGCTCATGTCGACGACGGGAACAAGGTCGAGGGGGGGACGGTTCTGGCGAGCGTGGCGGGGCCCGCCCGGGCGATCTTGTCGGGGGAGCGGACGGCGCTCAACCTCGTGCAGCGGCTCTCGGGGGTCGCAACGATCACAAGTCGTTATGTAGAGGCGGCGGGGACGGACTGCGTCATCCTGGACACGCGCAAGACGACGCCCGGCCTCCGGGACCTGGAGAAGTACGCGGTCCGCTGCGGCGGGGGCTCGAACCACCGGCGCGACCTCGCCGTGATGGGCATGATCAAGGACAACCACCGCGATGCGATCGCGCGGCAGGGCAAGACGCTCGCGCAGGCGGTAGCGACCATCCGCCAGCACGCGCCGGCGACGCCGGTCGAAGTCGAGGTCGACACACTCGACGAGCTCCGGGACGCGCTCGACGCGCAACCGGAGTGGATCCTGCTCGACAACATGACGACGGAGCAGATGCGAGAGGCCGTCGCCCTCGTCGCGGGGCGGGCAAAGCTGGAGGCGAGCGGCGGCATCACGCTGGAGCGGGTCGCGGAGATCGCGGCGACGGGCGTGGACGCAATCTCCTCAGGGGCGCTCACGCACAGCGCGCCTGCGCTGGATGTCGCCCTGGATATCGACTTCGAGGAGCAGGACGCCTAGCCGAGACCGACGGATCGGAGGAAGGCGGGGGCAGCGCGGACGTCGTCGTCGGTCTCGCGCTGGTCGATCTCGAGGGTGATGGCGTCGAGCGAGCCGAGGCCACCGGCGACCATCTCCCAGTCGAGCTGCGCCGTACCGGGCGCACGGTGGTCGACGACGCCGCGCACATCGTGGACGTGGGCGCCGACGAGGCGGTCGCCAAGCTCGTCGAACCAGGCGCCGTGCGGCAGATAGCCGAGGCGTTCGAGCACCTCGGCGTGGCCGGTGTCGTGCCAGTGGCCGACCTCGTCGGGGGCAAAACCCTCCATGAGGGCGCGCGACTCGGCAGGGAGGGGGATCTGGTGGTAGTCGAGCCGGTTCTCGATGCCGATGACGATGCCGTGGGGCCGGGCAGCCTCGACGAGTTGAACGAGCGAGTCGCGCGCCGCCTCCAGGTTCGCGGGCGCGGCTTCCGCGCGCCGCTGCTCCATTTCGGCTCGCGCCTCGGCGGCGCGGTTGTCCCTGATGCCGTGCTGCCGGAACAGGCGGTAGAGCTCGGCGGTCGTGCCGGAGAAGGAGCCCTCGACCTCGCCGAGGTGGACGACGAGCGCCGACGCGCCCGCCTCCGCCGCCCACTCGATGCTGCGGAGGGCGTGCCGGAGGGCGCGTGCGTGCTCACTCCGTTCGGTCGAGGCCAGGTTGAGGTCGGCGTTGCTCTTGCCGCCGTCGACCTCGACGTGGGGGGCGGGCTGGTGGACCGAGGTCACGGGGAGGACGCCGCTGTCGAGGATCTCGCGGAGCTTTTCCGGGGATGTCGAGTGGGAGACCTCGATGGCGTCGTAGCCCGCCTCGGCGGCGTACCGCGCAAAGTCGGCGCCGTCCTCGAAGCGCTTCTGCTGGGCGTACATGGTCGAGAGGGCGATGGTCATGGCGTCATCCCGGGGGTTCAGGCTGCCGGCGGCGCGAGACCCGCTGAGCAGTCAACAGCAGGGTAGGGAGCACGAATGCTACGACGAAGCTGAGAGCGAGGCCGAGCCCATCGTCGCGGAAGAGGGGAACGGCGAGACCGCCGACCACACCGGCGGACATGCTCGGCAACAGGTAACGCATCCCTGCGTTCCCGCGGGTTGCCACGCTCAGGATGAACCAGGGGAGGAAGCCGAGCACGAGCCACCCGAGGACGAAGAGCGTGATGAAGATGGCGTCGAAGAGCACGGCGTGGCGTCAGGTGATGAGGCGGGAGATATCGAAGAAGGTGATGACGAGGATCCCAGCGAGCAGGACGGCAAACCCGACGAAGTGGACGAAGCCTTCCTTCTCGGGGGAGATGCGGCGGCCCCCACGCAGCATCTCGACGACCACGAAGAACATGCGGCCACCGTCGAGGGCGGGGATGGGGAGGGCATTGAACACGGCCAGCGAGAGGCTGAGGAGCGCCGCCAGCTCGATCAGGGGTCGCCAGCCTGCCTGCTCGACGATGTCGCCGGTTGTGCTCGCGATGCCGACGGGGCCGGAGAGGAGGGGCTGGTCGGGGGCGGCACCGCTGCTGCCGTTCACCCGCACCTGAATTTCGTTCTTGGTGACGATGACGGCGTCGATCATGGCTTGCCAGCCCCGCGGGACGGCTTCCCAGGGCGGGTACGAGACGTTCTCGGTGTAGGGGAAGCGCTGGCTGCAGCCGATCGGGTTGCCATCGGCATCGATATCGGTGCAGACGGTGGGGGCGCCCACGCGGATTCCGGTCGGGCCCTGGCCTTCGGGCGGGCGCCAGCGGGCGTAGAGCTCGGCCTCGAGGGTCGAGTTGGCGCGCGAGATCACCCAGGTCTGGGTCTCTCCGATGAAGCGGCGGGTGTGAAAGATGAGCTCGCTGACGTTGCGGACCTCGCGGCCGTTCACCTCCATGACCACGTCGCCGGGCTGGAGGCCCTGGGCCGGCTCGCTCCCGTCACGCAGGGTGCCGGTGATGGTCGCCATCGCGGCGGGGGACTCGGGCATGACCTCGGCGACCTGCGCGAGGTTGAGGGCGCGTTCGCGCGGGACCATGAACGCGATCGTGAAGAGCAGGAGGGCGAGGCCGACGTTCATCACGACGCCCGCGCCCATGACCGTCAGGCGCTTCCAGGGTGCGGCAGCGGCGAGGGAGCGCGGATCGGAGGGATCCTCTTCACCGAGCATGCGGACGAAGCCGCCGATGGGGAGCCAGTTGATCGTGTATTCGGTCTCGCCGCGCCTGAACGAAAGGCCCTTGATGCGCGGGGGAAAGCCGATTCCGAACTCGAGCACCCTGATGCGGAACAGCTTGGCCGCGAAGAAGTGCCCGAACTCGTGGATGACGACGAGGGGAACGAGGAGAGCCGCGAAGATCAGCGCCGAGCGAAGGACATCGACGATCTCGAAGGCGGCGAGGAAGGTCACGCGCGGGCTCCCGCCGGAGCCACCTCCGCCGCGTTGCGCGCCCACTGGTCGGCGGCGAAGACCGCTTCAAGGTCGGGATCGGGCGTCGATTCGTGCCGCTCCATCACGCCCTCGATGATGCCGGGGATATCGAGGAAGCCGACCTCGCCGGCCATGAAGCGTTCGACGGCGACCTCGTCGGCGGCGGCCATGGCGGCGGGGTAGGTGCCGCCGAGGCGCCCGGACTCCATCGCCAGGCCGAGGCAGGGGAAGCGGGAGATGTCGGGCTCGCCGAAGGTGAGCTGGCCGGCCATGGCCAGGTCCAGGGCGGGGGCGGGAGGCTCGGGCATGCGCTCGGGGTAGGCGAGGGCGCACTGGATGGGCAGACGCATATCGGGCACGCCGAGCTGCGCCTTCACGCTGCCGTCGCTGAACTCGACGAGGGAGTGGACGATCGACTCGCGGTGAAGAACGACCTGAACAGCCTCCATGGGCACGTCGAAGAGCCACATTGCCTCGATGGTCTCCATGCCCTTGTTCATGAGGGTGGCGCAGTCGACGGTGATCTTGTCGCCCATGTTCCAGGTGGGGTGCTTGAGGGCCTGCGCAGGGGTGACGGCGGCAAGCCCGTCGGGGTCGAGGTCGCGGAAGGCGCCGCCGCTGGCGGTGAGCATGATGCGGCGGATGCCGTGCTCCTCCTCGCCCCAGAGGCATTGCCAGATGGCGGAGTGCTCGCTGTCGACGGGGCGGAGGTCGCCGCCACCGGCGACCATGGCGCGGCGGATGAGGTGCCCGGCCATCACGAGCGCCTCCTTGTTGGCGATGGCGACGGGCTTGCCCGCCTCCAGCGCGGCGATGGTGGGGAGGAGGCCGGCGGCGCCGCCCGTGCCCGCGAGCACGATGTCGACGTCGGCGGCGACGGCCATCTCGTCCATGGGGAGCCAGGTCGCGCCGGCCGCCTCAATGGCGTCGTCGAGGGTCGCGTCGCGCTGGGCGGCGTAGACGTAGCGGGGGCGCAGGTCGGCGACCTGTTCGGCGAGTCGGGCGGTGTTCCGCCCGGCGGCCAGGGCCGTGATCTCGAAGAACTCCGGAAGTTGCCGGGTCACGTCGATGGTCTGGCGGCCGATGGAGCCGGTCGAGCCGAGGACGGCAATGCGCTTTGGTGCCATGCGCCCATCGTAGCCCGCCCCCGCGCCGGTGTCTGCGATCCGGCCCGACGACCCTTTCCCGTAGCATGATCGCCATGCGCTGCGTCGTGACCGGAGGGTGCGGGTTCATCGGGTCGCACATTGTCGATGCGCTTGTGCGGGACGGCTGCGAGGTGGCGGTGCTCGACGACCTTTCGACGGGGAACCTCGAATACCTGAACGAGGCGGCCGAGCTGGTGGAGGGGTCGGTGGCGGACGCGGAGGCGGTGCTGGCGGCGGTGGCGGGGGCGACGTGGGTGTTCCACCTGGCCGCCCTGCCACGCGTCCAGCAGTCCGTCGACGACCCGATCGGGACGCACGCGGTGAACGTGAACGGCACGCTGAACGTGCTGCAGGCGGCGCGCGAGCACGGCGTCGAGCGGGTGGTGGTGTCGTCCTCGTCGAGCGTCTACGGGGACCAGGACACGCACCTGATGACGGAGGACCTGGCGCCGAACCCGCTCTCCCCCTACGGGCTGCACAAGCTCATCGGGGAGCAGTACGCGGACCTGTTCGCGGCGCTCTTCGGGATGCAGATCGTGTCGCTGCGCTACTTCAACGTGTACGGGCCGCGCCAGTCGGCGGAGGGGGCGTACGCGCTCGTGATCCCGCACTTCCTGCGGCTGCGGGATGAGGGCAAGCCGCTGACCGTCTACGGCGACGGCTGCCAGACGCGCGACTACGTACACGTCGACGACGTGGTGCGGGCAAACCTGAACGCGGCGAACTCGGAGCTGCCGGCGGGGCGGGCGGTGGCGCTGAACGTGGGGTCTGGCGAGGAGACGTCGGTGAACGAGATCGCGGCGCTGGTGGGGGGCGAGGTGGAGCACATCATCCCGAACCCGCGGGGCGCGTTCGAGGAGCTGCGCAAGTGCTCGGACAACTCGCGGGCGAAGTCGGTGATCAGCTGGGAGCCGGGCATCCTGCTCGCGGAGGGGATCCAGTCGGTCCTGTAGAGGACGGCGGGTAGACTGGCGATCCGGGCGATTAGCTCAGCTGGTTAGAGCGCTTCGCTTACACCGAAGAGGCCGGGGGTTCGAGTCCCTCATCGCCCACCACTTCCGGCCGAGGGCGCAGCGCCGCCACGGGATAGCCGCTGTCCTACTGCTCAACAACCGCGGGCAGCGTCAGCACCTGGTAGATCTCTTCGGAGTTGAGGCAGTCGAAGAGTTTGGCGGCCTCGTCGCCGAGTTGCGCGAGCTCGCTCTCTCCCAGCTCGCCGGTTTCGAGGGCGCCGAACCCGAGGGCCAGGATGTGCGGGCTATCCGCGACGAGGGTGGCCATGCACACCACGGCCTCCTCGCGCAGTCCTTCGACCCTGGATGAGGTAAACGCGGCAAAGAGGGCGGTCTTGCTCTCCAGCGCGAGGCAGTCGAGCAGGGAAGCCGCGGCCGGCGCGAACGCTTCCGTGACCGTAGCTCCCAGGAACGCGTCGAACAGTTCCTCGCCGACCCGGTCCCGGATGCACGACACCTCCTCCTCGGGGAGCATCGCCACGACGTCCTCCCCGGTGAAGGTGTCGTCCTGGTCCAGCCTCGTGGTGAGGCGGACGAGCACGTTCACCTGCTCTGTCACGTCGAGGCAGTCGAACAGCTCCTTGGAGGAGTTGAACAGGGCTTCCGTGTCGGTGTCCTCGAGTGCCGGGCGCAGCAGCTCGAACCTGACGCGAATGACTTCGGGGTTCTCCCGCGCGACAGCGATGCTGCACTCACGCGCCTCGGGGTCGGTTCTTCCGTGATGGGAATCGACCAGTACCAGGCCCATGAGCACGACGTTGTCGTCGGTCAGACAACCCAGGAAGGAACCCGCGCCGGAACTCCTGACTTCCGCAACGAGCCTCCTTATGGGGACGTCCAGCATGGCTCCGTACAGTTCCTCTCCGATCGCCTCGCGGAGGCAGTCCCTTTCGGCTTCGGAGATGTGCGCCATGAGTTGGCTACCGGTCGTGGCATCGGTGAGGAACAGGTCCTCGAGGGAGCCTGCCGACTCGACCAGCGGGGTTGGCGCCTCGGTGGGTGACGCGGTTGGGCTGGGGGTCGCGGCCGGCGCCTCGGTCGCAACTGCCGTGGGCTCGGCTTCATCGTCGGACCCGCAAGCGACGACGGCGATCGCGAGCGCCACGATGGCAGTGATGAGCAAACCCAGGTGCAGTGTCTTCAGCATTATCCGAACCTACCTATGACCCTGAGGCTGACCCGGCAGCGCTTGCCGAGTGCCTCAAGGGATGAGTCGAATCTAGACTATATCTCAATAAGCGCCCGCCAAAGAGCCACCGGCCAGCGCCAGGTTCGGAGCACGACTCGTGCAGGTCCACGTACCCACAACGCTCATAGTGCCGCCCCGCGCGTGGTGAGGCAGGGCGCTCTACCCGCCTTCGTCCACAGGCACGATTACGCCGCAGGCCAGGCGGCTGCCGGTGTCCGACTCGCTTTCTCCGTAGGCGTCGGGG
>JAJEIT010000022.1 GCA_022827945.1 Dehalococcoidia bacterium | reverse complement strand
GCTGACCGTGGCCGCGCCGTTGGTCGACGACACCGTGTAGCCGCTGCCGCCCTTCAGCGTGGCCGTGACCGACCCGTCGGCTTCGTCGGTGCTGTCCTCCGTCGTGCTGATCGTGTAGGTCGTCGAGGTGCCGCTGACGGTCACCGTGGCCGCGCCGCTGGCGCCGAAGGAGCCGCTCTGCGAGACGCCCACGTTGACCGTGATCGGACTGCCAGGAGCCGAGCTCGCTGTGATCGTGAAGCTGGCTGTACCGCCCTCCGTGATCCCGGCGCCCGCGCTGATGCTCAGCTCCGGCGCGTCGTTGTCGGACACCGGCACCGTGGCCGCGCCGCTCGTGGACGAGACAGTGTAGCCGCCGCCGTCCTTGAGCTTAGCCGTGACCGAGCCGTTCGGCTCGTCGACGTTGTCGTCCGACGTGCTGATCGTGTAGGTCGTTGAGGCGCCGCTGACCGCGATCGCGGCTGCGCCCCTCGCGCCGAAGGATCCGTTCTGCGAGACGCCGACCTTGACGAGGATCGGAGTCGTCGGCGCGGGGGTTGCCGTGATCGTGAAGCTGGCCGTGCCGCCCTCCGTGATCCCGCCGCCCGCGCTGATGCTCAGCACAGGGGTCTGCGGCTGCGTCTGCAGCTGGGCCGGAGCGGGCGTCACCGACACGTTGTCCAGGAACGTGCCCACCCCGTCAGACCTGCCCGAGTCGGTGAACGCCAGCGTGTCGCTGCCGGTGCCGACCACCTGCGCGGTGTGGGTCCGCCAGGCGTTGCCGAGCGTGATGCCCGCGGCGATGTCGGCGCCGTTCCATGTCGCGGTCAGCCCGTTGGTGTGCGCGCCGGTGCCCGGCCTCGCCTTGTAGTCGAAGGCCACCGTGTAGGTGCGGCCCGCCACCGTGGACAGCGCCTGCGAGATCGTCACCGAGCCCGTGCTGTCGAGTTCGGCGTGCTGGGCGCCGTCCGACGCGCCGCCCAGGATGCCCCGCATCAGCTCCAGCGGCCCGCCCGTCACCGTCCACTCAATGCCCGCCGTGCCGGCGGCGAACTGATGCCACGTACCGCCGTGGGCGGTCACCGTCGGCGTCTCGAACGACCCGCCCGCGACTAGATTCGACGTTGGCGTGTCGTCGTCGAACAGCGTCAGCGTCACTCCGTCCTGATCGCCTGGCGCATAGCCGTCGCCCGTCATGACCAGGGCCGACACCGTGCCGTCGGCGCGCGCCACGTCGTCCGACATCAGAGTCACCGTCACGGTCGCCGAGGCCTGCCCCGCCGGGATCGTCGCCGTGGCGATCTGGGCGCCTCCGACGGCATCGTCGCCCGCGCCCATCACCTCTTCGACCAGCACCTCCACCGTGAGGTCGGCGGCCGGCGCTGGGTCGGCGCTCAGCGTGAAGGTCACCGTTCCGCCCTCGGTCGCCGACGCCGCGCCCGCCGAGATCGTCACCTCCGTGGTCGCTCCGTTGACGCCCTGCTGCGGGCTCTGCTGCCCGCCGCCGCTCGGGGCTCTGGTGATGGTGAAGGTCAGCGGACGATAGTTGGTCCAGTAGGCCCGCGGCGTCTCCCGCGGGTCCGCGGACATCAGCATCACCCACAGCGGATTTTCGCTCCTGGCCGCGCCGGAGACCCTGGTCGGGATGGTCACGTCGACATGGCGCTGGTTCGCCGCGAAGGTCACATGCTGGTACCCCCGGTTCGCCTCCGGGATGTGGTAGATGTGAGGAATCCGCTCCGTCACGTAGTAGTAGACCATGAGCGGCGACGACGGCAGCGTCGCCTGCAGGTTCGTGAAGCGGACCTTGATCTCGGTTCCTTCTTGCAGGGTCCAGCCGCCGCCGCCGTCCCTCGTCACGCCCGCAGAAGGGATCACCTTGCGCGTGATGTAGGCCCCCGACGTCGTCGTGCTGACACCCTCGAGCAGCGCGATCACCCCGTCGCCCGTGCGGCTGGTCGTGAACCCCCCGCCGGCCGTGAGGGCGGTCGAGACGGGCGCACCGAGACTGACCGTCACCGCCTCGTCTGTGCTGTCGCTGTCCGTCACGGCCGTAAGGGTCAAGGTCGCCGACGCGGCCGACACGGCGCCTGACGCAGCGGCGAACCGCAACGTGCTGGTGCTGCTGATGAACGTCACCCCCGCCGGCGACCCCTGCAGGGCCAGCGTGAAGTCCGTTCCCGCCGTGCCGCCGGCGAACGACAGCGGAACATCCACAGCCTCGTTCGCGGCTTCGATCAAGCCCCGATTCAGCGTCACCCTGATCGAGGCCGTGTCGGTCGAGCCCTCGGTGGCCGTCGTGTCCGGCGTGCTCAGTGTCACCGTCGTCGGGTCGTTGTCGGTCACGTCCACCCCGGCCGAGGTCGTGCTGCCCAACGTGTAATCGCTGCCGCCCACGAGTGTCACGGTCACTCGGCCGCCCGGCTCGTCGACGGTGTCGTTCACCGTGGCGACGTTGAAGGACGCGGTGGCGGCGCCCGCCGTGATCGTGACGGTCTGGGCGCCCTCGTTGGCCGCCGCCACGAAGTCGCCGTGCGGGGCGTCTGTCACCGTCACGGAGACATCCAGATTTGAGGCCGGCGCGGGGCTGGCGGTGACCGTGAACGATGCGTTCGCGCCCTCGGCCACCGCGGGGCCGCCGCTGATCGTGATCACCGGCAGCGATGTCGAGTCGCTGCCCGACGGCGACCAGCCGCTGGTGCCTTCGGCGTTGGTGGCCCGCACCTGCACCTGGTAGGCGGTGCCCGGCGTCAGCCCGGTGATCGTCGCGCTGGTGCCGGTGCCGGTGTGGGTCACGGCAGTGAAGGCGCCGGTGTTTCCTTCCCGGTACTGCACGTCGTAGTCGCTGATGGCCGGTTTGCCGGTGTTCGTCGGCGCGGTCCAGCTCACGTCGAGGCTGTCGGTCGTGCCCGAGGTCGCCGTCACCGTCGGCGCGGCCGGCGCCGAGGGCGGCTCGCTCACGTCGGTCACGGTGATCGTCACCGTGACACTGGCCGTGCCACGGCCGTCCGTCGCGCTCACGGTCACGGTGTAGCTGGACTTCGCCTCGTGGTCGTAGGTCACGTTGGTCTTGGTCGTGATCCGGCGGGTCGAGGCGTTGAAGTCGAACGACGCCGCGTCCGTGCCGGTCATGCTGTAGGTGAGCGTGTCTCCGTCGGCGTCGGTGGCAGCCGGGAGCGCCGCGCCGACGTTGGTGCCCGCCGCCGAGTTCTCCGCGACGCTGCGCGCCTGGGTCGTGGCCGAGAACACCGGATCGGATCCGGTGGAGCCCGTGCCCGACGGCGACCAGTCGCTGGTGCCCTCGGCGTTGGTGGCCCGCACCTGCACCTGGTAGGACCTCCCATTGAGCAGGCCGGTGATGGTCGCGGTGGTGGCCGTGCCGGTATGGGTCAGGCTGGTCCAGGGGCCGCTGGTTCCCTGCCGGTACTGCACGTCGTAATCCGTGATCGCGGGACGGCCGGTGTTCGTCGGCGCGGTCCAGCTCACGCTGAGGCCGGTGTTCGAGGTCGATGATGTCGTCACCGCCGGCGCGGCCGGCGCGGACGGCGGCTCGGCCACGTCGGTGACGGTGATGTCGACCGGGATGTCGAAGATGGTGGTGTCGGAGGTCACGACGATCGTGACCTCGTACTCGTCCTCATCCTCGTGGTCGAAGACCGCCGCGGTCGTGATCTGCCGGGTCGCGGCGTTGAAGGAGAACGACGAGGCGTCGGTACCGGCCATGGAGTAGACGAAGTTGGTCAGGCCCGGGTGGTCGATGGCCGGGATCTCCGGGATGGCGGCGCCGACGTTCGTGCCGCTCGCGGAGTTCTCGGGGACCTCTCTGCTATGGCCAGCCTCGGCGATTCGCGCGTTGGTCCGGGCCGTGACCGCGGTGGACCAGGCGCTTGCGCCCTCGGCGTTGGTCGCGCGCACCTGCACCTCGTAGCTCGTGTCCGACGTCAGCCCGGTGATCGTCGCGCTGGTGCCGGTGCCGGTGTGGGTCACGGCGGTGAAGGCGCCGCTGAGCCCCGTGAGCTGGTACTGTGTCACACGGGTCCGATAGGACAAGCTAACAGAGCACGGGATGCTGCGGGTGATGGTGCAGGGGCTGGTCGGAGACGTACTGCGAGCAGCCGAGGAAGCGGCCGGTGCGGCCCGAGCCAACGACCATCACCCTCGTCGCACGACTCGCAGACCGGCAGGCTGGTCTCGCAGGAGGCGTTCATGCAGCGGAGACGACTACCCGTTGATCACGGCGAACGCCCGCCCGCAATCCTGGTAGCGCCGCGCTGTAGGGTCCGAATGGACCGAGGATGTAGTGCGCGGCTTGCACCAGTAGCCGCCTCAGGCCTGTGTCGACACTGAGTACATGGTGTGAGGCGACGGCCCGACTCTGGTATGGTGCGGACTGCTGGGTGGAGGCGCATCCACCTTCCAGGAAGGGCAGGCACCGTGACCCCCCCCCCCCCCCCGAATACATGTTCTAGGACCGCCTACTCCGTCCCGCCCGCCAGGCCGCCGAGTTAGCGTGTCCCAGCCGGGAACGCTTCCGATGAGGTTCGTTCGACCTCGCCGCACCGCTTCTGGCGACCGCTGGTGGTGGGCGGTGTCGCTCTTCACCCTGCTACTGGTTCTGTCGGCGATGCCCGCTCTCGTCAGCGCGCAGGGCACGGCTGAAACCTGCCGCCCCGGGTTGGTGGTCGACAGGGGCGAGAGTTGCGTCTACCCCGGCACCTCCCAGGAGTTTTCGGTCGATTCGTCGGGCCGGGGGCGCTTCCTGTTCTTCACCGCCGGGACGGGCATCAGCGCGCGCAACACGACCGTCAACGGCGTCGTGTACGACTTTGTGGCGAGCGCCCAGGGCGACGGAACCTGGCTCATCGAGACAGCAGGCGACTCGGGGGCATCGACGCCCCCGCCGGCAGCCACACCCGATACCGCCGCCACGCCCACAACCGCCGAGCTCGAGGGCCGGATCGAGGCGAGACGCCTGAGCAGCGGCCGGGTGGAGTTCGGCTTCCGGCCGGAGGACGGAGAGCGGATACTGCCGGAACGGCGCTTCTTCCCCGCCGACGTAGAGACAGACCGCTGGCTCGTCTCGTCCGACGTGGCGTCGGATGGTGACGTCCTTGGCCAGATCACCGCCCGCCTGCTCGACGACGGGCGGATCGAGTTCGGGTTCAACCCCGTGGAGGGCGAACGCATCCTCCCCCGCGCACGATTCTTCCCGACCGACGCACAGACGGACCGCTGGCTCGTGAGCTCGGCGATCACGATCCCGCTCGCCGCTGAGCCCGCAACCACGGCCCCCGAGGCGGAGAACACCCATGACTGCGCCATCACGGCCCTCGGGACTATCACGAGTTCGGTCAGCCAGGGCGGGAGGTGGAGTTCGAGCGACTGCGTGCTTTCCGACGGCACGTACGCGGACGTCTATTCCTTCGGGGTGAGCCAGGCGACCCAGGTGGTGATCGAGCTTGCTTCCGGCACGGCGGACAGCTTCCTGATTCTGGCGAGCCCGCCCGCAAGCGACCCGAGCGCGATCGACCCGGGCGCGATCGACCAGAGCGCGATCGAATGGGACGACGACGGCGGTGATGGTCTCGACTCGCGGATCAGCCGAACCCTGGAGGCGGGAACCTACCTCGCCATCGCCAATCTCCACGGCGTCGGAGAGACGGGCAGCTACACTTTGACCGTGAGCCCGGAGACAACGGAGTCGGGCGGGGCCTGCCGGGTTGGCATGACCCTCCGGTCGGGGGACTTCTGCACCGTCTCAGTTCCCGGAATCAGTGTTGGAACGGACCGCTTCGAAATCCGCGGCGCGAGCGGGTGCTATGGCGGTATCTGCTCAGGCGCCAGCGTGAACCTCAACGGGTTCAGGGCCAGCAGGTCCGGTACCACGTGGACCATTGACGCGGTGCCCTGATGGCCCCGCCAGATATCTCGTCCGCAGGGACAGGTCGGTCGATTCCTGTAGTGGTTGCGCTCAGAACGGTGCGGCCCCTCATTGCCGCCACCGCGCTGGGGTTCGTGGTCGCTCTGGCGCTCATCGGGTGTGGAGACGGGTCGGGCGGAGTCGAGCGGGACTCCGCTCCCGCGACCGCGAGGGCGGAACCCTCCGCAGCGGAAGATCCCGACCCCACTCCCGTTGTAGTGGGCGACTGCCGCGATGGCATGAGCCTCCAATCCGGTGAGGGTTGCCGCTACACCGGCGGCGGGGAGTTCGAGCCCGATGTCGTGCTCTGGGTACGCCCCGACGGCCAGATCTGCCGCGTGGGTGGGCCCGTCGAGCAGGCCGGCGTTACCTTCGACACCCTGCAACTGTGTTCGAACGGATTCGAACGGGACGATGCGTTCGAAAGCGACATCGTCGCTCGCGAAAACGCCGACGGGAGCTGGACGTTCCACGAGTCGGCATCGTCCGTATCGGCGGATCGGTCGTCCACCCCGGCCTCCGGTCCCTCCAGGTTCAGGCGCGGCGACGTTGTTTCGCTGTCCGAGTTCGACGCCGCCCCCGAGTGGGAACGAGAGATCATGTTCAGCCAAAACCGGATTGCAAGGTGCGAGGAGGGCCTCGTACTGCCGCGCGACAGTTTCTGCATCGATGACCGGGCCTCGTCGCTCGGGGACGTCGCGTTTCTGGTGGCCCACCTGCCCTATGGCGATGGCCTCATCCTGCAAGGCGGCAGCAGAATTCAGGTAGGAGGGACCGCCCAACTCGGCTGGATCACCTATGAGCGGGAGGGCTCGGACCGCGTCATCACTCACTTGGAGGACCAGTAAGTGCCGAACGCGGAGACGCCCGCCCTACGGCGTCTACACGACGCGGCAGGTCAGGCCGCTCCTGGGCGCCTTGGCTGGCGTCCCAGCCGGAGCGCTTCCGGTGACGTCCGTTCGACCTCGCCGCACCGCCTCTGGCGGCCGCTGGTGGTGGGCGGCGCCAATCCTCACCCCGCTGCTGGTTCTGTCAGCGATGCCCGCTCTCGTCAGGGCGCAGGGCGAGACCGCCGAGTTCGAGGGCCGGATCGAGGCGAGGCGCCTCAGTAGCGGCCGGGTCGAGTTCGGCAACGACCACCAGAAGCTGGCCACGATCGCGCACGAGATCGGGCACCTGCTGGGGCTCGCGCACCCCTACGAGTCCGCCTACCTGGTGGTGACCAACGTCCTCGACCTCCACGCCTAATCGAGGAGTGCGAAAATGCCGCCCTGTAGAAGCGCCGGTTACTCGCCTTCGGAGATCGTCTAGGCGCCGGTACTCAGCGGCACCAACCTGACGGGATGCGTACTCTGGTCGCTGACGAACAGCCTCGACCTGGTAGCGGCACGTGCCACTACAGAGCCAAACGGAGCCTCATCACGAAGGTTCTCGATTTTGTCCAGTCTGGTGGAGCTGCCCTAGCCCCAGCAGGGGCGCGCCGACGGCCACTCGTGCCCCGCAGCTCAGAACCAGAACCTAGAACTTGCTTCCCAGACTCTGGGGCGGGCTCTTCATCCATCCAGCTGCGGCGGCATGCGTGAGGCACGCTTCTCGAAGAGCGCCGATGGCTGCGGTGATGTTGCTCATGCCATCTTGAGTCCTGGTCAGGTACTCCGAGACAGTCTCGCCGTACCGCACGCCGACGAAGTCGTCCTTATGGGACCGCATGACTGACCCGAAGCTCGGAAGCTGGACGTGTGGGTGCTGCGGGTCTTCGGCAAGCTGGAAGTGCTTCCTGACTAGCCCGTCCAATCTCGACTGCTCGTTCGCGTCCAGTTCGCCATACAGCTTCGCGAGGTCGTGGATTTTGGGAGGGGGCTGGTGACTCGCAATAAGTGCCTTTAGGAATAGCTCAGTCGCGAGCGGCTTCAGGATCGAGATGCCATGAATGACCTGCCGGCACAGATCTACTCTTGCCGGGAGGTGCTCTGCATTCTGGAGCAGCACGACATCGCCAAGCATAGGCTGGAGGTACTCTCCATCGCCTTCGGACAGCGGCTTCAGGACGCCCTCCAAGCACTGGATGTTGAACGTGATCGCCACGGCCTCCATGAAGAATCGCTCGAAGTCAGCCTGCGTTGGCAAGCCCTGATTGGCGCTGGACGTCATCTTCTTTGGCTCAGGCTCCCGTCGGTGGTCGGCGGTGTTTCGAATCAACCATGCTCGCTGTCGTCCCTCGAGCGCTCTCTGACGGCTGGTGGTCCGAAGACGTCGCTCACCGCGCATGTGAACCCCTGCAGCACGTCCAGCCCGTCCAGGGTGTCTCCCTCGGAGAGCGTCGCAACGTTGGCGGCGGGCCGATGCACATCAACCGTACGTGTCTCGGGGTGCACGACCCACACGAGGCGCACGCCGTGGCTCAGCCACATGTAGGCCTTGTCGTGGAGTTCGCGGCGGCTGTCGCCGGGGGAGGCAATCTCCACCACGAGGTCGGGGATGACCTCAGCATAGCCCGCTGCCTCGTCGTCCAGCGGCAGGCGCTCAACCGACGTGAAGGCGATGTCGGGCTCCCGCACCGTGTCCGGGTCACGCTCCAGCCACACACCCGAGTCTGAAGCGACAACCGTCCCCAGCCCCTCGTCCTCGGCGAAGTTGAACAGGGCGGCGCCCAGCCTCATGGCAATCTTCCCGTGTCGCTGTCCCGTCGGCATGGTCTTGCAGAGCACCCCCCGAATCAGTTCGCCGCGTACACCCTCGCCGTCGAGCCTCAGCAGGTCGGCGGCCGTCAGCAGCTTCGCCTCAGTCGTCGTCATCTCGCTCGCTCCCGTGCCCTTCCATTCTAGCGTGCCAACTACCGTCGTAGCTGGCGAGACCTGGTTCCCTCGACACCGACCGCTCGTCCTGACGCAACACTACCGGGCGGCTTCTGCATGGGATTCGAGCCAGTCGCCAATGCCGTCGAGAACCGTAGTCATGGCTTCGGCCAGCATGCCGATCCGCTCGAGGTTTACGACGGCCGCCGCTTCCCCACCCAGGATCTGCTGCATGGAGGGCGACCGGTCTCGCTCCAGTGGGTAGCGAAGACTCGCGGACCCCTTGTCCAACCCGCGAAGCTCACCTAGACGCTCGGCCACCGCAGCATCCTGCTCGCACGCCTCTTCGCGATCGAGCCCGAAGCACTCAACGACAGCGTCTCGCTTGTCCCGGAATTCCCCCCACAGGGCAACGAGGTCGTGATCACGCAGGTTCCCCGGACCATCGCTATCAAGGTGCAGGTCCAGTTTGAAGATGTGCTCCTTGAGCTTGAGCTCCAGAGCGTGCCGGTACAGGAACATGACGGCGTAGTGGGCGTTCGCGTCGATGTCATCCAGGTTGGAGACGAGGAAGTCTGCGGCAGATTGGTAGCTGTGGGCGTAGAGGTACCACGGGAAGCTGTCGCCGTCGACGTGGTACATCTCATGAATGTAGTGCCGCCCCCCGCCGTCGAGGACTGGTGTGCTCAGAACGTCGACTGCCTCTTGCCACTTCATCGCTGCTCCCCGTGACGTGATACCCACCCCTGTCTACCCCCTCCGGCTGCCGCACATGCGGGAAGCATGGTCAGCTAGACCGAAGCGGCGGGGCCGAGGTATGCCCTAGAGCTTATCGTGCGCCCTGGCGCACGTACGGACCGGAGCCGGACGCGCTGCCGCCCCCTCACAGGCCTCACCCCGGTCCGATCACGCCGCTCTGATGTGGCACCTGCGTTCGGAAACGCGGCGACGCCGTTCTGCACCATCTGTCCACCGATCGCGCTCGGGAGGCCAGACAAGGGCGGTAGCAAGAAGAATGTGGGTAAGGAATGTCCCACCGGCACCGCGCAGGTGCTGTGAATACAGGCGTTTTCAGGTGGGACATTCTGCCCCATCGCTGTGGCAGGCGAGGCCTCCTACCGGAAACGCTCGGTACGGGCCTGCTGACGTCTTGTCAGTTCCCGCAGGTCGACCAGGACTTGGCGTTGTGGTGCATGCGGAGGGGGCAGACGTCAGGACGGACCGAGCACGCCGTGCTCATCGAGTACCGCCGTGGTCGCGCTGGCCAGCAGCGCCCGGGGCAGCCAGGAGGCGGCATTGAGAAAGACCTCCTCGGCACTTTCCGACTCGAACACGAACAGCACCACCGGCAACAGTCCGCCGTGGTCACTCGATGCGTAGGGGCTCCTCAGGTAGCGCTCGTACCGCCGCAGCCGTGTGGGCAGCCGGCGAGGCGTGGTCGCGTGCCGCTCGTACTCGAACAGGCACCACTCGAAGTCGCCCAGGTGCACCAGATGGAACGAGACGTCGGGAGCAGCAACTGTCGCGCTCCCTCGGCGTCGTAGCTGATCTGCGAATGGTGTGTGGGGAGGAGGTCGAAGAGCTCGTACTCTCCGGGTCCGCCGCCACCTCGGCGCTGAGCCGTGCCATGAGCTGGAACGAGGCGTCGGGATGGATGACGTATCCCTTGTCGCGGAACCGATAGGCGATCTGCGAGCGGTGCGTGGGCAGCAGGGTCGAACAGCTGTAGGCGGGGCGACAGCAAGCGGGGTCTGCTGCGTGGCGGAGGAGCTATGATGGCCGCGGAACCTGCCGTAGCAGGCGTTTTGGGGGAGTGCACGTGGAAACCGCCCCATCCAAGGAGCGGGCAATCGGGCAATCGATTCTCAGAGGGGCGGCGGCCGCTTGTGCCGCCATTCCGATTCTGCTTCTTCGCGCCGCCTGTGCCTTGTGGGGTGTCCACCACGACCCAAGGCATCCACGTCCTCATCGCTCCCTCCGGCCACTCGTCCCCATGGCGACAGCATACCTTCAGGGACGTTGGCGCATCCAAGGAGGCTCCACTATGACCATCCGCATCCTCGCTCTAATTCTCGCGCTCACCTTCTTCGCTTCCATCCTGCCACCCAGGCTGGCCGCCGAGGAGCCCGAACGCGTCGTTGTCGAAGCCGTCGAAACCGAGCAGCGCGAAGGCGCGTACGTCGTGGTCGTAGGCGAGAGGGCTGATGAATGGGCTGCGTTCGTCGAGGCAGAGATGGAGAACATCATGATCTTCATCGACGAAGAGATAGGCGCACCAACCCCGAATACGAGAATCCTAGTGCTGCTCGAAATCTGCGGCGGGCATGCCTACTCGTTCCTCATTGTTGGTGGCTGCGCAGGGAGAATATCGAACGCTGCCGGACACATCACGGGGAGCGAGGAGGAAGGCGAAGAGACAATAGGAAACGATGGACTGGTTTCAACGCTCATCCATGAATACTGGCACAAGGTCCAATTCGAGATCAGGAATATGAGCGAGGTTCATCTTCCCTGGATCGCGTGGATTTCTGAGGGCGAGGCAAGCTACATCGAACACCTTTATCGCTACCGCTCCGACGCACGCGAGATGGGAGAGGTGATGGAAGAGGTGTGGGGTGTGTGGGGCGACCTTTGCGAGTACGCCGACACGATCCGCAGTCCTCAGAACATGAATGACCCGGATCTCCCCCTGGAGGACATCCTCAAAAGTCGGCCCTACGAGGCGGGGGAACGGGCGATGCACTGGCTCTTCGAGCACGCCGAGAAGGTCGGCGCTCCCGGCCACCTGGCCTACTGGCGGGAACTGGCGAGAACTGGCGATGGCGCATTCGAGAGAGCGCAAGAGGCTGGCACGATGGACGGCAAGAGCCCCTGGGACGGCAGCCATCCCATCAGGGCGCGGGCCGAACTCGCTGCCTTCGAGCACGCCTTCGGCATCTCGCGCGCAAAGTTCTTCGAGACGGCCTGCACCAGCGTAGAATCGGCACCATGAGCAACGAGAAAGACCTGCGGATTCCGACCACTCCGAAGGCGCTAATTCAGGCCATGCTGAAAGGGGCCGGGGCAAAGAAGCCGAAGCCGAAAAGCTAAAGGAGAGGCCCATCCCGTAGGATGGGCCTCTCTCGACGGGCCGCGACTGGTGTCCCTAGCTGACTGTAAATCGCTCGAACGCGAGAGCCGTCACGTCGAACTGCGCCGCCGCGTCGGTGGTCACCTCCCAGTCAGCCGCCCAGTCCCCAATCCTCCTCCCTGAAACGCTCACGCCACCAAGAGGCCGACCGGTGGCGTCGCGCACGACGCCGCCAAAGCGGCGTGTCGCGAACTCGGGGACGAGGACTTCCAGCCCGCCGATGCCGTCGTCCGCGACATCCAGCGGCTTCGCCTCGTCTCGCCGCAACGTGAATCGCCCATGACCCGCGTAACAGCCTGCGCGCCGAGGGTCTCCCTCAACGGTAGGGTAGACCTCCAGGAGGTATTCGCCGTCGTGGACCAGCAGTGAGAAGGCGCCGTCCTCTCCACTCTCCGTCCACGCTTGCCCCCTGCCGTCGGGTGCGATCGCCTGTAGCCACACGCCCGGCAGTGGATTGCCCTCCGCATCGAGCGCGACTCCTGCAATCACCCCCAAGGGCGCCGCAACCTCCGCACGATGGGCGGCGAACGAGGCGTAGAAATCCTCAACGCCAATCCCGAAGATATCCTCGAAGGCGTCCCGCCACGACTCCTGCCACGTCAGTTGCGCGAAGTAGTCGAACGTTTGGTCCTCGCCCGTCAGCGTGACGAGCCAGTCGATCGCCAGATGGGCGACGCTGTAGTTGAAGGCAGCTAGGTTGTCGATGAAGAGCGTTCCCTCCATCTCCTCCAAAGCGATGGGCGTGCGCCTCGCCGCTGGCAAGACGCTCTCGGCCAGGTGGCGCTCGTAGCTGTGCTCACCCGTGGCGTCGTAGTACTCCGCCGACCACCGGTTCGCCACCCCCTCGACGATCCAGGCGGCGGTCTCGTAGCCGGTACCTGCCACGTACTCCTGGATGGCGTGGGCGTACTCATGGGCCGCCGCCCCGGCGCACGGCTCGCTAGGTAGACAGCCCCGGAAGCGTACGCCCCGCAGTGGTCCAGTGCCTGGCCAATGAGACCAGGCGTCTGCCCCACGCGCCAGGTCACCTCAGGGAGCAGCAGAGCGTACCGTTCGGCGAAGTACACCAGGACCGACTCGATGCCGACGGGCAGAGAGGCCCGGACATCGCCGGCAATCTCACCGACGAAGTCGATGGAGGGAGTGACGCTCCCGGGCTGGAGCCATCGCCGCTCCTCCGCGAGGTTGAGCCAGAAGGCATCGCCCCTCTCGAGAAGGGGCAGCGTGCCGGAGGTGGCCGCGTCCCCAGGGCGGTGCGACACGAGCGCGCCCGTCGTTGCATCCAGGACAGCCGCTTCGTGAAGCGCAGCGCCGAGCTCAGCGAACGGCGCCGCCCTCCCCTCGCCGCCAACCCAGGCCACGAGGTTCCACCCCTCCCTCAGGAACACCAGGGCACTGTCCGTCTGCAGGGGCCGCGTCCACGCCACGTGCTCGTTCCCTCCGACGGCAAGCCACAGCCCCATCCCCGGCGCGAGGGTTTCGAGCGCCCCTTGGTGCGCCGGTCCTTCGCGAAAGGCGGTCTGGAACGACTGCGTCTCGCCGTCCCATGCATGGGCGGCGGTGAGCGCCGGGACGGCCTCGAAGAGCGCCGACGCGGGCGCCTCCGCCCCCGTCCAGCCGACGAGGTTCCAGCCGGGCCGGAGCCGCGTCGTGATCATCTCGGGCGGGAAGGAGCAGGTCATCGTCTGCAGCGAGGCGCTTGGCTCGCCGGACACGGTGACATGGATGCGGTCGACGCCACCGGCGCCTACGCCGACAAGGCCCCACTGCCCGGGGCCCTCGCGGTCGTGGTTGGCGACCTCGCAGGTTCGTCCGGCGGTCGTTGCAACGTAGATTCGGTATCGCCCCTCAGGGGCGTAGAGGGTGAAGGTTCCATCGGGGCGGCTCGCCCCGTTCGCCCGTAGGAAACCCGCCAGGGGGCTTAGCCCGTCGGCGGCGATAGATGTATTCCCGAGCGGCGCGCCAACTCCGTCGGTCAGCAGTCCCCCGATGGGCCGGCAGAGTTCCTCCACGTTTCCGGGAAGGCGCACGGTCAGGCCGTCAACCCCGGCCTCGTCGACAATCACCCTCTCCAGATGGCCGTAGGCATGGACGCCGTTGGAGCCTGCGTACCCGAGCTGACACTCGGAACCCTCAGTGATCACGTCAAACTCGATCAGGTAGGCTCCGCCCGGAACCTCAACCGCGAACGTCCCCGACTCGCCTGTCGGAGAGCCCTCCCACGGTCCAAAGGTCTCCCCGTGCTCTCCAAAGGCTCGGACCCGGAGACCGCCGACGGGCGCGCCGCCAGGGCCGAGCACCCTGCCCTCGATGGAGTGGAACGGGATGTCGAGCCGGCAGGGAATCCAGGTGGACCCGGTGGCTGGGGTTCTTCGCGCCAGCGTGATGTGAATGTCGCTGGAGCCGCCCGGCACAGCGGCAAAGACCGCGCCCACCTGCCCCTCCGGGTGCTGAAGCCCGCCGACCCCGACGATGCACTCGCTGAATCTCTCTGTCAGAACGTGGAGGTGGTAATTCCCCGCCACGAGCTGGAAGCGGACGAGTCCGCCTGCGTCCGTGAGCCTCGACTGGTAGACCCCCGTGCTGTCGTGGTGGACGAAGGCGCCCACCCAGAGACTCCGCACCGGCCTCCCCGTCTGGTCGGCGACGGTGGCTCCGACCTCGTGCAACGCTCCCTGCGCCCTGACGGGTTCGGGAACGCCGAGAGCGACGGCCCCAAGCAGCACTGCGACGGCAACAGCGACCACTCCGGGGAGTCGCTCTGCGGGACCCCCGAGTTGCCCCGCTCTCACGCAAGGGTACCCGGGGGCAGCACTCGTTGGGCCTTACGTGACGGGGACGTGCCGCCACTTGCATTGATCGCCCCCTCCCCGCGTGACACAACGTTTGAATTGGCAGCCACTCCGGCGGCCCATCCCCTCACCTCGTCAACCGGGGGCCGCAGAGCGCCTGGAGGGCGCGTTCTGACCGTAGGGGACGTGCACAGGGAATGACGGCAGGTTGCAAAATGCAGAACCCTGTCGTGAGCCCATGAACACAGGCGATTCCGGGGGATGCAGCCCGAAAGCGGTGACCGTGCGTTCGAAAGGGCGTGGTGCGGTCGCAAACGCAAGTATCCGCAAAATGCAGCATTTTGCATGAGGAGCAGAACCCGCAGCGGGAGCCCCCGGGACGAGCCCCGCAGGGGACCGTCAGGACAAGGGGAAGCCGAGGCGGCGGAGCCAACCAGCCACATCGCAGCAAGCGACTCGGGTCAAGAGCCTGTTCCGGCGAAGGTGGACAAAAGGGACACGTCCGGGTGGGCGTCCCCCATGCAGACGAGCCACGTCGCAGCAAGTGACCTGCGCGGGGAGGACCGCCAGTGGGTCCGAACGAGCCGTTCGGTGCGGAGGAGGGGGCGAAGCTAGTGGACGGCGCACGAGCCAGGCCCGTCCGAACAGGGACATGGCGATGGACGCCGAGAGCGTGCACGCGCCAGCCACATCAGCGCAAGCGGTCACGAGAGGGCTGCGCGAGCACGGGGCGCGTGGTGCCGCCTCCCCATGGATTGCAGGTTGTTCGGCAGATGGCAGGTCTACGGAAGTGGGGTGCGGCACGCCGCCCCGGCTCGTGTATCAGCGCCGCCAGCGTAGCCTCCAGCGACACGCAGATCGGCTGAAGCGACCCGCTGTCCGAGGTGCGCAGCCCGGAGCGCATCCTGGGCTTAGGGCTTAGCATTTCTCGCGGCTTGCCTTCGGAGGCTGAAGGTGTTGCCAGTCTGGACCCCAAAGGTGAATACAGTGAAGCGTTCTATTGCCTTGGCCCTCGTATCCATCATTGCCGTCGGCGGCGCACTCGGTGCGTTCGCCGCCACCCAGACGGTCGAAACCGAGGTGAACGTTGAGGTCACCGTCTGGCAGCGGGTCTCGGACGGCTCACTGTATCTGAGTACTCGCCCGGAGGGAGGGCGCTGGACCACGCATCCGGAGCCTCTCGACATGAGTGCGTTGAGCAGCTCTGGGCGTTTCCGGCAGGGGAGCGCCATCAACGTCGCCGTACCTGTACGTCTCGAGGTGGAGGCGACAGAAGCCCGCTGGTGCAACGACCGCCCCGCGTGGTCGGGCGAGGCACGTGACCTGCTCGACGGGGCGAGGGGCTTCTATAGCCTCGATCTGCTGAACGGCGAGGGGCACCGGGATCATGTGCTTCCCTGGTCCGTACTCTGTGAACTGGTCGATGGCGAGGAACTAGCCCGAGACGCCTACAACGATCTCCGCAACCTCGTTCCCTCGGTCGCCGCCTTCAACCTGGCCAAATCGGACGACCTCGCTCATGAATGGCTCCCCCGTTGGCAGTCACGCGACGCCCAGGGCTACGACGCGAACAGCTGCGAGTACGCGAACCGCTATTGGGAGACGGCCAACCGCTACGGGCACGTCCTCAGTGCGTCGGAGACACGCGCCCTCAACGAAGCATGTTCATCAACGGACACCTCCGGTGCGACTTCCGGCCCCGCGCCCACGGAGTCCGCAGACGCCCAGCCAGGGCGGACCTATCCATCGTGCGCTGCGGCAGAGGCTGCCGGAGAGCCGCGCCAGCAAGGATCGAGCGGCAGTGGCAGGGGATTTCCCGCCTCGATAGTGCCCGCTGCTCGCGACGGTGACCGGGACGGCGTCGTCTGTGAGCAGTAGGTAAAGCCTTGACGCCATCCTTGGACGGCTGCGGCTGCCTCGCGGAGAGTTGGGGTGCCTGCCTTGGCTCGGGAGCCTGGGCTCGCGCTGTGCTGCGCCGCTAGCAAGCTGCTGAAGAGCGGACCTCGGGCGTAGGGGCAAGCGCGAGAGTGCGCTGGCGACACGTCTGGGCGAGGGGTTTGGGCGCTTTGGGTGACCCCTTCCCACCCCTCCGGCGCCTCTTCAGACGCCTTCCAGGGCGGGTGGGCGCACTGCTCCTATCCGCGACGGGCTCCAGCCGCGATAAAGCGCACCAGGTTGTAGGCCGCTGCCGTGAGCTCCAGCCAGGCGCGGTTCCGCCGCCGTCCGATGTAGCGCAGCTTGCGGCCCCCGCCCACCGTCTTCAACCAGCCTAGGACCTCCCCCACCCGCTTCCGCCGTCTGAGGCTCTGTTTGTAGCCGGCGTACCGCGTCGTGCGCCCGTCGATGGCGCTGCGCCGCCCGCGCTCGTTGCGGGCCACGTGCGGCGTCACCCCCAGGCCGCGCAGCGCCTCAACGAAGTCACGCGTGTCGTAGGCGCGATCCGCCCCCAGCGTGGCGCGACCGGACACGCTCCACTCCAGCATCGCGAGCGCCGCCTCGCGCTCGCCGTAGCCGTTCGCCTCCGTCAGCTCCACATCCACCACCAGCCCGTGACGGTTCTCGCTCAAGACGTGCCCCAGGTAGCTCAGCTTCGCCTCCTGATGGGAGCCCTTGCGGTAGAGCCGCGCCTCCGCATCCGTGCGCGAGACGTGCGTCTCGCGGCTGCGACGCCGCCCCCCGGAAGTCCACCTCCGCGTTGCGCCCGCCATTCCCCGACGGCGGCTCCTGCTCGTCCTGCGGGCGGTAGCTCTTGAGCGAGACCCACGCCTCCAACAGCGTTCCGTCCACGCTGAAGTGGTCGTCCGAGAGCAGCCGCCGGCGACCGGCCTCGGCCACCACCTCACGGAAGAAGGCGCGCGCTACCTCCGCCTCCAACAGCCGCTCGCGGTTCTTGGTGAAGACCGATGCCAGTACCGGCGCGAGGTCGGCTCGGGCTCCATTGGAAGGAAGCGTTCGAGGCCGCCTAAAGGGCTCACCCCGGTCGAGTTCTATGACCGCTACGAGGCCTACCGTGCCGAGGCGTCCCGCCTCGTCCTACCACGGTCGACGATGCCGTCGGACCGGTCGTCACGACTTCCGGCGATGTCCCGGCGGAGTTCGTGAGCTGGCGCGCAGCGAGGCGGCCCGTCTCCAGCTTGTCGTAGCGGGATTAGACCGAAAATCCCCCTTGAGGAATCCACCACTACTCGGATAACCAGATTGCCGCCATTGAACCAACGATTTGCAATCCAAATCCAACTATCACTGTAGTGACTCCCAGGAAGGCCAAGACTCTCCGACGACTGTCTTGTCCCTCATCCGGTCCTTCGTGTGGAAAGTAGACATCACCATCCTTGCCAATGCTGTCGTCAGGGGGGCTTGACCCTGACCTCATAAACAGACTGTGACCATGTCGAATGATCAGAAGAAACCCAATTATGTCCAAGGTGAGCCCTAAGGGGATGGTGTACAGCAGGACTTCCACCATACTCGCTCCCATTACGCGTCTTCATCGTCTCCCACGTCTGAGAAGTTAGTAATGGCTATCTCCCCTTCGGGAAACTCGGCCACTATCTCAGCTTCCCGCCCATGGCCCAACTGTAGGACCGATGCTCGTCGTAGAGGTCGTCGGCCACCAGCACGTACTCCTCGTAGCACCGATCGCTACCAGTCTTGTCGCCTCCAATGAGCAGGAGCGAGGTTCTCCTGGGGGCGCGACGGGCCGGGTGAGGCTATTCCCTGGGGCGCTCCTCGGCAGGGGGCGGGCCGAAGATGGCACTCAATGCGCAGGTGAAGCCCGGCAGCACGTCCAGCCCGTCGAGGGTGTCCTGCTCGGCGGTCGTCGCGGCGGCGCCATCTGGTCGGTACACGTCCACGGTGCGCGTCTCGGGGTGCACGACCCAGACGAGGCGGACGCCGTGACTCAGCCACATGCGGGCCTTGTCGTGCACCTCGCGGCGGCTGTCGCTAGGGGAGGCGATCTCGACCACAAGGTCGGGGGGCAGTTCGGAGTAGCCGGTGTTCCAGGCATCCAGTGGGAGTCTCTCGACCGACGTGAATGCGACATCAGGCTCCCGTACCGTGTCGGGATCGCGCTCCAGCCAGACGCCCGAGTCCGAAGCAAAGAGCGTGCCCAGACCTCTGGGTTCAACAAAACTGAACAGTGCGCCGACCAGGCGCGTGACGATCTTGCCGTGCAGTTCTCCCGTCGGCATAGTCTCGCAGAGTACCCCCCGGATCAGTTCACCGCGCACGCCCGCGCCGTACAACCGCAGTAGGTCTTCGGCGGTCAACAGCCTCGGCTCGGTCGTCGTCGTGGTCGTCATCACCCTCGCTCCCGCGCTTCCTCATTCTACAGGTCCAGGCGACCACCGGGGCTACAGGTCCAGACGCCCACCGGGCCTACCCGAGCCCGGAGTCCAATCGATCGCGCTCGGCACACGCTTCCGCAAAGGCCACGGCCGCCTTGCCGATTCGTAGCGGGGCAGTCCCTTCATCGTTGGTCAGCTTCCGATTCGATGACTACGGCTGGAGCGAACTCGGCGGGCACTCGCGTGCCAGTGACCTCACACCACCTGCCCGCCGTCGCTGCGCGCCGGGTAGGCGACAAGTAGTCCCACGATGCCCGACTCGTAGGCGTACTCCAGACTCTCGATCTCCACCGTGTCACTCCACAGCCCGCGTGCTACAGTCCACGCCGTGATTGACGGCTGTGGCGAGCAGGCCGCGACGCCATGACGAGAGAGCGCATCTGGCGGCTCGACGAGGACGGCGACCCGACGCCGCTCGAAGTGGCCAGGTACGACGACGAGGCCGCGCTGCAGAGACTGATCGCGAACCATCCCGAGGTGCTTGCGGGCGAACAGATGACGCCGCAGGAGCCCCGGCGCTGGCTGCTGATTCGCCGCGAGATGGGCATAGCCGACAGTTCCGCCGCCGCCGACCGCTGGTCCGTGGACCATCTCCTCATCGATCAGGACGCCGTCCCGACGCTTGTAGAGGCCAAGCTGGAGGACAATCCCGACATCAGGCGCAAGGTCGTTGGACAACTCCTCGAGTACGCCGCTCACGCGACTCGTTACTGGACCATTGAGGACATCCGCGGTCGCTTCGAAGCGGAGCACGGCGGAGAGGAACAGGCGCGCGCGCACCTCGCCGAGTTCCTTGACGAACCCGAGCTGGCCGACGGCTCCTACGAGGCGTTCTGGGCGCGTGTCGGCACGAACCTGCGCGCCGACAACGTCCGGCTGCTGTTCGCGGTGGATCGGATTCCCGACGAGCTGGCGCATGTCGTCGCCTTCCTCAACCGCAACATGGAGCATGTCGACGTGCTGGCGGTGGAGCTCAGGCAATTCCGTACCCAGGGTGCCCGGACGCTCGTCCCACGCGTCTTCGGCGGCTCGGGGCCAACGCGAACCGGACGCGGAGGCCCGCGCCACACGCATACGTTGGAGACACTGCTCGCTGAGTTCCCGGAAGGCGCAGTCCGTGACGCTGCGCGTGAGTTGCTCGCCCGGTCGGAGCGAGCTGGCGCGAGACTCGGGTGGGGTGCAGCCGGCGTTAGCATCCGCGGGACTTCCCCAGCATGGCCGAAAGGCCTCCTGACCGTGGCGTGGCTGGCGCCCGAGGGAAAGATGACCGGCATGACCACGCGG
>JAJEIT010000044.1 GCA_022827945.1 Dehalococcoidia bacterium | reverse complement strand
CAGGGGATAGGCGACGTGGGCGATGGCCGCGGTCAGCCGGTAGATGGCGGCGAGGGCGTCAAGCCGCTCCATGAGGATGCGCTGCCATGTTCCGGAGACGGGGTGGCGGTGGACGAGTTCGTCCGGGCCGATACCCGCCTCATCTACCAGGCGGCCGAGCCCGTCGGCGGTGAGGTGGAATCGCCGGGTGGAGGGAACGAGCTCGGTAGCGTGAGGAACCCAGGCGGCGAGACCTCCGCCCTCCAGCCTCTCCATGGCCTCGTAGACAGCGCCCCTGGACCAGCCGGTGACGGCCACCATCTCCTGGCGGTCGAGGAAAGGCATCGCAGCCAATGTGCGCAGCAGGTCAACCTCGCATCCTCCGTGTCTCATTCTTCCGCCTCCTCTGCCGCATGCCTGCGAGCGTCACGACCGGCGGGACGGTCCTGGTTGCCGGGCTGCTTCCCTCCTCCGGGGCTCCGCGGCGGGGTGGCCTGTCCGTGACCGCCGTGCTCCAGGTCGTCGGCCCTCTTCCTGAAGTCCTGCACCTTCCGGTGCGCACTGGCATCGGCGTCCGAGAGATCGTCGGCCGTCAGGGTGTACGCCGCGGACTCGGCGCGGATGAGGGCAGCGACGGCGGGGTCTCCCGGCTCGGGCCTGCGGACCATCATCGAGAAGGCGGGCATCCGCTCCTTCTCCACCGTGGCCCTGACGTAGCAGTGGTGGACGGGCAGCGACGTTATGTCGTCCTCGGTCACCCGGTCCCTGCCCAGTTCCCAGACCAGCTGGCGCGCGTCGCTCCCAGCCACCTGGAATACGGCGAGGCAGCCCACATTGGCGAGGAGGGTGTCCCGCATCGTCCGGGAGAGGTCGTCCAGCTTGGCGAGGCTCTGGGTGGCGAGGACGAAGGATGCGCCGAACTTGCCGAGCTCGGAGAGCATCGACTCGTAGTCGACGCCGGGGATGGACTGCATCTCGTCGACGACGACCAGGGCTCCCCGGCGTCTCTCCAAAGGCAGGTCGCCCTGCTGTCGTATCACGGAATCGACGAGGTTCAGCAGCGATGCGCCCACCAGTGCGGCAACATCGCGGCCGACGTGCCCCTGGGCGGTGGAGACGATCAGGATCCCGCCGCCGAAGATGGTCTCGCGCAGGTCGATGGTGGAGCGCGACTGGCCGAGGATGGCGCGCGCCCGCTTGGACGAGGCGTAGTAGGAGAGGCGTGTCTGGACCGGAGCCAGCGCCTCGGCGCGGTACTGGGGATGCCAGCCGCCGAAGTCCCGCGCCCACCACTCCAGCAGGTAGGGGTCCTCGACCTTCCTGAGGATGCTGTTGCGGAACGGCTCGTCAGAGAGCAGCTTCAGCGCGTGGAGAATCGTGTACTGGCTGCCCTCGTCTGTCGCCGGGTGGTCGTTGGCCTCATGGAGCGTCTTGACGGTCTGTTCGAGTATCGACTGCATGCGGGGACCCCACTGCTCCCAGAGCCCGCGGGCCACGCGCACCACAGAGTCGGCTGTCCGGTCACGGTCGGTGAAGATGCGGGTGTCCAAGAGGTTTATGCCCGGTGCACCCCTGTCGTCCGCCAGGTCGATGAGGCGCACCCGGCCTGTGAGGGACTCCGGCACGTGTTCGAGCAGCCCGCCCGCAAGGTCGGCGTGGGGGTCTATGACGACGATGGCGTCGGGGTCCCTGCCCTCGGCCTTCTCACGCATCTTGTGGACGACGAGGTGGTGCATGAGGGTGGACTTGCCCATGCGTGTGCGGGCGACGTAAAGATGGTGCCGCCTGAGCAGGTCGCCGGGGAAGCGGATAGGCGTGTGCCTACCGGCGGTGGTCTCGCCCACGAGCGCGCCACCGCTCACGCCTCTGGCTGAGGGATTGAGCGCCCGTGCGCCGGAGCGCTCCACCAGGGGCGTCTCGTCGCCGGCGCCGGGCGGGTGCCAGAGGGCCGCGACCTCGCGCACGCCGAGGATGCTACGTCTGCCGAACAGTCCCGGGACGGCAGGGGCGAGGGCCACGGCGGGAGCGGCGGGGGCGGCCTTGCCCATGACGAAGCTGGCCCCGGCGGGGTGGTCGTAGTGGCGGTAGGCTGCGGCCACGGCGTTCAACAGCTCCGAGACCCGCTCCGGGGAGCCGTGCTGAGGCAGGATGACGGTAACCTGGACCTCCGCATCGAAGGCGATGCGGGAGACCTTCTCCTTGATCAGGGCCGGGTCGTGGACGGGCGGGCGCTTGAAGAAGCGCGCCTTCACCCACCCGGCCGCGATCAGTCCGGCCATGATGCCGAGCCCGAGCAGAACGGCCTTCCACGTCTCCCCCGCCTGCACCCACTCGTACCCCTTGAGGGCTGCGAACGCGCCGATGCCGAGGACGGCCATGCCGAGGCCGCTCCCGGCGGGGGCCGCGGCCTGGGGGTTGTACGCGGGCTGTGCTGCTCCGGTGTTGGGGCGCTCATGGGCGAGCCGCTGGTGGTGCTCCGCCCAGCCGGGGCCGAGCGAGCGCAGCAGCAGTCGCGCGGTGATGCGCTCCCCGTGGTTGAGGTCCGACAGCGCGCCCAGCAGCGCGATGAGCGGGTCGGAGCCGGGGTCGGTCAGGTCGGCGTCGCGGAAGGTGCGCAGGGGCACGTACTCGGGCCCGCCGGAGCGCAGCGTCACCGTCCACGCCTGCTCGCCCTCATCCAGGCGAAGCGGGTCGTCCTCCGGTGCGACCTCGTGGATGCGCGCCTGGGGGTAGTGGGCCGCGAGTTGGCTGCGGATCACCTGGCCGTCGTGGCAGCGGGCCAAGAGGCCGACGCCGTCGGCGTCTCCCGCGAGCTCGAGCGAGAATGGCTCGGGTACGGCGATCGAGGCGAGGAGGTTCTCGACGCCGAGCAGCGTGCGCTCGCCGGTGCGCGGTGGAGTCACCGCCAGCAGCACCGTGGGGTGCTGGAGTTCGCTGCGTCCGGGCTTCTTGTCAGTCGGTCGCGTCTGCATAGATACCTCCTGTTCCTTGCTTGACTGAGGGCGGCCTAATGCTTTCCGGGCCGCCACTCGATGACCTCGGTCTCCTCCGGAGTGGCCTCGATGCGGACCGGGAAACGCCCGCCGCGCGCGAGCAGGAGCCCGTCGCCCCTCGGGCACGAGAGGAGCCAACGCTGGAGGTCCGGCGGCAGGTCGAAGGCGTCGCCGACGGTGGATATCGCTGCCGCGTCCTGCTGGAGGAGCAGCTTGAACGCGGCGTTCTGCAGGAGCGCCCTGCCGGAGTGGCCGGTGATGGCGCGCGAGGTGTCCTCGGAGAGGAGGTCCTGCACGTCCTGGGTTATGAACTGGAGGCCGAGCCGGTGCTTCCTGGCGCGTTTCGCCATCGACACCATGAACGCCGCGCCCTCGGGGTGCTGCATGATCGACCAGACCTCGTCAACGACGAGCAGGCGGGGCTTGGGGTTCTGCGCGGCGGCCGCCCAGACGGTCTCGGTGCAGACCATGGCGGCTGCGGGGCGCAGCTCGGGTTCGAGGAGGCGCAGGTCGAA
>JAJEIT010000018.1 GCA_022827945.1 Dehalococcoidia bacterium | reverse complement strand
CCGCTCCGCTCATCATGGCCTCGACCGAGGGCGGCCAGGAGATCGAGGTCGTCGCCGCCAACGACCCCGACGCCATCGTGCGCATCCCCGTGAACGCCGCCTCCGGTTACGAGCCCTACGTCGGCCGCACGCTCGCCGCCCGCCTCGGGCTCGCCGGCGACCAGGCTGCCGCGCTCAATAAGCTCGTCGGCAGCCTCTACCAGGCCGCCGTTGAGAGCGACGCCAGCCTCGCCGAGATCAACCCCCTCGTCGTCACCGAAGAGGGACGCGTGCTCGCCCTCGACGCCAAATTCACCATCGACGACAACGCCCTCTACCGCCACCAGGACCTGTCCGAGCTGCGTGACAAGGACGAAGAAGACCGGCTGGAAGTCCTCGCCGACGAGCTCGGCGTCGCGAACTTCATCAAGCTCGACGGGAACATCGGCTGCATCGTCAACGGCGCCGGCCTCGCCATGGCCACCATGGACACGATCAAGTTCGCCGGCGGCGAGCCCGCCAACTTCCTCGACATCGGCACCGTGAACGACCCCGCCCGCGTCGTGAACGCCATCCGCGTCATCAGCGAGGACCCCTCCGTGAAGGCGATCCTCGTCAACATCTTCGGCGGCATGGCCCGCGTCGACATCATCGCCCAGGGCGTCATCGACGCGGAGAAGGAGCTCGGCCTCGACGTTCCCGTCGTGATGCGCCTCGTCGGCACGAACCTCGCCGAGGGCGAGGCCCTGCTCGCCGAGGCCGGTCTCGACGTCATTCGCGCCGAGAGCCTCGGCGAGGCCGCCGAGAAGGCCGTCGCCGCCGCCGGAGCCGCCTGAGGCACCGCCTCAGGCGGCGGTGATGCGCATGATGCGTCTCTTGATAGCATCAATGCATCATGCGCACCACGCTCAACATTGACCTCCACATCCATCGGGAGCTGACCGAGTACGCCGCCGACAAGGGGCTTTCCCTGAGCGATGCCGCCAGCTACCTCCTCGCCGTGGGGCTCAAGCGGGCAGCGGAAGGGCCTCAACGTGGGCAGGTGCTCGAGCGCCCCACCTGGAACCTGGGCACGATAGGTCCGGCGGGGGTAGACCTGAGCGACTTGCCCGCGGTCAAGGAGTTCCTCCTCCAGGAGGACATGGACCGTGCGCTGGGCTCCAGCCACCGTGAGCGCATGTACGGTGGTGAGCAGAAGCCCCCGTGATACTCACGACGCCCACCTCGTCGCCCTCATGAACCAGCACGGCGTCTCGACCATCTGGACGCACGATGTCGACTTCCGCCGCTTCGACGGCATCCGCGTCTACGACCCCGTGACCGGCTACCGCGGCGGCTAGCGGTCCTCCAGCACCCGCCCCAGCGCACGCCCCTTGTCCGGCGTGGGATCTTCGATGAGGCCGTAGATTTCGCGGCCCTCATGGTCCTCGGGCAGGTGCTCCGTGATCGGAAGCCCCTCTTCATTCACGAACAGCAGGCAGTGGCAGTACTTGAACTTCTGCATCTCGTCGCAGGCGCAGATCCAGTCCCGGCGCTTTGCTTCCTCTTCCCGCGGCAGGTAGAGGCCCTCCGGCCAGTTCCCGTCTTCGTCCTTCTCCGGGTAGAAGTTGCAGGGACAGATCGGCCGCCCGTAGTTGTCGACGTTGTCGGCCAGGCCTAGCACCACCGCCTCCGTGATCGAGCGATCCGGGTGCAGGTGGGTGCCCGATTTGTTGGCGAACTTCTCCGCGTAGTTCCACATCTTCTTCGTCGACTTTTCGCTGGGCTGCTCGCGCATGGGGCCTGCCTCCTGCTGACACCCTCAAGCCTAGGGCCCGGGGCTCTCGGAGGCCAGTTGTCGGGTGAAGGGGCCGGATAGCAGGAGCAGGGCGAAAGGCGGACGAAATTGCCTCGAAAGCGGGCAGAAAAATGATTGACTCCCCGATCCCGCATTCGTATGCTCGCCCGAATCGGACGCCGCTACTGCGGTGGAGGGACCGGCATGCGTGAAAACTACTGGACACGACGGCGATTTAGCCGCAGAACTGTGCTCAAGGCATCGGCCGCGGGCGCGGTAGGAGCAGGTGCGCTCGTAGCCGTGGGCTGCGGCGACGACGATGACGACGACGACGCTGCCGCGCCGGCCGCTACCCAGGCTGCTGCAACGCAGGCCGCCGCCGCGACTGAGGCTGCGGCAACCGAGGCCGCAGCTGCCGAGGCCGAGGCCGAAGCGACCCAGGCCGCAGCCGCCGAGGCTGAGGCGACCGAAGCCGCCGCGGCCCAGATGGGCCCCACCGATGGCAGCTTCTTCAGCCAGTACACCGGCATCAGCGGCACCACGCTCGACCTCCACCGCGAGCTCTAGAAGCTCGAGGACGACAACGAGTTCGGTGTCTTCAGCGCCGACAACGTCCTCGGTACCGGCCCCTTCATCTTCGACGAGTTCGAGCTGCAGGAGCGCGCCCACGGCGTGCGCAACGACGACTACTTCCTTCGCAAGGACGGGACCATCCCGGGCATGGTCGACGAGCTCTTCTTCGTGAACCTCGGAGGCGACATCAACCCGCAGCGCCTCGCCTTCGAGCAGAAGCAGATCGACGAGCTCGCCTCCCGCGACAAGGCGGTGATGGAAGAGATCGCGGCCAACAACCCTGATGCCGAGGCCTTCCGCGTTGGCGACCCCAACAACAACCTTGAGTTCGCCTACAACTACACCACCAACCGCGCCCTCTCGGACGAGCGCATCCGCACGGCGATGTTCCTCGCCACGGACCGCGCGGAGGTGGCGCAGCAGCACTTCCAGGGCCTTGGCCGTCCGAACCCGGCCGTCAACTGGCCGTTCGCGGCGTGGGCGCTTTCGCAGGAGGAGCTCTCGCAGGCGCCCGGTTACCGCCAGCCCAAGGACCAGGACATCGCCGACGCCCGCGCCCTCTGGGAGCAGGCGAGCGCCGAAGGCCACGAGGACGTTGATTTCCGCGTCACCACCGTGGACTTCCCGCAGTACGTGCCGCTGCTCGAGTGGTTCCCGGCGATGCTCAACCGCAACCTCGATACCGAGAAGTGGAACGCGCAGGCGATCCCCGTTACCTCGCTGCTTGAGTACAACAACTCGGGCCAGGCCTCGGTGGGCTACCTCGGCGGCTGGGACCAGTGGAACAGCCCCGATCCGCGCACCCGCTTCGCGCAGGTCTACTCGGCGCACCCCGAGGACGGCGGTCGCGGGACCATCAACTTCTGGAAGTACACCACTCCAACCATGGAGGGGTACATCAACGCGATGTTCGAGGAGTTCGACAACGAGCGAGCCCAGGAAATCGTCAAGGAAGCCCAGCGCTTCGCCCTCACGGACGCAGGCTCGGGGCACCTCCAGATGGTCGGTGGCCTTACCAGCTGGGTGAAATGGCCCTACCTGCACCGCAGGG
>JAJEIT010000059.1 GCA_022827945.1 Dehalococcoidia bacterium | reverse complement strand
GCCTTCCTCAACCTCGACCTCGTCAGCGCCCCCGACGACGCGCTCGACGCCCGCTACCGCTCAATCATGCAGTCCGAACAGGACGCCCGCGACGAGCCGCCCCAGCCCGCCGAGCTCCCTCGCCACCACTCCCACCTGGAGCCGCTCGACCGCCACCTGGGGTGGCTTCGCGACGCAGGCTTCGAGCACGTCGACTGTTTCTGGAAACGCCTCGGAGGAGCCCTCTTCGGCGGCTATCGGCCCACCGCCTGAAGTCCGTGGTCGCAACCGCCACCTCCGCCCCTCGCGGCACGGGCGGACCGCCTGGTACTGCTGGCGCCGGTCTCAGGAGTCGTGGGTGAGGCCCTGGATGGGCTCCTGCACGTCGCTCTGCTTGAAGACTTCGATGATCTCGCCGTTCTTCATCAGCCGGATGATCCGGTTCCCGTCTTCGTCGACCGTGTCGACGCGCGAGTCCGCCTTCACCACAACCTCGCGCCCGTCCGTGAGCGTGACCTTCATCGCGAGCAGTCCCATGTCCCTACGTCTCCCTCGGGTCGGGCACATTGACGACGATTGCGTCCATGGTGGTACGCGCCAGCACGAACACCGCCTCGTTACCGGGGTCGAGGTTCTCTTCGGCGTGGACCTCGTAGGGGGGAACGAAGATGAAGTCGCCTGGACCCGCGTCGGCCACGTGCTCGAGCCCGTCGCCCCAGCGGAAACGCAGGCGGCCCTCGATCACGAAGATGCCCGACTCGCTCTCGCCGTGGTGATGCACGCCGGAGGCCCCGCCGGGCTCGTTGCGCCCCACGCCCATCCACAGCCCCTCGGAGCCCGTGAGCGCGCCGGAGATGCCGGCCTCACGGCGCATGCCCGGCGTCTGCGCAGTGCCCTCGTCGCGTTCCGCCGGACGGATGATGTTGACCACGAGACGGATTCTACGGGGAACGCCGGAGCGGGCGAGTCGGGACGCACCTGCCGGGGGATGCGCTAGGATCGCGCGACCAGCTCACCCCCATCCCGTCGCAGGAGGACGCCCGTGACCATTCCCGAAGGCGCCACCGAGGTCATCCTCAGCTACATCCGCAGGAAGGCGGCCGAGTGGACTCCCGAGGAGATGGCGCAGCGCGTCGAGGCCGCCGTCGCCCAGCTTGAAGCCGCCGCCCGCGCGGTCCCGGACGACCTCCTCGAGGTGCGCCAGGAGGGCCAGGAGTGGAGCCCCCTCGAGTGCATCCGCCACGTCGCCGAGGTGAACCACGGCACGGCCACCCGCGTCCGCGGCGTCGTCTCCGAGGGCGCCGTCCCCGAGGAGATCCCGCCCGTGCCCCAGACCCGCGAGGACGTCCTCGCCACGCACGCCGAGGTTATCGCCGGGGCCATTCGCGCCGTCCGCGAGGGCAATGCCGATCCCGATGCCGACGTCGTGTGGCTGCACCCCTTCCTCGGCGACCTCAACTGGAAGGAGTGGCTCCTGACACTACGCGTGCACTCCCTCGACCACGCCAACCAGTTGGAAGCCCTCCAGCACCCCGCTTAGCCCATGTCCGGCGGCGACGAGGCCGTCCGCTTTCTCGACATCCTCACCACCGCGTCGAGCGTCGCCCATGCGCGTGGCGCCGAAGCGGTCGCGGCAACGCACCTGCTGGATGCCGTCGACGTGCTCACCGGAGCCGCTGAGCCGGATGCACTTGGCGTTCCCCTCTCCCCATTCGGCCACCGCCGCGCCGAGCTGTCCGCCGAGCCTGCCGTTCGAAACTTGACGCAGCGCTGGTTCGCGCGCCTCGGCGGAACCCCCGAAGCCTCCCTCGATGCAGACGCACTCGCGGAGCTGCGAACCGAGATCGAGACGCTGGTCAGGTCGTGATGGGACGCGCCTGCAGCAGGAACATCGTGCCCAAGTCGTCGTAGGCGAACTCGATGTCGATGGGCTGGCCGTACTCGCGTTGGACGGCGTGTGCTGTGTCGACGACTGCCTGCACCTCGTCATCGCTGATCGAGGGCTGTGAGACCAGCTCGGGAGGAACCGGCGCTCGCTCGGTGCCGTCGTCCGTCAGCACGACCTGCTCGTGCTTCTCGCTGATGGCGCGCTCCCGCATCTCTCCGCCGGGGCCGACGATGAACGAATCAGGCGTGACATAACCGGAAACGACCGCCTCTCCCAGCCCCCACGAGGCGTTGATGAGCACCTCGTCCGTCGCCCCGGTCATCGGGTTCTTCGTGAACGCCACCCCACTCGACCGAGCCCGCACCACCTGCATCACCACTACCGCCATCGCCTCGCCCGCGTGCTCGATGCCGCGGAACGTGCGGTAGTGCACCGCCCGCTCCTGCCAGAGACAGCGGAAGCAGTCGAGCACCCCCTTCAGGATGTCGTCCTCGCCGTGCAGGTTCAGGTAGCTCTCGTACAGGCCCGCGAAGGAGCTGCCCGCGCTGTCCTCGTTCAGGCTGCTGGAGCGCACCGCGAAGGTTGCGTGCGGTCCCGCCCGCTCCTTCAACTCGGCGATTGCCCCCGCAATGGCGCCTCGCGCGCCCTCGTCGAGGCTCGCGCCTGCGAGCCGCTCGGCCACCGGCGCGAGCGCCTCGCGGATGGCCGCCATGGGCGTCCGCGGGTCGAGACTGGCCAGCGGTGCGGTCGCGGCGCCGAGGTCGTGCGCCTCCGCGAAGGCCTCGTACGCCTCCGCCGCCACGACGAATCCTGGCGGCACCGGGAACCCGAGCCCGGACAGCCGTGCGAGGCTTCCGCCCTTGCCCCCGATGCGCCGCTCGGGCGCCCCGGGCGCATCCAGCCACACGATCGCGTCGGTCACGGCGGTGGAGTCTATCGGCGGCGCCCCTCACGGCATAGCGCAAGACAATGACCGTGCCCCGGGACCGCCATAAGATCGGGCTCGTGGAAGCCCGCCCCCGGCCTGAACTGGTGAGCCTCGACGGCGGCGTGCTGCTCATGGGCAGTGAACGTGGCCGCCCCGACGAGCAGCCCGTCCATCGCGTCGAGATCGCGCCCTTCCGCGTGGCCGTCGCACCCGTCACGAACGCCGAGTTCGAGCCCTTCCTCGCAACCGGGCACGAGGCCCCACGCTTTTGGGACGACGAGCGCTTCAACGCCTCCGACCAGCCCGTCGTCGGCGTCAACTGGTTCGACGCCGTCGCCTACTGCGAGTGGCTCGCCGCCGAGACGGGCGTCTCCTACCGCCTCCCCACCGAGTCCGAGCGCGAGTTCGCGTCCCTCGGAGGTCTTGAGGACAGCGACTGGCCCTGGCCCGGCCAGCGCTGGCAGGACAACCCCGTCGCCGAAACCATCGCCGCCGCTGACCGCCCCCATCCTCCTGCCCCCGAGTGCGCCAACGGCTACGGCCTCCGCTGCATGGCCGAGAACGTCCACGAATGGTGCCGCGACTGGTACCACGCCGATGCCTACGCCGACCCCGGCTCGGGCGACCGCGAGCCCGTCGAGCGAGCCCGCAAGGTGAGCCGGGGCGGGAGCTGGCGGCACTCGGTCAAATTCACGCGACTGACGGCACGCGCCAGCCTCGCGCCGGAACGCCGCTACAACGACTTCGGGTTCCGGCTCTACGCCAACGCCTGAGCGCCCCTAGGCCTCCGCTGCCGCCAGCAACTGCGCGGTGTGCTCCACGAGGTGGTTCACGTTCATCTCGAAGATGCCCGCCACGTCCCCGAACATCTCGTGCTTCTTCTCCAGGTCCTCGGGTGTCACGTATTGCAGCTTCGCGTCGCAGTTGCTCACGACCGCGTCGAACTCGTCGACCGCCTCGATGGAGGACGCGCAGTCGGGCTCCCACGCTTCGATGCCGGGATAGCCGCAGGCCTCGCACACCATCGTCGTGATGCGCGCCTCGATCTGGATGACGTGCTCCGCCACTTCCTGCGCGGTCCACTCACCTTCGCCGGGCGAGCGCCGCCAGCCCATCTCGGCCGCCTCGACAGCCTCGCGAAAGGTGGCGCGGGCCTCGGCCAGTGTTGCTCGCAGCTCGTCCGGTGTTGCCATGTGCGTCCTCCCACGGCGTCGGTTCTCCCCAGTGTGTACGCCGATCGCCCGCAACCGTCGAGAGCCCCGCGCTCGCTTTCGGAACGGGCACGTACAATGCCGCGAATGGAGCTCAGGAGCCTCGGTCGAACCGGCGTGCAGGTCTCGAGCCTCTGCCTCGGCTGCATGATGTTCGGGCGCCGAACCGAGCCCGAGGAGTCCTACGCCATCATCGACCGCGCCCTCGACGCCGGCATCAACTTCCTCGATACCGCCAATGTCTACGCCCTCGGGCGCAGCGAGGAGATTACCGGCGAGGCGCTCAAGCGGAACGGCCGCCGCCACCAGGTCGTCCTCGCCACCAAGGTGCACGGCGCCATGGACGCGGAGGACCCGAACGCGCGCGGCAACAGCCGCCGCCACATCATCGAGCAGTGTGAGGCCAGCCTCCGCCGCCTCCAGACCGACTACATCGACCTCTACCAGCTCCAC
>JAJEIT010000074.1 GCA_022827945.1 Dehalococcoidia bacterium | reverse complement strand
GTCTGTGCCACCCACCCCTTCCCGCTCCTGCCCCCCGTCCCCATCCTCCCCCCTGACGCTGCCGCTGGGCCTGGACTACGGTGACGAGTCGTAGACACGACGGGCCCCACGGGGACCGCAGCAGCCCCAACCACCTACCGGATGTACGGGAAACCGTCGCGGCCGGCCTGCCACGGCCGGCGTCATGTGCGCGCCCTGTCGCGGTGGGCCGCCCCCACGCAAACGCCCGGGACTATCACGGCAGGGCAACCGGCGGGCCAGTGGGGGACTCACGGCCGTAACGCGACCCTCGTCGAGGGCTCCACAGGCCCTCCGTGCGCCCAAGCGCCACGGCAAACCAAGCGTTAGCGCTCCCCAGTCAGGAGGCCGCCCGTCCAGGGCGGTCGTATGACCCCTCCCCATGGGATCGCCCCGTATCATGCAATCTCGTGTCCAGCCTCCCCCTTTCCGGCATCCGTGTCATCGACCTCACCTGGATCATCGCCGGACCCACCGCCACCCGCTTCCTCGCCGATTTCGGCGCCGATGTCGTCAAGGTCGAGCACGAGCAGGCCGTCGACCCCATCCGCCTCGGACGCCCCCTCATCGGCGATAGCCCCACCCTCAACAACTCCGGCTTCTTCAACTACGTCAACCGCAACAAGCGCAGCGTCCTCCTCAATGTTCGCCACCCCTTCGGCATGGACCTGCTCAAGCGCCTCATCGCCGTCTCCGATGTCGTCATCGAGAACTTCTCCGCCGGAACCCTCGCCTCCTGGGAGCTCGACTACCCCCGGATGCGCGACATCAACGAACGCATCATCTACTGCTCCATCTCCGGCTTCGGGCACACCGGCCGCGACCGCGACTACACCACCTGGGGACCCACCGCCCAGGCCCTCGGCGGCCTCACCCTCACCTCCGGCCTCCCCGGCCTCACCCCCGCCGGCTGGGGCTACAGCTTCATGGACCACACCGCCGGCTACTCCGCCGCCATCGCCATCCTCATGGCCCTCCACCACCGCAACCGCACCGGCGAGGGCCAGCACATCGATATGTCCCAGGTCGAGGCCGCCACCGTCCTCAACGGCCCCGCCGTCCTCGACCGCACCGTCAACGGCCGCAGCTGGCGTCGCGAGGGCCTGCCCCCGGGGAATCGCGCCTGGGAGCCCGCCGTCGCCCCCCACAACACCTACCCCTGCGCCGGCGGGGACCGCTGGATCGCCATCGCCGTCATGAGCGAGGCCGAGTGGGAAGCCCTCGTCCGCGCCATGGACGAACCCGCCTGGGCCCGCGATCCACGCTTCGGGTCGAACGCGGACCGGTTTGCCAACCAGGACGCCCTCGACGAGCACATCGCCGCCTGGACCGCCGAGCGCGACGACTACGACCTGATGGCCCTCCTGCAGGCCTCGGGGGTGCGCGCGGCCGTCTGCCAGAAGCCCGGGGACCGCGTCGAGAGCGACCCCCAGTTCGCCGCCCGCAACTGGTGGCAGACTCTCCCCCACCCCGAGATGGGCGACACCCTCCACGATGGCGTCACCCCCCGCCTCTCCTCCACCCCCGGCCAACTGCAGCGAGCCGCCCCCCTCATCGGCGAGCACACGCGCGAGGTCCTGTCGGAGGCGCTGGACCTGTCCGAAGCGGAAATCGACGAGTTCGCGGAAGCGGGGGTGTTCATGTGAGCGGTCCCCTCGAAGGCCTGCGCGTCGTCGAGATCGCCGATGAGCTGGGGCAGTACGCCGGCAAGCTCCTCGCCGACATGGGCGCCGACGTCGTCAAGCTCGAACCCCCCGAAGGCTCGCAGGCCCGCCGCGTCGGCCCCTTCGTCAACGACGAGCCCGGCCCCAACCGCTCCCTCAACTTCTGGTACCACAACACGAACAAGCGCTCCGCCGTCCTCGACCTCGAGCACTCCGAACCGGACCGCGAGACCGCCCGCGCCCTCCTCGCCCGCGCCGACGTCTTCCTCGAGGCCCTGCCCCCCGGCCGCGCCGCCGCCCTCGGCCTCGACTACGCCACCCTCGCCGCCGCCAACCCCCGCCTCATCCACTGCGCCCTCACCCCCTTCGGCCAGGACGGCCCCTGGGCGCACTACCGCGTCACCGACCTCGTCGCGCTGGCGGCCGGCGGCCCCATGAACATGAACGGCTACGACCCCGAGGACGCCCCCGGCGCCCCGCCCATCCACGGCAAGGGCGACCAGGCCTACAACACCGCCGCCCACTTCGCCGCGATGGGCATCCTCACCGCCCTCGTGGGCCGCGACGCTACCGGCAAGGGTCAGTACATCGACTGCTCCATGCACGAAGCCCTCTCCTCCGCCACCGAGGTCGGCCTGCCGCACTGGCTCTACACGAAGACGAACATCATCCGCCAGACCGGCCGCCACGCCGCCACCATCCGCACCGAGCCCTGGATTCACCGCGCCCGCGACGGCAAGCACGTCCTCGTCTTCAACATCGGGCGCAGCAACGAGTCCTGGGGGAAGCTCAAGCGCTGGATGCAGTCCCACGACTTCGGGATGAACTTCGACGAGGAGCGCTTCGACAACCCGATGAACCGCATGGCCGCGCGCGGGACTCCCGAGGCGAGGGAGATCTTCGAGGAGGTCTCCCGCTTCATCCAGGTTCTCGATGCGGAGGAGGTGTACCGCGGGGCGCAGGCGTGCGGCCTGCCCTGGGGCACCGTGCGCTCCCCCGACGAGGCCGTCGACGACCCCCACCTGCACGATCGCGGCCACTTCGTCGCGACCACGGGCGAGGGGCTGGACGGGGAAGCGCTGATGCCGGGGGCGCCCTACGTGTTCGGCGCCACCCCCTGGGAGCTGCGACGTCCCGCCCCGAAGCTGGGCGAGCACACGGACGAGGTCCTGGCCGAGCTTCGCGCCCCTACTCCGGAATAGTCACTTCCTGCCCAACCTGGAGCGTGAGGCAGGACTCCTCGTCCAGTCCGTTCGCGACCATGAACGTCTGCACCGGGATGTCGTGGTCCTGCGCGATGGCGACGCATGTGTCGCCCGGCACCACGATGTAGGTCCGGCCCGCGCCCGGGCGCTCCTCGACTGCCTCGGCTGGTGCGGCGTTCGGGTCTGCCGGGGGAATGTTCAGCGTCTCGTCGACGTGGAGGTTCGTGCAGTCCTCGTTGATGCGGGGGTTTGCCGCGAGCAAATCCGCGACCGAGATGTTGTGCTGCGTGGCGATGGCGCCGCAGGTGTCCCCTGGCTGGACGACGTAGGTGCGAGCGGGTTGCGGCTCCGGCTCGACGGTGGCGGGCGGTGTATCGCCGGGGGCGTACACGTGCGGCGGGTCGATGATGAAGGGGTCGCGCTCCTCGTCGGGAACGGCGGTGGGCACGCTCGCCGGATCGCTCAGCGTCGGACGCCCTTGCGGCTCGACCGCATCGTCGTCGTCCCCGCAGCCCACGACAAGCAGGGCGAAGAGACAGGCCACGGCGAACGTTCGGGTGAGCACCTTGGGCCATGCTAGGTTCGCTAGGGGCCCCCGGCAATCTCCGCGAGCAGGACGCTCAGCATGAGGGCGGCTCCATCGCCGATCCGGTCGAGGGCCTCGGGTTCGACGATCTCCAGCACATCGCCCGGTGTATGGATCAGCGAGACGTCGCCGTCCGAGAAGAACAGCACCGGCACCCCGGCATCGGCGAAGCTCATGTGGTCGCTTCCGTACCCCTCCGGCAGGGCGGACGCGTAGGCGGGGAACCCCTCCCGCTCGAGGAGCGCCACCGCCCGGTCCACCAGCGCCCGCGTGCCGATTAGCTCGATAGCCTCTCCACGCGCGGTCACGTCGAAGTTCACCATGATCTCGGGGAGCTCGCCCGCTTCGGCCAGCCTCCGGGCCAGCGCCCGGCTCCCGAACAGGCCCGACTCCTCCGCCCCGAACGTTGCAAAGCAGAGGCCCTCGTCGAGCCCGTCGCCGGCAAAGGCGCGAGCCAGTTCGAGGACGATGGCCACGCCGCTTGCGTTATCGGCCGCGCCCGGCGCCGCCGACACGGTGTCGTGGTGCCCTCCCGCGAGGATGTCGCAGCGAGCGCCCTCGGCGGGGCGTGCGATGACGTTCATGGCCACCGGACGTGCAGGACCGATGTCGAGGCTGATGGAGGCTCCCTCCGCGATCGCCCGCGAAAAGCGATCCGCCTCGGTCTGGGGCACGAGGACGACGGGGATGGCGTCGCGGGCGGGAATGTGGAAACCGGCAAGCCGCCACGGTTCGTGGTTCACGATCACGAGCCCCGCCGCCCCGTTTCTGGCCGCGGCCAGGTACATCATCGAGTCCTGGGGCCGGGACGTGTTCCGGCTCCCAACGGGGATCGCGCCGCTGAAGGAGTCGTTGCCCGTGAGACCACCGTCGATCGCCCGCCCTTGTGCCGACCGCTCCCCCGTGGCCTCGCCGTTCAGCGCGACCCCTTCGATCGTCTCCCCTCCCACTGTCACAGTCGCTTGCCGGAAGCGCGTCTCGTACGTGAACTCCATCACCTCGACCGTGTAGCCGTAGCTGCGGAAGGCTTCGGCGATGTACGCGACCGTCTCCCGCGCCTCCTGCGAGCCGGACACCCTCGGGCCGATGGCCACGGAGAGCACGCGCACATGCTCCATGGCGTTGTCGAGATCGTGTTCGAGGCGTTCCTCGGTCCCGGAGGTTGCTGCGGATGGGGTTGCCAGCTCGGTCGGTGGGGGGTCCGCGGTGGTGGGCGTTCCGGTAGCTGTGGAGGCGGGAGCTGTCGGCGCGGGGGATGCGTCTTCCGAGCCACTACTCGAGCAGGCCACCGTCAGCACCGCGGCCATCCCGGCGCAGAGGAGCATTCGGACCGTTAGCCGGAGCACGGATGATCGGAGGTTGGGGAGCTCGCCCTTAGCGACGGCGAAACGCACGCCTGATCCGCGCCAGCACGCCCGGTGGGGCGGGCTCATACTCGACGTAACGTCCCCGCCAATGGGCGCCCTTTGCGGCTGGCGGGGCCGAGACCGAAGCGCGCCGCGGGCGCACGAACGACCAGATGAACGCGGCCAGGAAGAGCACCACGCCGATGAACGCCAGCCAGATAAGCGCGGCCCAGATGGCAGCCAGGATGAGCCCGGCCACCATCACGCCGGCGCCGGTGAAGAGCATAGAGGCGGGAGTCGGACCGCTCAGCCGGAAACCGAACGCCGAGGCGATGCGAGACGAGGGGGATTGGCCCCGTTTCCGCCTGCGACTCTCCAGCGAGATCGGTTCCTCGCCCGGCTTTGGAGGCTCCTCTCCGAGGCGGGCAAGGATCTCCTCGATCTCGCGATCGATGCGGTCGGGCATGGCACTGTCCACGATAGGCGATCAGCGAGTTAGCCGTCGATGCTCAGTCGTGGGCGTCCTTACCCCAGCCTCCCCCGCCGGGCGTCCGTACCTCGACGCGGTTGCCCGCGCCTGCCTGAAGCTGCTGCTGGCCCGCGAGAGCCTCGCGCCCCCCGTCCGCGTCGATCAGCGTGTTCTCGCCGGGTTTGGCCGCCTCTCCGCCCTGCGTCCCCGGTGGCCCGACGGCCCTCCGGTCACCGATGAGGGAGACGTCCGCCTCCACCAGGAACTCGATCTCGCGCACGACCCCGTCACCGCCGCGGTGCCGTCCGTCCCCCCCGCTCCCGCCGCGCAGCTCGAAGCGCCGCACACGCACGGGGAAGGCGTTCTCGATCGATTCAGCGGGCGTATTGGCGGTGTTGGTCATGTGCGTCTGCACGCCGCTTTCGCCATCCCCGCCGGGCCCCGCGCCGGCCCCGCCCGGGACTGTCTCGTAGTAGGCGAAGGGCTCGCCGCCGGGCCGCACGCCGCCGAAGGTGAAGTTGCTCATCGTGCCCGCGCTCGCCGCGGGGATGCGTTCCGGGAGCGCCTGCGCGAAAGCGGCGAGGACGACATCGGTCACGCGCTGCGAGGTCTCGACATTGCCCGCGGAGACGGCGCGCTGGGGCCGGGCGTTCACGATCGAGCCCTCGGGCAGGACCACCTCGATGGGCCGGAAGACGCCCGCGTTCGAGGGTGCATCCGGGGGCAGGAGGCAGCGCACGCAGTAGGCCACGGCCGAACGTGTGACCGCGGCCACGGCGTTGATCGAAGCGGCCTGCTCGTCTGCCGAGCCAGCGAAGTCGACCCTGACCTTGTCGCCGCTGACGGACACCCTGGCGCGCACGGGAAGCAGTACTTCCCCCTTGCCCTCCATCACGTCCTCGGCCGCGTAGTCCCCGTCGGGAACCTCGGCCAGGGCGGCTCGCGTGAGCCGCTCGGCGTAGTCGGTGAGTGCGGCCATCCAGCGCGCGAGCTCGTCGTTTCCGTAGCGGGCCGCGAGCGCTTCGAGGCGGGCGGCGCCGGTGCTGAGCGCCCCGAGCTGCGCGTCGAAGTCCCCGCGACGTTCGGCGGGCGTGCGCACGTTCCGCAGGATCAGCGCGAAGAGCGCTTCGTTCAGCCGTCCCGCTTCGCGCAGCTTGAGCGGTGGGATGATGACGCCCTCCTGGTAGAGCTCCGAGGCGACCGGCATCGAGCCTGCCGACATGCCCCCGATGTCGGCGTGATGCGCGCGGTTCGCGACGAACCCGATGAGCTCGCCGCCGGCGAACACAGGCGCCACCAGCGTCACGTCGGGCAGGTGCGTGCCACCGAGGTATGGGTCGTTGACGATGGCCACGTCACCCTCGCTCCAGGGTGCGAGCGTGGAGACCGCGGCAATCGACTCGGGCATGGCCCCCAGGTGGACGGGGATGTGGGCGGCCTGCGCCACCATCTCACCGTTCGCATCGAAGACGGCGCAGGAGAAGTCGCGTCGCTCGCGGATGTTGGGTGAGTGGCTTGTGCGCCACAGTGTCACCCCCATCTCCTCCGCAGCCGAGGCAAGGAGCGCGTTCCAGACGGCCAGGCGGGCGGGATCGTCGGTCATCGTGGGGTCACCAGGAGGTTGCCGCTAGCGTCGACGGTTGCCTGCCAGCCCCCGGGGATGAAGGTGGTGGCGTCCGGCTGCGTGACGACGGCCGGCCCGTCGAGCGTCGAGCCGGCGCCAAGCGCTGCCCGGGAGGCGTGGACCCCGCGGACGCCGCCTGCCAGCGTGATGGGCTGGGGCTCTCCAGGGTTTTCGGTGGCGCCGACGGCCAGGTCCGGGAGGGTCCGGGTCGCGCCCTGTGCCCGGCAGCGCAACGCGACCAGCTCGACCGGGCGCTCGGGCGTCGAGAAGCCGTATTCGCGCTCGTGGGCGGCATGGAAGCCGGCGGTGATCGCGTCGGGGGTGGGCAGGTCGATAGATACCCGCAGCTCGTGCGCCTGTCCCTGGTAGCGCACGTCGGCGGCCCAGGCGAGCTCGGTAAGCGTGCCGCCTGCAGCCTGCAGGTCCGCCTTCGCCTGCTCCTCGAGTGCTCTGGCAGTCTCGCCGACCGTGTTCGACGCTTCCGGTCCCAACGTGGTCAGGAGCCCCTGCCCCCGCTCGATGACCTCCGGGGCGGTGGCGATTCCGACCGCGGAAAGCACTCCCGCATGGCGGGGTACGAGCACCTGTCCGATGCCGAGCTCGGCTGCGAGCTCGCAGGCGTGGAGGGGACCCGCGCCGCCGAAGGCCACCAGCGTGAAGCCCGCGGGGTCATACCCCCGCTCCAGGCTGACGCGCCGCAGGGCTCGCGCCATGGTCGCGTTCGCGACCTCGACGACCGCGGCGGCCGACGCCTCGGGGTCGCCGAGGGATGCCAGGGCCCCGCGGGCGCGTTCGAGGTCCGGGATGACGCTGCCGCCGAGGGGCGCGTCGGGGCGGAGGCGTCCGAGCACGAGGTTCGCGTCGGAGACCGTTGGGAGTTCGCCGCGTCCATAGCAGGCGGGACCGGGATCGGCGCCCGCGCTCTGGGGGCCCACGGCCAGCGCCCCGCCCGGGTCGAGCCGGGCGATCGATCCGCCGCCGGCGCCCACCGTGACGATGTCGACCATGGGCGTGTGCACGGCGAGGCCGTCGACCTCGGTGGCGGAGCGGTAGCGGGGCTCGCCGGGGCAGAGCGAGACGTCGGTACTGGTGCCGCCCATGTCGAACGTGATGATCTGCTCGTGGCCCGCCGCTTTCGCGACCGCGAGAGCGCCGAGCACACCCCCGGCGGGGCCGCTCGTGACCATCGAGACGGGACGTTCGCCGGAGGTCGCCGCGTTGGTGAGGCCGCCGGCCGAGTGCATCACGCGAAGCCCGGGGAAGCGCTCGTCGATGCCGTCCAGGTAACGGCGGGCGGCGGGCTGGAGGAAGGCGTTGATGGCGGTCGTGCTGGCGCGCTCGTATTCGCGGTGCTCGGGAAGCGTCTCGTGCGAGGTGCTGACGGGGAAGCCCGCCTCGCGCAGGGCTGCTGCCAGACGGGCCTCATGTTCGGGTCGCAGGTAGGCGAACAGCAGGCAGACGGCGACTGCTTCCGCGCCCAACGCCCGCGCCTCCTCGACCACCCGCGTGACCTCGCCGTCGTCGAGGGGCGTCACGACCTCGCCTCCGGCGCCGATCCGTTCCCGCACGGTGATGACATCGCCACGAGCGACGACGTGGGGCGTTCGCCGCGGTTCGAGGTCGTAGAGGGCAGGGCGCTCCTGCCGCCGGATGACGAGCAGGTCGCGGAACCCTTCGGTCGTGACGAGGACGGTGCGGGGGCCGCGACGCTCGAGGAGGGCGTTCGTGGCGACCGTGCTGCCGTGCGCCAGCCGCTGGTCCGTCAGGTCGCCTGCCCCCTCCAGCACCGCCTCCTCCGGCGCGGAGGGCGTTGAGAGGCGCTTCCAGGTGCGGATGCCCGTCTCTTCGATGGCGACGAAGTCGGTGAACGTGCCGCCCACGTCCACGCCGAGGACGCCTCCTTCCAGCGCCTCGGCCACCCTAGACGTACTCCTTGACCTTCTCCGCGAGTGAGCGGGTGTAGCCGGCCGTGCTCGCGATCTCCTCGACGCCGGCCTCGCGTACGGCCTTCAGCGAACCGAACTTGCGCAGGAGCGCCTTCTTCCGCTTCGGCCCGACGCCGGGGATGGAGTCGAGGACGCTGGCGGTGGCGGCCTTGCGGCGCACCTGGCGGTGGTAGGTGATGGCGAAGCGGTGTGCCTCGTCGCGAACGCGCTGGACGAGGTAGAGGGCTTCCGAGCCGCGCGGCAGGATGATGGGCGCCTCCTCGTCGGGGGCGAACAGCTCTTCGTGGCGCTTCGCCAGGCCCACCGTCGGGATGTCGTACACGCCCAGTTCGCGCATCACCTCGACGGCGGCGCTCAACTGGCCCTTGCCCCCGTCGACGATGACGAGGTCGGGCAGGTCCCAACTGTCGTCGTCGGCTGTCTCGGCATCACCGCCTTCGAGGGTCTGCTGCTCGATGCGTTTGGCGGCGCGCTTGAAGCGACGGCGCAGGACCTCCTGCATGGTGGCGAAGTCGTCCGCCCCTTCGACCGTCTTGATCTTGAACTTGCGGTACTGGCGAGGGGCGGGCTGTCCGTCGAGGAAGACGACCATGCTGGAGACGGGGCTCGCCCCCTGGATGTTGGAGTTGTCGTAGCACTCGATGCGGTGGGGAACCTCGGGCAGGGCGAGCTCCTCGCGCAGCTCGTCCAGGGCGGTGGCGGTCTTGGTCTGGTCGCTGAGCCATCGCACCTTCAGGTTGTCGAGCGCCTCGGCGGCGTTCTCGCGCGCCATCTCCAGGAGCTGGCGCTTCTCGCCGCGCTGGGCCACGCGAATCTCGACGTTGGCGCCACGCTTCTCCGTGAGCATGGCCTCCAGGTCGGAGCGCCCTTCGGGCTCGATCGGCACGACGACCAGCTTCGGGATCGACTGTGCGCTCTCGTAGTACTGCTGCAGGAGGCTGCCGAGCACCGCCTCGTCGGACTCGCCCGTGACGCCTTCCATGACAAAGTGGTCACGGCCCGTCATCTGGGTGCCACGGACGAAGAAGACCTGGACGCAGGCGCGGTCGCCCTCGCGGGCGAGGCCGTAAACGTCGAGCTCCTCCTTCTTCGTGGTCGAGAGCATCTGGCGCTCGACGGTTCGCTCGATGGCGCGGATCTGGTCGCGGAGCATGGCGGCGCGCTCGTAGTCGAGGGACTCGGCGGCCGTGTCCATCTGGTCTCCCAGGCGATCGAGCACGTCCGACGCCTTCCCTTCAAGGAAGAGGATGATCTGGTCGATGACCTCGGCGTACTCGGCGTCCGTGCAGTAGGCGGTGCAGGGGGCGATGCAGCGCTTGATGTAGTAGTCGAGGCAGGGACGGGGGTCCTTCCCCGTGATCTCCTTGGTGCAAGAGCGGTAGGGAAAGAGCTTCTTGAGCAGGTCGAGGGTAGCGCGCACGGAGCCGGCGCTGGCGTAGGGGCCGAAGTAGCGGGCGCCGTCCTTCTCGATGCGCCGCGTGATGTAGACGCGCGGCCACGGGTTCTGCACATCGATCTTGAGGTAGGGGTACCGCTTGTCGTCCTTCAGGCGGATGTTGAAGAAGGGCTGGTGCCGCTTGATCAACGTCGCCTCGAGGATGAGCGCCTCGCCCGCGTTCGCACAGACGATGTACTCGAAGTCCTCGATGTCGGCGCGGAGGGCGCGGGTCTTCGGCTCGAGGCTGCGGGGCGAGCCGAAGTAGGAGCGCACGCGGTCCTTCAATCGCGCCGCCTTGCCGACGTAGATGACCTCGCC
>JAJEIT010000007.1 GCA_022827945.1 Dehalococcoidia bacterium | reverse complement strand
CGCAGGTCTCGTTTCCTTCAGCCTTGATGAAGGTGTACGTGCCAGGTGGGGTATCCCAGACCTCGGCGCTCTCGATGTCCCAGCAGACGGCCTCGCCGGCTTCGGTGAGGCCGCAGGCGTGTGTGGCACCGACGGTGATGTCTGTGTAGACGCCCGGGGGTGCGTCGAACACGGGGGACCGGGGGAGGGCGGGGCGGACCGCCGGGGTGGAGTCGTCGGGTTCAACTGGTTCCGCGGGCTCATCGGGCTCGATAGGTTCCACAGGCTCGTCGGGTTCGGCAGGCGTGGGGGTGGGGGTTGGACTGGCTGCCGGTTCGGGGGTGGACGTTGCGGTGGCGGTGGCTGCCGCGGTTGGGGTGGCGGCGGATGTGGGTTGAGGGGTTGGGGAGGGGGCAGGCGTGGCGGTGGACGTCACGGAGGGGGTGGTCGTTGGGGTGGCGGTCTGTGGCGTGACGGTTGCCGGCTGCGCGGGGTCGGGCGTCGGGGTGGGAGCGGGGGAGGGGGGCGGGGAGTCGCCGCCGCAGGCGACGAGCGCCACGGTCAGGGTCGCGAGGATGAGGACGCGGGCCACCACTGCGTTCACGCCTGAAGGGTAGCGGTCGCGGTCCTGAATTGCCCCGTCCGTTCCCCACCGTCGAGGCCCTGCGGTGGCGCTTCGGCGCCTTCCCTCGTTAAAGTTCTGCGTCGGCCCTGCGGCAATCGTCGCGGGGCGTATCACCATGGATACCTGGAGGGTGTGATGAAGCTGGAAGGCAAGGTCGCGGCGGTTACCGGGGGAACCCGGGGCATCGGTCGGGGCATCGTGGAGGCGTTCCTCGCAGAGGGCGCGAGCGTGGTCATGAACGGCCGCAGCGAAGAGAAGGGCGCGCGGGCGCTTTCGGAACTGAATGCGGGCGACAGGGCCCACTTCATCGCCGGCGACGTGACCGAGGAAGCGACCCTCTCGGGGCTCGTGGACGGGACCGTCGAGCGCTACGGAAAGATCGACATCCTCGTGAACAACGCAGGCGGCAGCTCGGGCTTCGCGCCGGTTGCCCAGATGGAGAACGAGCCGTGGGACCACACCATCAAGTGGAACCTCTCGTCGACGTTCTGGGGGATCAAGCACGCCTTCCGCTACATGATCCCGCAGGAGAGCGGACGCATCATCAACATCTCCTCGCTGGAGGGGAAGCACGGCAAGCCGGGCATCGCGGCCTATGTCGCGTCGAAGCACGCGATCAACGGCCTCACGAAGAGCGCGGCCCAGGAAGTGGGCACGACGGGCGTCACCGTGAACGCGATCTGCCCGGGCCTGATCGAGACGGACATCCTCCTCGACAGCGGCGCCGAGGCGGCCGCCTCGATGGGGCTGACCTACGACGAGATGGTGGAGCAGTTCTCCAGCGAGTCGGCGATCAAGCGCATGAACACCGTCGAGGAAGTCGGGGCCGTGGCCGTGCTGCTGGCGTCCGACGTCGGGTCCGGCATCACCGGCGCGCTCTGGTCGGTGGACGGCGGGACGGCCGCCTACTAGCGGGCCCCGCGCCCCAGGAAGGACACCAGGATGAGCGACGAGCTTCACTGCAGCTGGGACAGCCATCACGACACGGTTCACGGGAACTACACCACGGCGAACGCCGCCGAGGTGCTCCCGGGCGTGACCAAGCCGCTGGCCGCCGACATCTGGCGGGAGTGGGATTATGTTTGGAACTACGGGGTCATGGAGGAGCTCGGGACGAACGACCTGCTCGAGATCCCGAAGCCGCCCGTCGCGACGACGCTGCCCTTCATCGGGGGCCGGTTCGTCATCAACTTCGGGTTGAACATGGCGTTCACGGCGCTCTACTCGGTGGGCGAGGGAAGCGACTTCCTCAAGCAGTTTCTCGAGGGCGGCGAAGAAGAGTTCACGAGCGAGGCCCACGGGGATGAGGAGCGCGCCATTGCGGCTCGCACCGCCATCACCGGAAAGTGGGAGAGCTCGGTCGAGATCCGCGATCGGAACCGCGAGATCAGCAAGACGGCGTACCAGGAATCGCTTGCGCGCGACTGGAGCGCAGCCAGCGACGCCGAGCTGATCGAGGCGCTCGACGCCGGCACCGAGCTGGCGGGACGCATCTTCATCGCCCACTACTTCAACTCGGTGGGGGGCGGCGAGTACACGAGCGTCATCGGAGCGATCCTCGACGAGCACATCCCCGACCATCCGCCCGAGTGGGCGAACACGATCACGAGCGGGCTCACGGATGTCGAGAGCGCTCTCCCGGCGAAGGCGATCTGGGACCTGAGCCGCTTCATCGCGGCGCGACCCGCGCTCGCGACGGAGTTCGCGTCGCTGACCCCGGACGGGCTGGTTGCGAACCTCGCGAGCCCGCCGAACGAGGACTGGCAGGCGTTCGCGGCCGAGTACGCCGAGTTCATCAAGGAGCTCGGGTTCCGCGGACAGAACGAGACGAACCCCTCGTACCGCACCTGGAACGAGGCGCCGAACTTCGTCCTGAGCAGCATCCAGGCCGACCTGAACGCCGACCCTGACCGCGACCCGCATGAGCTGGAGCGGAAGCAGGCGGCTGCCCGAGAGGCGGTCGAGCGCGAGATCGAGTCGAAGCTGCCGGCAGAGGTGCTGGACGAGTACCGGCACGCCCTGCACCACGCGCAGACCATGAACCGCGGCCGCGAGAGCAGCAAGGCGAACTGGGCGCGGGCCTGCCGCACGCAGCGCCCGCCAGTCATGGAGCTCGCCGGGCGGCTTGTCGAGCGCGGCATCCTCGACGAAGCCGACGATGTGTGGTTCCTGCGGCTGCCCGAGCTTCGCGAGGCGGCCGAGGGCAACCTCGACGCCGCCGAGGCCAAGGCCAGCATCGCCGACCGCAAGGACGAGTTCGCCCTGATGGAGCAGCACGAGCTGCCGGTCATGTTCGAGTGGCCGGTCGAGCTGATCCCAAAGGAGGCTGCGGCGCCGGTCACGTCGGCGAGCTACGAGGGGCTGGGCGTCAGCCCCGGGCAGGCTTCCGGCAAGGCGCGCGTCATCGAGAGCGCCGAGGCCGCCGTCAGCACCATGCTCGAGCCGGGCGAGATCCTGGTCGCGCCAGTGACGGACGCGGCGTGGACACCTCTCTTCATCCCCGCGGCGGGCGTCGTGGTGGAGACGGGCGGCATCCTGAGCCACGCGGCCACGGTGGCGCGCGAGTTCGGGATTCCGGCGGTCGCCCAGATCCGGGGGATCACGTCGCTCATCCCGGACGGGGCCACAGTCACGATCGACGGGTCGACGGGCACGGTCACGGTCGAGCCATAGCAACCAGCAAGCAGGCGGCGCGTCGAGGAACGCGCCGTCTGCTTGCTGTCTCTCGCTGTCAATCCGGCGCACCGTGTTCGCTTGGGGCCAATAGCGAACGCCTAGCCCAGTCGTCGCGAATGAACTCATAGAATCCATCGACAGGTTGGGTGTCAGCCCGAAACACTTCATAGAGCTCTTTCCCAGCCCTGGTAAAGATGACGTCCCCGATGCCAAAGGTATCTCTGATCTTGTCATCTAGAACCAGCTGACATTCCTTTCCATAGTATGAAGTAACTACGCACTTTGGAAGTTGAGTATAGGCGAATTGATTAACAGGGTCATAGCGTATGAGTCCGATGTCTTCAAGTTGAACCAACCCGTCGAAGTTGAGTTGCTCACGATCGTAGAAATGGAGACTTTGAGATTGGTCGAGTCTGGAGAAGATTAGTGGATTGAATTCATCGTGTATGAACCACGCAAATCTACATAGATTTGAAAATCTATGAGCGTCATCGGTCCCAACATCCTCTAGTACGTTGATGGTCTTCCGCGAAAATGTGCCCGGTCTATTGGCCTCCCCCGCAAGGATAAGCGACCATAAATCTTGGACATCTGTGCTGGAAATAAGGCGGCCCTTCTCAAAGAAGTTAGTCAGCCAGTCGCGATCAACCTTCTCAGGAGCAGAATTGTCGGCGTCCACATGCGGAAGCGCTTTTGCAAGGATGTCTTCCATGTTCCCTTGCTTACGGGTCTCCTCTTCAATGAGGCGCTGGCCAGCCCTCACCTGCAAGTCACTGACCTCAAGGTCGCCTTTGGCCAGAATCAAAGCCGCGTCGGCTTTCGCTTGGGCAACGCGACGGATGTGCCTAGGCAATCCCAAGGCCCCAACTGCATCCGTAACACGCTTTACTAGCACAGCAGCGGGGGCGCTCGCCGCTGCCGCCACTGCAATCATGCTTGGATCAACCACGTGTCAGACCCCTCCATCGTGCTCGGCGAACTAACCTCACGACTAAGCTCCTTAGGATACCCACTTGGCAGGAACTGTTCCATGCATACGCACGTGAGCATTTTCTGCAGGAACCGAGCTCAGTGTCCTCACGTGCTTGCCTCTCCAACACCCTCACCTTAGCGTGAGGGTGTGCGCTCCCGGCGCACCGGAGGCCCCTTGGCGCAGTCGACGACCACGACCCGCGCCGCGTCCCTCCTCCGCTCCAACCCTGTTACCGCTCGCGTAGCGTCGCTGCCGACATTCGCCTCCTTCGGGGAGCGCAACTTCCGCTGGTTCTACCTGGCCATGCTCGGCCAGATGGCAGGGATAAACATCCAGCTCGTGATGCGCGGGTACGTGGTGTTCGAAATCACGGGCTCGTTCGCGGCGCTGGGCGGGATCGCGCTCGCTTCTGCGCTCCCGATGCTCTTCCTCGGGGTCCTCGGCGGGGTGCTGGCGGACCGTGCGCCGAAGAAGGTTGTCCTGCAGGTGGGACAGTTCGTCTCCGTCCTGAACGCCCTCGTGGTCGGCATCCTCATCCTGACGGACACCGTCGTGCTGTGGCATCTGTTCGCGGCGGGCGCCATCCAGGGGGTCACGATGGCGCTGATGATGCCGTCGCGCCAGGCGATGATCCCCGAGGTCGTGGGACGCGACCTGCTGATGAACGCGGTCGCGCTCAACTCGGCGGGCATGAACCTGATGCGGGTGCTGGCCCCGGCAGCCGCGGGCTTCCTGACCGCGGCTGCGGGCGGGGGCGTGATCGGGGCGGGGCCGGTCTACATGGTCATGGCCGGCACCTACTTCTTCGCGATGGTGACCCTGGCGATGTTGCCTCGCCAGGAGGCCGCCTCGAGCGGGTCGGCGCGGGGCGGGCTGGGCGACCTGCGCGACGGGTTCGTCTACGTGCGCCACGACCCGACCATCCTGATCGTGCTGGCCGTGACGCTGCTGAGCGCCTTCCTGGCGATGCCCTACATCCAGCTCCTGCCGGGCTTCGTGAAGGACGTGCTCGGCGGCGGACCGGTGGAGCTGGGACTGCTGACGGCGATCAGCGGGGGAGGCGCACTGTTCGGGGCGCTCGTCATCGCCTCCCTCCCCGAGCGCAACCGCGGCATGTTGCTGCTGGTCAGCGTGATGCTGCTGGGGGCGACCCTGGTGCTGCTGGCGGGCTCGCAGGCGTTCTGGTTCGCGGTGATCGCGATCGTGTTCGTGGGCATCGGCACGGCGGGGCGGCAGGCCTTCAGCCAGATCCTGCTGCACTCCTACGTCGAGAACGAGTTCCGCGGGCGGGTGATGGCCCTGATGATGCTGCAGCCCGGGATGATGGCGCTCGGGGCGTTCGTGATCGGCGTGGTCGCGGAGCGCGCGGGCATCGACATCGCGATGGGGGCGCTCGCCATCGGTCTGGTGGGCGTTGCAGCCCTGCTCCTGGTGGTATCGCCGCGGCTGCGGCGGCTCCAGTAGCGGGCCGCGAGCTACTCGATCTCGCCCCGCGCCCACTGGGCGGTGGCCTCGCGGCCGCTGATGTCCATGATCTCGACGCGCAATGCCTGCGGGCTCGACAGGTAGGCCCAGCTGTTCAGCCGGCCACCAGGCCCGATGCCGGCGGCCTCGATGGCCTGGCCGAGCCCCTCCAGCCGTTCGATCTCGGCCTCGACATCGTCGACGTGGACGCCGATGTGGTGCAGGTGCGAGCCGGGCGTGAGCGCCCAGACCGAGTCAGGGACGGCCTGCAGCACCTCCAGGAAGAGGGGGCCTTCCTGCGAGTAGACGACCGAGAGGTTGAGCGTGCGGTCGCCGCGCGAGTCTCGGACGGGGAGCTCAAGGTGGCGGGGCGTGGTCCAGGAGACTCCGTAGACCTCGCCCACCTCTTCCATGCCGCGCTGCAGATCGGAGGCCACGAAGGCGATGTGGTGGATGTCCTCGTAACGAATCAACGGTGACTCCCTGCCAGCGTCTCTAGCCGCCACCGCCACCGCCGGAAACGGCGGAGACGATAAAGAGGATGACCTGGATTGCGATGAAGATCGCCAACAGCTTCGACCACCAGGGGAGTCCCATGAAAAAGTCCCAGACGGAATCGGAGCGCTGCTGGCCCGGGGGACGTTGCGGCCGCTGGCCTGGACGCCCCATGGGGTCGCGCTCACGATCACGGTCACGGTCGCCGAGGTTGGGGAGGTCGTCGAGGGGGGAGGGCGGCGGTTCGCGCCTCGAGATGGGATCCTCGCGCGGCGGCGGAGGTGGAGGTGGCGGCGGCGGAGAGGGCGGACGGAAGGGGATGGGCTCGTTCCGCATCTGGCCGCAGCCGACGCACTGCATGCGCTTGCCGTCCCCGTCGAGAGGACGCCAGGCGTGGATGCCGAAGATGTGGGCAAAGCGCTCGGGGAGGGTGGGCATGCCGAGGGCGGCGCGGTGGGCGGAGGCAGGCGCGGCCTGGGGCCGGGGCGGCTCCTGCCGCGGGGTAGGGTCGGCGGCGGCGGGAGGAACCTCGGCCGCGGCTTTCTCCGGCTCCGGCGCGGGCGGGGCGGGGGGAGGCTCGGGGGCCGGGGCGAAATCGCCCTGCTCGAGGGCGGCGGCCAGGGCGCGGCGACCGTCCTCGGTCGTCTCGCCGTCCTCGGAGATGTCGTTGGGGAAGCGGGCGCTGACCGTGGCGATCTGCTCGTCCGTGTACTCGCTGAGGTCGTAGCCGCGCCAGCGCATGGTCTCCCGGATGCGGCGCACCTTGGGCGAGTCGGCGCTCGGGCGGGGGCGGTTGTCGCCATTCCCGAAGCCAAGGGCACGCGTCAGACGGCTCATCTGGAAGCCCTCCGAACGTATGGACAACGCGCGCTGCGCCGGTAGTCGGCGTTCATCTGTTCATTGTCTACAAAAGCGCGCCTTTTGTCCCAGCGCACCGGGCCAACAGGCCTTTACCGAGGCGAAACAGGGCCGACCTCAGCCTCGAGTGTGGTACGCGCGCTCGAATTCGTACCAGCCCGAGCCCTTGACCCGCAGGGGAGTGTGATCCATCGCGGCGGAAGCCTCGTTGTGCTCGGCGCGTCCTTCCCAGGCGTTGGGATCGCGCTGCCACTCGTTGAGGACGCGCTCGGCTTCCTCGTAGCTATCGGCGTCAACCTCGTAGATGGCGATGTACTCCGAGGGAATGTCGATCCCGACGTGCCCGCCGCGCAACTTGTAGACGGTGCCGCTGAGGAAGTTGGGACAGAGGGCGGTGTCGTAGATGTGCTGCCCGAGGTAGAAGTCATCGAAGGCTTCCTGGTCTTCGGGGCTGGTGGGCTCGACGAGGCCGATGAGGATGAAGCGCGCCATGGGGGACCCTCCCTGGCAGGAATGGCGGAACGGTAGCACGCCGGCCCGGGCCTCGTGGCCGCTCTGGGCTTACGGGGAGGTTCGCGTACGATGGTGATTCCCTCATGCAATCGACCGTGCCCTTCGCCATGCCTCGCAGGGCCCGCGGACGCGGGGCCGATCCCGCGTGAGCAACGTCGCCTCTGCCGTCACGATCTCGGCGAATGAGGCGCGTGCGCTGCAGGCGAACGTCTGGAAGTTCTACCTGTTCCGGTTCTTCGTCGACTTTCAGCTGTGGCTGCCGATCTGGGCCGTCTACCTGATCGAAGAGCGCGGACTCTCGCTCACCCAGCTCACGGCGCTCGACGCTCCCTTCTGGATCCTGCTGATCGTGCTGGAGGTACCGACCGGCGCGATCGCCGATCGCTACGGCCGCAAGGTCTCCCTGAGCTACGGGGCGCTGACGAACGCGGTCGCCGTCATCGTCTTCGGGATAGCCACGAACTTCGGCGTCCTGCTCGTGTCGTACATGGTGTGGGCGGCGGCCTTCACGCTCTACTCGGGCGCCGACTCGGCCTTTGTCTATGACTCGCTCCGGGCAGTGGGGCGGGAGCGCGACTACACGAGGCTGTGGGGGAGGACACGGGCCATCCAGGCCGTCGGTGCCATCCTCGGCCTGCTCATGGGGGCGATTGTGGCCCACTACACGACCCTCTGGCTCCCGGTCGTCGCGAGCGGCGGGCTGATGGGCGTGGCCTGGCTGGTGAGCTTCTCCTTCAAGGAGCCGCCCCGCTTCGAGGAAACCGAGGGGCAGCCGAGCTACTTCACCGTGGTGAAGGATGCCTTCGGCGTGGCCTTCGGGAGGCCGTCGGTGCGCTACATGATGCTGTTGACCGCAGGAGTGATGGGTGTGGGGGTGAGCATGATCATCCTCCAGCAGCCGTTCCTCTCCGAACACGAGATGCCCATCTGGTCCTTCGGCCTCTTCCTCACGCCGGGGCAGCTGCTCTCCATGGTTGGCGCGCTCGTCACCTACCGGGTGCTGACGCTGTTAGGGGTGAGCCGGATCATCATCCTGATGCCGCTCGTGGTGATGACCACGGCAGTCGGACTGGGAGCCATCGACTACGTGGCGGCCTTCGCGTTCTACCCCCTGACGACGACGATGTTCGCGATGAGCCACGTCGTCATCTCGGACTACCTGAACCGCCGCATTCCCAGCGCCAACCGCGCCACCATCCTCTCGATCCACAACATGATCTTCAGCCTCGCCGTCGCAGGGATGGAGCCCCTGCTGGGTTGGCTCGGCGACACCTGGGGGCTGCCTGTCGCCTACCGCATCGCGGCCATCATCGTGGCCGTGCTGGCGGGGCCGCTGCTGGCGCTGTGGCTGCGAGCGCACCGCAAGGAGCACATTCCCGGCGACGAAGTCCTGGGACCTCCCGAGCCGGAGGCTGAACCGGAACCCGAACCAGCGCAGCCTCCCTAGCCTTCGCCGGCGGCTTCCATTGCGGCCCAGCGCTCGCGGGCGAGCACGAAGATGTGCTTGTTGCCGGTGGTCCAGGTGACATCGAGCTGGCAGCGGCGGATGCGCCAGCCGTCGTCGGTGCGGACGAGCGTGTTCGTGTAGTAGCCGCCGAGCGTGAGGGTGTTGTCGCCCTCGGCGTTGGGGAGGTAGTGCTGGGCCTGCATGTAGGAGACGCAGGTCGCCTCGTCGCCCCCGTCGGCGAACGTGATGACGTGGTTGGTACTGATGTGCTGGGTCGCCTGGAAGCCGCTGAGGCCGGCGCGCACGCCCGCCGTCCAGTCGTCGCCGCTCATGGTCGAAGGCTCGCCGCCGCTCCAGGAGGTGAAGTCGATGTCGACCTCGTCGGTGAAGCACGACCGGTACGCCTCCCAGTCCCGCATGTCGATTCCGGTGGCGTAGCGCAGGACGGTGTCGCTGACGGCCTGGCGGTCGAGGAGCGTGCGGAGCGCGTCGTCGCTCATGGAGAACCCCCTGGTGGCTGGCGGCTAGGGATTGGTGTGGAGTGTAGCGAGGCGGTCCGCCATCTGCTGGCGGACGAGCCGCCGCTGGACCTTGCCGGAGGCGGTGGCGGGCAGAACGTCGAAGCGCTCGATGGCAGCGGGAATCTTGTAGCCGGCGAGGCGGCTGCGGAGGAGGGGCTCGACGCGGCCGAGCTCGACCGGCAGCTGCGCCACGACCGCGGCAACGACGCGCTGACCCCATTCCTCGTCGGGGACGCCGACGACGGCGGCAGCCTCGATGCCGGGATAGGCAAGCAGGGCGGCCTCAACCTCGGCGGGATAAACGTTCTCGCCGCCCGAGACGATGACATCGTCGCGACGATCGAGCACGGTGAGAAAGCCGTCCCTGTCAAGGAAGCCGATGTCGCCGGTCTGCAGCCAGCCACCGGCGAAGGCGCGGGCGGTCGCATCCGGGTCGCGGTAGTAGCCGGGGGTGACGGCGGGACCACGGATCAGGATCTCGCCGGCCTCGCCCGTGGGGGCGTCGACGCGCACGTCGGCGGAGAGGAGGGCGCGTCCGGCCGAACCGAGGTGCGACATCGCCTCCGAGGGGGCGAGCGTCGTGACCTGGCTGCAGGCCTCGGTGAGGCCGTAGGTCTGGACGACGGGCAGGCCGCGGGCGGTCGCCCGCTCCAGCAGCGTGGGGGGGACGGGTCCGCCGCCCACGAGCACGGCTCGCAGCGAGCCATCAAAGTGGCGGTCGTCGGCGTTGAGCATGCGGCGGAGCATCGTGGGGACGACGGAGAGAAGGGTGATCTGACGGGAGCGCACGGCCCTGTTGACCGTCTCGGGTTCGAAGTGGGTGTGGAGCTCGACGGCGGTGCCGTAGATGGCGCTGCGGATGGGAATGGAGAGGCCGCCGACATGGTTCAGGGGCAGGCAGGCAAGCCAGCGATCGGAAGGGTCAAGGCCGAGGTTGAGGGCGGAGGCGCTCGCGCTGGCCCAGAAGTTGCCGTACGTGAGCATGACGCCCTTGGCGTTCCCGGCGGTGCCCGAGGTGTAGACGATGCTGTGGCAGCTGTCCTCATCGTGGGCGTCGACGAAGGAGGCCTTCTCCGGCACGGGCTCAAGGGGCATGCGGAGGGGGAGGGGCGAGCCCGCGAGGGCGGCCGCTTCGGTCGCGAGCGCCTCGCGGGGCTTGTCGCAGAGCACAACGGCGGGTTCGGCGTTGCGGAGCTGTTCGGCGATCTCGGCAGCAGTGAGCCGGATGTTGAGCGGTACGAAGATGGCGCCGGTGAGGCTGGTCGCGTGCATCGCGACGACGAAGTCGCGGGAGGTGCCCGCGACGATCGCGACCCGCTCGGCGGGCCCCGCCCCAGCGGCGGCGAGGGCGCTTGCCTGGCGAGTCGCGTATTCGTAGAGGGAGGCGTAGCTCAGCCCCCGCCGCCGGCCGCTGGAGATAGCGGTCACGCGCGGGAGAGCGCGGGCGCGATGGGTGAGCCAGTCGGGGAGCATCGCGCTCATGCGGACACCCCTTCCCAGGGGCCGGTGGCGAAGCGGTCGAGCGCGTCGTTGTCGAGCTCGACCCCAAGGCCGGGGACATCAGGGAGTAACAGCGCGCCTGCCTCGGGGGTGGGGCAGCCGCGCCCGACGTCGCCGGCGAGCAGGGGCAGCGTCGCGAGACCACAGGCGGGGCGGGGTTCGGGGAGGAGGGCGGCGAGGTGAGCCGCGAGGGCAGTGCCGATGCCCGTATCGAACGTTGTGGTCAGGATGCAGGGCACGTCGCGGGCGGTGGCTTCGCCGATCATGGCGAGCGCCTCGGCCAGACCGGTGCGCAGCGGCTTGATGACGACGGCGTCGACCGCGTGTGCGTCGAGAAGGGCGCAGAGGTCGGCCCTGGAGCCGCAGGACTCGTCGGCCGCGATGGGGACGGGGCTGGCCGCACGGACCCGCGCGAGGCTCCGAACGGCCCCGGGGCCGGGGGCGACCGGCTGCTCACACAGGGCGACGCCGTGGACGGCATGCGCGGCGAGGGCGGCGACAGCCTCCTCCTCGCTCCAGGCGCCGTTGGCGTCGATGCGGAGCTCGACCTCGGTCCCGAGGGCGGCACGGACGGCGCGCAGCCGTTCGCCGTCAAGGGTCACGTCGCGCCCCACCTTCACCTTGACGGTCCTGAAGCCGCAGTCGAGGGCGGCCTCGGCCTCGCGGGCGAGGGCATCGGGGGAGGCGGATCCGAGGAGCGCGTTCGCAGGGATGGGAGCGAGGGAGGGAGGGGGCAGTGCTGCCTCAGCGGCCAGCCAGGTCGCGACGGGTACCCCACACGACCCGGCAAGCAGGTCGGCGAGGGCCGTCTCGACACCGACATCCGCGCCGTCAACGCGCTCGCTGGAGGGGAGCGGCCACGCGTCGCCCGGCGTTCGGCCCACGAACGTCCGGCCAACCTCCGCGATGCGGGCCGCGAGGTCGGTCGGGTTGAGGCCCTCGGCGGGCAGCGGGGCGCTCTCGCCGAGGCCAGCTGCGCCATCGGCGGTCTCGATGCGGACGAGCACGCCCTCGCGTTCGGTCAGGTCACCCGCACCGGTCGCGAGGGGGTCCCGCAGGGAGATGCGCCAGGGGCGCCAGCGCACGTCGGCGATGGGCCCGGCGGGGGTCATGGCCGTCGCGGGAACTTGGCCATGTCCGAGTAGGCGGGCTCGCGCTTCTCGATGAACGCGTTGCGTCCTTCCTTGCCCTCGTCGCTCATGTAAAAGAGCAGCGTCGCGTTGTGGGCGAGCTCGGTGATGCCGGTCATCCCGTCGAGCTCGGCGTTGAAGGACGACTTCATGAGGCGCAGGGCGAGGGGGCTGTGGCGAAGGGCCTCGCGGGCCCACTGGACGCCCTCGTCCTCGAGCTGGTCGAGGGGGACGACGGCGTTCACAAGGCCCATCTCGAGGGCTTCCTTCGCGTCGTACTGGCGGCAGAGGTACCAGATCTCGCGGGCCTTCTTCTGCCCGACGAGACGGGCGAGCTGCCCGGCCCCGAAGCCGCCGTCGAAGGAGCCGACGCGCGGGCCGGTCTGGCCAAAGCGGGCGTTCTCGGCGGCGATCGTGAGGTCGCAGATGACGTGCAGGACGTGGCCTCCGCCGATCGACCAGCCGGCCACGAGGGCGATGACGGGAATGGGGATGGAGCGGATGAGCTTGTGCAGGTCGGTGACGTTGATGCGCGCGACGTCGTCCTCGCCCACGTAGCCGCCGTGACCGCGAACGCGCTGGTCGCCGCCCGAGCAGAAGGCGCGCCCACCCTCGCCCGTGAAGAGCACGACGCCGACCTCGGAATCCTCGCGCGCCTTCTGGAAAGCGTCGATCAGCTCGAAGACGGTCTCGGGGCGGAAGGCGTTGTGGACCTCGGGCCGGTTGATGCTGATGCGAGCCATCCCCTCGGCCTTCCCGTAGAGAATGTCCTCGTACTCACCTGCCGGCTCCCAGGCTACCGCCATGTCGCTGCTCCCTCGCGCCTTCCTCGAGGAAGGCCGTAATCGTGCCAGCGCAGTATGCCGCTTTCTCGATGTGTGCGGCATGCCCGGCGCCGGGGACGAGGTGGGCGCGGGCGCCGGGCATGGCGCCCGCCATCTCGCCGGCAATGTCGGCGAACTTCGCGTCCTGCGCCCCCGCGAGCAGCAGGGAAGGCGCTTCGATATCGCGGAGCCGGTCGTGGAGGGAGGGTTGGGCGCCGGTCCCCATGCCACGAAGGCTGTTGGCGAGCCCGCGCGCGTCGTTGGCGAGACGGCCACGCCGGATTGCGAGGCGCATCCCCCTGGGGAGTCGCTGCTGGCTCTCGAAGAGGGGCAGGGATTCCCAGTAGTCGACGAAGGCGGGCACACCATCCTGCTCGATGCGGTCGGCGAGGGCTTCGTCGGCGGCCCGGCGGGCCTCGCGCTCCTCGTGGTCGGCGAGGCCGGGAGAGGCGCCGATGAGCACGAGCCGGTCGACGGCCTTCGGGATGGTGGCTGCCACGTAGAGGGCGAGGCGGCCGCCCATCGAGTAGCCCAGCCACGAGCTTCGCCGCAAACCGAACGCGAGCATCGCGGCAACGGCGTCCCGGGCAGCGCGGTCGATGGCGTAGGGAGCGAGATCCTCGGGCTTGCCGGAGGCGCCGTGCCCAACAATGTCGATTGCCAGCAGGGTGAAGCGCGCGGCCAGCATCTCGGCGAGCGGCCCCCAGCTCATGGCGGAGCCGGTAAATCCGTGCAGCAGCACCAGGGGCGGTCCGCTGCCCCAGCGCTCCACGTTCAGGGAGTAGCCGCCGTCGACGGGGACGAGGGTCATGACCAGGCCGCCTCGTTGGCCCTTGCCCACGCCTCCTGGTGCATCTCGAGGTTGCGGACGCGGTCGGTGGGGACCTCGACGATGCGGACGCCTTTCCCCCGCCCGACAAGGGCCTCCTCGAGCTCGGACCAGTTGCCGAGCACGCGGTGGCTCACGCCGTAGGCGCGGGCCGCGGCCGCGAAGTCGATGTCGCTGGGCGTGGCGAACCACTCCTCGAACACGTGCTCGTGGGCGGCCTGGGGAAGGTAGTGGAAGATGGCGCTGCCGCCGTTGTTGAGCACGACGATGGTCAGGTCGAGCCCGTGGCGCATCCCTGCCCAGAGACCGTTGAGGTCGTGATACAGGGAGATGTCGCCGATGAGGAGGGCGACGGGCCCCGCTCCGGCGGCAGCGTGCCCCAAGGCCGACGAGACGACGCCGTCGATGCCGTTGGCGCCCCGGTTAGAGGTGACGGTTAGCGCCTTCTCGTCGCTCGCAAGGAACGAGTCGACGTCACGGACGGGCATGCTGTTCCCGGCGAAGATCGTCGCACCGGGGGAGAGCGCGCGCTGCAGCTCGACGACCGCGCGGCCCTCGAACGGGTCCGCCGCAGCCAGCGCGTAGGCGTCGAGCGACCGACGGGCACGGGCATCGCGCTCGCGCCACTGCGTCAGCCAATCGCCGTTGACTTGTCCCGACAGCTCCTCGCGCAGGGCGTTCGCGGCGGAGCGCGGGTCCGCCGTCAGGCGCTGGGTGGTGACACCGTTCGGGTCGCGGAAAGAGCCGGGGAGGTCGCAGAGGATGTGGGTCGCGTCCCCGGCGCCGGCGAGAAACTGGTTGAGGGCCTTTGAGGTCGGGGCCGCGCCGAAACGCAGGACGCAGTCGGGCGCGAGTGCACCGGAGCGGGGGTCGCGGAGCCAGGCGTCGTATGCGTCGAGGAGGTGGGTGCGGTCGTGGCCGCCGGTGCGGAGGCCGCTGAGAGGATCGGCGAGGAGGGGAGCCCCGAGGGCACGGGCAAGCGCGGCGAGAGGCTCGGCGGGGAGGCCGCCACTTTCCGGCCCCGCGACGAGCAGGGGACGTTGGCTGCGGTCCAGGGCCTCGACCGCTGCCTCAAGCGCTTCGGGACGGGGCGTGACGGGCGGTACCAGGGGAAGGGGGCCGGGCTGCGGGGCGAAGGCAGAAGGGGGGTGGGTAGCGGGAGACTCGATCAGTGGCTCATCGAAGGGGACGTTGAGGTGGACGGGGCCGGGCAGGGGACCGAGCGACGCCTCGACGGCCTGGGCGGCGGCCTGAGCGAAGACCTGGGGCGATGCGTCCGGGGAGCCAGGGACGGGGAGGTCGCGCTCGTGGCGCACGCTCACGCCGTACAGGCCCACCTGGTCGATGGTCTGGGGGGCGCCGACGTTGCGGAGGTGGGGAGGCCGGTCGGCCGTGCAGACGATAAGCGGAACCCGCGAGAGGTCCGCTTCGACGACGGCGGGGTGGAAGTTGGCGGCGGCCGTGCCGGAGGTGCAGACGAGCGCCACCGGCCTGCCGCTCGCGCGGGCAAGTCCGAGCGCGAAAAAGGCGGACGAGCGCTCGTCGAGGTGGAGCCAGGGGCGAATCGCATCCTGCTCGGCGAGGGCGACGGTCAGGGGAGTGGAGCGGGAGCCGGGAGTGACGCAAGCATCACGCACGCCGGCAGCGGCAAGGCCTGCGACGAGGGCGCAGGCGGCGGCGGTGTTGGCGGCGGCAACCACCGCTATTCCCCGCGCAGGGCCTCGAGCAGGGGACGGAGCTTCAGCTCGGCCTCGGCGAGCTCGCGATCGGGGTCGGAACCAGCGACGACACCGGCGCCGGCGTAGAGCAACGCCTCGCGGCCGTGCAGGAGAGCCGCGCGCAAGGCGACCGCGAAGGCGCCCTCGCCGTTCATGTCCATCCAGCCGATCGGTCCGGCGTACCAACCGCGGTCCATGCCTTCAAGCCGGGCGATGGCGTCGAGGGCGGGCTCACGCGGCGAGCCGCCGACGGCGGGCGTGGGGTGCATCGCGAGCAGGGCATCGAGCACGTCGACGCCGGGAGCGGCGCGCCCTTCGATGAGCGTCTGGAGATGCTGGATGCCAGCCATGCGCAGGATGCGGGGCGTGTCGGGCACGGACAGTTCGGCGCAGAGGGAGGCGAGCGTCTCGCGGGCTGCGCGAACGACGAGCTCGTGCTCGCTGCGCTCCTTCTCGCTGGCGATGAGGACGCGGGCCAGCTCTTCGTCTTCTTCCCCATCCCGGCCGCGGGCGGAGGTTCCCGCCAGGCTGAGGGCGCGCACGCGGCCCTGCTCCAGCGACACGAGCAGCTCCGGGCTGGCCCCGACCCAGATCGAGTCGCCGAGCCGGTAGCCGAACACGTAGCAGCTCTCGTAGCGGTCGGCGAGGGCCGTGAGCGTGGCGGAGACATCGTGGGGGGTGGGGGAGTGGCAGCGCGCCTGCAGGGCGAGGACGACCTTGCGGTAGCGGCCATCGGCGATCTCGCCGAGCGCCTGCGAGACCGCGGACCGCCAGTGGGGCGCGTCGGGGCCGGTGCGCTGGTACCGCGGTGGTCCGGCGGGAGGGCGGGAGGGGAGGGCGACGCGGGCGATGGCGGCAGCTACGGCAGCCGCGACCCCCTCCCGTGTCTGCTGCGGGCGAACGGCGAGGGTGAGGGACGCCCCGACCTGGCCCCCGTGGAGAGCGACGATGACCTCGGGGAGGACGAATCGCCAGGCTCCGAAGGCCTCCCAGGCATGCTCCAGGTGCGGGGCGCTCGCGTCGAAGCGGGCGCCGCCGAAGAAGCGGGGGCGGGCAATGGGGTCGATCTCGCCCGCGCGGTGCTCGTCCGCCGCCTCGCGGAGGGCGGGGGCGGCGGCGGCAAGCGGGGCGCCCGCGGCCGAGCCGAGGTCGAGGGCGCGCCCGAAGCCGAACAGGTGCAGGTCTTCGGAGGGCTGCTCCCAGGACACCGTGGCCGCAGCGCGGAGCTGCTGCACGCTCCACGCGGCCGCGCTGCCGAGCAACTCCACGGGAAGTGCGACGGTAGCGAGCCCGGCTCCATCGCGGCGGGAACGCAGGCCGAGGAGTTCGCCGGCGAGATCGAGGGCGGAAACGTGGGAAGGGGCGGTCTCGATCTCGGTCACGCGCCCCCTCCAGGTCTGCTCATCGCTTCCGCCCGATCTCAACGCAGGTGGGCGTTGCGCCCCTTGCGGTGCGCGCCCTACGGGCCCGCGACGCTGTGAGGCGGTCCCGCGAGGCCCAAGAGAGTATACGGCGTACCCTTCCTACGGCGGCGCGCGAAACACAGCAGCGCGGTATTCGCGCCCGGCGTACGATCCTCCGCAAGCTGCCCCGCCGGGCAGCCCTCTACATCAACCAGCGAGTTCCCTATGCACCGTTTCCTGACCATCCTGCTCGGCCTGGCCCTGCTCGTCGCGTTCGCCGCCTGCGGCGACGACGGGGAAGGCGACCGGGAAGAGGTTCTCACCCTCCTCTACTGGCAGGCCCCGTCCCTGCCCGGCCCCTACCTCTCGGGAGGCTTCAAGGACCGGGACGCGGGCGCCATCACGCTGGAGCCGCTGGCCTGGTACAGCCCGGACGGCGAGCTCGTACCGGCCCTGGCGGAGGAGATCCCGACGGTCGAGAACGGGGGCGTGTCGACGGACCAGCTTTCCATCACGTGGAAGTTGAAGGAGGGGGTGAAATGGTCGGACGGCAGCGACATGACGGCCGACGACCTCGTGTTCACCTGGAACTACTGCCGGGATGAGGCTACCGGGTGCACCGCCGAGGACACGTTCGCCGGACTTGCGAATGTCGAAGCGCTGGACGAGCGGACCGTCCGGATCACCTTCGACGAGCCCCGGCCCTATCCGTACGACGCCTTTGTGAGCACGGACTCGCCCGTCATCAGCGCGGCCCAGTTTGCCGACTGCATCGGAGAGGCCGCCCGCAGCTGCGAGGAGCAGAACACCCTGCCCCTCGGCACCGGTCCCTACCGCATCGTCTCCTTCACGCCCGAGAAGGAGGCAGTCTTCGAGCGCAACCCGCACTATCGCGGGGAGAAGCCGTACTTCGACCGGGTTGTCCTGAAGGGTGGCGGTGACGCGGTGACCGCGGCGACGGCCGTCCTGCGATGGGGAATCGCCGACTACGCCTGGAACCTCCAGGTCGAGCCCGAATTGCTCGCCGAGCTGGAAGCCGTGGGCTACGGCACCGTGGTGTCCGCATTCGCCGACCTGGTGGAGCGCATCGTCGTGAACCAGACGAATCCGGATCCCGCCCTGGGAGATAACCGCTCGGAGTACCTGGACGGGGAGAATCCCCATCCATTCCTCTCTTTCCGGCCGATCCGCCAGGCGATGTCGATGGCCATCGACCGGCACCGGTTGACGGATCTGTACGGATTCGCGGGACGGCCCGAATGCGACCTCATCGCCGGGCCCGCGCATTACGTCTCGGGAGCGAACGACGACTGCCTCACCCAGGACATCGCCGGGGCGAACGCGCTGCTGGACGAGCACGGCGTGGTCGACAGCGATGGGGACGGCATCCGGGAGCACAACGGCGTACCCCTGCGAATCACCTACATGACCTCGACCAATGCGATCCGGCAGGCGACCCAGGAGCTGGTGCGCGACTGGTGGCGCGAGATCGGTATCGAGACGGAGCTGGTGCACTTCGACGCGGGCATCTATTTCGGCAGCAACCCGGCGGCCGAGTCGTACCGGCGGTTCTTCGCGGACGTGCAGATGTACGCGACCGGGGGTGGGCTCGAGCCGCAGAACTACCTCTCCGACCAGCGCTGCTCGCACATCCCCGCACGGGAGAACAACTGGGCTGAGGGGAACGTCGCGCGAGCCTGCGATCCGGCATACGACGCGGCCTTCGAGGAGCTGCCGCAGCTCCCGATCGGGGCGGAGCGCGAGGCGCTGGTGAAACGGCTGAACGACATCCTCGTGCGAAACTCTTTCGAGATACCGCTCGTGAGCCGCGGCATCGTCTCGGCGCACGCAAACACGCTGAAGGGCGTCGAGTTCAACGCCTGGGACAGCGAGGTCTGGAACATCGCGGAGTGGCGCCGGTAGAGCCCACGTCGTTGGCTACGCACGCGATCGCGACGCCGATCGGCGACCTCACGGTCGTCGCGTCGGCGCGGGGTGTCCGGGAGGTACGGTGGGGACGCGAGGACGACGGCGGAAGCCGCCCGGAACCGCGAGCGAGGGAGCACCTGGAGCAGGCGGTCAGCCAGCTCGGTGAGTACTTCCGTGGCGAGCGCCGGGAGTTCGACCTGGCGCTCGACCTGGAGGGAACGGCGTTCCAGCGCCTCGTCTGGGGTGCGCTGGCGCGTATCCCCTTCGGGGAGACACGGAGCTACGGCGTCATCGCCGGCGAGGTGGGGCGGCCAGCGGCGGCGCGGGCCGTTGGCGCGGCCACCGGACGCAATCCGGCGCCGGTGATCGTGCCCTGCCACCGGGTCGTCGGGGCGAGCGGGTCGCTCACCGGATTCGCCGGCGGCCTTGACACGAAACGGGCACTTCTCGCACACGAGGCAGCGGTCGCGGGGGTCGTGGGCGAGGGGAGGCTGCCCGGGTTCTAGGGCCGTGGCCGGAACTGCTCGACGCGGGGGTGGCGTCTCGCTAGGCTGCGGACATGGGCCGTCGCAAGGGACGCAAGCGCCGCTCCCGTCGTGACCGGGAGAGCCTGGGAGCGGAGGCGCTGCGGCGCTCGGAAGCGCGCCGCAAGCGCCGGCGCTCCGACGACGACTTCTTCGCCGGCGCCGTTGCCTCCTCGCCACCGGACGACGACCTGCGGGCGCTCGCCTGGCAGCCCGGGCCACGGAGCCTCATGGCGGCAGTGCGGGAAGACCTCAATCCCGGTGCGAAGACGGCTCTGACGTGCGAAAACTGCCACGAGTTCGTGCCCGGCGACACCGGGCGGGGGCGCTGCCTGCACCCTGGGAGCGGCGTACTCGCACCCTGGCCCGACACCGAAGCCTGCCAGTTCCACGAGGTTCGGCGACGCCGGTAAGGGCGCCGATCGGGGGCCTTGAGCCTGCTCGCCTGGTAAACTGTTATGGTGCGTTAACAGCCCCAATATGTTGTGGCTCCTGTATTGACAGGCCCCCAAGATATAGGCGATGATGCGCATCCAGCGAGAAAGGCGTTAACACCCGTTAACAGTTCTGAGTCGTTATGCGCTGTCCCTTCTGCCACTCGGAAAGCTCCCGCGTTACGGACAGCCGGGGAACCGGAAACGCCGTGCGCCGGCGGCGCGAGTGTGCGGACTGCGGGGAGCGCTTCACGACGCTCGAGACCGTCCTTCGCTCCACCGTGCAGGTGGTCAAGAAGGACGAGCGTCGGGAGGACTTCGATCGGGAGAAGCTGCTCGCCGGATTGCGCTCGGCCTGCGCCAAGCGCAACGTTTCCGCCGACCAGCTCGACGCCGTCGTGGCCGACATTGAGGGGCGCGTCACCCGCGACGGGCGCCTCGAGGTGCCGTCCTCGGTCATCGGCGAGCTCGCCGTCGATGCGCTGAGGCGGATCGACCATATCGCCTACATCCGCTTCGCCTCGGTCTATCGCGCCTTCGCCGACCTTGATTCGCTCAAGGACGCGCTCCAGGCGCTGGACGAGGGGCGCGTGCCCACCTTCGATGAGCGCACCCAGCAGCTAGCCTTTCCCGAAGACGCCGCACGAGAGGAGACGGACTCGGAAGAGCCGGCGCCAATCCTGCGGACGGTGGGGTAGCGATGGAGGTTGCAACCCGGAGCGAGCGGCGCTAAGCTTCCCGCCCCGAACAAACGTTCTAGCTCTAGACTCGCCACCTGGATCCTGCTGGAGGACATCATGGTTACCACTTCTGAGCCCACTCCCGACACCGGCGCCGGGTTCGCCGCGACACCGCTCTCGGAGAACGCCGTCGTGGTCATGGAACGTCGCATCGTGGCGCGCGACGACAAGGGCGATCCTATCGAGACCCCCGACCAGTGCTTCCAGCGGGTGGCGCGCAACCTCTCGCAGGCGGAGTTGCGGTACGGCGGAACGGAGGCCGATCGCGCGGCCTCCGAGCAGGATTTCTACCGCCTGCTTTCTTCGCTCGACTTCCTCCCGAACTCGCCGACGCTGGTGAACGCGGGACGCGATCTGCAGCAGCTCTCGGCATGCTTCGTGCTGCCGGTGCCGGACTCGATCGACGGGATCTTCAAGGCGATCCGCGATACGGCCGTCATCCACAAGTCGGGCGGCGGCACGGGCTTCGCCTTCTCGCGCCTGCGCCCGGCGAACGACCGCGTGCGCAGCACGATGGGCGTCGCCAGCGGCCCCGTCTCCTTCATGACGGTGTTCGACTCGGCCACGGAGGCGATCAAGCAGGGCGGCACGCGGCGGGGCGCCAACATGGGCATCCTGCGCGTCGACCACCCGGACATCGACCACTTCATCGAGATGAAGGCGGACATGACCACGCTCACGAACTTCAACATCAGCGTGGCCGTGACGGACGAGTTCATGACGGCGCTGGAGGAGGGCGGCGACTACAACCTGATCAGCCCCAAGACGGGCGAGGCGATCGACAAGCGGAACGCCCGCGAGGTCTGGCAGACGATGGTGGAGAACGCCTGGCAGAACGGTGACCCGGGCGTGATCTTCATCGACCGCATCAACGGGGGGCGAGCGAACCCGGTCCCCGGGCGGGGACCGATCGAGTCGACGAACCCCTGCGGCGAGCAGCCGCTGTATTCCTACGACTCGTGCAACCTGGGCTCGCTCAACCTGGCCCACTTCGTGGTCGGGGAGCCGGGCGCGAAGGCGGTGGACTTCGAGCGGCTGGGCTCGACGGTGCACCGCTGCGTGCACCTGCTCGACAACGTGATCGAGATGAACCAGTACCCGATCGAGGAGATCGAGGAGACCTCGCTCGCCATCCGCCGCATCGGACTGGGGGTGATGGGCTGGGCGGACATGCTGCTCGAGCTGCGCATCCCCTACGACTCCGAGCAGGCGCTCGCGCTGGCCCGCGAGGTGATGGGCTTCATCCAGCGCGAGGCTGACGCGGCCTCGCACAACCTCGCAGCCGTACGCGGCAACTTCCCGGAGTGGGGACAGTCGATGTACGGGCCGGGCGGCGGCGAGGGGCCGATGCCCCTGCGCAACTCGACCCGCACGACGATCGCGCCGACGGGGACGCTCAGCATCATCGCCGACTGCTCGGGCGGGGTTGAGCCGGTGTTCGCGCTGGCCTTCGTGCGCTCCCACTACCTCGACAAGGACGACCCCACGAAGCGGGTTGAGCTGAACGAGGTGAACGAGCACTTCGAGCACGTCGCGCAGACCGAGGGCTTCTACAGCGACGACCTGATCGACTTCCTCGCCCACGGCGGCCACCTGGCCGAGCGCACGGATGTGCCCGACTGGGTGAAGGAAGTGTTCGTGACAGCGCACGACATCGCCCCCGAGGCGCACGTGCGCATGCAGGCGGCGTTCCAGGAGCACACCGACAACGCCGTCTCGAAGACAATCAACTTCCCCAACGAGGCCACGGTCGAGGACGTCGCCACCGCCTACCAGCTGGCGTACGACACGGGCTGCAAGGGCATCACGATCTACCGCGACGGCTCTCGCGACCTGCAGGTGCTGAAGCACGCGGGCGAAGAGGAGGGGGACAGCGAAGAAGCAGCGGCCGAGGCGATCGCAGCGGCCGAGGCGCTGGTGGCGGAGAAGGGCCGGCCCATCCGCCGCCGCCTTCCCGACGAGCGCCAGTCGATCACCCACAAGTTCCGCGTGGGGGAGCAGGAGGGGTACATGACCGTCGGGCTCTTCGAGGACGGCACCCCCGGGGAGCTCTTCGTGAACGTGAGCAAGCAGGGCTCGACGGTGATGGCGCTGATGGACAGCCTCGCGATGCTGACGAGCTACGCGCTCCAGTTCGGGGTGCCGGTCTCGGTGCTCGCGAGCAGGATGCAGGGAAGCCGCTTCGAGCCGAGCGGCCCCACGAGCAACCCCGAGATCCCGATCGCGACGAGCATCACCGACTACATCTTCCGCTGGCTGGAGCTGAAGTTCGGCGACAGCGAGCCGGTGGTGCAGCCGACGCTCATTCCGCCTTACGAGGTTGCGGACAGCCTGGGAGTGGACGAGCCAGCGCTGGCGCACGGAAACACGGTGCCGAGCGGCGTGGGCTGCCCCGACTGCGGCTCCGTCCTGGAGTACGGCGAGGGCTGCCTCGTGTGCCGGAGCTGCGGCTACAACAAGTGCGGCTAGGGGGCCCTCCGGCCCCTCCCGCGCACGGGTAAGATCGAGCCCGTGAGCGCGGTTTCCCTGCAGCGAGACCTGGAAGCGGGCGTCGAGCGTGTGCGCGAGCGCATTACCCGCGCCTGTCAGCGAGCCGGTCGAGACCCGGGCTCCGTGACGCTCGTGGCCATCAGCAAGGGCCAGCCGGTCGAGGCGGTGCGGGCGGCGTACGCGGCAGGTCTCCGGCATTTCGGCGAGAACCGCATCCAGGAAGCGCTGCCGAAGATCGACGCGGCGACCCGCGCCGGCGTCGGCGCCACCTGGCACCTGGTGGGGCACCTCCAGTCGAACAAGGCGAAGGCTGCCGCTACGACCTTCGACGTCATCCACTCGGTCGACTCCGCGCGGCTGCTGGCGCGACTCGACGGGGCGGCGCCCGCACCGCGCGACGTGCTCCTCCAGGTCAACATCGCTGCCGAGCCGCAGAAGCAAGGGGTGGCGCCCGAGGAGGTCGAGGCGTTGGTCGAGGGGGCGCGCGTGGCGGCCAACCTGCGCCTGCGCGGCCTCATGACGATCGCGCCGATGGCCGCGGATCCCGAAGAGGTACGGCCGGTATTCCGCGATCTGCGGGCACTGGCCGACCGCTTCGCGCTGACGGATCTCTCGATGGGGATGACGGACGACTTCGAGGTCGCGATCGAGGAGGGGGCGACGCTCGTGCGAGTGGGGCGCGCCATCTTCGGGGAGCGCACGACGTGACGGTCGCGATCGTGGGCGGAGGGGTGATGGGCGAGGCCATCCTGGCCGGTGCGCTCGACCGGGGGGTATTCGTGGCGAGCGACGTGACGGTCGTCGAGCTCATCGCCGAGCGCCGGGAGGATCTGGCGGCTCGCTACGGCGTGGCCACGGCGCCAGAGGCCGGCGACGCCCTCACAGCCGCCGACCTGGTGCTGCTGGCGGTGAAGCCACAGGAATTCCACAGCCTCTCCGGGAGGCTGGCAAGCGACGCGCTCCTCATGTCCATCATGGCGGGGGTGCGCATCGCGAGCCTCGCGGAACACTTCGGGCACAACCGGATCGTGCGCGTCATGCCGAACACGCCCGCCGCAGTCAACGCCGGCATGAGCGTCTGGGCCGCGACCGAGTCGGTGGACGAGGGGCAGCGGGAGACCGTGCGCGCGCTTCTGGGCGCAGTCGGGCAGGAGCTATTCGTTAACGACGAGGGCAAGCTCGACATGGCCACGGCTCTCAGCGGCAGCGGTCCCGCCTACGTGTTCCTGTTCATCGAGGCGCTCATCGACGCGGGTGTGGCCATCGGACTCACGGCCGAGGAGGCGGAAGCGATGACGATGCAGACGCTCGCGGGGTCCGCCACCTACGCACAGGTCAGCGACTTCCCGCCGGCGACCCTGCGCGAGCGCGTCACCTCGAAGGGTGGCACGACGGCGGCCGGGCTCGCGGAGCTGGATCGCGGGGATTTCCGCGCGCTCATCGAGGCGTGCGTGCGCGCCGCCTGCGAGCGCTCGCGGGAGCTGGGGGCAGCGCAATGAACCCGGTCATCGCCGACCTGTTCCGGGCCTTTCTCTACATCCTCATCGTGGCGATCGTGGCGCGGGCGCTGCTGAGCTGGTTTCCGATCTCGCGCGGGAATCCGTTCGTTCGGCTGGTCCACCAGATCACAGACCCACTGATCGACCCCCTGCGCCGCGTCATGCCGCGCACGGGGATGATCGACCTGAGCCCCATGGTCGTCATCATCCTGCTCTGGCTGATGATCTGGGTCGTCAACCGCGTCTCGAACTGAGGCGCGGGGCCCGCTAGACGACGATGTTGAGCAGCTTGCCGGGCACGTAGATCACGCGGCGCGGTTCCTTGCCCTCGACCCAGCCCTGCACCCGGTCGCTCGCCAGCGCACCGGAGAGCGCGGCGTCCTCGCCGGCGTCGACGGGGAGGGTGAGGTGGTCCCGCACCCGGCCGTTGACCTGCACGACGATCTCGACCGTCTCCTCGACGACGAGTGACTCGTCGAACTCGGGCCAGGCCTGCTGGTGGATGCTGAAGGGCTTGCCGCGCTGCTCCCAGAGCTCCTCGGCGATGTGGGGGGCGAGGGGGGCCGCCAGCAGGATGAGCGTCTCGACGGAGCGCTCCCAGGTGGCGGCGTCGACGCCTCCCGACTCTCGCGCACGCGAGAGGGCGGTCGTCAGCTCCATCAGGCGCGCGATAGCGGTGTTGAAGCGGAACTCCTCGATGTCGGCGCTCACGTCGCGGATGGTGCGGTGGGTGGCGGCGACGAGGTCCCGTGACCCGGCGCCGTCCCCGGCTTCGGGAGGGGCTTCGGTCGCCACGGACCAGAGGCGGTTGAGCCAGCGCACGATGCCGGGCATGCCGCTCGGGTTGTAGGGGCCACCCTGGTCCCAGGGGCCGACGAACATCAGCTGGCAACGGAAGGCGTCGGCGCCGTGCTGCGCGACCAGGTCGTCGGGTGCGACGACGTTGCCGCGGCTCTTCGACATACGGTTGCCGTCGGGTCCGAGGATGACGCCCTGGTTGAAGAGGCGCTTCATCGGCTCATCGCCCTCGACGATGCCCATGTCGCGCGCCGCTTTCCAGAAGAAACGCGTGTAGAGCAGATGCATGACCGCGTGCTCGGCGCCGCCCGTGTAGAGGTCGACCGGGAGCCACTGGCGCATCGTCTCCGCGGAGAAGGGGCCCTCGGGGTTGTGGGGGTCGACGTAGCGCATCTGGTACCAGCTCGAGCACATGAAGGTGTCGAGCGTGTCCGTCTCGCGGCGAGCGGAAGCGCCGCACTGGGGGCAGTCGACGTTGACCCACTCCTCGATCTGCGTCAGGGGCGACTGGCCGGTCGGCTCGAAGTGCACGTCATCCGGGAGGACGACGGGCAGGTCGCCCTCGGGCACGGGCACTACGCCGCAGGAGTCGCAGTGAATCATGGGGATGGGCGTGCCCCAGTAGCGCTGACGCGAGATGAGCCAGTCGCGCAGGCGGTAGGTGATAGCGCCGGTCCCGGCCCCGTCGGCCTCAGCGTGGGAGATGACCGCGGGGATGGCCTCGTTCGCCGGAGTCCCGTCGAAGGGCCCCGAGTTGATCATGGCGCCGCCCTGCGTGAAGGCCGCCTCAAGCGGCGCGCTTACGTCGATCTCGGGGTGGTCGAACACCGGGACGATGTCGAGCCCGTGGTCACGGGCGAACTCGAAGTCCCGCTCGTCGTGCGCGGGAACGGCCATGATCGCGCCGGTCCCGTAGGTCACGAGCACGTAGTCGGCGATCCAGATGGGGATGCGCTCGCCGTTGAACGGGTTGACCGCGTAGGCCCCGGTGAAGACGCCCGTCTTCTCGCGCTCGGTGGAGAGCCGCTCGACCTCGGCAACGCGGGACGTGGCGGCGACGTACGCCTCGACGGTCTCACGCTGAACATCGGTGGTGATGCGCTCGACGAGCTCGTGCTCGGGGGCGAGCACCATGAAGGTGGCTCCGTAGACGGTGTCGGGACGGGTCGTGAAGACGGTCAGGGGCTCATCGACACCCTCGACGTCGACTGGGAAGCGCAGGTTGGCGCCCTCGGAGCGGCCGATCCAGTTCCGCTGCATGGTGGTGACGCGCTCGGGCCAGTCCATGCCGCCGAAGTCGAGCAGCTCCTCGGCGTACTCGGTGATACGGAAGAACCACTGCGTGAGGAAGCGGCGCTCGACGGGGTCGTCGGAGCGCTCGCAGAGGCCGTCGAGCACCTGCTCGTTGGCGAGCACGGTCTGGCAGCCGGGGCACCAGTTGGCGGCGGCCTCGGCGCGGTAGGCAAGGCCGCGCTCGTACAGCTTCAGGAACCACCACTGGGTCCAGCGGTAGTACTCGGGGTCGCAGGTCACGATCTCGCGTTCCCAGTCGAAGCTGGCCCCCATCGAGCGGAGCTGCTGGCGCATGCGCTCGATGTTCCCGTAGGTCCACTCCTTCGGGTCGACGCCACGCTGGATGGCGGCGTTCTCGGCGGGCAGGCCGAAGGCGTCGAAGCCGATGGGGAAGAGCACGTTGTACCCCTGCATGCGGCGGAAACGGGCGAAGGAGTCGGAGGGCGTCATGGCGTACCAGTGGCCCGTGTGGAAGTCGCCCGAGGGGTAGGGGAACATCGTGAGTACGTACCACGGGGGGCGCTCGTCGTCGTCGCGGGCGTGGTCGATGCCGTCGGCTTGCCAGCGTTCGCGCCACTTCGGCTCGATGGTGTGCGGGTCGTAGCGATCTGCCATGAGGCTCCTCGTTCAGGGGGAGGTCCCGGCCCACGACGGGTCCGGGCGGGGAGAAAACGGGGACAGGTGGGGGGAGGCCTCGCCGGCTAGGAGCCGCGAGGCCGTCGAAGGGCGAGCCTGGAGCCGGGCCACATCGAATGCATCGTGTTGACGATGGTAGCGAAGCCCGCCGTGAGCGTCATCCCGCGGCTGCAGGGCGCTTCGGGTAGTGCGCAACGAAGAGCGTTTCGAAGTTGCGTTCGGGGGAACAGGTCTGGCAGGTGAGGTACCACACCCAGATGCCGGCGGGATTGCGACCGTAGCGCTCCCGGGCCATATCGCGGGTTTCCTTCACGAGGGTCCGCATCTGGCCCCAGGGGGCCGCCATCAGCCGGGTGAAGACGACGCCGCCGGGGGTGACGATGTCGCGGCGGGAGGTGTCGGCGTCCTCCACTTCCATCATGACCGTGCGGCGCAGGCGTCCGGGGCCCATGAGCAGCATGGCGTCTTCGGGGACGTTCCCGGCGGCCTCGGCGCGGGCGACGAGCTTGCGCCGGTTGGCCCAGAAGCCGATGGGGACGCCGAAGAAGGCAGGGATGCCTATCTTCGCGAAGGCGATGTCGCTCCAGTCGCTCTCCACCTCGTGCCACTCGTTCCGGTCGAGTCGCGGGCATTCGCAGGGCTCCGGCCCATCGACGGGAGACGGGCGGCTTCCGCCGACCTGGTCAACGGGAACGCGGCGGCGCTCTTCGGTCATGATGCGCCCGAAGGGAGGCCGCGGGCGACGGCGACGAGCTCTGGACGCTCCGCGAGTGTCGCGGCGGAGATCACGACGATGGAGTCGATGCGTCCTTCGCGCTCGACCTGCGCCTCCAGCCAGGCCTCGCCCACGGCGCGGGCGGCTTCGGCGCGGAAGTCGGGACCGTCCTCGGTGGAGGCCGCCTGCGCAAGCGCCTCGGCGGCGGCGTCCTGCAGGAGGACGGCTACTTCGCGGGCGGGGCGGTTGGGCCAGTCGAGGACGAAGTCGGCCTGGGTTCCGCCCCAGAGTTCGGCGCCATCACCGGGACCGTGGTAGCTGATCGTGGTCGTGTCGGACACTGCGCTCACTCTGACGCCTCCTCGCGGGGCTGCGCGATACGGAGGGCCTGGGGCAGCTGGTCGAGCAGCTGCTGGCGGGCCTGCACGCGCGTCTGCAACCCCCAGATGTCGATGAAACCAACCGCCGATGCGTGGTCGAACGCATCCTCGCGGTCGTAAGTGGCGAGCGCCCGGTCGTAGAGCGAGGACTCGGCGCGGCGGCCGGTCACGGTGACGGCGCCGCGATGGAGGCGCAGGCGCACCTGCCCGCTGACGAAGCGCTGGGTGCTGGCGGTGTAGGCGGCAATGTCCTGGTGGTGGGCGCTGAACCAGAGGCCGTCGTAGATGAGCTCGGCGTACCGGGCGGCGATCTCGCGCTTCAGCTTCAGCTGCTGCTTCGAAAGCGTCATCGTCTCGAGCCCGCGGTGGGCGGCGAAGAGGATGGTGGCGGCGGGCGCCTCGTAGATCTCGCGGCTCTTGATGCCGACGAGGCGGTCCTCGATGTGGTCGACGCGGCCGACGCCGTGCCGGCCGCCGAGGTCGTTCAGGCGCTCGACGAGGGCGACTGGGTCGAGCGCCTCGCCGTCGACGGTCGTGGGGAAGCCGCGTTCGAAGCCGATCTCGACGTCGACGCCCTCGGCGGGGGCATCCTCGGGAGCGGTCGTCCAGACGTAGGCCTCGGGGGGAGGCGCAGTCCAGGGGTCTTCGAGCACGCCTGCCTCGACGCTGCGGCCCCAGATGTTCTCGTCGATGCTGAAGGAGCCCTTCACCTCCCAGGCAAGTGCGATGCCGTGCTCCTGGAGGTATTCGATCTCCATCTCGCGTGACATCGCCTCCTCGCGCGTGGGGGCGACGATGGCGAGGGCGGGGTCGAGGGTGCGGATGCCGACATCGAAGCGGACCTGGTCGTTGCCCTTGCCCGTGCAGCCGTGGGCGACCGCGACGGCGCCCTCGTCGTGCGCGACATCGACGAGCAGCTTGGCCATGAGCGGTCGGGCAAGGGCGGTGGCCAGGGGATAGGCGTCCTGGTAGAGGGCGCCGGCTGCGAGGGCGGGGAAGGCGAAGTAGCGGAGGAAGTCCTCGCGCGCGTCCTCGACGATGACCTTGGCCGCGCCGGCTGCGAGGCCGCGCTCTTCCAGCACGGCCTGCTCACGGCTCATGCCCACGTCGATGTTGAGGGCGACGACGTCGTAGCCGCGCTCCTTCGTGAGCCAGGTGATCGCGGTCGTGGTATCGAGGCCGCCGCTGTAGGCGAGAACGAGTTTGGGCACGCGGGCCTGCCTTTCGGTCTAGTCCCCCAAGCGTAGCGCGCCCGCCGCTCGTGCGGCAGTCAGGCCACCTTCCGGAGCACCGTCCAGGCCCCGACGGTGCTCGCGAGCGCGACCACGACCAGCACGAACACGACCACGCCAAGGGCGGTGGGGAGAGACCCCGCCAGTGCGAAGGGGGTGAAGGCGAGACCGATTGCTCCCGCCGCCACGCTTCCCAGGACGAGCGTCGCGGGAGGGGCGATGGCGGCCTCGGCGGCCCGAGCGGCAAGCAGCAGCCGCAAGCCCACACCCGCCACGCCGACGGACGCGAGCGTGCCGAGGGCAAGGAGCAGACCCGTTACGAGGTCGCTAACTGGATAGCCTCCTCGAGGATGTCGCAGGCGCGGTCGATCTCGTCGTCTTCCACGATGAGGGCGGGCATTAGACGGATGCGGTCGGGGCGCACGTTGTTCACGAGCAGGCCCCGCTCGCGGCAGAGTGTGACAACGCCGGCGGCGGCCTCGCTGGAGAGGCTGACGGCGAGCAGCAGGCCGCGTCCGCGCACCTCTGTAACGGCGGGAAGCCGGTCCTCCATCGCGCGCAGGCGGGCGACGAGGCGGTCCGAGGCGCGGCGTGCGGCGGCGAGCACGTCGTTCTCGAAGATGTGGCGGAGGACGGCGACACCGGCGGCAGTCGCGACGGGATTCGCGCCGAAGGTCGTGCCGTGGTCACCGGGGACGAGGTGGGCGGCAAGCTCCTCACGGGCGAGGACGGCGCCGATCGGCAGGCCGCCGGCGAGGCCCTTTGCGACGCACATGATGTCGGGCTCGATGCCATCCTGCTCATGCGCCCAGAGCGTCCCGGTCCGGCCAATGCCGGACTGGATCTCGTCGAGGATGAGGAGGAGGCCGTTCTCGTCGCACCAGTCGCGGACGCCCTGCAGGTAGCCGGGAGCGGGCACGTTCACGCCACCCTCGCCCTGGATGGGCTCCATGAGGACGGCGACCGTGTTGTCATCGGTGGCGCTCTTCAGGGCGTCGAGGTCGTTCCAGGGGACGTGCGAGAAACCGGCGGGCATCGGCTCGAACGGCTCGCGGTAACGGGCCGTGCCGGTCGCCGCGAGCGCGCCGAGGCTGCGCCCGTGGAAGCCGTCCTGCATGGCGATGATGCCGTGCTTCCCGCCCTGCTCGTCGTGCCCCCAGCGGCGCGCGAGCTTGATGGCGGCCTCAATCGCCTCCGCGCCGGAGTTGCAGTAGAAGACGCGGTCGAGGGGCGAATTCTCCACGAGCAGCTCGGCCAGCTCGATCATCGGGGTCGTGTAGTAGAGGTTGGAGACGTGGATGAGCTTCTCCGCCTGGGCGGCGGCGGCGGCGGTGACGGCGGGGTGGGCGTGGCCCAGCGACGTGACAGCGAGGCCGCCGACGAAGTCGAGGTACTCGTTGCCATCGCTGTCCCAGACGCGCGAGCCCTCGCCGCGCTCAAGCACGATCGGCTGGCGGCCGTAGTTCTGAAAGACGTACTTGCTCTCGCGCTCGATCCAGTCGCTCATGGCGGTGGGGCTCCTGTGGGGGTGAAGTTGGGGTCGGGATAGGGATTGTACGCCGCGACCGTGTACGGGCCCTGCGGTCAGGGACGAGCGGGCGGGAAGACAGTGCCGCGGCCCTCGCGAGCGAGAAGAGCGCCGGGGACGCGCCCGTCGATGATGTGGCTGGGCACGCCGAGGTCGGCGGCGAGCAGGCAAGCATCGGTCTTCGGGATCATCCCGCCAGCGATGACCCCGCGCTCGCGCAGGTCGCGCACCGTGGCGGAGCCCAGCTCGGGGATGACGGCGCCGTCCTCGCCGCGGACGCCTTCTACATCGGTCAGGAAGACGAGCTCGCGGGCGTCGACTGCGCTGGCGATCCAGCCTGCGGCCTCATCGGCGTTCACGTTCACGAGCTGGTCGCCGTCCTCGCCGGGGACGTAACCGACGGGGCTGACGACGGGCACGAAGCCGGCGTCGCGGAGCGCGAGCACCGCCTCGGGATGGGCGGCGACGGGCGACCCGACGAAACCGAGCTCGGGTCGGCGCTGCTCACACTCGAGCGTGCGCCCGTCGGCGCCCGAGAGGCCGGCGGCACGGGCGCCGGCGGCGTTCAGGGCGGAGACGATGCGCTTGTTCACGAGTCCAGCGAAGACGGCCACGATGACGGGCAGGGCGCGCTCGTCGGTGGCGCGCAGGCCGTCGATGAAGCGGCTCTCGATACCCATCGCGTCGAGCCAGCGGCTGGCTTCGGCGCCGCCACCGTGGACGACGATTGGGCGCTCCCCGGCGCGGTCGAGGGCGGCGATGTCGTGGAAGGTCGTGTCGGCGTCGCCGAGGGTGCTGCCACCCACCTTGATGACGAGAGGCCGCACGTCGCTCACGTCGTGTAGTCGGCGTTGATGCTGATGTACTCGGCGCTGAAGTCGCAGGTCCAGCCGGTGGCGCTCGCATCGCCCGCGCCGAGGGACACTTCAATCGTGACCTCGTCGCCGGACATGGCACGCGAGACCTCGGCCTCCTCGTAGGGGATGGGCACGGTTCGCTCGAAGAGCTGGTGGCCGCAGACAGCGACGGTCACCGCCTCCTCGACGATGGCGACGTCGGAGCGCCCGATGACGCCGACGATACGGCCCCAGTTGGGGTCGGCGCCGTGGACGGCGGTCTTGACCAGGGGGGAGGTGCCGATGTCGCGCACGAGGCGGCGAGCATCGGCATCCGTGGCAGCGCCATTGACGGTGATTTCGATGAGCCTCGTGGCGCCCTCGCCGTCGCGGGCGATGGCCTTCGCGAGGTGGATGCAGACAGCGTCGAGGGCCTCGCGGAAAGCGCCATAGTGCTCGCTGCCGGGAACGATCGTTTCGCCGCCGGCGGCGCCGTTCGCGAACAGGAGGACGGTGTCGCTGGGACTGGTGTCGCCGTCGACCGTGATGAGGTTGAAGCTGCGGTCGGCCGCCTCGGAGAGGGCGGCCTGCAGGGTCTCCTGGCCGATGGGAGCGTCGGTCGTGAGGTAGGCGAGCATGGTCGCCATGTTCGGGTGGATCATCCCCGAGCCCTTGGCGCAGCCACCGAGGGTGTAGGGACCGAAGCGCACCGAGCAGTGCTTGGGCACGAGGTCGGTCGTCATGATGGCGCGGGCGAATTCGGGGCCGGCATCGCCGGCAAGCTCGACGGTCTCGATGCCCGCCTCGATCTTGTCCATGGGCAGGTAGTGACCGATGACGCCCGTGTGGCAAACGAACATGGCCTCCGCTGGGATTCCCACCTTCTCCGCGGCCAGCTCCGCCATGCGGTAGGCGTCACGCACCCCGCGCTCACCGGTGCTGTCGTTGGCATTGCCGCTGTTCACGACGACCGCCCGCCCCTGCCCCGCCGCCAGCCGTTCGCGGTCCACGTCGATGGCCGCTCCGTGGAGGCGCGTGACCGTGAAGACACCCGCCGCCGTAGCCGGGAGGTCGGAAAGGAGGATGCCGAGGTCGAGCTTGTTCTCGCCGTAGGTCTTGATGCCGGCGTAGGTCGCGCCTGCGCGGTATCCGGCGGGGCTGGTGGCGCTCCCAGTCGGGTCGATCTGAATGCTCACGGGTAGAGGGCCGGGCGGTCGAGGCCGGCCTGCCGGGGCAGACCGAACATCAGGTTCATGTTCTCGATGGCGCTGCCGGCAGCGCCCTTCATGAGGTTGTCGAGCACGCCCACAGCCACGAGGGCGCCGTTGCGCTCGTCGACGGTGGGGTGCACGAGGCAGTCGTTACTGCCATAGGTGTGCTTCGTGTGTGGGGGCGCGTCGGTCACGGAGGTAAAGGGCGCGTCTGCGTAGAAGTCGCGGTAGATGGCGAGCGCCTGGGCGGGGGAGACGTCCTCCGCGAGAGGCGCGTAGCAGGTCGAGTGGATGCCGCGCGTCATGGGGACGAGGTGGGGTACGAAGGTGACGGCGACCTCCGGGCCCTCGCGCAGCCGCGAGAGCTCCTGCGCCATCTCGGGCTGGTGATTGTGGTTCGCGACGCGGTAGGCGGAGACGTCCTCGTTCACGTCGCTGTAGCTGAAGCCGCCCCCCGTACCCCGGCCAGCGCCGGAGATGCCCGACTTGGCGTCGACGAACACGCGCGGCTCGACGATTCCCGCGGCGACGGCGGGCGCGAGGGCGAGGATGGTGGCGGCCGGATAGCAGCCCGGGTTGGCGACAAGGTCGGCGCCGGCGATGTCGGTCGCGTACAGCTCGGCGAGTCCGTAGACCGCCCGGCCAAGCAGCCCCGGAGCGGGGTGCTCGGCCCCGAACCACTGCGCAAACGCCTCGGCTTCGCGCAGGCGGAAGTCGGCAGCGATGTCGATGACGCGCACGCCCTGCTCGACGAGCGGGGCGCAGGCCTCGGCGCTCGCGCCCGTGGGCAGCGCCGAGAAGACGACGTCGACCTCGGTCTCGATCTCGCTCGTGATGGGGAAGTCGGCGTAGGCAGCGAGGTGGGGGAAGGCTTCACCGAGCTTCTGGCCGGCGAGGGAGCGGCCCGTCGCAGCGACCAGCTCGGCCTCGGGGTGGTTCCAGAGCAGGCGCGCCGCTTCCATCCCCGCGAAGCCGGTGACATTGATGATGCCTGCCCGAACCGTCATATCCGCATTGTCTCGCCTGTTGCGGGCATGCGCGAATTGCGGGCATGCGCGAACGCGCGTCACGCGAGCGCATTAGGATGCCGGCCATGTCGCTCGACCTGACCTTCATCGGCACGGGAAATGCGTTCGCGGCGGGCGGGCTCTGCTGGAACGGGTTCCTTGCGAACGGGCGCTACCTCTTCGAGGCGCCGCCGACCGCGCTCATGTCCCTGCACCGTGTCGGGGTCGACCCGAACGCGGTCGAGGCGGTCGTGTTGAGCCACCACCACGGCGACCACTTCCTCGGGCTGCCCTTCCTGCTGCTGCATTGGAAGCACCAGGGGCGGGAGACGCCGGTCACGATCGTGGGGCCGCCGGAGACGGAGCGGCTGGCGCGCGAGATCGGCGGGACCGTCTACCCAGGGCTGTTCGAGAGCGACTTCGGCATCGAATGGCGGGAGGTCGCGGCCGGCGACTCCGCCACGGTCGGGAACCTGACGGTCGAGGCAGTCGCGGTCGAGCACGACGACCGGCTCTCGCTCAACCTCGGCTACCACGCCCAGCTGGCGGGAGAGCACTTCGCCTACACGGGGGATACGCGCCTCTGCGATGCCGTGCTCGACCTCGCGCGCGGGGCGGATGTGCTCGTGGCCGAGTGCGCCTCACGCGACATTCCCATCCCGATCCACATGAACCTGGTCGATGACATTCCGGAGGTCCACGCGGCCCTTACCGGGACGGCACGGCTCGTGCTCACGCACGTCACGCCGGACGTGGAGACGGACCTGGCGCGCACGGTGGTCGCGAAGGACTACGAGACCTACCGCTTCTAGCTCGAGGGCGGCGTGCCGGAAGGGCCTGCGCTAGAATCGCCGCCATGGCACATCGACTACGCGGCGCGGCCGCCATCACCGGTCTCGGCATCACGCCCATGGGGCGCATCTACGGCAAGAGCTCGACCGACTTCGCGGTCGACGCCGTGCGCCTCGCCATCGCCGACGCCGGGCTGGAGAAGTCCGACATCGACGGCTTGCTCATCAACGCGGGCATCACCGGCTTCTCAGGCCAGGGCGTGAGCTTGCAGCTCCAGAACGCCCTCGGAATGGGCAACCTGCGCCTCCTGAACCACATGAACGCGGCCGGTTCGACGGCGGCGCAGATGGTCCAGTACGCGACGCTGGCGATCGACGCGGGCATGGCCAGGCACGTCGTCTGCGTGTTCGCCGACGCGCCCCTGCAGCAGGGCGGATCCTCGGCGGCGGCCTACGGCAATGCCGGGCGCCGAGCGGGTCCGACGGGCATCCTCGGGCTCTCGGCGGGGGCGGGCCACTTCGGCGCGAACACCTCGTATGCGCTCGCCGCCAGGCGGCACATGTCCCTCTACGGCACGACGCAGGATCAGCTCGGCGCGATTGCCGTGGCGGAGCGTTCGTGGGCGACGATGAACCCGCACGCGAAGATGCGCGATCCGCTCACGCTGGAGGAGTACCACGCCTCGCGCTGGATCGTGGAGCCGCTCCATCTGCTAGACTGCTGCCTCGTCTCGAACGGAGCGGTGGCAGTGATCGTGAGTCCGCCTGACGAGGCGAAGGACATGCCCCAGCCGCCCGTGTACGTCCACGGAATGGGCCAGGGACATCCGGGCGACAGCCGTCGCGCCGGCGACGCCCCGGAGACGGAGACGGGCGCGCGGCTCGCCGCCGAAACCGTTTTCCGCATGGCGGGCGTCGGCCCCGAGGACATCGACGTCTGCGAGCTGTACGACTGCTACACCTACACGGTGCTCGTGACGCTGGAGGACTACGGCTTCTGCAAGAAAGGCGAGGGCGGCGCCTTCGTTGAGGACGGCAAGCTCGGTCCGGGGGGCTCGCTGCCGACGAACACGGGGGGCGGGCAGCTCTCCGCGTACTACATGTGGGGCATGACCCCGCTGAGCGAAGCGATCATCCAGGGACGCGGCCAGGGCGGGGAGCGCCAGGTCGAGAAGAACGACCTCATCCTCTCGACGGGGAACGGGGGAGCGCTGAGCTACCACGCCTCGCTCATCCTGAGCCCGCACGCGAACTGAGGCGCAGCACGATGGCCGATTCCCCACCCGTGAAGCCCGTCTCCCAGCCCGACGAGCTGACGGAGCCCTTTTTCGCCGCGGGCCAGGAGGGGCGGCTGCTGCTCGCGACCTGCGACTCCTGCGGCGAGATGCGCCTCCCCACGTCCCCCACCTGCCCTACCTGCCTCGGCGAGGGGCTGAGCTGGAACGAGGTAAGCGGGCGCGGGACCGTCTACACGTTCGGGATCATGCACCAGCGCTACCATCCCGCCTGGGAGCCCGATCTTCCCTACAACATCGCGGTCGTGGAGCTGGACGAAGGGCCGCGCATGCCCGCGAACATCATCGGCGTCTCGAACGACGAGATCGCCGTCGGCATGGCGGTCGAGGTGGCCTGGGAACACGAAGGGGAGGCGCCCGTCCCCCGCTTCCGCCCCGTGGCCTGACGCCCCATGCCACAGGGGGCACTCAGCATCGTCCTCTGGGCGACCGACCTGAACGGCTTCGCCGCGTTCCTGACCGAGGTTGCCGGCGCGACGCTGGAGACACGCCACCCCGGCTTCGCGGCGCTTGCGCTGGAGGGCGCGCAGATCCAGCTGCACTCGGATGAGTCGTACGCGGGCCATCCCTGGCGTGAGGCGCTTGCCAACGAGGGGGCGGCGCGGGGCATCGGGGCGGAGGTGCGGGTGCGTGTGGACGCAGTCGACGCCCGGCATCGCAAGGCAATCGAGATGGGCTACGTCACCATCCAGCGGCCGCACGACGACGGGACGGGGCGAACCTGCCAGATCATGGGGCCAAACGGGTACTTCTTCACCTTCTGGGAACCGCAGATCGGCGGAACGTAGGGGGCTACCAGGCGGTCCAGCCGCCGTCGACGAGGATCGTCTGGCCGGTCACGAAGTTGCTGGCGTCGCTCGCGAGGAAGATGACGGCGCCGGCCAGCTCGTGCGGTTGGCCCCAGCGGCCCATGGGCGTGCGATCCTCGATGAACGCCTTGCGCTCGGGGTCCTCGTAGAGGGGACGGGTCAGGTCGGTCTCGAAATAGGTCGGGGCGAGGCCGTTGACCTGAACCGAGGCATCGGCCCACTCGATTGCGAGCACCTTCGTGAGCTGGTCGATGGCGCCCTTGGACGAGGCGTAGGCGGCCTGGTTCGCCAGGGCGACGCTGCCGAGGATGCTGGAGACGTTGATCAGCTTCCCGGAACCCTGCGCAACGAAGTGGCGGCCCGCTGCCCGGGCGCCGTTGTAGTAGCCCTTCAGGTTGACCTGGAGCACGGAGTCGAACTCGTCCGGGGTGAGGTCGAGGGCCGGCTTGCGAATGTTGGTGCCGGCGTTGTTGACGAGGATGTCGAGCCGGCCGAGCCGTTCGAGAGCGGCGGCCACCATCGCCTCGCACGCCTCGGGGGAGGTGACGTCGGTGGGAACGGCGATGGCGCGACGGCCGAGGGCCTGCACCTCTTCGACAAGCGACTCAAGCTCGGAGCCGGTGCGGCTGGCGAGGGCGAGGTCGGCGCCGGCGGCGGCCAGCGCGAGGGCCATCGTGCGGCCGAGGCCGCGCCCGGCGCCGGTCATGATGGCGACGCGCCCGGTGAGGTCGAAAAGCTGCGTACCGCACAGCTCGGGACGGTCGGCGGCGGCGCTCATTCGTAGCGGAGGGCCTCGGCGACGGCGACGCGCGAGGCGCTCTGGGCAGGGAACCAGGTCATGATCATCGAGGCTCCGAAGGCGATTCCGCAGATGACGATAAGTTGGAGCCAGGGAACGATGAAGTCCGCGCCCTCCGAAGCCTCGCCGATGCCACCCGAGGTGAAGAGGACCCAGGACAGGGAGACCCCGAGGACCGCCCCCAGGATGATTCCGGAGAGGGCGACGAAGCCTGACTCGAAGACGAAGCTGAGGGCGACCATCGAGCGCTGATAGCCGATGGCGCGGAGCATCCCGATCTGCTGGCGGCGCTCGACGACGGCGCGGAAGGCGATCACGCCGAGGGCGGCGATGCCGATGATGAGGCCGAGCCCCATGAATCCCTGGAAGAGCAGGAGGAAGCCCTGCGAGGCGGCGCGCTGGTCGTCGAGCAACTTCTGGAAGGACTCAGCCGACGCCTGGGCCAGGCCGGATTCGATGGACTTGGCGAAGGCCTCCTGGTCCGTTCCGTCACGGGTCTTGAGGACGAAGCGCTGGGAATCGGAGTCGGGGAAGGCGGCGACGACGGTGTCGCGCCGCACGATGATGGCGGCCCAGAAGATGTCCGCGGGATCGTCCATCTGTCCGATAACCGTGACGGTGGTGTTGAGGTCGGTGCCGGGGGCATGGAGGTGCAGGGTGAACGGTTCGAAACCCTCACCCACAAGCGCGGGGTCGAGCTTGAGCAGGTCGAAATCGGAGAAGTCGCCCCCCTCGCCGGTCAAGTTCCCGGGGATGACGGCAAGGGTGGGGTCGCTGGCGACGGCGGCCCAGACCTCTTCGTCGGTCGCGTAGCCGGCAGCGCGCCGCTTGAGCTTGAACTCGTTCGTGGCGAAGAAGGCGGCGTCGGCGCCGATCACCGAGTAGGTGCCGGTCACGCCCGGACCGAACGGGTCATTGGCGTTGCCGGCGAATATCTCCGTCTCCCCCGCGGAGGCGATGCGTTGCTCGCTCACCGCGACGATGGGCGAGGTGTCGACGCCGTTCTGCTCCAGCGTCGCGACAAGGTCGTCCGTACGGTTATTGCTGTTGACGAAGACGATCGTATCGAAGCCGCCCTTCGCATCATCGGAGAGGAAGATGTTGTCGAAGTTGTCGTTGACGGTGGAGAACATGACGAGGGAGAAGGTGATGAGGCCGATCATCATGATCGTCATGCCGGTGCGCATACGGGCCGTGAGGGGGTAGGCGACGGCGGTCTTGACGGCGGGCACGATGCGTCCCAGCCGCGCCCCCAGGGTGGCGATGGGCGGGAGCAGGATGTCGGCGTTATAGACGACGAGGAAGGTGCCGCAGGCGACCATGACGATGCCGCTGAGGAAGAAGAGCTCGGGTCCTCCCTCGAGGTCGCCGATGATGAAGTCGAGCGCGCCGGCGGGCGACACATACCAGAAGGCGAGGAGCAGGCAGGCGAGGATCGTGAACGAGATGCGCTCTTGCATGCGGAAGTAGCGGAGCGTGAAGGCCGCCCAGCTAAAGGCCAATGAGATGCCGCCTGCGAAGAAGAAGTAGCTGTCGGAGGAGAAGGCCCACTCCATGAAGAGGGCGGCGAGGGCCAGCCCCACGACGCCGAACCCGGCTCCCCACGCGATGGGACGATCCCGGTCCTGGGAGGCCACCAGGAACAGTCCGACGGGCGGTACGAGGATGCCGAGGACGATGAGCGGAAGGCCAACGGTCGGATTGCGGTCGCGCATGATGCGCACGATGAGGAGGGCGACGAGGTAGAAGGGGATGAGGGGGACGAGCAGAAACGGCCAGAGGGGTATGCGCTGTCCGGAGATGCGCTCGTGGCGGGGCGCGCCGAAGTTGTGCCGGCGGAGCACGTACAGGTAGGGGCCGACGAGCCCGAAGAGGAGCGCGATCGTGAGCAGGGGGGCAAGGTCCGGGAGCCGGTAAAGGGCGAACACGCTCACGGCGATGGCTCCGCCGGCGACCACCGCGTTGAGCACTGCCCGCGCGTAGCCGCGCCAGGTGGCCGCCTCCGGGTTTGTGACGATTGGCTCGGGAAGGTCGCGGATGGCGGAGACGATGTTGAGGCGGCTCGCCCGCACCGCCGCGAGGAAAATGACAATGAACGTCGAGATGACCCCGAGGCAGAAGGCGACGACGAGGCTGCGCGGCGTCAGGTTCGTCCGCAACTCCAGTCCGAGGCCTGACTCGGCGAAGGCGTTGATGAGCCCGACCATGCCGAACGTCACGAAAACGCCCGCGACGAGACCAACGATGGCGGCGCCGAGGTCGTAGCCCATGCCCTCGGCGAGGAAGGACTCGACGAGGTGGCGGCGCTTGGCCCCGACCGCGCGGGCCATGCCCATCTCCGGCTTCCGCTCGGCTGCAAGCATGATGAAGATGAGGAAGATGAGGAGGATGCCGGCGGCGATCGAGAAGAGCCCGAAAATGATGAAGATGGTGGTGAAGAGGCTGCCAACCAGCTTTGCAATCTCGATCGCATCCTTCTTCAGCGGCTGGACCTCATACGGCGTGCCGTCGATGACCTCGTTGAGCTTCTCCTCCACCACGTCGGAGCGCTCCAGCCCGTCCCGCACGCCGCCCGCATTCGTAACGACGACGGCATAGGCAATCCCGTCCAATTCGAGGATCTCGGAGAGGAAGTCGAAGCTGACCGTGCCGCCCGGGAACTCCGACGCCCCGACGTTGAAGGTGCCGCTGAGGAAGCTGTTGGGTGCGATCGCCGAGACGACGACCTCCACCGGGTACCCGCCCAGGAGCAGCACGAGCGTCTGCCCGACCTCCGCATCAATCTCGCCGGCAAGGTCTTCGTTGACGACGATCTCGTTGCCGCTGACCGTGACCACGTTCCCGTCAAGGTCCCGAAGCGAGCCGAACGGCGCCGCCGCCTCGGTGTCGTAGGCGACGATGGTGGCGCCGGCCTCGTTCAACCCGGTGGCCGTGTTGACGACGGGGAGGGTCTCCAGGAGGATCGGCAGGAAGCCGTCGATGTCGGGGTCGTCGGCGAATCGCTCCTCCCAGGCGGCAACTTCCTCAAGGGGGATGACACGTTCGTCCTCGGGGCGCGGGCTGCCTTCCTCATCCCAGACGATGAGCATGTCGGTCTCGCCGGTGAGCTCGTAGATGTCGTCTGTTACGGTGCTCGAGACGGTGTCGCCGGTGCCGAAGGCGACGGTCATGATCACGGTCGCCAGCATCAAGCCAAAGATGATGAGGGTGGTCTGGGCGCGCCGGCGAGGGATGTTGCGCAGGCCCGTCTTGAACATCACCGGGTTGCGGAAGGCGACGAACGCCAGGAGCAGCAGAATGCCGACCGTGATCACGACGACCACGGCCGCGATGGTGTTCATGGAGACGCCGAACAGTTCTTCCATGGAGCCTTACGCGGGAGCCCCGGCCAGGGGACGGATCGCCTCTTCGCGTTCGATGAGGCCGTCGGCCATGTAGATGGTCCGGTGGCAGCGGGCGGCCACCTCGGGAGCGTGGGTGACGATGACCTGCGTCTGGTTCGCGTTCGCGTTCAACTCGACGAGGAGGTCCATGATGCCCCCGGCGGTGGTCGAGTCGAGGGCGCCGGTGGGCTCGTCGGCCCAGACGATGGAGGGGCTATTCACGACGGCGCGGGCGACGGTCACGCGCTGGCGCTGACCCCCGGAGAGCTGCGCCGGACGGTGTTCCGCGTACTGGCGCAGCTCGACGCGCTCCAGCGCCGAGAGGGCGAGCTCGCGCGCCTGGCGGGGTCGCGTCCCGGAGACGATGAGGGGCAGCTCGACGTTCTCGACGGCGGAGAGGACAGGCAGAAGGTTGTAGGTCTGGAAGACGAAGCCCATACCCTGCGCGCGGAACTCGGTCTTCTCGTTGTCGGCCATGCGTGCGATGTCCTCGCCGTTGATGAGCACCTGGCCGTCATCGAAGGCGTCGAGCCCGGAGAGGCAGTTCAGGAGGGTCGTCTTGCCGCAGCCGGAGGGGCCCATGACAGCGACCATCTCGCCCCGCGGCACCAGGAGGTCGACGCCACGCAGCGCCTGGACCTGCACCTCACCGGTGTCATACGTCTTCGTGACGCCCCTGGCGTCGATGACCAGGTCCGCCATGCTGCCGTCACTCGTCATACCAGCTCCACCTGGCGCCACTCGCGGACGCGCTCCGTCGAGCGTGGCCCACTCATGTCACCCGAGCAAGTTTGGGCGCCGCTCAGGGTGCGCGGACGGCGGGCGCGACGCACAATGTGCGCGGGAGCACGTCATGAGCGACGCCGAACAGGAAACGCCAGAAGTCGCGCCGGCGCACACGGACGCGCGGTCGGAGTTCAGCCCATCCGCTATCGCCCTGGTCCTCGGGCTGGGCGCGGTGGCCATCATCGCCGGCACGGTCCTGGGGCTCGTCTACACGACCTAGCCAATACGTCCCTCCGCTTCACGTAAGCGCCCGGTCGAGGGCCGTTGCGGCGGGGTATGATCGAGGCATGAACGGCGCCCCCATTACTCGCGGCGACCCTCTCCTGTTGCGCGTCACCAAGTACGACGGCGAGGCGCACTGGATCCAGCACCTGCGCGTCATCTCGGACGACGGATCGCTCGTGCAGGCGCACGCCTCGGCGGGCAGCCCCATCTTCACGAGCCGCGGCGAGTTCCGCTCCCGCTACGAGAGCTACGTCCACTTCTGGAGGGACCGCTGGTACAACGTCTTTCGCCTGGCCGAGCCCGGCGAGGAAACGGCGCTCTGGTACTGCAACGTCACCACGCCGCCGGAGTTCGAGGACGGCGAGATTCGGTACATCGATCTCGACCTTGACGTGACGGTGCGGGCAGGCGGAACGATCGAGCTGCTCGATGCGGACGAGTTCGAGGAGCACCGGCTGAAGTACGGCTACCCGCCCGATGTCGTGGAACACGCCCAGGCGGCCGTGGGGGAACTGTCCGAGCTGGCGCAGCGCCACCAGTTCCCGTTCGACCTGTAGGGCGCGACTCCCCCGGTGCGACTGCAGGCGATACGCTTAGCCGGTGACTGATACCACGACACTGCGAGACCGCGTGGGCGCGCTCGTCGCGGGGGCGACCCGGGCGGCGATCGAAGCGGGCAGCCTGCCCGACGTTGCGCTGCCGGACGAGCTCGTCGAGCGGCCTCGCGACGCGAGCCACGGCGACTACGCCAGCTCCCTTCCCCTGCGCCTCGCGCGCTCGGCGATGATGCCGCCGCTGGCCATTGCCGAGGCGATCGCCGAGCACCTTCCCGCCAACGACGTTATCGACGCGCCGCAAGTCGCGCCGCCCGGCTTCATCAACCTGAGCCTGGCCGAGCATTTCGTGCAGGCCGAGGTCAACCGCGTCATCGAGCAGGGGCCCGCGTTCGCCGACAGCGCCCACGGGCAGGGGAAGCGGGTGCAGCTCGAGTTCGTCTCGGCGAATCCGACCGGGCCGCTCCACGTGGGGAACGGCCGGGGGGCGGCCATCGGCGACACGCTCGCGTCCGCGCTGTCGGCGGCGGGGTACGAGGTCGAGCGCGAATATTATGTGAATGACGCGGGCACGCAGACGGACGTGTTCGCGGAGACGCTGTACGCCCGCTACCAGCAGCAGCACGGCCGCGACGTGCCCCTGCCCGAAGGCGGCTATCCGGGCGAATACATGGTCGACCTGGCCACACAGATGCGGGAGCGCGAGGGCGACCGCTTCCTCGCGACGCCGGGCGAACCACCCCCGGCCGGTGTGCGGGAGATGGGCATCGAGCTCATCGTCGAGCAGATCCGGGACACGCTGAACGCCTTCGGCACGACCTACGACCGCTGGTTCAGCGAGCGGTCGCTCTACGAGCCCACCGCGGACGGTGACGACTCAGCGTACGACGCGGCCCTCGCGATCCTGCGGGAGCACGGCCACCTCGCCCAGCGCGAGGGCGCCCTCTGGCTGACGTCGAGCGATCTCGGGGAAGACAAGGACAACGTGGTCGTTCGATCCGACGGGCGCCCAACCTACTTCGCCAGCGACATCGCCTACCACTACGACAAGTTCCTGCGGCGGGGATTCGACCAGGTCATCAACGTGTGGGGCGCCGATCACCACGGGCACGTCTCGCGCCTGGAGGTGGGGACGGAGGCGGTCACGGGGAAGGGCGATGCGCTCCACCTGCTCCTCTACCAGCTGGTAACGCTGAAGCGGGGAGACGAGATCGTGCGGCTCTCGAAGCGGGGCGGCGAGATCATCACGCTGGACGAGCTTGTCGAGGAGGTGGGGCCGGACGCGGCGCGCTTCTTCTTCCTGCTGCGGGCGCCCAGCTCGCAGATGGAGTTCGACCTGGACCTCGCGGTGAAGCAGTCGAACGAGAATCCCGTGTACTACATCCAGTACGCGCACGCGCGGCTGGCGAGCATCCTGGACAGGGCAGCCGGCGAGGGGCACACGCCCGACGGTGGCGACGTCGCGATGCTGACGGCGCCGCACGAACTGGCCCTCGTGCGGGAGATGCTGCGCCTGTCGGAGGTGATCGAGCTGGTCGCGACGACGTACGAACCACAGCACCTGGCCCACTACGGCATGGAGCTGGCGACCTCGTTCCACGCCTTCAACGACGCCTTCCGGCAGCAGGGCGACCCGAACCTGAAGGTGATCACGGACGACGCGGCGCTGACGGCCGCGCGGCTGCGGCTCGTGCTGGCCGCGAAGATTGCGCTCGGGCGCGTGCTCGACCTGATGGGCATGACGGCTCCGGAGCGGATGTAGCGAGTCAGGCCAGCGGCGCGCGCTCCTCGGGAGCGCGCGGGGCGACGATGTAGCCGTTCAGGTCGCCGAGCGTCTCCCAGCGATCGGGCTCCCTCCACAGGAGCCACGCGGAGAGCGCACAGGTCAGACCGTCGAGGGTGTCGTCGAGGCGTTTCAGCGCGGCGCCCTTCGCCGCTGCTGCGGCATCGGGCGCGAGGACTCGCCGGACCTTCTCGCTATCGAGAACGGCGGGCGCCTCACGCTCCAGCACCTTCCGCAGGTGGCACTGGTATTGGCGCATGACCTCGCGGCGGAAGGCTACGCTGCGGCCGCCCTTCGGCTTGTAGGGCAGGCGTTCGCTGAGGCCGAAGAGTCGCACGTGGACCGTGTGGGGAAAGACTTCGACGGCGTAGCGGCCGAGCTCGCCACGCAGCAGCGGGGCAGGGTCGAGCACGAAGCCGCGTTCGGCGAGCGCCTGGCCGAGGTCGATGCCGGCGGTGTAGCCCTGCCGCACGGCGTGGTGCGCCTGGTGGGGCGAGGCCTTGTAGCGACCGAAGCGGCGGGCGACCTCGCGTTCGGTCCAGCGTTCCGGCGTGTAGAGCAGGGGAGCGTCAATCGTCACGACGAGGGGGCCTTCGATGGCTGCCAGTTCGTCGGCAAGCCGCTCGGTGTTACAGACGGCGGCCTCGAGGCGGGTGCAGCGCAGGTCCGCGGCGCTTTCACCTTCGAACCAGCAGATGCCGCTCTCGCGGTGGGAGGTCCACGCGAGGTCGAGCCCGATGAAGGTCGGCATGGTGCTTCACCCTAGCACCGGGAGCGGGAGGGTGGCACGATCGCGCGCCGGAGGGTGCATGGCGGATCTCATCGAAGCGCTGTCGGGAAGGCGGGCTCGGCGCGCGTTCGACCCCCGCACGGTTCCGGCGGAGACGCAGGAACTGCTCTGGCGGGCGGTCTCGGTCGCGCCGAGCCACGGCAACGTGCAGTCGGCGCGGCTGCTCGTGGCGCAGTCGAAGGGAGCGCGCGACAAGCTCGTTGCGGCTCTGTCCGAGGGCAACCGGAACTGGGCGCCGGCCGCGCCCCTCCTCGTCGCGCTGGGCTCGATTCCGGACCACGAGCACGCCGACTCATACGGCGAGGAACGCGCGCTCTGGTCGTTCCATGCGGGCATCGCCGCGGGAAACCTGATGACGCAGGCGACGGCGCTCGGGCTGGTCGCGCACCCCATGGCGGGGTTCGACGAGGCGGCGGTACGGGACGTCTTCGGCGCCCCCTCCGAGTTGCGGGTGCTGGTCGTGTTCGCGATCGGGTATCCGGGGCCGGTCGAGTCGCTGCCCGAGGACCTGCAGCGTCGGGAACAGCGCGAGCAACGGCGCCAGCCGCTCGACCGGCTGGTTGCGGTCGACAGCTGGGGGGCGGGGAACAGCGTGCCCGCGCGCGATCCCTCGCGAGGCGGGCGGCGGAGTGGCAAGCTAGAACGCTAATGTCAGCCATCACTGATCTCGGGGACACGTACGTCGAGGACCTGGCGGCCCTTCACCCCAACGCCGCCACCAGCCTGGGCATCGCCGGGCACGAGGACGAGCTCACGGACTACTCGGTCGAGGGGTTCGAGGCGCGCGACCGGCTCACGCGGGACACGCTCGCGAAGCTCGAAGCGCTGGCGGACGAAGCGGACAGCGACCGCATCCTGCGCGAGGTGATGCGCGAGGCGCTCACGGTCGACGCCGAGCTGCACGAGACCGGGGACTACCTCGCGGGACTGAACGTGCTCGCTTCCCCGATGCAGGGGCTGCGGAGCACGTTCGACCTGATGCCCACCGATGACGAGTCCGACTGGGCCACGATCGCGCGGCGGCTCGCGCGGCTTCCGGAAGCGCTGGCCGGTTACCGGACCACGCTTGAGGCGGGGATGGCAGGGGGCCGCGCCGCCGCCCGGCGGCAGGTCGAAGCGTGCGTGAAGCAGTGCGAGACATGGGCCGGCAACGGCAGCGGCGGCTTTTTCGCGGAGTTCGTGGGACGTTCGGGCGATGTCTCCGATGGCTTGCGGCGCGACCTAGACGCGGCGGCCACCGCAGCCGCGGAAAGCTATCGCGCCTTCGGCGAGTTTCTCCGCGAGACCTACCTGCCCCACGCCGGGGAACGCGACGGCGTGGGCGAGGAGCGGTACGCACGGTACGCGCGTTCCTACAACCGCTGCGATCTCGACCTGCGCGAGACCTACGCGTGGGGCTGGGACGAGATCCACCGCATCCAGCGCGAAATGGAGGAGGCCGCGGAGCAGATCGCACCGGGCGAGGGCGTCGAGGCGGCCAAGCACGTGCTCGAAACCGACCCCGACCGCGCCATCGAGGGCGTCGAGCCGTTCCGGCAGTGGATGCAGGATCTGCAGGAGCGAACCATCGCGGACCTGAACGGCACGCACTTCGACATTCCCGAGAAGCTGCAGCGCCTCGAAGCGATGATCGCGCCACCGGGCGGGGCGCTGGCGATGTACTACACGAGCCCCTCCGAGGACTTCTCGCGGCCGGGGCGGACGTGGTATCCGACCGGCGGCAAGACGCGCTTCCCGCTCTGGGGCGAGGTCTCGATCGCGTACCACGAGGGCGTCCCCGGACACCACCTGGAACGGGGCAACACGCGCCTGCTCGACCTGTCGCGCTTCCAGCGGTTGATCGGCGACTGCTCGGGCTACGTCGAGGGCTGGGCGTTGTACGCCGAGCGCCTCATGGGCGAGCTCGGATACCTGGAGGTACCCGACTACCGGATGGGGCTGCTGGCCTCGCAGGCGCTGCGGACCGTGCGAGTCATCATCGATATCGGGATGCACATGGAGCTTGCCATCCCGGATGGGCAGCCGTTCCACCCCGGGGAGGTCTGGACGCCGGTCCTCGGCGACGAGTTCGCGAGGACGAGGAGCCACTTCCCGCCTGACTTCATCGCGAGCGAGATCGACCGCTACCTCGGGCTTCCGGGGCAGGCGATCAGCTACAAGGTCGGGGAGCGCTACTGGCTGGCGGCGCGGGAAGAGGCGCGCCGGAGCCTCGGCGACGCGTTCGACCTGACCACGTTCCACCGCGAGGCCCTCGCGATGGGGCCGATGGGGCTGGGGCTGCTCGCCCAGGAGAGCGCCCGGCTGGGGGACGGCGCATGACGGTGCGGCGAACGGTCGGCGGCGCGCTCATCGTCGTGCCCTCGCTCCTCTCGGGAGTGGGCATCGCCTTCATCCTCGCCGCCATCCTCGTGAACCACCAGATCATCCAGGACGCCTTCATGATCGTGGGCGCGGTGATGCTGTGGTTCGACTTCTTCGTGACGATGGCGATCATCCGCTACTCGCTGCGCAGCCTCGACCGGCGCATCGCCGTCATCGAGGAGCGCGGTGAGGACGAGGAGGACTCGTAGCGGCCGCTAGATCGTCAGCCCGCCGAGGCCGAGGATGCCGCGCGCGTATTCGATCTCGCCCACGTGGCGGTAGCCGTGGCTCAGGCAAACGCCGTTCAGGCCCTGCCAGAGGGACATCTCGCCGAGGGGCTTGATGGTGACGGTGCGGGTGTCGAACTCGTCGGGCGACATGGTGGCGAGGTAGTCGTCGGTGGCCTGCCAGACGCGGGGCTGGTACTGGCGCCAGCCTTCGAGGTCGTTGAGGGTCATTGCCTTCGCCTCCTCCTCGGACATGCCCGTGCCCTGCGAGGTCCGATGGAGGCCGAAGCGCTGGTCGTAGCCGCCCTCGAGCCAGACGGTGGGCCTGCCCTGGGCGATGAAGTTGACGATGTTGTCCTCGGTGCGAACGTAGTGCCAGAGGCTGAAGAAGGGGCTCAGGCCGCCCTCGGTGGGGCGGAAGTTGAGCTGCTCCAGCGTCATGTCACCGATCGCCTCGTCGAGGAGGGCGTGCATCGAGCCGAGTCCGGTGCGGAGGATTTCGAGTGGGGTGGTGCTCATATCGGCCTCGCGGAAGGAAGTAGAGCGATCGTGCCTGCTCGCGACGGCGGTGTCCAAGGCGCGCCATCCCGGCCCACCACCCCAACGGCGGCGCGAACCCTGTACCATGCGCTGCCCATGCCGGACGAGTACTCCGCCATTCGCCAACTCGCCGAGCGCTACGTCGACGCCGTCAACCGCCGCGACCAGGACGCATGGCTGGCGACGTGGGCGCCGGAAAGCGTGTTCGATTACGGGCGCGACGATCCGCCCCGCGGCCACAACGCGTTGGCCCGCTTCTGGGACATGTCAGTGGAGGGGATGGAGGTTCTCATGTCCGTCACCTCCGGCGTCGTTGAGCGCGTCGAGGGCGACACAGCCAAGGCACGGTGGTACCACACGGAGTACGTCCAGCGGGGCGAGGCTACACCCCTGACCGGCCTGACCCTGTACGAAGACAATGTTGTGCGTATCGACGGGGAGTGGCGCTTCGCGCTGCGAGAGCACTACGTGCTCTTCAGCGCCGAACTGGAGGGATCCTTCTACCCCTACGACCCGCGCTGAACGCGACCAACAGCGGCCCGCTGGCGCAAGAGCGCACAGGGCACACCACATCCGGAGGAACGCAATGGGAAAGCCGACAGTTGAGGACTACACCGCCATCCGCATGGTGGCCGAGCGCTACGTCGACGCGGTCAACCGCTTCGACGCCGAGGCCTGGGGCCAGACGTGGGCGCCGGACGGCGAGTGGAACGTGGGCGAGGTCCACAAGGGCCGCGAGGTGATGGTGCCGCTCTGGACACAGATCATGGGCAGCATCCCCAACGTCTACATGCACGTGTACTCGGGCGTCGTCGACGACGTGACGGGCGACACGGCGCGTGGCCGCTGGTACATGGGCGAGTTCCTGAACATGGCCGACGGCTCGCGTTCGATGAACTCGATCTGCTACGTCGATACGTACACGCGCATCGACGGGCAGTGGTACATCCAGACGCGCGAGTTCCAGGCGCTCTACCGCGGCCCGGCCGACCTGAGCGGCGAGTTCGCGAAGATCGCGGTCCCGGTCTAGCCGATTCGGACCCTGGACATCGGGCCTGAGCGGCCGGCGGCGCCGGTTGCTCAGGTGTGGCGTGCGCGGCGGCGGGAGATGGCGGCGAAACCCACACCGACGACCAGGATAGCGGCGGCGGCGCCTATCAGGCCGATGGCCCAACGAGGGAATCCAGCGTCCGAACCCGCTTCAGCAGGAGCCAAGCTCGGTACGGGAGGCTCCAAGCCCGGTACGGGAGACTCTCCCTCGCCCAGCGCTTCCAGATGCTCGTGGGCGTACCTGAGTTCAAAGACGAAGCACTTGTTGACCAGGAGAATCCCGCCGGTGTCTACAGAGGCATAGAGAAGGTATTCCACACCATCCTCAAGCCAGACGGTGCAGGAAGTGATGGTCGTAGAACCGTCGTCGTGGACCACACCCCCGTGGTCAACAAGCCTGGTAGCGTACCGGGTTCCCTTCCATACACGGGAAACCTGGAACTCCCCAGGCTCTCCGATGGCGCCCCCGGCAACCACGCGCCCGGCAATGACAACGTCCGCCTCCTCTAGCAGTTCCAGAGGATCAGGATAGACATACACGCACACGCAGGCGGAGGCGCTCTTCGAACTCAGGGCTGGCGGAAGCCCTAGCAGGAGGGCGATGGCGGCAATCCGGAGGAGCCAGGAACGCATTGGGGGAAGGGTAGCAGTGGGGGCAAGGGTAGCCGGGACGGCGCCTATACTGACGCCCGCCATGGCCGCCTCTGAGTCGCGCCGAAAGACCGTCTACCTGGCGAGTCCGTATGGGTTCTCGGAGCAGCAGAAGACGCTGCTGTTGCCGCAGCTCGTGGGGGCGCTGGAGGGGCTGGGGCTGGAGGTGTGGGAGCCGTTCGCGCGGAACAACCAGGTCGACCGGGCGCAGCCGGACTGGGCGTGGCGCATCGGGCAGGCGGACTTCGAGGACGTGCGTGAAGCGGACGGCATCTTCGCGGTCGTGAACGGCGTGCCCCCGGACGAGGGCGTGATGGTGGAGCTGGGGATGGCGATCGCGCTGGGGAAGCCGACGTTCCTGTTCCGCGACGACTTCCGCCGCGCGACCGACAGCGAGGGCTACCCGCTCAACCTGATGCTGTTCACGGGACTGCCGCGCGAGGGCTGGCGCGACTGGTACTACGAGTCGGTCGCGGACCTGGGTGACCCGGACAGGGCGCTCGCGCGCTGGGCGAGCGCCTGACTCCGGCGGGGGCTACGGGTTGCGCGCCTCGATGAGGTACTTCGCGGCGTGGAATCCCAGCTCCTCGCCCACTTCCAGTCGCTCCTGCAGGGCGAGCAGGTACCGGAGATGGGTCCTCACGGTGAAGCCGGGCACTTCCCAGGGAGTGGCCTTCAGGTAGTAGACGATTGCGCCCACATCGGCGAAGACCAGGCGGCCCTCCCACTCCTCGAGGGCCTCGCTGGCCAGACCGGCCGCTTCGAGCAGGGGCACGTACTTCTCGGGCGTTGCATCGGGCCGCTGAGGCGCGGCGTCGAAGGCGGCCAGCAGGTCCCAGGCCCACATGCCGTGCACCTGCTGCGTGAGGAAAGAGCCACCAGGCGCGAGGATGCGGGCGACCTCGTCCGGGTTGAAGGCGGCGTGCCGGTTCAGAACGAGGTCGAACTCGCCGGTTGCGAACGGCATGAGCGCCGTGTCGGAGAGCGCCACCCGGACGACCGTCGCGCCCAGCGGTGACAGCCGTCCGGAGGCCAGCTCGAAGTTGGGCGGGTAGTCCTCGGTGGCGACAACCCTCGCGGGCCAGTGGTCGCGCAGGCTCAGCAGCTTCTCGCCGCCACCGGTATCCATGTCGAGCACGGACCTGGAGCGCGCCATGAGTTCGGCGGCGCGGTCGAGGTAGGACCAGGGCTCCCGGCCTTCGTCCATGCGGCCGTGGAGATGGGAGAAGTCCCAGCCGGTGAACGGCTCCTGCTCTTCCCGGAGCCAGTGGTCGATCAGCTCGTCCCGCGGCGTGGTCGTGGGCTGCCCCTTCCCTAGTAGAGCATCCGCCCTTCGATCTGGGCGGTCGTGATCCAGACCTCGATGTCGCGGATGGCCTGGGCCATGGCCTGACCGATGAGGTCGAGCTTGCGAACCTGCTCGATGCGGGGCGTGACCTGCTCCAGCTCACGCTTGGAGAGAAGCTCGTTGAAGATGCGGCAGGCATCGACGAGACAGATGATGACGACGTCACGCGGGTCGGGGATCTCTTCGCTGAAGAGGATGCCCATGATTCGCAGCTTGACTTCGCGCTCGGCCTTGCCATCGACCATGGGATAGCGGCGGGAGCGGAAGACCCAGAGGAAGCGGTCGTCCTGGCGCTCGAGGATGCCGCCGCTCACCAGGCGCTTGAGGGCCTCCTCGCGCAGCTCGGGGGCGCGCTGGGCCACCTTCTCGACCCAGTAACGGGGTTCGCGGGTCTCGTCGGAAGCAATCTCCGCAAGGGTGGGGTCGAGGAGGCTGTCGCCGATAGGAGTGGAGTCGACCAGGGTGAGGCTCTCGAGGTCCGTGTCGATGCGGTTCTCCAGGGCGAGGTCCATGAGGACGGCGCCGGCAATCGCACGGTCCATCGACCAGTTGGGCACGTGGACGAAGGTGCCGTCCTCGTCACGCAACAGGAGCAGAATGATCTCTTCGGCGAATCTCAGCATTACGGTCTAGCGCCTCCCTGACGCGCCCATGCTACACGGCCAGCCCGAATGGGTTCGGGGGCGCCGGTGGACGCTGGTGTAAGCGGCCTGACGGGGCGGGGAGCTACTGGCCGGCGGCGGGTAGAACCTCCACCCGGGCGTAGCATCCGGGGACGTTCGCCAACGCCCCATCGGTAGTGAGAAGGGGCGCATCAAGCGCCTCCGCGAGGGCGAGGTAGAGCCCGTCGTAGAGGGTCACGTTATCGCGCAGCTCGAAGGCGCGGGGCAGGAGCCATCCGTGGGCGTAGCGCGTGATCGGGAGTAGCGCCAGGTCACGCAAGGAGGTCGTGGCCCTGGGGACCGCCACCTCACGCTGCATCAACAGACGCCTCAGGGCTTGAGCGACTTCAGCGTCCAGCAAGTGGGGAGCGCTCACCGACTCCTCGCTGGCGAGCCGCTCGCGCAGCTCATCGCCCGCCACCCCCCCACGGCCAATGAACATGTCGACCACCACGGAGGCGTCGGCGACGATCACCGCGCGTCACGTTCCGCCCGAATGATCTCAGCAGCAGTCTCGGTAGTCCGGATACGCTCCAGCGACCCTATTCGCTCCATCAGATCCTCGATGTCGGGCACCTCAAGGGCACGCTCGATCTGGCGCAGCAGGTAGGCGGAGAGGGTCATGCCGGCGCGGGCGGCGCGCACCTTCGCCTCCCGATGCACGTCATCGGGCACGTTCCGGATCTGTATCATCTTCGACATGCGTTCCACATTATCACATGTGAAGCACATGTCCCGACGCTCCGCTATGTCTCGGCGGGCGCCTCCTCGGGCTCCGGAGGCGGCGGTGGCGGCGACATCTCCGGGAGTTCCTCGGGCATGACGACGAACTCGGGATAGGCCTCGATGCCGAGCTCGCCGGCGTCCTGCCCGATCTGTTCCACTTCGGGCGAGACTCGGGCCTGCACCGTCAGGGCCAGGGCCTTCCAGAGCGCGAACGAAACCACGAACACGAACGCGCCGATGGCGGCAACGCCCGCGATCTGTGCGCCGAAGTCGCCGCCGGCGGCGATGCAAACCGCGAGGGTGCCCCAGATGCCGGCGAAGAGGTGGGCGGGAACGGCGCCGACGACATCATCAAGCTTGAGCTTCTCGAGGACCTTGATACCGACGGTGCAGATCACGCCGCCGATGCCGCCGATCACGATGGCCCACCAGTGCTCGGTCATCGTGGGGCCGGCGGTGATGGCGACGAGGCCGGCGATGGCCCCGTTGAGCCCGGCGATCAGGTCGATACGACGCAGAACGAAGCGCGAGATGGCGAGGGCGGCCATGACTCCAGCGGCGGCGGCGAGGTTCGTGTTGACGAGCACATGGCTCATGGAGACGGCATCGAGGGTGCTGGCGAGGGCGAGCTGCGAGCCTCCGTTGAAGCCGAACCAGCCGAGCCAGAGGATGAAGACGCCGAGGGTTACGACAAGAACATTCGAGGGCGGCGTCGGCCGGACGCTACCATCCCCGCGGAACTTCCCGAGTCGGGGTCCGACGACGAGGATGCCGGCGAGCGCGGCCCAGCCCCCGACGCCGTGGACGATGGTCGAACCGGCGAAGTCCTGGAAGCCGAGGTCGGCGAGCCAGCCGCCGCCCCACGTCCAGGCGCCAACGATGGGGTAGATGACGGCCGTGAGGGCGAGGGTGAAGAAGAAGAACGGCCACATCTTGACCCGCTCGGCGAGTGCGCCGGAGACGATCGAGGCAGCAGTGGCCACGAAGACCATCTGGAAGAACCAGTCGGACATGGTCGCGTAGGACTCATCGGCCAGGACGGCGTCAGCAGTGGCTTCGCCTTCGAGGAGGGCGAGCTCAACGTCGGAGGCCTGGTAGAGCAGGTTGAAGGAACCGATGAAGTCGCCGACGACGTCGACGTACATGAGGTTGTAGCCGATGACGAAGTAGGCGAGGCCGGCGATCGAGTAGATGCCGATGTTCTTCAGGCAGATCATCGAGGCGTTCTTGGTGCGGACGGAGCCGGACTCGAGCATGGTGAACCCGGCGCACATCCACATCACGAGCGCCCCCCAGATGAGGAAGGCGAAGGTGTTGAGGACGAACTCGGTTTCGCCGTCGACGGCGGCGGCCTCGGCAATGGCGGGGCGGCCGAGGAAGATGGCGGCCGCGCCGATGGCGGTTATCGCAAGAATGATGGCCGGGCGGCGATAGGGACGGAGTTTCGCGACCATGCTCAGGCCTCCCAGACACGTCGGAAACGTGCCGGGAGCCTACACGAAAAGCGAATATCTCCGGCGTAACCCCGCTCACCCCGCAGGCGGCGCCGCGAGGCGGTACGCCGGCCCCGGGCTGGAGCCGGCCCCGGAGCGAACGCCGGCGCTAGCGCGGGTTCCGCACGGCCAGGTGGCGGTTGCCTTCGTAACGCCCGGCCTGGACCTCCCAGATGCCCCTCGCCGGCCGCTGTGGCGGTGTCTCGAAGAACGGGCGGACGTGGTCCTGCATCATCTGCTCGATCACGTCCGCATAGGCGGGATCCGCGACGACGTTCCAGTTCTCGTCGGGATCCTCCTGGAAGTCGAAGAGCTGGACCGGCTCCTGCGTGTCCTCGAAGACGACCAGCTTGTAGCGGTCGGTCGCGAACATGCCGAACCCGTAGTTCTCGCTGTGCGCGACCTCGCGGGTCGGCCCGGCGCCGCTGCCATCGACGTGGCCGATGAGCGAGTTGCCCTCGTTGCCCGGGAGCGGCGCGATGCCCGTGAGGGCCTCGATCGTGGCGGTCACGTCCACGTGCTCGACGATGCCGTCGACGCTGAGCCCCTCCATGCCGGCGGGCGGGCGGATGATGAGGGGAACGGTGGCGGACTGCTCGTAGAAGAGCATCTTCCAGAGCATCCAGTGGTCGCCCATCATCTCGCCGTGGTCGGCGGTGTAGATGATCCAGGTGTTGTCGAGGATGCCCTTGCGCTCGAGCGCGTCGACGATGGCCCCGACCTGGTCGTCGATAGCGGTGATGTTGGCGTAGTAGTAACGGGTGAGGAGCTCGACGATGTCGTCGGTGAGCCCCTCCCACTGGGCGGTGGTCTGGAGCCAGCGCATGAGCGTGTGGAGCGGTCCCGACTCGGGGACCTGCGGGGGAATGCGCTCGCCGACGGGGATCTCGGTCCTGCGGTAGAGGTCGACGTACTCGCTGGGGGCGTCGTGGGGCTCGTGCGGCCCGGGGAACCCGACCCACTGGAAGAAGGGCCTGTCGCCGTCGTACCCGTCGATCCAGTCAACGACCTGCTGGCCGGTCCAGGTATCGAGGTAGGCGTCGTTGGGCAGGGGCGTCGACTCGGGGAACCACATGGGGAGTCCGAGGTGGTCACGCGTCTTCTTGGGGTAGGCGCGCAGGTGGAACCACTCCCCATACATCTCGAAGAGGCCCCGTTCCTTCAGGTGGTCCACATACTCGCAGTCGAGGCCCATGACCCCGTTCTTCTCGGGCCCCGGGTGCGGCTCGTCGAAGCCGACCGCTCGATAGCGCGCCGTCACGCTGGGGTCGGACACCATGTCCGGCCTTCCGCAGACGAGCGTCTCGTCGGCGAAGAGGTGCATCTTGCCGATGCAGCTCGTGTAGTAGCCGGCTTGCTGGAGATGCTGGGCAAGGTTGGGGATGTCCTGGGTCATGTCCCAGTCGTTCTCGAACACGCCGTGGTCGCGCACGTAGCGTCCCGTCAGCAGCGACCAGCGAGCGGGCATGCACAACGGGCCCTGGCAGAAGGCCCGGCCGAAACGCGCGCCCTCGGCCGCGAGGCGGTCGATGTTGGGCGTGCGGATGATGTCGTTGCCGTAGCAGCCGAGCGCGTCGGCGCGGTGCTGGTCGGCCATGATGACGACGATGTTCGGCCGGGTGTCAGCGGGCATGGGATGTTCCTCCTGGGGTATGCGGGCGCTCCATCGGCATGATGGCCGTCATCGACGCCTCTGGTACGGGCTCGATGCTTCGTTGATGGCGTCGGAGAGGAGGTTCAGGCAGAAGAGGAGCAGGGCAAAGACAGCTCCGGGGCAGACGGCGTACCACCAGGCCTCGCGCAGGTACTGGCGGCTGACGTTCAGGAGGCCGCCCAGCGAGGGCGCGGGCGGGTTGTCGCCCAGCCCGAGGAAGCTGAGAGCGGCGGTGATGAGCACGGCCACCGCCATCAGCAGCGCCATCTGCGTGAGGAGGGGCGGGAATGCGTTGATGGCGATGTGGCGGAAGATGATGCGTTGCGGACTGGCGCCCAGCGCCTGGGAGGCGAGGACGTAGTCCTTGTTCTTCTCGGCGAGCATCTGGGCGCGCGCCAGCCTCGCGAAGGCGGGGATCGTGAAGAACGCGATCGCGATGCCGATGCTCCTCACGCCGGGCCCCAGGATGTTGAGGATGGCCAGGGCGGCAAGCAGGCCGGGGAACGCGAGCAAGGCATCGACGATGCGCATGGCAGCAGCTTCGGCAAGCCCGCCGAGGAAGCCGGCGAGGAAACCGACTGTCACGCCAATGGCCGTGCCAACGGCTACGCTGATCAGGCTCACCGCGAAGGAGGCGCGCAGCCCGAAGAGCGTGCGCGAGAACAGGTCACGGCGGAGCTCGTCGGTGCCGAACCAGTGTTCCGTGGAGGGAGAGAGGAAGCGCCCGGCGGCATCCTGGGCGATGGGGTCGTGCTGGGCGATGAGGGGCGCGCCAACGGCCCCGACAACCAGCAACACAAGCCCGACGATGGCGATGGCGCCCTGGGGGTTGTGGATGATGCCGTTGATGGTGGCGAAGAGCAGGGACTCGCGGGTCTTGCGTCCCCACCAGGAGAGCTGAAGCTCGGCGTCCATCTGGGCCGCGCTCATCGTCCGCGCACCCTGGGGTCGAGGAAGCCGTAGGCGATGTCCGCAGCGAGGTTGGCGGTGATGAACACCGACACGAGGATGATGAGCGTGCTCTGGACGACGAGGTAGTCGCGGGCCTGGATGGCGTTCACCATCAACCGGCCGAGTCCGGGGCGAGTGAAGACCTGCTCAACGATCACGGCGCCCCCGAGCAGCCCTCCGACCTGCAGGGCCATGACCGTCACAACCGGGATCATGGAGTTCCGCAGGGCGTGGCGGACCACGACGCGGCTCTCGGCAAGCCCCTTCGCCCGCGCGGTACGGACGAAGTCGTTGCCCATAACCTCGGAAATGGTGGTGCGCGTGTAGCGAGCGAGGACTGCCGCCACCCCGACCCCCGTTGCGAGCGCGGGCAGGGTGAGGTGGCGGAGCGACTCCACGGGGTCGTCGAGGATGGACACCTCGCCAAACGTGGGAAACCAATCCAGCCTGACGCTGAATATCCAGAGCATGATGATGCCGAAGAGGAACCCGGGGATGCCGATCGTCACGAGGGTGTAGCCGGAGAGCAACCAGTCCCACCCCGAGCGGGGACGGATACCTCCCAGGATCCCCAGGGGTATGCCGACAACGACGGCGACGACGTAGGCGGCGACCGTCAGCTCCAGCGTCGGCGGGATGGCCGTGCGGAGCATGCGGGTGACGGGGAGGCCGCGGGCGAAGGAGACGCCGAGGTCGCCCTGGAAGATGTCCCCGAGCCAGCTGATGTACTGCTCGGGGAGCGAGTCGTCAAGGCCCAGCTGGCCCCGGAGCCGGTCGACATCCTCCTGGGTGGCGTCTTGGCCCGCCAGGAGTTCTGCAGGGTCCCCGGGGACGAGCCGGAGCATCAGGAAGACCCCGATGCTCGCCAGCACAAGAACGGGAACCGCCTGCAGAACGCGGGCGAGGACGTAGGCGAGCAAGGTTTACCCCTCGAGCCAAACCTTCGCCAGATTCGGCTGCTCGAAGATCGTCACGAAGTGCTCGTCGTACCCCTTCACGTTGGCGTTGGCCACCTCGATTCGCTGGTTCGTGTGGACCGGCAGGAGCCAGGGGTCTTCGAGCCACATCCGGTTGAAGCGGGCGTACTGCTCCCTCGCCTCTTCGCCGAGCGGGTCCAACCGCTCGAGGTTGGCGATGATGTCGAGGTAGGTCTCCGTCTCGTAGTAGCTCGGATTCCCCATGCGATACGGGAACGTCTGCTGCATGGTGGTGAGCGGCGAGAGATTGGAGAACTTGTGGGGCGCGACCCACAGGTCGACGAAGCCGCGCTGCCGCAGCTTGCCGACCCAGGCGCCAATCTCCTGCGTGACGATCTCGACGTCCACGCCAATGTCCGCGAAGTTGCTCTTCAGGATCTCGGCGGTGACTTCCGTGCCCGGGATGGGTTCGATCATCAAGGGCTCGTCCTGCGACCAGCCAGCCTCGTCGAGGATGGCGCGGGAGCGGTCGGGCTCGTAGAGCTCGCTCTCGAGGTCGGGGTCGAAAGCGGGCGAGGAGCTCGGCCACGGCTGTGCCGTGAGGTCACCGAAGCCCTCGCGCAGCTCTTCCGTCATGCGCCTGCGGTCAATGGCGTAGAGGAGCGCCTGGCGCACGCGCGGGTCCACCAGCTTGGGGCTGTTTGTGACACAGCCGACGTAGACGATGCCGGCCTTCGGGGCGAGGAAGCCCTGGCCCGTGCGCCTGGCGACCGAGGGCGCCACGCCGAGCGACCAGTCGATATCGCCCGCCTCAAGGGCGAGGCCCAGCGACTCCGCATCGGGGAAGTTCTGCAGCTCGATACGATCGACGTAGGGACCGCCCTCCACGGCGCTCTGATGCCAGCCGCGGTTCGCGACGAAACTCGCGCCGACGTCAGGGGTCCACTGCTCGAAGGCGAACGGCCCGGTGCCCTGAATGTTCGTGCCTTCCTGCAACTCCCGGTAGGTGTCCTTCTTCGTCACGAGAAGCTGGGCAAAGAAGTCGGTCATGTTGGGGCGAGGCTTGTCGAACTCGAACTCCATGGTGCGAGAGTCGACCGCCTCCCAGCGCGTGAGCGCTGCCGCGAAGGAGCTGATCTGGAAAACGCCGGTGATGCCCCAGGGCTCGGGGTCGAGCATGACCTCGATGCCGTGGAACACGTCGTCGGTCGTGACGGGCGAGCCGTCGTGGAACTCGAGGTCGGGTTTCAGGGTGACGGTCAGCTTGCTGCGGTCGTCGTTGTACTCGAAGCGCTCAGCGAGCACCGGAAACGGATCGAGGCTGTCGCGGTAGCGGACGAGCGGCTCGAGGACCGAGAAGTAGGGCTCGTTCTCCCAGGTGAAGGAGTACGGGAAACCCGTGTTCCAGATGAACGTCGGAGCGGAGCCGCGGAGGGTACCGCCGGTCTGGGGGCCGCCTGCGGCGGGCGCCTCGGTGGCAGCCGCCTCGGCGGCTTCGGTGGCCGCAGCCTCGGTGGCGGCGGCTTCGGTCGCTGCAGCCTCGGTGGCGGCAGCTTCGGTCGCGGCGGCCTCGGTCGCCGCAGCCTGTGTCGCGGCGGGGGCGGGCGCGTCGTCGTCGTCATCGCCGCAGCCCACCAGGGCTGCCGCCCCGAGGCCTGCCGCTGCCGCGCCGCTCCCGGCCAGCAGGGCCCGGCGGCTAATCTTTCGATCCTTCAGATAGGTCATGAGTCATCCCTCCTGCAGGCCGATGCCTGCCTGGACTCCGGTTCCCACATCCCTTGACCGGGACAGTGGAGTGGCGGGATTCTACGACACCAAGCGCCCACGGTCGCAGCCGCCGGCGCAGCCGGCGGGTTGGAGGAGCGGGTGACGCACGAACCGGGAGACGCCTGCTGCACGCCCAGCACGACCTCCTGGGCGCCATCGCGGTCCGACTCCGCGCCCGGGGAGGCCGAGCGGTCGAGCCGGCGCGCCGAAACGGCCGGCATCCGGCCCGAGCCCGCACCGTCCAGCAACGGTGCAGTCGAGCTGCCGGGTGGCGCCTTCCTGATGGGCGCGCCGCCGAACGGCCAACCCGATCAAGACGGCGAGGGGCCGGTACGCGAGGTGACGCTCAAGCCGTTCGCCATTGACGTGCACGCCGTCACGAACGCCCAGTTCGCGGCCTTCGTCGAGGCCACCGACTACGTGACCGAGGCTGAGCGCTTCGGGTGGTCGTTCGTCTTCCGGCAACACCTCTCACGACAGATGGCGCGGCGCCTGGAGAAGACGAACGCAGTCGTGCAGGCCCCCTGGTGGCTGGCCGTGCCCGGCGCACGCTGGGACCTGCCGGAAGGCCCCGGCCGCGATCTCCGCGGCCGCGAGCAGCACCCCGCCGTGCACGTCTCGTGGAACGACGCGCAGGCGTACTGCGAGTGGGCCGGCGCCCGCCTCCCGACCGAAGCGGAGTGGGAGTACGCCGCCCGGGGCGGGCTCGAGCAGGCCGTCTACCCGTGGGGCGACGAGCTGGAGCCGGGCGGGGAGCATCGCTGCAACATCTGGCAGGGAACCTTCCCCGACCACGACACGGGCGCCGACGGCTTCACGGGAACCTCTCCCGTCGACAGCTTCGAGCCGAACGGCTACGGGCTCTACAACTGCTCGGGGAATGTCTGGGAGTGGACCGCCGACTGGTTCAGCCCGGACTACCACCGGCAGGAGGACGCAGCCACGCGCGACAACCCCACCGGGCCGCCCACGGGCACGCATCGTGTGCAGCGGGGCGGGTCGTTCCTGTGTCATGTGTCGTACTGCAACCGCTACCGGGTAGCGGCGCGCACCGGCAACACGCCGGACTCGTCGACGGCCAACTCCGGCTTCCGCTGCGTCCGGGACCTGTAGGGCAGGGCACCGGCGCTAGCGGACGAACGTGTCCACCACGAGCCACGCCACCACCAGCAGCAGCGTCGTCGAGAGGACTCGCAGGATGACGGCGCCGCGGACCCTCGAGGCGACGCGGGCGCCGGCCTGGGCGCCGACGACGGCGCCGATGGCGATGAACCCTGCCTCGAGGAGGTGCTCATCCAGGTGGAGGCCGCCGGTCACGGCGTGCACGACCGTCGCCTCGAGGGCGATGAGCGCGTAGGCGAACTGGCTGGTGGCGGTCGCGATGTGGACGGGGAAGCGCAGGACGATCGTCAGGAGCGGCACCTGGAGAACGCCGCCGCCGGCCCCCAGCAGGCCGGAGACGAACCCCATCGTCCCGGCGATCGAGAGGCCGTGCCAGAGGCGGAAGGTGTAGAAGAAGTTCTGCCCTTCGCGATCCCTGATGCGGCGGGAGATCGCCCCGCGACCCGTGATCGGTTCGCGCAGGACGGTGGCCTCGCGGCGCAGGATGAGATGCGTCGCAACACCCGCCAGCGCCACCGCGAACACCACCACGAAGACGTCCCGCGGGAGTATCCCCACGAGCAGCGCGCCGCCCAGCGCGCCCGGGATGGCGGCCAGCGCCCACCAGATACCGCTGCGGAAGTCGATGCGCTTCTGGTAGGCGTAGGCGATGGCGCCGGAGGTCGCGTTGGCAAAGACGGCGGCGAGCGAGATGGCCGTAACCGTGGCGGGGTCGCGGTCGGGGTAAGCGAGCAGCAGGATGGGGACGAGGAGGAAGCCCCCTCCGGCGCCGATGATCGCGCCGAAGACGCCCACACCGAGCCCAAGCAGGACGAGGAGGACCGCCTCTAGCACGTCGGGCTCCCTGCCACGCGCTGTCCGGCACGGTCGACCCTGCTACCGAACAACGCAGCGGACAAACGGCGCAGGCGGGTCACAACCGCACGATACCCCCGCCGCCCCGGCTACTTCCGCTACTGGGCGATGACGCGGCCCCGCAGCTCCGCCTCGCGATCGAGGGTCTGCGACCCGAGCTCGATGCGCACCGCGGCGATCACGCCGGGGAAGGCAAACGGCACCTCGTAGTCCTCGCTCACGGGCGTATACAGGTCCTGCCCGACATCGAGACCCTCGATCGCGAACATGCCGCCGAGGGTCGCGGGCAGATCTCCGCTCCCCACCTGGCGGCCGTTGATCGTGAGGACGGCAGATCCCTGCAGCTCGCCAGTCTTGGTGAAGTCGAGCGTCACCACGGACTCGCCGATCGGAACCGCCGTGTCGGAGACGATGCGGTAACGCTCGCCGACGTAGCTGTACTCGTGCACCAGGCGGTTGTCCTTGATGAACAGGGAATAGCCGCCGGTGATCCCGCCGTGCGCGATGAGCACGCCCTCGTCCGCCTCGCTCTGGCGCGTCAGCTCGACGGTGATGGTGTAGTCGCGGTTGCGGACGTCGGCGGCGGCGTTCGTCGGCGTGTGAGCCATGCCCTGGCGGTAGACGAAGCTCGTGCGGTCCTGGGGAGAGCCCTTCTTGGGCGGCGTGCCCCGTGCTCCGCGGAGCCCGTCTTCGAGCGGCAGCACGTCGTACTTGGCCGCCTCGATCCACCAGTGCTCGATCATCTCCTTGAGCTTCTCCGGCTCGGACTCGGCGAGGTCGTTGCACTCGGAGAAGTCCTCATCGAGGTGGTAGAGCTCCCACACATCCTCCTCGAAGGTGGTCCCCGGCGCGTGGAAGGTGACGGCCTTCCAGCCGTCGTGCCAGATGCCGCGGTGGCCGAACATCTCGAAGTGCTGGTTGCGCTTGCGCGTCGGCTCGTCGCCGGAGTCGAACGTGTAGAGCATGCTCGTGCCGTGGATGGGGAGCTGGGGAACACCCTGATGCATCTCCGGCGCCTCGACCCCGAGCACTTCCAGCACCGTGGGCACGATGTCCGAGATGTGGTGGAACTGGGGACGGATCGCCCCCGCATCCTTGATGCGATCGGGCCAGTGGATGATGAGCGGGTCACGGATGCCGCCGCCGTGGGTGTTCTGCTTGTACCGCTTCAGGGGCGTGTTCCCCACCTGCGCCCAGCCCCACGGGTAGTTCGTGTGGGACCTGGGTCCGCCGATCTCGTCGATGTTGGCCTGGTTGTAGCCCTCGTCGGCCGGAATCTGGTTGTAGAACCGGCCCTCGTTGAAGACGCCGAGAGGGCCGCCCTCCTGGCTGGCGCCGTTGTCCGAGACGACAACGAAGAGGGTGTTGTCGAGCTGGTCGATCGCCTCAAGGTAGTCGGCGATGCGTCCGATCTGGTGGTCCATGTGGTCGAGCATGGCCGCGAACGCCTCCTGCAGGCGGGCGCGCACGGCTCTCTCGTCCTCGGAGAGGTCGTCCCAGGCGGGGACACCGTTATTGCGCGGGGCCAACTGCGTCCCTTCGGGGACGATGCCGAGCTCGAGCTGCCGCTGGAACCAGGCCTCACGCGTGGCATCCCACCCCTGGTCGAACTTGCCGCGATACTTGTCGAGGTACTCCTGCGGGGCCTGGTGGGGCGAGTGGCAGGCCCCGAAGGCGACGTACAGGAAGAAGGGGCTGGTCGAAAGCGAGGTCTGATCGCGGACGAACTCGATGGCCTCGTCGACGATGGCCTCGCTCAGGTGATAGTCCGGGTCGGAGGGCGAGGGGATGTGGCGGTTGTCAAGGATGAGCTCGGGGGCGAACTGGTCGGTGAGCGCGTCGAGGAAACCGTAGTAGCGCTCGAAGCCTTTGCCCAGGGGCCAGCCGCTGAATGGCCCCACGGCGGAGCCGTCGGCCATGGGGGCGAGGTGCCATTTGCCGAAGGCGGCCGTGTTGTAGCCGGTCTGCTGGAGCATCTGCGCGATCGTGGCGGCGCTGGGCGAGATGGCGCCGCGCGCGCTGGGGAAGCCGGTGTCGTAGTTGGAGATGGTGCGCATGCCGACGGAGTGGTGATTCCGTCCGGTCAGCAGGCAGGCGCGCGACGGCGAGCAGATGGTGGTGGTATGGAAGTTGCGGTAGCGAAGCCCGTTGGCCGCGAGCCGGTCCATGTTGGGCGTATCGATCGAGGAGCCGTAGCACCCAAGGTGGCCGAACCCGACGTCGTCGAGCATGACGAAGACGACGTTGGGGCTGCCCGGGGCCGGCTTCGGCGGCTCGGGCCACCACGGCGTCGACTCGCTCGTGTATCGCCCGATATGACCCTGGAAATACGGTTCGCTGCTCATCGCTCACACCTCGGCTGGCTGGGGAGCGCCCTCCCCGAGGGAGAGCGCTTCGTGGCACAAGTTCGCGCAGTATAGCGGCAGCCCCCGGCCAGGCGGGGGGAACGACAGCACCGGCGCCGGAGCGTCCTCCTGCTTCCCGAGCGTGGCAAGCCAGCCGACACTCAGCGGGGAGCCGCTTCGCTAGAATGACGGACCATGAGCCGTGTTCTCGAGAGGCTGAGCTGGCTGGTCACCGTTCGCCCGTATATCACGATCGCCATCCTCCTCATCATTACGGTCGTGCTGGCCCTGGGAGCGGGACGGCGCGCGGAAGTGATCGAGGGCGCGGCGCTGGCGTTTCTTCCCCCCGGGAACGACGTTGCCGATGCGATCAACGAGATCGACGAGCTCTTCTCGGAGTCGGGCGACGTCCGAGTCGTGACCCTCGTCTTCCGGGGAGAGGCATTCACGCCCGACGGGCTCTCACAGATGGACGCCCTGGTGGACGGCATCCTCGGCGACCCGGCGATCGGTGGCTTGTTGGCGCCCGGCGATGCGGTCGTCGCGCCCACGTTCCTGCTCGGATCGGTGCTCCAGACGGACAGCTTCGAGTCGGTCACGCAGGCGGAGATCGAGTCCGCCCGCAGCGTGCCCGAAATCGCGGCGGCGCTTGCCGAGATGACCGGAACCGATGAGGACGGCACGGCCGTCGCGATCGCCACCATCAGGCTGATCGACACCGGCGACGAGCGCATCCAGGAAGCTGAACGGTCGATCAATGAGCTGGCGGCCGACGACGAAGGTCCGCTGCGGGTGAGCAGCGTCTCGCCCGTGGTGATCGAGGACGAGTACAAGAAGGCCACGGAAGAGGGGATGGTGCCGCTCATCGGGCTGGCGCTGGTCCTGATTCTCGCCCTGATCCTGGTGTTCCTGCGCACGCTCTCCGACCTCCTGCTCACGCTGGCGGGATTGCTGATCTCCCTGATCTGGGTCATCGGCGCGGAAGGCTGGCTGGGGCCGGACGCGCTCGGCCTCATCGGCCCGCCGAGCTCGCTCACGGCAATGGTCCCGATCATCGTGATCAGCCTCACGGTGGACTACGCCATCCAGGCCGTCTCGCACTACCGCGAGCAGCGGACTGCCGGCACCTCGGTGGTGGACGCAGTCAGGACGGGATTGCGGAACGTCACGATTCCGCTCGTGCTGGCGGCCGTCACGACCATCGTGAGCCTCCTGGCGAACCTGTTCTCACCGATCTCCGTGGTAAGGGACTTCGGCATCGTCGCGGCTCTGGGTGTCGGGTTGAGCCTGATCGTCATGCTCACGCTGATCCCGGCCGCACGAACGATCATCGACCGGCGGCGCGAGTCACGGGGCAAGCTGACGCCGCCCCGACCGGTCTCCGCCGCACTGCCGGGAATCGGACGCCTCGCCGAGGTACTGGGGACATCGGTGGCGCGCCAGCCTGCGCCCTACTTCATCGTCGTGCTGGCGATCACCGTCGGTCTCGGATTCGCTGCGACCAGGCTCGAATCGGGCTTCGACATCCGCGACATCCTGCCCCGGGTCGGCACCGTCCTGGAGGACATCGAGACTCTCGAGACGGCCGTCGGAGGTTCGACGGAGATGGTCACGGTCCTGGTAAGCGCGGAAGCAACGGAAACCCGCACGTACCTGAACCTCCACGACCTGAGGGAGGCCTTCGAAGATCCGGAGCGCCGTCCCCGGGCGGCGGCAGGCCCCATCCAGATGTCATATGAGCTGATCGTTCGCGACTGGACCACGGATAGCGGGGAGCCGGGCGACAACTATGACCCAGAGCTGGCGGCGCTCTTCCGCGAGGCTTCGGCGGGGGTGGAATTCGATCCCGAGCTCTTGCAGGAGTTCCTCGACAGGCTCAGGGAGATGGACCCTGCCGTCGCCCATGCGTTGGTCGACAATCCCGACGGTATCGACTCACTGCTGGTCCAGTTCCCCGCCTACTCGGGTGATCCGGATACGACGAGAGCGCTCCAGGAGGACCTCGAGGCCCTCTGGTTCGGCGAAGACGGTACGGTCACGGCCACGTCCGGAAGCATCGTCTCCATCGCGGTCACGGACGAGATCACCGGGCGCCAGACCGAGGCGATCAGCACGACCATCGCGATGGCGTTCGGCATCCTCGCGATCTTCTTCTGGGTCACCCTCCGGCAGCCGGTGCTGGCCTTCATCGCGGTGGCGCCGGTTGTGTTCGTGCTCATCTGGGTACTGGGCACGATGGCCCTGATCGGCATTCCCTACACGCTGGTCACGGCGATCATCACGGCGCTTTCGATCGGAATCGGGGTCGACTACACGATCCACGTGATTCATCGCTACCGGGAGGAGTTCGCCCACCTGCGAAATCCCGAGCAGGCGGCAATCCGCACGCTGGCGACGACGGGTTCGGCGCTGCTCGGGTCGGCGCTGACGACAGCCCTCGGACTTGGAGCGCTGGTGCTTTCGCCTACGCTCGCCTCGCAGGAGTTCGGCATCACAGCGGCGATCACGATCGCGTACGCGCTGATCGTGTCCATCCTGCTGGTGCCGCCGGCGATGACCGTCTGGGGCGCGTATCAGAACATGCGGCTCCGTTCGATGGTCGAGCGGGTGTGGGAAGAGCTGGACGAAGCGATCGAGGGCGTGCACGAGCAGTACGAGCAGCGGCAGGACTCGTCGTCGTAGGCGCCAGGGGCTAGAGGGGCTTTCGAGCCAGAAAACAGTAGAGCGGTGTGAAGATTCCCGTCTTACCGCCTGCGACGTAGGCATCAGCGGTCCGATCCAACAGCCGGACGACTTCCGCAGAGCCCGCCGGAAACAGCCGCACCGCTTCGGTCAGCTTTAGTCCTGCGATCATCGCTCTGCGGCCCCATGGGAGCCTGCGCAAGGCGCCCTCCAGCGTTCCCTTCCGGCTCTCCATGGGCTGATACCAGGGGGTGGATGGTCCTTCCTGGACATCCCGGTCCACACCTTCGATGACCTCGAACCCAACCGCTTCAAGCGCGTGATTCACTTCCGCAAACGTCGCGATGTCGTTCAGCGCAATACCGTGCATGAGCTCTTGCTTGATGGTCTTGTGGCGGTTGTCGTTCGGATCGAACCTCTCCGTCAGACACATCTCCTGTCCCCAGAAGAGGGCTCCGGGCTTCAGGACCCGGAAGATCTCGGCGAATGCGCCTTGCTTGTCTGGCGCATGGCAGGTTGACTCGATGGCGTAGCCCCGGTCAAAAGCGCCGTCCTGTATGGCGTTCATGTCCATGAAACTGCACGTCTCGTAATCGACCATATGGTCGAGGCCCGCCTCAGCGGTCAACCGCTTTGCCATGGCCAACTGGATTTCGTTGATGTTGATTCCGGAAACGCGAACACCAGCCTCACGTACAACCCGCCGCATTGGGCCGCCGACTCCACATCCAACGTCGATCACGGTCATGCCCTCCTGCAATTCCAGCTTGGACATCATCAGCCGCTGATGCCGTGCTTGGGATTGCTCCACGCTCTCGGTGGGCCTAAGTGGTGCGAAGTGCAGGGATTCGCCCCAGCCCCAGACCATGAACGGCGTACACAAATCGTAGTACTCCTTCGCCGTCTGGCTGTGGGAGTAGTCGCTCGACCCATCAACGCCCATCGCCGCGAGGTCAGTCCACTTGTCGAAGTCTCGCACGCGACCCGTGACGTCAGAGCCGCGGTAGGAGCGGTTCAACTCTTTCAGGAGTGTCTTTAGCTGCACTGCGCGGCGTTCTCCCGTGCCTGTCGTCTGTGGCCAGCTGACAAATTGGCGAGTGGAGTCCGAAGAGACCAGCTCGTCAGGCTGGGATCTCGCGGCGCTGTTCGGTGATGTGGAATTTCGCCTTGCCTCCGAGGGAGAGCGAGGGGAACGGGTTGATGGGCGCCTGACCCTCCGAGGGGGTCGCCTCGATCGTGAAGTAGTGCGCGAGCATCAGCAGGTTGATGGACAGCTGCAGCTCCATCCAGCGGGATCCGAGGCACGTGTGCGTACCGAGGCCGTACGGGGCGTAGCCGGGATGACGGTGCTCATCCCGCGGCGGCAAGTAGCGGTCGATATCGAACGTGAACGGGTCAGGGAAAATGTCCTCCATGTAGTGGGAGGCCGACTGGGCGATGTTGATCCGCGTTCCCTCCGAGATGTTGTAACCCTCCACCACGCAGGCGTTCATCACGTTCCGAATCGACACCGGGACGATGGGGTACATGCGCATGGACTCCATGATGAGGCGGTGCGTGGTGTCGATCACGTCCGTGCTGATGTCGCGGCCTTCCGGATCGCCGTTCTCGAACAGGGCGTCGGCTTCCTGCCGGATCCGCTCGTAGAGATCGGGGTGCGTTGCCATGTTGTAGAGGGCGAAAGCCAGACCATCACCGAGGTACACGCTGGCGATCAGGGGAGCGGAGAGCGCAAACCGCAGGTTCGACCCGGGAAGGAACTGGGGGTCGCTGGCGTGCAGGCTGAGCAGGTCGTCCGCGAGGTCGCGAGGACACCCCGCCCGCTGGGCGGGGGTATGCACGGTCTCGACGCGCTCCAGCAACGTGTCGATGGCGGCTGCGTGGCGCTTCATCCCGGGCGTGCTGAGCAGGAACTTGGGCAGAACCTTGACGAGGTGCGTCATCAGCGCTCGTTCTTTGAACTTGATCAGGTCGCCCATGAGATCCTGGGACTCAACACTGATCATGAGGGGTGAGAGCTCGGCGTTGATCAGCGCGCGGCAAAATTCGCTGCCCGGATAGGACTCTCCGACATTCCAGGTCGCCATGTGCCCGCGGGTGTCGCGGTAGAGGCTGTCGAGCTGACCTTCCAGGCGCGCGCGGGAGTAGCCGGGCTGCAGGGCCTTGCGGAAGCGGAAGTGGTCGGCCCCGTCGAGAGCGGGCAGGATTCCGGAAGCGCCGTAGATCTTCTCGAAGTCGTTGAGGTAGTCCCTGGCCCTCAGGTGCATACGCCCCTGGCGGTGGGCCCAGCGATTGGTCTCGGGCCCGGCCAGGAAGATCATGGGCTCGACGAACGGCGGGCGTAGCTCGAATACGGGGCCGTACTCTTTCGCAAGGTCCGCAAAGAGGGCGGGAAGGTTCCCCTTGCGGGCGTTCCGATTGCGGATGAGCTTGTGCATCGGCACCCTGGGGATTTGCCTGGTCAGGGCGGGGCGGCGCAGCAGGGGGCCGGCAACGGTCTGGCCAACGGCATCGACGATGGCGCGGGCGATCAGATCGAGCCTGCAGATGAGTTCGATCCGCTCTTCCGTCTCGTCATCCAGCTGGAACATGAAGCGGAGAACATCGACCGCGTTGACGAGGGCGATGATGATGACGTCCCGGGGGTCGGGAATCACGTTGTCGAAGATGACCTTGCTGATACGGGTCCTGACGAACTCGGCAGCCGTCCCGTCTTCGGACCCGCCGAAGACATCCGCGTGGCGGGCGGTACGGGACAGGGTCCAGAATTCGCCATCGTGGTGTTCCAGGATCTTCAGGTCGACCAGGCGCTCCAGCGTGAGGTCGATGATCGACTCCGCCCGGGGAGCAAGCCGCTCGATCCAGTACTGGGCGTTGCGCTGCTCCGACTCAGCGGCGATATCCTTCAGGATCGGGTCCAGGATGGGGTCACCCGTCTCGGTGCTGTCCAGCAGGATCAGCGACTCCACATCGGTATCGATGCGAGAAGCGAGGGACAGTTCGGCGAGCACAGCGCCCACGACGGTGCAGTTCAAGTCCCAGCCGGGTACCTGGTGGAAGTAGCCGCTCTCCTCGTTGAGGAGCATCAAGAGGAGCTCCTCGGTCAGGGTCAGGGTCTGAGTCGTGGGTTCTGCTTCAGCGAGTGTCATGAGCCCCAGTCCATCGCCCGATTACGAGCCTGTTGAGGGCCGAAATTCCCGCACCGAGCTCCTTAACAGTGTATCCCAACGAATGCGGGCAGAGGCAATCGCCAGGCCGGTAAACAACGTGAGCGAGCGCACCAACGGACCAGTGCCGGGGGATGAGCCAGACGGGAGACTTTCGTATTCTGGATGGAGAAACTGGGCCGGGATCAACCGTCAACAGACGAGGCGGGGTCAGGGGGTAGGGATGCAGACCGAGCTGAAGCGGACGGCGCTGCCCTCCCCGTATCCCGAGGGCTGGTACTTCGTCGAGAGTCGCAAGGCCATCGAACAGGCCGGGCTCATGCAGAAGACCTGGATGGGCGAACAGGTCGTCGCCTGGTGTGACGAGGACGGGCGCATCTGCGTCGCCGAGTCGGTCTGCCCGCACCTCGGGTCCGAGCTCGGGCCGGCCGCGGGGGGACGCGTCTGCGAGGGCCGGCTGGTCTGTCCCTTCCACGGCTTCGAGTTCGACGCCACCGGGCAGTGCGTGGCCACGCCTTTCGCCGCCCCGCCGCGATCGGCGAGGCTGCGAGTCTTCGAGACGCAAGAGATCGCCGGGCTGATCTTCGCCTGGTCGGGGATCGAGGGACGGCCGTCGCAGTGGAGCGTGCCGGACGAGGCCGTGGACCAGGAAGGCTGGAGCGACCTCCGCGTCCAGACCCTGCGCTTCCCCGGGCACCCGCAGGAGACCACGGAGAACTCGGTGGACATCGCCCACCTGCGCTACGTGCACGGCTACGACAACGTGGACCGGACGCACCCGGTCGAGGTGGAGGGCACCCTTCTGGTGAGCCGTTGGGACTTCCGGACGGTCCGAAAGATCGCCGGGATCGCCAGGCTCACACTCGATTTCTCCGCCCACGCCCGCATCTTCGGGCTGGGCTACTCCTTCGTGCAGGTGCGGGAGCGCTCGATCCCCATGGAGATGCGCCTGTGGGTGCTGGCAACTCCCGTGGACGGCACCCTGATCGACATGTCGCTGGCGTCCCAGGTGAAGGTGGGGCCCAGGCCGAAGCGGTTCGTCGCAGGAGCGGGTTTTCTGCCGCATGGGTTGCGCGCCGGCGTCATCAACCGGTTCATCGGCCCGATGCAGAAGATGGACGTGCTGCAGGACGTCGTGATCTGGAGCCGCAAGCAATACCGGCCACGACCGCGGCTCAATCGTGCCGATGGGGAGATCATGATGTTCCGGGACTACTGCACCCAGTTCTATCCCGCCCCGACGGGCGCGGCAGATCCGCTGCCCGAACTCGATCGGGCGGTTCGACACCCGGATGCGGAACTACGCCTTCCGGAATCGCCAGCCGTAGAGGATGCTCCCGTAGTAGTTGAATGAGCGCCTCGCGGCCTCGTCCTCGAACGGGTAGTCCGCACCGAGCTGACGGGCGGCGGCGAGGCCCGTCACGAAGCAGGTCTCCTGGGCATTCACGAGGGTGTGGGCTCCGCAGTGCCACGTCCGCCGCCTGCCCTGGACAAAGCGGAAGATGTTGACCGTCAGCGCCACGTGGCGAACGTCGTGGACGATGTGCTGGAACCACCACCGCTTCACGATCTTGCCTTCGTCGATGGGGCTGATCGGGTTGTAGGTCACGAGGCAGGGCTTGTCGGACTCCCGAGCCCACGGCTGCTGGTTGTGCATGATGTAGGTGATCTCGTAGTTGTCCGGCCTCGCGCCGTACTGCTCGATGTAGTTGCTCCGCGTCGTGAGGGGCTGCGTCTCGTTGTCTGGGAGGACGGAGGCATCGGAGTGGACCACCGTGTGGTTGTGAAGCTCGCTCTCGTAGCGGACCGACGAGAGGATGGAGCGCTCAAGGAAGGTGGGTTGGTCGAGGAGCATCAGGGTCTGGTTGGCGTTGCAGGCGAAGATGACGTCATCGAACGTCTCCCGCACGCCTTCCGCGTCCTCGACGACGACGCGCCCCTTTTCCCGGTAGACCTTTCGGACGGGCCGGTTGAGCGAGATCTTGTCGCGGAAGCCGGCCGACAGCTCTTCGTAGATGCGGCGGGTGCCCTGGTCCCACGTCTGCATGGGCGTGGCGGTCTCGATGTCGAAGAACTCGAGGTAGCGCGAGAAGAGCGCGGCGGGCATGTCGAAGACGTTCGTCGCCATCAGGAAGTTGACGAACATCGGCTTCAGGACCTTGTAGCGGAAGTCCCCGGAGAAGCCGCCCAGGTTGAGCACCGTTCCCATGGTTATGTAGTTGAATGGGTTGAGGGCGTTCAGGAATTTCGACTGTGCCCGGGTCAGCCAGCCGATCCGGTGCAGGCGCCTGAGGAGGCCCTGGAATTTCGCGATTTCGGGCTGTAGCTGCTCCCGGATGTCGGAGTCGAAGTCGTGCGCGTAGAGGCGGCCCTGGTACTTCACGCTGTAGTTGAACCTGGTATCGACGAGGTCGATGCCGAAGCGCTCCATCAGCAGCACCATGTGGTGGTAGATGGAGGGAATACAGGCGGTGACGGAGATGTCGAAGGGGACGGAGCCGCCACCGCCCTGGGGCATGTCGGCCGTGATGGCGTTCCCGCCGATCTGGTCCTGGGCCTCGAACAGCCGGAAGTCGAAGCGATCGGGGTGATGGTTCAGCGCCCAGGCGGCGCCAAGCCCGGATACGCCTCCGCCGACGATGGCAATTCGCCGCATGTCCATCCTCACTCCGGCCTGCGCCCGCGCGCCGTCGCCTCCCCGAGGTCTACTCCTCCTCCGGGAGCAGCACGATATGGATATAACGGTCGTCGAGCAGGTAGCGCCGGGCAGCGGCTGCGACCTCCTCCAGCGTCAGCGCCTCCAGCATCTCGTCGAAGCCGTTGATCTCGCCGAGCGGCTCACCCCGCCACGTCGCGTCCCGGATCTGGCTCAGCCAGAAGCCGTTCTCGCGGAGCTGCTCCTCGCGAGAGGTCCGCAGCTGCTCCTTGGCGGAGTCCAGGTAGCTCTGCTCGCCACCATCCCGGAGCCAGGCGACCTCCACCGCGACCTCCGCGGTCAGCTCCTCCACGCGGGCGGGGTCGCTGCCGAAGAGGATGTACAGGAGGTACTCGGAGTCGGGCATGAAACTGATGCTGGCGCCAACGCGGATGGCGTACGTGCCGCCCAGCTCCTCGCGCACGCGCTCGCGCAGGCGGGTGCCGAGGACTTCCCCGGCCACCGTTGCCGTGAGCGCCTCCTTGCGGGTCCACAGCGCGTCTCCCGCGTAGATGAGGATCGTCCGGCTGCGCGGTTCGATGCCCTTGCGGACCACGTGCTCCTCCACTCCCGGTGGTGGGTCGACCACGATGTCGAC
>JAJEIT010000039.1 GCA_022827945.1 Dehalococcoidia bacterium | reverse complement strand
TGCGGACGTTCCGGGACGACGACCTGCTGGATGCGGGCTCGGACCCGCTGATCGCGCTGGTGGGCTCGATGTCGGGCTTGGAGCGGGGCGAGCGGGTGGTGTCGAGCCTGGGGCTGCGGTCGCTGGGTCCGAACTGGGCGGACGCGCACCGGATGCGGCTTGCGCGCGAGGAGGCTGCGTCGCGCGCGCCGGTCTCCTCTTCGCCGGGGCCGGGCGGGCCGCGCGGGGGCGCGGAGGGCGTCGGGCTGGGCGTGCTGGGGCTGATGGCGCTGTTCGCGTTGCGGGTGTACACGTGGTGGCAGAACGGGCAGGTGCTGGAAGCGGCGCTGCTGGTGGTCGCGGCGCTGGCGGCGCTCGGGCTGGCGGGCTACGTCGTGGCGGGCTACCGGCGCGGGCGGACGGTGGGAGCGATGCACGACCGCGCGCAGATCATGGAGAAGCTGTCGCGTGTTGCGTTCGAGGCGCACCTGGAGGTGACGGCGGTGCTGGGCGAGCAGGGAGACGAGGAGCGCGCGGTCGAGCTGCTGGAGGGGGTTGCGCGAGCGTACTGCCACTACGACAACGCGGCGGGCGCGCGGTTCAGGGCGGGGGAGGTGCGGGAGACGGCGCCGTCATTGGAGGCGGGGCCGCCGCCGCGCGGGCTGTTCGGCCGGCGCGAGGTGCTGGGGGTGCGCGAGGTCGCCGCGCTGTGGCACCCGCCGGGCGAGGTGGACGAGATGCCGCTGGTGGAGCGTTCGGGGGCGCGGGTGCTGCTGCCGTCGGGGCGCGATGAGCGGACGGGGGTGCTGGTGGGCCACGCGCTCGCGGGAGGCCGGCGCCCGGTCTATCTGGCGCATGACCTGACGCGCTGCCATCACGTCTACGTCGCGCGCACGGGGATGGGCAAGTCGACGCTGACGGGCCATGTGGTGGCGCACCGTATGGCGGAGAAGGCTGCCGGGCGCGACGAGGACGCGATCGTGGTGATCGACCCGCACGCCGACCTGGTGCGCGGGCTGCTCAACCGCGTGCCTCCCGGGCTTGAGGACCGCGTGCGGCTGATCGACCTGGGGGACGAGACGCGCTCGCCGGGGATCAACCTGCTGGACGCGCAGGTGTTCCCGGACCGTGACCGGATGGCGGATGCGGTGGTCCGCATCGTGCACGGTCTGTGGGAGCAGTGGGGCCCTCGGATGCAGTCGATACTGGAGCACACGGTGAAGAGCCTGTACGAGGCGAACCGTGACCGCGCGGCGTCCGAGCAGTACACGATCCTGGACGGGCTGCAGCTGCTTGCGGACGAAGATTTCCGGAAGGAGGTGCTGGGGCAGGTGCGCGACCCGTACCTGCTGAACTGGTGGAACCGCGAGCTGCGCGGCTGGCGTTACGAGACGCGCTCGGACGCGGTGGCGCCGGTGCAGACGCGTCTGTCGTACTACGCGTCGTCGGTGCGTGCGCGGGCCATCCTGGGCCAGCGCGCATCGACGCTCGACCTGCGGCGGACGATCATGGAGGGCGGGGTGCTGCTGGTCTCGACGGCGCAGGGCGCGGTGGGGCGCGAGGTGTCGGCGCTGGTTGGCGGCTCGCTGCTCTACCTGGTGGACGCGGTGGTCCGCGAGCAGGGGAACCTGCCGCCGGAGCAGCGCAGGGGCGTGCTGGTGGTGGTCGATGAGATGCAGTCGATGGTGGGGGTGGACTACGAGTCGATGCTGTCCGAGCTCGGGAAGTTCGGCGGGTCGTTCATGCTTGCGACGCAGAGCCTTGCGAAGCTGGACGAGCTCTCCCCGACGCTGCAGGAGACGCTGCTCGCGAACGTGGGATGCCTGGCGGTGTTCCAGGCGTCGTCCGCGGACGCGCGGCGGCTGATGGGCGAGCTGAACCGAGACCGGGTGTCCGAGGAGGACATCGTCTCGCAGCAGGCGCACCAGTGCTACATGCGCACGACGTCCGGGGGCAGGCGCCAGACGACGTTCTCGGTGCACGTGCTGGGGCCTGAGCCGGGAGACCCGGAGATGGCCGCGCGCATCAGGGCGGGGACGGCCGCATACACGACGCCGATGGAGCAGATAGCGAAGTGGGAGAGCGAGATCGAGGTGGTGGACCCGGATGCCCCTCGCCCCAACGCCAGGGCCGGCGGGTCCGGCAGGAAGAAGACGGAGAAGAAGAGCGGGAAGGGCGCCTCGACCGGCGAGGGGAAGAAGCCGCAGAGCAAGAAGCAGGATCCGAAGCGGACCTCCGGCGAGCCGCAGGGGAGCGAGTAGGCGATGCGTTCGGAGGACCGCGTCGTCGAGACGCTGCGCCGGCTGGCGTCGATGCCGTTCCTGGACCGGCGGGAGCTGGCCGCGGTGACGGGGTGGGCGAGCGCCTCGGCGCACGGGGCGCTCGCCGCGCTGGAGTGCAGGGGGCTTGCGGGCGCCGTGCGGCATGCCGCGCCGCTGATGGCCTCGACGCGCCGCTGGTATGTGAGCGCCGCCGGGCTCCGGCTCCTTGCGGAGACGGACGGGGCGGCGGTGGGCGATCTGCTCCGCAGCCACCCCGTGTCGGAGCACTGGCGGCGCGCGCTCCTGAGGCGTCTCGATGCGGTGGGCGTCGTCTACCGGCTGGCATCGGCGGTTGCGGCCGTGGGCGGCCCGCTCGATTTCAGCTGGTACCGGACTCTGGCGCTCGATGCCGCCATCGGGCTCGACGACGGGCGCACCGTCGGCATGGTGCGCTGGGGCGCGACGTCCGACGGGACGGCCTTCAGGAGGCGGATGTGGCGGCTGCTGGACGGGCGGGGGTCCGGCGTGGGCGGCCTGCTGGTGATCGTGCCGGACGGGGTGCGGCTGCGCTGGGCGCGCCGCCTGCTCGCGCGGGCGTCGGTGCCGGTCCGGCTGGCGGTGGAGCGGAACGTGCCGGTGGCCGGGTTGGACGATGCGGTCTGGTTCGCGCCGCGTGGCGGAGACGCTCTGACGCTGGACGCCGCGCTCGAGGGGGTCCGGTCGAGAAGGACGTTCCCGTCCGAGCGGGGGCTGCGGACGCTGTCGCTGCCCGACGACCTGGCAGTTGCTGAGTCAGGGATGGAGGTTCAGGACCATCTGCTGCCGTCGCTGCTGAAGCCTTCGGACAAGCACCTGTTGGACACGCTTGCGCAATGGCCCTGGATCGCGCCGTCCGACCTCGGCGGGCTGATGGGGCTGTCGGCATTCGCGATAGCGAAGGTGGTGGGGCGGCTCGAGCGGTTCGGGCTGGTCGTTCGCGTCGAAGTCGACGGTCACCGTCGCCTGGCCCTGAGCGACCGTGGACTGGCGTCGCTGGCGCGGAGGGACCGGAGCGACGTAGGGACGGCGCTGAAACGCTGGAGCGTCGGGCCGGTGGATGCGCAGGAGCCGTTCGCGTGGCGGAACGTGCGCGGGAGGCGGAGCAGGCAGCTGGTGCGCCACCTCGGGCACACGGAGGGGGTGCACGGGTTCGTGGCGCGGCTCGCGTGTCAGGCGCGCTCGAAGGGCATCGACGTGGTGCAGGTGGACCCGCCGCACCGGTCGGTGCGCTTCTTCCGGCAGGGGAGGACGCAGGGCTCGGTGCACCCGGACGCGTTCGGCATCCTGCGCTCGGGGCGCGAGCGGGTGGCGTTCCTCCTTGAGTGGGAGATGCGGGCGGTGCGCCCGTCGACGATGGCGGCGAAGCTGAGACCGTACCTCTGGTATTACGCGACGCGGCGGCCGGTGGACGATCACGGGGTCGAGCCCGTGGTGCTGCTGGTGCTTGAGGATGCGGCGGTCGAGGCGCGCTTCCTGGTCATCGCGCGGAGGGAGATAGAGCAGGCCGGTGTGCGCGTGCCGCTGCGGGTATCGCACAGGGAGCGGCTGGAGCAGGCGGGGCCGCTGGGTCCCGCCTGGCGCGGCGTCGATGCGACGGAGCCGGGCAGCCCGTTCGCAAGGAGCCGTGAGAACTAACCGAGAGGAGGAAGGGAGTTATGAACGAAGAGCACATCGAGAGAGAGGGGCAGGGGCCGCCGGAGGACCGGGACGAGTTCCGCAGGATGATGGACAGCCTGGACCCTCACGAGCTCAGGGCGTCCGTCGAGCGCCTGGACACAGCGCTCGAGGCCGACCCGGACGATGTATCCGCCCTGATCGAGAGAGGGGTGGCCCGCAGCGACCTGGGGGATGACCGCAGGGCGCTGGACGACTACGGCAGGGCCATCCGGCTGGAGCCGGGCAACGTCACGGCCCATCGGCGGAGGGCGCATTCGCATATGCAGCTGGGGGAGCACCGCCTGGCCTTGGAGGACTATGACGTGGCCGTCAGCCTTGAACCCGGCCACGCGCTCACCCTCTGCAACCGGGGAGCGGCCTTCGTCGCGCTGGGCGACCTGTCGAGGGCGATCGAGGACTTTGACGCGGCCATCGGCCTGGACGACGGCGATGCCGGGGCGTACTACAACAGGGGGTGCGCCCACGCTGCGCTGGGGGATCCTGGCCGAGCGGTCGAGGACTTCGGCAGGGCCATCGCCATCAACCCCGGGATGGCCGCCGCCTACCACAACAGGGGCATCGCCTACGGCGTCATCGGCGATTCGGAACGGGCCGTGGCGGACTTCGATGCCGCGACCGAGATCGAACCGCTCAGCAACCTCTCGCGCCATTCCGCGGGAGTCATGAGGCTCAAGCTGGACGACGACGAGGGCGCGGTGCGGGACTTCGATGCCGTCCTCGGCCTCGACCCGGACAACGCTGGAGCCCTCCGCTACAGGGGCATGGCGCTGAGCAACCTGGGAAGGTATGACGACGCGATCGGCGACTTCGACAGCTCGCTGCGCCTCGACCCCGGCAACGTGAGGACGCTCGCCAGCAGGGCCCTTGCGCACGCCAAGCTGGGCCGGTACGACAGCGAGATCGAAGACTACAACATCGCCATCGAGACCGACCCCGGCAACGCCGAGCTGCTATGCGGGAGGGGGAATGCCCGCATGCGCCTGGGCAGGATCGGCGAGGCCATCGAGGACTTCAACACGGTCCTTGCGGCGGACCCCGACAACGTCGACGCCCTCTGCGCCAGGGGGTTTGCCCACATGGAGATGGGGGAGTACGAGGAGGCGTTCAGGGACTACGACAGGCTCATCGAGATCGCCCCCGACCAGTCCGTGGTCTACTACGGGAGGGGCTGCGCCTACTACTACATGGGCGAGCCCCGCAGGGCGGTCGAAGAGTTCGGGAGGTCCATCGCCCTCGACCCCGACAACGTACATGCTCTGCGCAACAGGGCCGTGCTCCACGTCGACCTGAACGAGCCCGAGAAGGCGCTCGGAGATCTCGATAAGCTCGTCTTCCTGAGCCCCGACGATGCCTTCGCCTACCAGGCGAGGGGCATCGCCCTCGCCGACCTCGGCAGGTACGACGATGCGCTGCGGGAGTTCAACGCGGCCATAAGTCTGGACCCGGACGACCCCGAGTCCTATAACCAGAGGGGGCTGGTGCGGACCAAGCTCGGCGACCACCAGGGGGCGAGAGAGGATTTCGAGCAGGCAGCCCAACTGGGCGCCCGCGGGTTCATCGATGGCGCCGGAAATCTGATCATCGTGGTTGCGCCCGGTTCGATGAGCGAGAAGAAGGAGAGCTGACCGGCGCGTAGCCACGGGAGAGTCTGCGTCGGAGGCCGGTTCGCTACGCTGCCGCTTGGCGAATCAATCACCGGGTTGGGGCTGGGTATCCGTACTGTGCCGAATGGCAGCGGTCAGTCCAGCTCTCTATCCGACTATCAAGGGCCGTGAGGTGGAGGCTCTGATGCCCTCCACCGTGCTTCGGGCAACGGCAGGGGGGGTGGGCGATCGACGACTGATCCAGTGGCCTAGACCGCCAGGCCGGACAGTACGATGATGGTGAAGACAGCCAGCAGACCCCCTAGCCCCAGCATCGCCATCGCCAGGTATCTGCGCCAGTCGTCGTACCTCTTCCTATGGAGACGCAGGCCGCCGAAGATGAGGGCTGAGGTCGGCACTCCGAGGATGACCAGCAAGACCAGCAAGGTGAGCACGGCGAGTGGGTCTCCTTATTCCAGGGTGTTGGCTTCAGGCACGTCCTGTGTTTCGCGATGAAGCTGCCGTTGCAGATTGCAGGCCAACATCCACCAGGATACAGCTGCTGCTGAAGCGGCAATAGCGGCGAGAAGTCCGAAGAATGCGAATATCCCGCCACCCATGTCGCACCCGTGAGCACCGCTGCACTCTTCGTTTATCTGTGCCATGATAAGCAGTCCTCCTACCGCGACCGGTACGTACGATGCACCGGCAATAAGGAACAGCCATCTGTAGATGGTCTTCCCCCTATGGGTCTGCCGCTGCAGATACCCAGGGTTCATTATGAAGTACGCCAGCACAATAAAGCCCATGGAACAGCACAGCAGCAGCAGAAAGAAAGGTTGCGATCCTTCCAATAAGCCCAAAGAACCACCGGCGACCAGCACTATCAGACCGATGAACGCGAAGAATGCTCCGAGAATGAGCCGCAGAAGCGTGAGCAACAGGGATCGTATCCGGTTTCCAATGCCCGGAGTTATCGAAACGGATACGATTCGCTTTCTCAACGCTTTAGCCTCGCCCCTCAAGTGTCACATTACCGCCTCTGTGGCGAAGGGGAAGCGCCCGCCGCACAGCGTGCCATCGAACTGCCCGTTGGCGGTGCCACGATAGCTATGGAAGCGTTGGACGTCGCAGCTGCGCTCCGCCGAGGATGCAGTAGCACCGATCGGCTCTGCCCCCGCCCACATCACCACCAGGCGAGCTCACAACCATACGCGATAGCCTCGGCGAGCGGGGGAACCACGACTGACTCGATTTGGCCGCAGTACGACGGGAATGTCGCCCACCACACCGCAAGCGCGAGCACCACTGAGCACCAGAACCAGACGAACGGCTGGCGGTACTCCTTTCTGTTGAGATCCGTCACCCCGGAGGCAGCTTCGGTATCGATCGCCTGCCGTGCTCTATAGCGCGACATGCAGGCTAGGGTGCTGAGTCCAACGCAGAGCGCGAGGGATAGAACCACCGTATACAACGGCACTGCAGGTGACCACGAGGCGACCCTGACCCCCACGAACCCCGGCAGGTACAGCAGGACCACTGCGGCCCATGTCCAATACAGGATGCGGTACCCCTTTCGGACGGCTTCTATGCTGGGCGTCCGGCCATAGCTCTCCAGCATCAACGCCAGCCAGGGAACGAGGAAGAGTGCGAACGCAGTTGTGCCGGTGAGCCATCGGCGGGTATCGCCGGGGCTATGCGGCGCA
>JAJEIT010000003.1 GCA_022827945.1 Dehalococcoidia bacterium | reverse complement strand
ACCTTGAGGCGGCTTGAAACTAAGCGGCGATGTCGGTGACCTGGCCGGAGTCCAGGTCGAGGGCGACGACGGTGGTGGAGAGCCGTTCGCGGAAGGTCTCCTTGGTGGGCGTGCGCTCGGTGAGGATCATCTCCTTGCTTGTTCTCCCCTTGACGAGGATGCGGCTGCCCTCGGCCTCGAGCTGGAGGTTGTCGAGGAAGCCCGCCGCGACGAGCATGGCCAGGTGGCCGCGCCGGAGCGGCATAAGCGGCCTGGTGCGCTGGTCCTTCGCGGGCCAGAGCAGGTCGGTGACGGCCGTGCTCGCCCAGAGCCCCGAGTCGCGCGCTTCGGAAGCGGCCGCCACGGGATCGATGGACCTCGTGGCGAAGAGCACGTCCCCCGCCGGCGTCGCTTTCGCGAGGTAGAGCGGGTAACGGCGCGGCGCGAGCGTTGCCACGTCCCCCGCGACCCACTGGTGGATGCGCTCCTCCACATGGGCCTCGTGGAAGATGTCCGCCTTCCGTGTCCCGAGGACGACGACCTGGTCGTAGGCCTCCCGCTCGGGGTCGGGGAAGGCCCAGCCCTCCAGCCGCGCGTAGTGCGAGGCCAGGTAGCGGGCCGAGACCGCGAGCCGGTGGCGGGGCACCACCAGGACGAGCAGGCCGTCCTCCGCCAGGTAGCGGGTGCAGTGCGTGAGGAAGGCGTGCTCGACGCGCTTGTCCTCCCCCGAGTCCCAGTCGTAGGGCGGATTGACGTACAGCAGCCCGAAGGCGCCGTTGGCGATCGAGGTCTGGAAGAGGTCCGTCCCGAGCACGTGGTCGAGGCGGAGCTTCGCCTCTTCCGCTCGCTCGCTGTGAAGCTCCACCCCGAACGTTTCCACGTCGGCGGCGTGAGGCTTCCTGAGGGCGTCCGCGAGACTGGCCAGCGCCTCACCCTCGCCGCAGCAGGGGTCGAGGACGCGGAGCGTCTCGTCGTCGCGGGCGTAGCCGGCGGGCGGCTGGATGAGCTCCGCGATCAGGTCGGTGACTCTCGGCGGCGTCGGGTAGAAGCCTCCCTTCGCCTGGGCGGCCAGTCTCATGATGGGTCTCCTCTCCGGTAGGTGGTCGGCGTGGATGGGTCCGCGGTCGGTGTGGATGGATCCCGCGGGAGGGTGAGCAGCCCCGACGCCACGGCCACGGAGAGGTCTTCCCTCAGTGACTCCGCGTCGGGGTCGCAGCGGTAGGCGACGACCCCCTCCGACTGGAGGGGAACCGTCTCCCCCTTCGCCAGCGCCCGCCGCCAGAGCCAGTCCGCCCAGGAGCGGTGCAGGGGCAGGGGGCTGCGCTTGTCGAGGAAACGGTGATGGAGAGCGGGGGCCTCCTCCTCGCTCCGTGCGAGCAGCAGGAAGGCGTCACGCTCGAAGGCGTACTCGGCGAGCTTCGTGTAGACGAGCCCGTGCCAGCCGCCGCAGACCGGCAGGCGGGCGATCTTCGTCGTCCATGTGCCCACCGTCTCGCGGGGGACGTGGCAATGCTGGTAGCCGCCGGAGAGGGCCATGCCGTCCGCCCCCCGGATGAGGTGGGCGGGACCGGGCGGCTGCTTGAGGAGGGAGGCCCAGATCGCCTTGAGAGCGGTCTGGGAGCCCACCATGGAGAGGAACCAGAGACCACCGCTCTCGGGGTCCCGGGCGAAGGCGTCGGCCGTGGCGGAGAAGCCCCCGGCGCTGACGGTGAAGAGGTCGTCGGCGTTCACGGTGTGCAGGTCGCCGGCGTTCACGACGCGGCCTCCAGGTAGTGCGCGCCGAAGGCGGCGCCCAGCTCGCACCAGTCTCCCGTCTCCAGGGACCAGCCGCCGCAGCCGCAGCGCCCCTCGTAGAAGTGGGGAGCGGGCCGGAGGGTCACGGTCAGGTCGTGGGGAAGCCACCACGAGGGCAGCTTCTCCAGCGCCTCCAGCTCCGTGGCGAGGTGCTGGCCGCAGTAGCAACCCCAGCAGTCCCCGGAGGGGTCGTCGACGATCTCGATGGTCGCGGGCTGTGGACAGTCGTCGCAGAGCGCCCCCTCGACCGCGGGCTGTGTGACGAAGGTGCGCCGCCGGTCGTCCAGGACGGCGCGGATGGTGGTCATGGCTCGTTCTCCTCTCGGTGGGTGGGTGGAAACGACGGCGGGGCCGCTCCCCGGGAGGGACGGCCCCGTGGGGCGACGCCGGGCGGCGTCGCTCGGTGTGACGTGCCTAGAGCAGTCCCTGGTCCTTGAGGCTCACGACCCTGTCCCCGCCGATGACGACGTGGTCGAGGAGCTTCAGGCCGAGCAGGTCGGCCGCCTCCCGGAGTTCCTTCGTGACCTGCATGTCCTGGGGGCTGGGGGAGGGGTCACCGCTGGGGTGGTTATGGGCGATGATGAGGTGGGGGACGCCCTCCACCACCGCCGGGCGCAGCACCTCCGCCGGCCTGACGATCGCGGAGAAGGCGTTCCCCTGGTAGATCGTTCGCTGCCCGACGACGCGGTTCCTGCGGTCGAGCAGGAGCACCCGCACCTGCTCCTGGCAGAGCGCGCCCATCTCCTCGCCGAGGAGCTTCTGAACATCCTCCGGGCAGGTGATGGAGGGACCCCCGTCCGCGCGTCCGGAGTCGGTCTCGACCTCGTAGCGCACGGCCAGCTCGTTGAGGACGTGCAGGTTGGCGCGCAGCGCCTCCAGGAGGGCGTCCGCCTGGGGTGGGGCGGTCACGATCCCGCCTCCCCGCAGATGCAGTCCTCGTGGTCGGGGGAGTCGGGCTCCTCGCAGGTGCGGCAGTTGCCGCAGTCCGGGCAGGGGTCGGTCTGGTGGGCTTCGTCGCGGGCGACCCGCCGGGCGACGGTGTCCTCCCAGCAGCAGTTGCGCTCGCAGTCCTCTTCGCACTCCTCGGGCTCCTCGCAGGTGCGGCACCAGGTCCGCCCCTTGACGACGGGCGTACCGCAGCCGCGGCAGTCGCCGCCGTAGTTGTCGATGGCCTCCAGCTCCGCCCTGACGGTCTTGCGGACGAGGGAGTCGTCCGTGGGGCCTTCGGACTCGGCGATGTAGTGCCAGGCCCACTTCATCCCCAGGTCGCCCCAGTCGTCCGTCCGGTAGGACCAGCGGTCGCAGGTGCAGTGGCCGTTGTAGTGGTCGGGGCCCTCGAGGAGGGTCATGACCAGGGTGTGCCTGCTGACGCAGGGGCGGTCGTCGCGCGCGGTCTCGTCTGACATTTTCTGGGTCTCCTTCTGGTGTTGGGTGGTCGGAAACGGAAGCGGGGCCGCCCCTCGGGAGAGAGACGGCCCCGTAATGGCGCTCCGGCAGGAGCGGCTGGCTCAGGTGACGCGGACGGACTCGGAGGTCTGCTCGGTGACGATCTCCTTGCGCGTCTCCGCGTCGAGGAGGGCGTTGAGGCGCTTGTGGTCGACGGCGTAGCGGGTGCTGCGCACGAGGCTGACCGTGTGGCCCTTCAGCTCGGCCTTGGCCGAGTCCTTGCGGCGCATCCACGCCTTGAGGGTGTCGAGGGCCTGCCGTTTCGCCTGCTCGGGCTCGCGCAGGGCTTCCCTGGCGGCGACGTAGGCGGTCACCGCCTCGCGGGCCTGCCCGTCGCTCACCTCCGGCGCTTCTTCGTCCTCCGCCGTCTCCTCCCCCGGCCTGCGGCTGGCAGGTGGCGAGGAAGGGGCAAGAGGAGCAGCGCCAGGTGCCCGCCTCGAAGTCCCGCTCGGGCAGGACATCAGGGTCGGGTCCGTGAGCGGCGTAGTGGTCCCCGAGCGGGGCGAGCCACTCGCGCGTCCGCTCGAAGGCGTCTTCAACCCGCTCTGCGGGGACGGTCTCGAAATCCCAGGCACGGTCGCCCGTGTCCAGGACGGCGATGACGGCGTCGCGCGCCTCCCCGAAGCGCCCGTAGGTGTAGAGCGCCGCCTGGGCGACGGTGTCCGGGTGGCTGCGCTCGGCGCCCAGCGTCTGCCAGCGCTTGAAGGCTGACGGTCCCCGCGTCTTCACCTCGATGACGGCCTCCTCCCCGAAGAGGGGCGGCGTGCCGGTGGCGTCGGGATGGCCCGTGACCGTCACCGCCGGCGTGAGCTGCACGGTGACGGGGGTAGGTCGATCCGGGTCCGCGGGCGTGACCTCCCAGCCCGCCCGCTGCATGGCGCGCAGCACCACCGGCTCCAGGGCGCGTCCCGTCTCCATGACGGTCAGCGCCTCGTCGCCGGGCGGTGCGGGCTCGTGGCCCGTGGCCGCGTACCAGAGGGCGCGCCGGCAGCTTCCGGCCGCCGAGGCCCGTACGTCGATGTGACCCTCCCCGTCGAAGCGGGCGCTGGGCCGGTCGTAGGCGTCCGTCCGCTTTCCGGGCGGGTCGGTCGTCCCGGAGATGGCTCCGGGAATCGTGTCCTTCATGTGGTCCTCCTCTGGAGCGAGAGCGGGGCCGCCCCCGTGAAGGACGGCCCCGTGCGCGCTCCCGCTCGGGGGAGCGTCCTGTCAGTTGGCTGTTCGAGTGCCTTGATGGGCGCCTCCTCCCTGCCCCTGGGGGCGTTCAGGCCGCCTGCGGCTTCTCGCCGCAGGCGTGACAGCGGGTCCGCCCCTTGACGAGGGGGAAGCCGCAGCCTTCGCAGCCGCCGCCGTAGTCGTCGACGGCCAGCAGCTCGGCCTTCACCGCCTGGCGGATGAGCGGATGGTCGTCGGGCTGCTCGGACTCAGCGACGACGTGCCAGGCCCAGCGGGCGCCGAGCTCGGCCCACTCTTCCGTCCGCCAGGACCAGCGGTTGCAGGCGCAGTGCCCGTCGAAGCGGTCGGAGCTGAGGCGGTCCGCGCCGTCCAGCGCGGTCACGATCAGCCTGTGCGCACCGTCGTCCGTGTAGTACACGTCGGGATCTCCTTCCGGCTTGCTGGGGCGCGGAGAGCCGCGCCGGTCGGCAACGAGAGCGGGGCCGCCCCCGGGAGGAAGCGGCCCCGTGCGCGCC
>JAJEIT010000006.1 GCA_022827945.1 Dehalococcoidia bacterium | reverse complement strand
GACATCAGGATGATGTAGTTGTAGGCCTCCGGGCGCTCGCGGCGGGCCGCGTCGGCGAGCTTCACGCCGAGGTTGAGACCGGCCTGCACGTTCGTGCTGTCGTGCGGATTCAGCCGGGCGATGGACCAGATCACGTCCTCGTCGTCCGGGGTGGTGTGCTCCACGGTGTAGGCGTCGATGACGGACGTGGTGAAGTGCACGACGGCGATGCGGTCGCGCTCGCTCAGGCTCTTGCGGATGGTCTCGGCTGCCTCCCGCGCGATTGCCACGCGGTTGCCGCCCGACATCGACCCCGACGCATCGAGCACGAGCGTCACGTTGAGCGGCGTGTCGTCGGGAAGCTGCGGGGCCTGGAAGGCGATGCGCACGAGGTGCAGGTTGGCCTCGAGCGGGTGGCGGGCGGCGGCGGTCGTGATGCCGTAGCGGCCAGTGTCCTCGGGGAGGGGGTAGTCGTAGTCGAAGGCGTTCACCCACTCCTCGGCCCGCACCGAATCCGGCTCGACGTTGTAGTGGTTCTTGGCCCAGGTCAGCGCGAGGAGGTACGACGTGCGGTCAACGTCGAGGCTGAAGGTCGAGACCGGGTCGACCGCCGTCGCCACGAAGGGCAGGCGGCTGTAGTCCCTGAAGGTCGTGTCCTCGGGCTGGCCCCGCTGGATCTGCCCGAAGAGGTCGGCGGGGCTTCCCCCGCCCTTGCCGGCCGACCCGCCGAATGCCACCACGGCGCGGCTGGCCTGGGCGCGTACCTGCCCCTGCTCACGGGTGGAAGCCCGCGTCGTCGCGCAATCGTCGCACGAGTATTCCTGCCCGGCCGCCGTCGACTGCCCCCCGGGGGCAGCTTCCGTGGGCTCGACCGCAGTGGCGGTGTCCTGGGTCGTCACGGGCTCGTTCTCTTGACCGGGGGCCATTGCCACGGGCGTTCCGGGGCTGCCGCCGGGGTTGTCGACGGTGCCGCCGTAGGCGACAAGCGCCAGGGCGAGCAGGGCGGCGGTCGCTCCTCCCACCAGGATCCGGGACATCCACCTCGTGAGTCGCATGTGAGCCTCCTACCGGGCCGCGACGCGCTGGGTTGCCCGCCCCCACATCACCGCGCGGAACCGCCTGTTGGTGTGCGGTCCTTGCCGGTCATGGTCCGACTGTAGGGACGAAAGTCCCGAATTACCCCGTCCGTTTTCGGTAATGTCGGGCAATTTCCGGCGGCGCGCCGGGTCGGTCTCCCGGTTGGAGGGGAGGGGTCGCGGGCTGCCTGCGGGAGGCGGATACTGGGCCGCGCACAGGCAAGATTCAGGCCAGACCCAGACTGGAGTTGACCATGCCGTTCACGAATCCCGGCTTCCTCGTCTCGACCGACTGGCTGGCGGAACACCTGCTCGACGACGACGTTCGCGTCTTCGAGGCGACAGTGTTCCTGCGCCCCGGCGATGGCGGCGGCTTTCGCGTCGAGTCGGGGCGCGGGGAGTACGAGTCCGGGCACATTCCCGGCGCCGGATTCCTCGATCTGCAGGCCGACTTCTCCGACAACGAGCAGCGCCTGCGCTTCATGATGCCCTCCGCCGAGGCGTTCGCTGAGGCGGCGGGCCGGCACGGCATCTCCGAGTCCTCGAGGCTGGTCCTCTACGACCGCTCCGGTTCGATGTGGGCGGCGAGGCTGTGGTGGATGTTCCAGTCGATGGGGTGCCGGCGCGCGGCCGTGCTCGATGGCGGCTGGCTGCGCTGGACCGCCGAGGACCGCGCCGTCTCAACGGACCCGGCGACGTACGAGCCCACCACCTTCACGCCGACTCCGGACCCGGCGCGGTTCGCCGACCTCGACGAGGTCCGGGCGTTCATCGAGGCCGGCGACACGGCCGGAAGCTGCCTCATCAACGCCCTCGGGCGAGACCAGCACTCGGGCGCCGACGGTGGGCAGCGGTACGGGCGCGCCGGACACATTCCCGGCGCCGTCAACGTGCCGGCGATGGAGCTGACCGATCCCGAGACGGGGCGCTACCGCCCCGCGGAGGAGCTGGCCTCACTCTTCGAGCATGCCGGCGCAGACAGGACCCAGCGCGTCGTGACCTACTGCGGCGGCGGTATTGCCGCCTCCAGCGACGCCCTCGTCCTCTCGCTCCTGGGGTACGAAGACATCGCCGTCTACGACGCCTCGATGTCGGAGTACGCCGCCGACCCGTCCCTGCCGCTGGTGGTCGACTAGGCACCCGACTCGGCTCCCCCGGGCGCCTATTCGACCGTGATCGTTGCCGGGTCGACCCCCAGCCGCACGAGCACCCTGTCCAGCTCCCCCTCGGTCTGCACCTCCCGCACCAGCGACAGGAACAGGAGCAGGTCGCCCGTCTCCTCCCACACGCGTTCGACCTTCGGGCCGATCGGGTCCGACGACTGCGGCAGGCTCGCGTACGAGCCGTAGAAGGCGAAATACGCCTGGTTGATCTTGCGGATGAAGATTCCGTGGCTCGCCATGTGCTGCCGCTGCGCTTCCATCAACGCCTCCGCCTCCGCCACGCGCCCCTCCTCCAGAAGCGCGTCGACGTCCAGCCGCAGCTGGCGCATCTCGCCACGGTAGTCCGGGAGCGTGTGCTCCCGGGGAGGCGCGCGTCCGTCGACCGCCGGGTCCAGCTCCAGGGGGTGCAGTTCCCGCGCGATCCGGGCAATCTCCCGCTCCGCCACGTGCGCGACCGTCTCGTTGAGCGTCGTCCCCTCGCGGCTCCCCCATGCCTCCCCCAGCGGGAAGAAGGCCAGGTAGTGATGCACCCATTCGTGCGCCGCCAACCGCAGCACCGAACCGTAGGAACGGTCCTCCAGCACGATCGCGGGGTACGCCGCCAGCCCGCCGATCGAGACCACCAGCGAGACCGTGTTCTCGTCGTCCGTTTGCGCTTCGATCCGCTCTATCTCCCCCACGCTCAGGTCGGACTTCAGGAGCGTGTCTCCGGCTCGTCGAATCTCGTTCCGTGGTGATCGCACGAGCAGGAGCGGGGGGCTCGTCAGCTCGATGTCGACGGGGGGCCACAGAACCCTCACGCCCCCGAACAGCGGCAGCGGGCGCTTCAGCCCCGCTTCCACTACTGCATCCGTCACGTATCCCTCGACGATGCGTTCCACGTCGTTCTCGTAGAGCGCCCGCACGTTGGCGAGCGCTTCCACCAGCGCCTGATCCGGGGCCTCCTCCTGGAGCTCACCGCGAATGGTGCTCGTCAACTCGAAGTACGTCGTCAGGTACTCGGTCTCCCTGGCCTCTACGACCTGGGCTTGCGCGCCCAGCAGCGAGAAGACCGTGGAGGGGAGGTGGGCCGTCTCCCACCGCCAGAGCGAGTACTCGTGGGCGGCCAGCGCCCCCCGGCTCAGGAACAGGCTCAGCGCGACGGTCAGGGCGAGCGTCAACGTCGCGGCCGCCACTGTCGAGAGCGCCATCAAGGGTGGTCGCCAGGGGCGCAGCTCTACCGGAGCCGCATCCAACCCCGAGAGTTGGGCGCGCATCATCACTCCAGTCTAGGGTCTGCCTCCCCGCCGCCGCCTTTCCCGGCGATACAATGAGCACGCTCATGGCAGCAGGGTCGCCGGCAGCCCCGGGAGCGGCGCTCGAACACCCATCCGCGCGCCGCCTGCGCTACGCCTCCTTCGAGATGCGTGTCGCTGCCGTTGCCATTGACGCCCTGGTCCTCTTCTTCGTCGCGGGAGTGCTCATCATCGCTGGCTCGGTCAACCTGCTCCTCTCCTCGGACTTTGATCGAGTCGATGCGTCCGGCAGCTCCATCAGCCTCTTCTGGGCGCTCGTCGGGGCCGTGCCCGCCGCCTGCTTCCTCTACTTCTTCCTCGGGTTCGCCTTCTGGGGGAAGACGGCCGGCGCCGCAATCATGCGGATAAGCGTGGTGCGCTCCGACGGCGGCGACCTCGGCCTGCTCGGCGCCCTCGCCCGCGTGACCGGCATGCTCAGCTATGTGCTCGTCCTTGGCATCGGCGCGGTCCTCGCCTACGTCCTGCGCGGCACCCCCGCCGCCGCCGGCCTGTTCGTCGGCATCAGCCTGCTTGTCTGCGTGGCCGGCCTGCTGTGGGCCGTCTTCGATCCCTACCGGCGCGCCCTCCACGACCGCATCGCCGGGACCATCGTCGTGCAGGGCGTGTAGGGTGATCGGATGCTGAGCCGCCGTTCGAACTTCCCCCGGCGCGGGCCGGTCAGCGAGCGCGTCTTCGGGAAGGCCTACGCCGAAGCCGAGCACGGTGGCACCTGGCTCGCCTCGGGATTGTTCGCCATCACCCTCTTCCTGTTCGTCGCCTCCCTGAGCGTGTACGAGATCACCCGCCCCGATCGTGCCCAGGCGCTGCTCGCCGCCGGCATCGCCTCCCTCACCGATATCGACGCGACTCTCGAGGAGAACCTGCCCGCCCTGCGCGACGAGGCCCGCTCGTCCACCGAGGAGACGGTCCAGCTGCCCGAGTACCCCCTCCCCATCACCCTCAGCCGCCTTGAGGCCCTTACCGCCGACACCCCCACCCTGCGCGCCATCGTCCTCGACCGCTCCGCCAAGCTCGTCTACGCCACGGGACTGGACGCCTTCGACGAGACGGGCGAGCAGGCCTCCGACCTCTTCTCCATCTACAACGTCATCCGCGAGCTCGTCGGCTTCCTCACCGGCGACGTTCACGACCGCGCCCGCTGGTTGGCGCTCGCCAGCCTCGTCCTGGCAAGCGTCCTGGGAGCCGCCACGCTCGCCCTCAACCGCGGGTTCGCGCGCTTCACCTCCTTCGGGCTCGCCGTGCTGCTGGCCGCGGCGCCCGGCTATCTGATCGCCCGTGGCGGGAGCTATCTCATCGACCGTTTCGGTTCGGAGGACCCCTTCGTCGTCGACCTCCAGGTGCTCGTGCAGGTCATGCTCGACGTTCCCGAGCGCAACTTCCTGATCGCCGGCTCCCTCGGGCTTATCATCGCCGTCGCCGGCCGGGTACTCGGCTTCATTGCCGATCACCTCTTCTCCGACGAGTCGCTCGACCCCAACGCCTACGACACCGGCCCCACCCTGCCCTTCGCCGCCGTACCGGGCCCGACCCACGAGCTCTCGCGACGCGGAGGCCTGCGGCTGCCCGACTTGAGCGGACTCCGGCAGCGCTTCGGCGGGATGTCACTCCCCGCCCGTCGTCCCTCCGGCGCCCCTCCTCCCCGGCGCGAGCCCGAGGTCGGCGGCGCACGCGACGAGGACGGCTAGGCCGCAGTCACGCGCCTCGCCACGCCTGGCGTCAGTCCCCGGTGGCAGCCAGTTCGAGCAGCTTGCCGACCGTCCTCCAGTTTCGCCCCGTGCTGGTGGTCGAGAGGGCGGAGTCGAAGTAGCTGTTCGTGAGCTTGCTGCGGGCGAACCCGTTCGGGCAGTGCAGAAAGATCTCGCCACCCACGACTGCGAACTCGTCTCCGGGCGAGCGATTCGGGTCCAGCGCTTCAACGCGCTCGGGGTCCGGGGGATCGGCCAGGAAGAGGACGAGCAGCTTGTCCGCTTCGGCCCCGGCGAACGGGTTCGCCTCAACCGCCGCCCGGAGCTCCGCGGCCGTGCGCGTGACCACCGGAACGCGATAGCCGAAGCGATCCTCGATCGAGGCGCTGATCAGGGACGGGATGGCGTCGGGCGGCGTGGCGACGGCGCGAAAGAGCACGTTTCCGCTCTGGATGTAGGTCCGGACGTCTTCGCACCCCGCCTCCCGGAATAGCGCGGCAAGGTCCTTCATCGGCAGCTTGTTCTTCCCGCCGACGTTGATCCCGCGAAGCAAGGCGATGTTCAGGGTGCTTCCCATCAGTCGCCTGCCCCCACCGGCAAGACGCTGCTCGGGCACGACGCCTCCAGCGGGCACGCCTCGCAGTTCGGCGCCCGCGCGCTGCACGTCCGCCGCCCGTGCTTGATGAGCAGCATGTGGAAGCGGTAGTAGCGGTCGGGTGGCACCAGCGCCTCGAGCCGTTCGTGCGCCTGCTCCGGCGTCGTCTTCGGTGGCACCAGCGCCAGCCGCTTCGCCACCCGCTCCACGTGCGTGTCCACCGGCAGCGCCGGACGCCCCAGCGCGAACAGCAGCACGCAGGCAGCCGTCTTCGGCCCCACGCCCGGCAAGCCGCGCAGCCACGTGCGGGCCTCCTCCAGTGGTTCCTCTTCCAGGAACGCGAGGTTCCAGTCCGGCGTGCGCTCCCGAACCGCCTCCAGGATGCGCTTGATCCGCGGCGCCTTCTGCTGCGCCAGACCGCCTGTCTGGATCGTCGCGATCAGCTCGTCCAGCGGCGCCTCCGCGACCGCGTCCCAGCCCGGGTAGCGGCGCATGAGCTGGACGAACGCGCGACCGCTGTTCCTGTCCGACGTGTTCTGGGAGAGCACCGTCAGCACCAGCTCCGCCACCGCGTCGCCGTGGGGCCGCGACTCCGGCTCGCCGTACAGCTCGCCCAGGGCCTCCATGATCGCGTCCGGTTCGGGGGTCACCCCGACATTCTGGCACGCCCCGATCCCGCTACGCCTCTGTCCCTTACGATCGTCCCGTGACTGCACACGAGATCCGGCTGACGGACCTGACCGGCTGCGGCGGCTGAGCGTCCAAGGCGGGCCCTGAGGCCCTGGCGCAGGTTCTGTCGCCACTGACCGAGGCGTTCGACCCCGAAGCGCATCCCGACCTCCTCGCCGGGCTCGGGACGCCCGATGATGCCGCCGTCTACCGCATCAACGCGCGCACCGCCGTCATCGCCACCCTCGACTTTTTCGCCCCGCTCGTCGACGACCCCTGGCAGTACGGCGCCATCGCCGCCGCCAACGCCATGTCCGACGTCTACGCGATGGGCGGCGAGGTCGTGCTCGCCCTCAACGTCGCCGCCTTCCCCGAGGATCTTCCCCCTGAGGTCGCGGCCGGAATCATCCGCGGCGGCGCGGATAAGGTCGCCGAGGCCGGCGGCGCCGTCGCCGGCGGCCACACGGTCTGGGACGACGAACCCAAGTACGGCCTTAGCGTGCTGGGCCTCGCCAACCCCTCCCGCCTGCTCCGCAAGGCTGCCCTCCGCCCCGGCGATCGCCTCTATCTGACCAAGCCCCTCGGCACGGGGGTCATCCTCTCCTCGACCGGCAGCGGCCGCGGCGACCCCGCCTGGCTGGACGCGGCAATCGAATCGATGCTGCGGCTCAACCGCCATGCCGCCCACCTCGCCGTCGCCCACCGTCTGCGCGCCGCTACCGACGTCACCGGCTTCGGCCTGCTGGGCCACCTCTGGGAGATGGTCGAGCGCTCAGGCGTAGCCGCCACGGTCGACGCCTCCGCCCTCCCCCTCCTCCCCGGCGCGCACGAGTCTGCCGCCATGGACGCCCACACCGGCGGTGAGGGCCGCAACCGCGACTGGGTCGGCGACAACCTCACCGTCGGCAGGCGGGTCGCGCCGGAGCTCGCCGCCATCGCCTTCGATCCGCAGACCTCCGGCGGCCTCCTCCTCGCCTGCCCGGCCCGCAAGGCGAAGGCCCTCGAAGCCGCCTTCGCTGCCGACGCCGAACCCCTCCACCCCATCGGCCGCGTTCGGGCGGGGGAGCCGGGCATCACGCTCCGCTAGGAAACTCCTGCTTGCCCGGATCCTTACGAGGTTTCGCCTGCCTCGAGATTGCTGATGAGGTCAAGGAGGCCGGTCGGCTCCCAGGCCCGGTAGCGGCGTGACTGGCTGAGCGGAGCCAACACGCCCGCGCGTTCAAGCTGACCGAATGCCTGATTGACTGCGGGTTGACTGCGGCTCGTGGCTTTCACGGCGTCGGCAACGGTTAGCGCCGGATACTCCGGCAGAGTGTCGATTATCGCCCATGCTGCGGCATGGGAGCGGGGATTCTCTGTTTCTCGCAGTCGGCGGTGCCAGAACTCTTGGAGGTCAACGACAAGACCGTGGTAGTGAATCGCCAGATCCGTCGCTCGCGCAGTCGCCGACGCGAAGAACGAGACCCACTCGTCCACTCGCCCCTCCCGGAATCCGACGAGGCCCCCGATGTAGGAGTCTCGGAGGTTGGAGAGAGCCACGCTGATAGGCGGGACGAAGCGTGGCGCGAGACCCCGGCGGCGGAGCAGCGCCTGCACAAACGCGCGGCCAGTGCGCCCGTTACCGTCGTCGAAGGGGTGAATGGTCTCGAACTGGGCGTGCGCGATCGCAGCCTGCAGCAGTGGCGGCGCCTCCTCAGAATCACTGAACTCACAGAGGTTCTCCAGTAAATCGCCGACCGCCTCGGGGGGAGGTGGCACGTAGTCTGCTCCGCATGGGTTGTAGTCGTTGCCGCCGATCCAGTTCTGGCTGTCCCGCAGCTTGCCTGCGGAACGCCCCGTGACGTCGCGCTCCATGAGGATGGCGTGGATCTCAAGGAGATCGTTGGGGGAAAGCCGGCGGGCATCAGCGGTGCGCTGCACCGCTTCTTCCATGGCGTCAATGTTCGCGATGATCTCGGAGACTTGCCGCCCCACGCTGCGTCCTGCCCGCCTCTGCGCCTCTGCCAGCGCCAGCGCCCGTGCGTCTGCCTGCAAGCCCTCGACTTTCGATGAGGCGATCGACTCCGTCCGCAGCAACAGCCGCGAGAGCGATGCCATGGTCGTTGGGGGCATTCCGTCCAGCGCCAGCACCTTTCGCTCCACTTCTGACAGGGTTGCCGCCACATCGGAAGGGAGGGCGAAGTCCTCATGCCGGAGCGGGTCGGGGATGAATGTCTCGTACGCGCAGGCACGGCGGTACCGTGGTGGGGCATACAGAGTGGGGTCATGTCGCCAGACTCGGCGGACGGCTCTCCCTCGCATGATCCTTTCGCTGTCCCCCTCCTCTCAAATAAGGTTTCCCCTGAAGTTTATGCCCAGCTCCTTCTTAACAGAAGGTTTCTCCTGAAGTTTATCCTCGTATTCTCTCTAACAGAAGGTTTCCCACTATCCTTTTGATAGGACGCGACATTCAAGAAGGTTCTATCTGCCCCGCACGCCCCGCTAGCGCCCCCGCCCTCCCCTTCCTACACTGCCCCCCATGACCGCCGCCGCCACCGAGTTCGAGACCGTTATCGGGCTTGAGGTGCACTGCCAGCCCATTACCCGGAGCAAGATGTTCTGTGGCTGCAGCGCCGAGTACTCCGGCGCCGAGCCCAACACGCACGTCTGCCCTGTCTGCCTCGGCCTTCCCGGCGTCCTGCCCGTCATCAACGAGGAGGCTATCCGCCTCATCGTCAAGACCGGCCTCGCCCTCAACTGCGAGATATCCGGGTTCTCCAAGTTCGACCGCAAGAACTACCCCTACCCCGACCTCATGAAGGGCTACCAGGTCAGCCAGTACGACCTCCCCATCTGCCACGATGGCTGGCTCGAAGTCGATGTCGAGGGCGAACGCACCCGCGTCGGCATCACCCGCGTGCACATGGAGGAGGACACCGCGCGCCTCCTGCACCGCACCGACCCCATCACCGGCGAGGGCTACAGCCTCATCGACATCAACCGCTCGGGCACGCCCCTCATGGAGATCGTGAGTGAACCCGATATCCGCTCGCCCGAGGAGGCGCGCGCCTACCTCGTGAGCCTGCGCGCCATCCTCCGCGCCATCGACGCCAGCCGCGCCAACATGGAGGAGGGCAACTTCCGCTGCGATGCCAATATCAGCCTTCGCCCGCGTGGCCAGGAGGCCTTTGGCTCCAAGGTCGAGGTCAAGAACATGAACAGCTTCCGCGCCGTCTATGAAGCGCTCGTCTTCGAGATGGCGCGACAGGCGTCGGTGCTCCGCGAGGGCGGCGACATCCCCCAGGAGACGCGCGGCTGGGACCAGGACCGCCAGGAGACTGTCTCGCAGCGCTCCAAGGAAGAGGCGAACGACTACCGCTACTTCCCGGAGCCGGACCTTCCCCCGCTCGCCCTCAGCCGCGACTTCGTCGAGGGTGTCCGCGCCGAGCTTCCCGAGCTTCCGGCCGCTCGCCGCGAGCGCTACCTCGGGCTCGGCCTCTCCGACTTCGAGGCCTCGACCCTCGCCGAGGCCCGCGACCGCTCCGACTTCGCCGACGCCGTCGCCGCCGCCCTTCCCTTCGACCCCGCCCGCTCCGCCAAGCTCGCCGCCAACTGGGTCCTCGGCGAGGTGGGACGCTGGGCGAACGAGCACGAGGCCGAGGTGGAGCAGTTCCCCCTCGAGCCCGGCGCCCTCGCCGAGCTGATCGAGCTCGCGGAGGGCGAGACCATTACCGGCCAGGTCGCGAAGCAGGTGTTCGACGAGATGGTCGAGAGCGGCAAGGCCGCCGCCGCGATCGTCGAGGAGGGCGGGCTTGCGCAGGTCCGCGAGAGTGATGAGCTGGTCGCCATCGTCCGCCGGGTCATCGCCGAGAACGAGAAAGCCGTCGCCGATTACCGCGGCGGCAAGACCGCGGCCATCAAGCGTCTCCTCGGCGGAGTCATGCGCGAGACGAAGGGACGGGCCAACCCCCAGGTCGCCCAGGAGCTCCTCGCGCGCGAGCTCGACCAGTAGGGATCGCTCTGCTTCCCGGCGTAAATCTTGAAAGCAGGCACATGTAAGGTCTTCGAGAGAAGAGCTTCCGCTGGTAGACTCTGCCGACAGAATGCCACGCAGGATGCGAAACCACAGCCTGTTCACCTGGCTCTATCCAGGGATGCACATCAAGCGGTGGCTTCTCCTCCTTGTCGTCGGCCTGACCCTCCTGAGCCTGGGCGCCGCCTACCTCTTCCGCGAGGCCTATCTCGCCTACGACTTCCCCGGGGTTGCCCACTACCTCACCCTCCAGATGATCCCCCGCTGGGCCCGCGGCGTGATATTCGTGTCCGTGGCGATCGGGAGCGTGGGCGTCGCCTTCTGGAAGCTGAACCAGTCCCTCCTCTACGCGGTCGTCCGGCCGGGCGCCCAGAACGGCAGCATGGCTCAGTCGCTCTACACCAAGCGCGTGCTCAGCCGCGGTCCCCGCATCGTCGCTATCGGTGGGGGAACCGGCCTCTCCGTGCTCCTGCGTGGCCTGAAGGAGTACACCAGCAACCTCACCGCCATCGTCACCGTCGCCGATGACGGTGGTTCCTCCGGGCGCCTGCGCCAGGACTTTGGCGTGGTCGCTCCCGGCGACATCCGCCAGTGCGTGGCCGCCCTCGCGGAGGCCGAGCCGCTGATGTCCCGCCTCTTCCAGTACCGCTTCGGCTCCGGCGACGGGCTCGAGGGCCACTCCTTCGGGAACCTCTTCATCGTCGCCATGGCCAACGTCACCGGGAACTTCGAGACGGCCATCCACGAGGCCGGGCGCGTCCTCAACGTGCGAGGCACGATCCTCCCCTCGACCCTCGTCGATGTGACCCTCTCCGCCCGCACCCAGGACGACGAGCTGGTCCACGGCGAGCACAACATCACCGAGCACGGCGCCCGCATCCGCGAGCTCTTTCTCAACCCCGTTCACGCCGAGGCGCATCCCGATGCCGTCCGCGCCATCCTCGATGCCGACCTCGTCGTCATCGGGCCCGGCAGCCTCTACACCAGCGTCATGCCGAATCTCCTCGTCGAGGATCTGCGCAAGGCCCTCCTCTCCACCAGCGCCCAGCGCCTCTTCGTGTGCAACGTCGCCACGGAGAACGGCGAGACGGACGACTTCGGGGTCGCGGACCACATCGAGGCCATCGAGCGGCACACCGCCCCGGGCCTGATCGAGGCCGTGATCGCCAACGACAACCTCGGCTCCCTGCCCGAGGAGCTCCACTCCACCCCCGTCAGCCTCGACCACCCGGACGCCCGCGTGTTCGAGCACGTGCGCGTGGTCCAGGCCGATGTCGTCGCCGGCGAGAACCGCTACCGGCACGACTTCCAGAAACTCGCCGCTGCAATCCTCGACGTGTACCATGGCCGGGAGAACGGCGCGCTCGAGAGCGAGCGCACACCCTCCGAGGAAGCCGTCCTCGCTACCCGCTGATGCTGAACGCCATCCAGATCATCGTTTCCGCGCTCCTCATCGTCGCCGTGCTCCTGCAGGTCAAGGGCTCCGGCTTCGGTGCGGCCCTCGGCGGGCTCTCCGGCGGCTCCGTCTACCGCACGAAGCGCGGTCTCGAGAAGACACTGTTTCAGGCGACGATCGTTCTTGTCATCGTGTTCCTCTTCGTGTCCTTCCTGAGCGTCCAGTCCCAGAGCTAACCTCTCTACATGCTTCGCGCGGTTGCGAACTCGCGGCGCGCTCTCCTTTCGGCGGCTGTCGTGGCGGCCGGGGCGCTCGCGGTCGCCATCATCGCGGTGTTTCTCACCATGCCCGAGGAGGAGGCGCCACGACCGCTTCCCACCCCCACGCCCGTCCAGAAGAGCATCTATGTTGAGGGTGTCGTCGGCGCCTGGCAGCGCATCAACCCCCTCTTCGCCGCCGAGAATGCCGTCGACCAGGACCTCTCCCGGCTGATATTCGCCAGCCTCCTGCGCGTCGGCGAGGACGGCCGCCTCCTCCCCGACCTTGCTCCCCTTCCGGAGGTCGGCGAGGACGGGCGTACCTACACCTTCCGCCTCCACCCGGGACTGCAGTGGCACGACGGCGCCCCTGTCCGCTCCCTCGACGTCGCCTTCACGATCGAGCACATCCTCGCACCCGACTTCCAGGGCGATCCCCGCCTGCAGGCGGCCTGGACCGGCGTCGAGGTTCGCACCCCCGACCTGCGAACCGTCATCATCCGCCTGCCCGAGCCCAACGCCTCCTTCCTCGCCCGCTTCGCCACCGTCGGCATTCTCCCCGAGCATCTGCTGCAGGGACTCGATGGCGCCGACCTCTTCGATGCGCCCTTCAACGCCAGGCCCGTTGGCGCCGGTCCTTACCGACTCGAGTCCGCCACGTCCGTGGAGGCCACGCTCAGTGCGTATCCCCGCTACCACCTCGGCCGCCCCCACATCGACATCATCACCGTGCGCTTCCTGCCCGACTTCGCAGCCGTGAAGCACGCGCTCGAGGAGGGAGACATCGACGGCATCTTCCTCAGGCAGCCGCTCAGCGCCGAGCAGCTCGCCTCCCTCGACGGCATCGCCAGGTTCGTCCATGAGGACCTGCAACGCGCTGTCTCGCTCGTCCTCTACCTCAACAACAGCCAGGTTGCGTACTTCCGCGACCCACGCGTGCGAACTGCTGTCTCCCTCGCGCTCGACCGCCAGACCCTTGTCGAGAACGCCCTCTTTGGCGTTGCGACTCCCTCGTCATCGGCCATCGCCCCGGGGACGTGGGCCTACGACCCCTCACTTGACAGCCCTCCGAGCGACCCGGAGACCGCCATCGCCCTCCTCGCCGAGGCGGGCTGGCATCGCAGCCCGACCACCGGCGTCCTGGTCCGGCAGGGTTCCGAGTTCCGCCTCACCATCCGCACCGATAACGACCCCCGCCACCTCGCCCTCGCCGGCGAGGTTGCGCGCCAGCTCGAGCCGGTCGGCATCCGCGCGACGGTCGCGAGCACCAGCTTCACCGTCCTCAGCCGCGACTTCCTCGCCCCCCGCACCTACGACGCCGCGCTCGCCGGCTGGGACCAGGGCCCCGACCCCGACCCCTACCTCGCCTGGCACAGCTCCCAGGTCGACCACCCCGGCGGCAACGTGGCGAACTACGGCGACATCATCGTCGATGCCCTCCTCGAGCGGGGGCGGACCACCTCCAGCGCGCTCGTGCGCCTCGACGCCTACCGCCAGTTCCAGGAGCTCTGGCAGCGGGAGGCCCCCAGCGTCATCCTCGCCTATCCCCGCATCCGCTACGTTCGCGCGGCCAACGTGACGTCGCCGCCGTTCGGCGTGCTCTTCACCCCCACCGACCGCTTCCTGAACGTGCACCTGTGGCGCATCGAATGACCGACCCGCTTCCCATCGTCCTGCTGACCGACTTCGGGAACCGCGACACCTACGTGGGTCAGGTGAAGGCCGTCCTTGCCGCACGCGCCCCCGGCGCTCCCCTCGTCGACCTGACCCACGAGGTCTCGCCCTACGCCATCGACGAGGGCGCCTGGCTCCTGGAGACAGCCCTCCCCTTCCTCCCCGCGCCCGCAGTCGTGCTCGCCGTCGTCGACCCGGGAGTCGGCAGCGAGCGCGCCCCCATCACCCTCCGCGCCCCCGCCGCCGCCGACCCCTCCGCCGTCCGCTACTTCGTCGGCCCCGACAACGGCCTTCTCTCCGCCGCCGCGCCCGCCGACACCCGCCCCTCGGCGCCCGGACCCTGCCCCGCGCCCCCAGCGCTCGACGTGCGCGCCATCGAGAACGCCGAGGCGCGTCTCGCCACCGTCAGCGCCACCTTCCACGGGCGCGACCTCTTCGCCCCCGCAGCCGCCCACATCGCTGTCGCTGGCGATCACGAGTCACTCGGCCCCTCCCGCGACGAGCTCACCCTGCTCCCACCCTTCGCGGGACGTGCCGAAGGCACGGCTGTCAGGGGAACCGTCATCCATGTCGATCGCTACGGCAACCTCGTCACGACCATTCGGAAGGAGCAGCTCCCGCCCGACTTCAAGCTCGACATAAACGGTCTCCGGATCGAGCACATGGTCCGCACCTTCAGCGACGCCCCTCCCCGCGCCCTTGCCTGCCACGTCGACTCCAGCGGCTTCCTCGCCATCGCCGAGCGCGAAGGCAACGCCGCCGCCCGCACCGGCGCCGCCCGCGGCGACACGGTGCTGCTCACGCCGCGATGAAGCCGTCAGAGGTGCGCACCGTCTTCATGGGCTCCCCGGAGTTCGCCCTGCCCAGCCTCCGGGCGCTCGCCGACGCCGGCTACGACCTGCGCCTCGTCGTGACCCAGCCCGACCGGCGCGCCGGTCGCGGCGGTCGCATGCGCGCTCCCGCCGCGAAGGTGGAGGCCGAGCGCCTCGGCATCCCCGTCTTCCAGCCACAGTCGTTTCGCGAGCCCGAGGCCGTTGCCGGGCTCGCCGCCGTCGAGCCGGACCTCATCGTCGTCGCGGCCTACGGACGCATCCTTCCCCGCGCGGTCCTCGACCTGCCCCGCCATCCGGTCTTGAACGTGCACCCCTCCCTCCTGCCCCGCTGGCGCGGCCCCTCCCCCGTCGCCGCCGCCATCCTCGCCGGCGACCGGGAGACCGGCGTCTCTATCATGGAGCTGGTCGAGGAGATGGACGCCGGCCCCATCCTCGCCACCCGCCCCTTCCCCATCGCCTCCACCGACACGACCGGCGCCCTCGAAACGACTCTTGCCGGGGAAGGGGCCGATCTGCTCATCGAGACCCTCCCGCCCTGGCTCGAGGGCGGCCTTCGCGCCGTCCCCCAGGATGAATCCCTCGTGACCGTCTGTCCGCTGCTGGAGAAGGGGCACGGACACCTGGGCGCCCGCATGACCGCTCGCGAGGCCGAGCGCGCCGTTCGCGCCTACGACCCCTGGCCCGGCGCCTTCGTCACCTACGGCGGAGACCGCCTCGGCATCTGGCGCGCGCATGTGGGTGACGCGGGCGATGAACCCGTCCCTGGCGCGCTCACGGTCCTCGCCGGGAAGCCCGCCGTCGCCTTCCGCGAGGGAGTGCTCGTCCTCGATGAGGTTCAGCGCAGCGGCTCCCGGCGCGTGTCCGGGGAGGCCTTCCTCAACGGCGAGCGCGGCCGCCTCCCCCGCTTGGCTGGCCTCGCATGACCAGCCTCCTCCGCCTCACGCCCGCCGAGCTCGAAGAAGCCCTTGCCGCCCTCGACGCGCCCCGCTACCGCGCCGACCAGGTTCTACAGGCGCTCTACCGCCGGTGCCTCGGCTCCCTCGACGACATCACCCAGCTCCCCGGCGCCCTGCGCGAGGGCATGCGCGAAGCCGACCTCACGCTCCAGGCCCCCACGGTCCTGCGCGAGGTCGCAAGCGACGACGGCGAGACCACGAAGGCGCTGCTCGCCCTCCCCGGCGGCGCCACCGTCGAGACCGTGCTCATGCAGTACCCGCGGTCCGGCCGCGGGCCGCGCTCCACCGTGTGCGTCTCCACGCAGGCCGGCTGCGCAATGGGCTGCGTCTTCTGCGCCACGGGCCAGATGGGCTTCGAACGCAACATCCCCGCCGAGGACATCGTCGCCCAGGTGCTCCACTTCCAGCGCCTCCTCGCGCCCCGTGGTGAGCACGTCACCAACGTCGTCTTCATGGGCATGGGCGAACCCCTCGCCAACTACGACGAGACCGTTCGCGCCGTCCGCCAGCTCACCGATCCCCGCGCCTTCGACCTCGCCCAGCGCGCCATCACCGTTTCCACGGTGGGCATCCCGCGGGCCATCGACCGGCTCGCCCGGGAGAAGCTCCAGGTCGGCCTCGCGATCTCCCTGCACGCCCCCGACGACGCCCTCCGGCGCCGCCTCGTCCCTACGGCCCGTCCCAACTCCGTTGCCGAACTGCTCGATGCGGGGAAGCGCTACTTCCGCGCGACCGGCCGCCGCGTCTCCATCGAGTACGCCCTCATCGAGGGCGTCAACGACTCGCCCGCGCAGGCGCGCGCGCTCGGCAAGCTCCTCCGGGGCGCGGGTATGCACGTCAACCTCATCCCCCTCAACGCCACCGCCGGTCCCTTCGCCGCCCCCTCCCGTCGCGGCGTGCGCGAATTCCGCCGCATCCTCAACGAGGCGGGCGTGAACGCCACCGTGCGAATCGAGAAGGGCGCCGAGATCGCCGCCGCCTGCGGACAGCTTCGGACGGACGTCGACGCCGCTAGCGGAACAGGCCCCGCAGCATCCCCCGCCCGAGGCTGAGCGCGAAGCTCCCCACCGCCAGTCCCAGCCCCACCGCGAACGCCGTTCGCAGGTCGAACCAGGTGTGCACCTCGCCCCGCACGACCGGAGAGGCCAGCACGCCCACGTATGTCCCGTCCAGGGCCGCCGACTTCGTCGCCACCACCGCCGCCGCGCTGTCCCGCAGTGTCGCCCGCTCGGTGCGCATCGCGGCCACGGCGCTCTGCTCCATGCTCACCGCCTCCGCCTCGAGCTGCGCTACCGCGCCCTGCTCGATCGAGACCTCCTCCGCCTGCACTGCCTGTGCGTAGTCGCGCCTGATGCCCGCGAACCGCGCCCGCGTACCCCTCGGGTCGAACTCTGCCACGCCGCGCCTCCAGCGCCCGTACGCTAGACCGACGCCCGAGAAAGGGCAATGCTCCCCGCGTGCGAACGTCGGATTTCGACTACGACCTGCCTCCGGAGCTGATCGCCCAGCAGCCGGTCGCGCCCCGCGACTCCGCCCGCCTCCTGGTTGTCTCCCGCGGCACGGGCGCTCTCGCCCACCACCACGTGCGCGACCTTCCCTCCCTCCTGCGTTCCGGCGACCTGCTGGTCCTGAACGACACCCGCGTCATGGCCGCCCGCCTTCTCGGCGTGCGTGGCGACACCGGCGGGCGCGTCGAGCTCCTCCTCCTGCGCGAACACGACGACGGCGCCTGGTCCGCGCTCGTCCGCCCCGGCCGCGCCGCCACCCCCGGGCGCGAGTTCCGGCTGGAGGCCCACGACGGCCCCCTCACCGCCACCGTCCGCTGCCGCGAGGAAGACGTGGCCACCGTCACCTTCGACCGCCCCATCGACCCCGCCTCCGCCGGCGCCGTCCCCCTGCCGCCGTACATCCGAGATTACGACGGCGACCCCGAGCGCTACCAGACCATCTACGCCCGCGAGGCGCGCAGCGCCGCCGCCCCCACCGCCGGCCTCCACTTCACCCCCGACCTCTTCGACCGGCTCACCAGGGGAGGTATCGAGCGCGCCTTCCTGACGCTCGAAGTGGGCGCCGGCACCTTCCGTCCCGTCCGCACCGAGGATCCCGCCGAGCACGTTCTGCCCCCCGAGCGCTACCAGCTCCCGCCGGCCACCGCCGATGCCATCCGCGCCGCTCGCGCCGAGGGGCGGCGCGTCGTCGCGACCGGCACGACGGTCGTGCGCACGGTCGAGCACGCCCTTGGCGCCGACGGGCACCCCGAGGGCGAGACCGGGCTGTTCATCCGACCCGGCTACACCTTCAACGTCGTCGATGCGCTCCTCACGAACTTCCACCTGCCCCGCTCGACCCTGCTCATGCTCGTCGCCGCCTTCGCCGGGCACGACCTCGTTCGCGAGGCCTATGCCGAGGCGGTCCGCGAGCGCTACCGCTTCTACAGCTTCGGCGACGCGATGCTGATCCTGCCCTAGCCGTCCTCCGCCAGCCCCCAGTGCCCCTCCTGGGCCTCCACGATCCCGTCCCGCGCGAGCGCTTCGAGGTACCCCTCGCACGCCGCCCGGTGCTCCTCCGGCAGCCGCCCCGCGACCTCGTCCGCGGTCAGCGGCGCGCCTTCCGCCAGCATCGCCACGATCCGACCCCGCGCGAACCGCGCCGTCGACTCGAACGGCACAGCGGTTCCCCCCTTGGGGACGTGCAGGCGGGCATCAGGCCGCCCCGCCGCCAGCCACGCGCAGTCCCGCGCCAGCGGGCAGACGTCGCACGCAGGCGACGACGCCTTGCAGACCATCGCACCCAGGTCCATCACCGCCAGCTGGTGCGCTCGCGCCCCCCGCGACGGCAGCCACGCCTCCGCCGCCTCCCGCAGCTCCGCCCCGTACGGCGCCTTCGGCCGCCCCTCGCCCAGCAGCGCCCGCGCCACCACCCGCGCGACGTTCGTGTCGAGCGCCGCCGTCCGCCGCCCCCCCGCGAAGCACGCGACCGCTGCCGCCGTGTACGGCCCCACCCCCGGCAGCGACCGCAGTTTCGCCTCGTCGAGCGGGATCCGCCCGAACCGTTCCAGCGCTTCGCGCGCCGCCCGCTGCAGGTTCACCGCCCGCCGGTTGTACCCGAGCCCCGACCACTCGCGAATCACTGCTGCGGCCGGCGCCGCGGCCAGATCGGCCGCCGCTGGCCAGCGCGCCAACCACGCCTCGTAGCGCGGTCGCACGCGCTCGACCTGCGTCTGCTGCAGCATCACCTCGGAGACCAGCACCGCGTACGGGTCGCGGGTCAGCCGCCAGGGGAGGTCGTGCCGGCCGTTCGCGCGGTACCAGCGCCCCAGCGCCCGCCGCAGCCGGGAGAGCTCGCCGGGCGCCCCTGCGGGGCTAGTCCTCGTCCTCGAGCTCCTCGCCATTGCCGCCGGTCCCCGTCGAGGGCACGATCGCGAAGCCGCCGCCCTCGTTGCGCCCCTTCGCGCTTCGCAGCGGCACCGCCTCGAGTTGCTCGATCAGTCCCGCCAGCTCGTCCGCGCCCGTTCCCTCCGTCGGCACGACGCCGCCTGCGCCGGTTTCCCGCAGGGCGGCCAGGTCCGCGCTCGAGATGTCGAGGGCGACGGTCACGAGCAGGGGAGCCCCGCAGAGCGCCGCCACGCGCGACAGGGAGATGCGCCGCGCGACCGTGAAGCCGTCGACCGGCGCTCGTACGAGCACCGCGTCCAGGGAGAGGGGCGCCAGCGCCCGCAGTGGCCCCTCCTCCCACGCCTCGTCCACCTCCAGCACCAATCCCAGGTCGCTGTCGACGATGCCCGCAGCGGCCGTCTCCGGTTTGGCGATCACGAAGTCGGCTCCCGCCTCCTCGACCGCGTCGATGCCCTCGTTCGCAAGGGACTCGAGCTGCGCCCCGAGGAGTCCGTTGAGGCCATCCAGAGCAGCGGCGGCTTCCTCCGCGTTCTCGGCGGCCAGCGCGACGAAGTCCGCTCCCGCCTCGATCGCTTCCCCGGCGCCATCCGGGGAGGCCCCCAGCACTCCCAGCAGGAGCGCGCGGTCCTTCTCCGTCGCGCGCGCCCCGAAACCCATCACCCGTGCGCTTTCGCCCCGCCGCTTTCGCTGGAGCGCCTCGCTCAGCTTGCTCAAACCGTTCCTCCAGTGCTCCCCACCGATTGGCCGCCCCGGACCACGCCCGCGATTGCCCCGGGCCGGGTCAGGCAGCGAATGTCGGTGAGGGGATCCTCGCTCAGTCTCACGATATCGGCGGCCAGCCCCACGCGCAGCCTGCCGGTCTCCTCGGCGAGCTCCAGCAGGTCCGCCGCCCACCCGGTCGCCGCCAGCAGCGCCGCGCCCGCCGAGAGGCCGTGGTCGGCCATGCGCACCGCCTCCTGAGCGTTCTCGCCCGGACGGTTCAGGGGCGTTCCCTGGTCTGTTCCCATCGCCACCTTCACGCCTGCCGCCAGCGCCCGCTCGTAGCTGGCGAAGTGGTCCTCCAGCACCGCCTGGCCCTTCTCCACCGCGTATTCGGGAATGCCGGCATCCGCGCCGTGGGCGATGTGGTACGGCGCCGTCAGCGTCGGGACGAGATACGTGCCCCGCTCGATCATCATCTCGATCGCCTCCTCGTCGAGCCAGACCCCGTGCTCGATTGAGTTCACGCCCGCCACGACGGCGTTCTTGATGCCTTCCGTCGACTGCGCGTGTGCCGCCACCGTGCGGAACGCCTTCTTCGCTTCCTCCACCCCCGCGGTCAGCTCCTCGCGAGTGAACGAGGGTGACCGTGGGTTCACGCCCGGTGTGAGCACGCCCCCGCTCGCGAAGAGCTTGATGGCCTCAGCCCCCGCACGAATCTCCTCGCGCACCGCCTTGCGGACCTCGTCCGGGCCGTCCGCCTCGCGCGCGATGAACCCGTGCCCGTGTCCGCCCGACATCGTCACTCCCATCCCCACCGCCACCACCCGTGGCCCTTCCACCTCGCCCCCCTCGACCGCCTTCGCCAGGTCGATGTTGAGCCGGTCGGCGGCGCCCAGGTCCCGCACGGTCGTGATCCCGCCCGCGAGCGTTGCCCGCGCGTGCTCCGCCGCGCGCCAGGCGCGCCGCGCCAGCGACGCTCGCTGCCCCGGCGTCAGCTCCGCCGGGTCGCCCGAGGAGCTGATGTGCACGTGACAGTCGATCAGCCCGGGGATGAGGAACTCGCCGTCGCAATCGACCACTTCCGCCCCCTCCGGCGCCTCCACCTCCCCCAGCGCCGCAATGCGCCCGTCGACGCACAGCACGTCGCCCCGCACGAACGTGCGCGATTCGCTCTCGAAGAACGCTCCCCCGCGCAGGAGCAGTGGCCGGTCCTCAGTCGTCGACAACGCCTTGCATTCTCCCTGCCGCCCCTCGTGCGCGGCAAGCGAGCGGCAGGATCGCTATCCTCCGCCCTTCCGAAGGAGGTTCCCTCATGGCGAAGATGATCCTGGTCGGGCTGGTCGAGCCCCCGACCCCCGAGGCCGACGAGCTGTTCCGCGAACGCTACCTGGGCAATCACATCGAGGACATTGCGAACTGCCCCGGCTTCCTCTCCGGCACGGTCTACGAGCTGGAGCACCCCCACGACGACTTTCCCGTCGTTTCCCGCTTCCTCACCATCTACGAGCTTGAAGCGGACACCTGGGAGGAGGCGAACGCCAACCTCCAGGCCTGGATCTCCGATCCCGACGCCTACCCCGGCCGCCTCTCCGGCGAGGGCGCCCTCTCCATCGTCGGCTCCGGCTGGTACAGGTTCGAGCGTGCGTACCACACGCGTGCCTGAGCGCAGCGTACGATTCCGCCCATGCTGATCGGCTACTTCACCGAGCGCCCCTACCAGGACCCTGGCGCGAGCTGGTGGGGAACGACCGGGCGCCGCCTCGTCGACCTCGACGCCAGCAACGACGAGTACGACCCCGTCCTCGGCGCCGACCTCTACAACCGCTACCTCGACGAGAAGCTGTACGCCGAGGAGGTGGGCTTCGACGCCCTCGCCCTCAACGAGCACCACAGCACGCCCTTCTGCATGGGCAGCGCCTGCAACGTCGAAGCCTCCATCCTCGCCCGCGTCACCAACCGCGCGAAGATCGTCCTCATCGGGAACATCCTGCCCATCTGGGACGACCCCCTCTGGCTGGCCGAAGAGCTCGCCATGATCGACCTCATCTCGGAGGGCCGCCTCGTGACCGGCTGGGTGCGCGGCACTGGTCGCGAGAGCATCTCCCACGACGCCAACCCGCCCTACAACTGGGAGCGATTCCAGGAGGCGCACGACCTGATCGTCGAGGCCTGGACGCGCCCCGGTCCCTTCCGCTGGGAGGGCGAGCACTACAACTTCCGCTACGTGAACCCCTGGGCGCGCCCCTACCAGTCGCCCCATCCCCTCATCATGATCCCCGGCGCCGTCAGCCGGCGTACCGTGCAGTGGGCGGCCGAGCGGCGCTACCCCTACGTCATGCTGGCGACGCGCCTGGAGCCCACCCGCATGTCCTTCGGCTACTACGAGGAGTGCGCCGCCGAGGCCGGCTACGAGGCCGGTCCCCAGCACCGTGGCTACCTCTTCAAGGTGCATGTCGACGAGACCGAGGAGCTCGCCGAGGAAGTCGGGCGCAAGTACCTCACCGGCCCGGGCAACATCTTTCTCGAAGGCAGCCGCGGCGACGTTCGCGGCCACCTCCAGAATCTGCCCGGGCTCACCGACCGCCGCGCCCTCCTCCCCACCGGCGGCGTCCGCCAGGTCGCCGAGTCCCGTGGCCAGCCCTCCCCCAGCGACCCCGACCTCCGCCCAATCGCCCTCGACTCCGCCGAGTCCTACAAGGACGTCGACGAGACCTACAAGGGGCTCGTCGAGGCCCAGTCAATCATCACGGGCACTCCGAAGACGGTCATCCCGAAGATACGCAACGTCCTCGAGTACCTGCGTCCCGGCAGCATCTTCCTCTGGGACGGCGACGGCTCGATGTCGCACGAGGACGCCATGCGCAGCCTCCGCCTCATGGGCGAGGAGGTCCTCCCCGCGATCCGCGAGATCGGCGATGAGCTTGGCCTCGACAGCCCCTTCGAGGTCGATCCCGCCACGAACGAGCGGGTTGCGGTGGAGCCGCAATAGCCCGGGACTCCCGCGTCAGATGAGCCCGCTGCCACGCAGCCGCGGGTCGAGCATGTCCCGCAGTGTGTCGCCCAGGAAGTTGAAGGCCAGCACCGTCAGCGAGAGCGCCAGGCCCGGGAATATCGGCAGCCACCACGCGGTGTAGAAGTAGGCCCGGGCCGTCGGCCCGATGTCGACGCCCCAGGAGGGCGAAGGCGGCGGCAGTCCGAAGCCGAGGAAGGCGAGGCCCGCCTCCGCCATGATCGCCGCCGGGACGATGATGCTCGCGTTCACGATCGCGAGCGGCAGCAGGTTGGGCAGGATGTGCCGGAGCATGATCCGCGTGTTGGAGGCGCCGACGACTCGCGCCGCCTCGACGTACGCGGTCGACGCTTCCTGCAGCACGTTGCCGCGCAGCACCAGCGTCGTCAGTGGGGCGAACGCGAGCGCGATGGCGACCACGATGATCGGCAGGCTGCGCTCGATCGCCGTCGTGAACAGGATGAGCCAGAGCAGGCCGGGTACGGCGATGCCCGCCTCGAGGATCCGTAGCAGGACGGTGTCCACCCACCCCCGGAGGAACCCCATCGCCAGCGCCAGGACGACAGCGGCGACCATCGCGATGGCCACCGAGCCGACGCCGATGATGAGGGCCGGCCGGGCCCCGTAGATCACCCGCGACCACATGTCCTGCCCGGCGCTGCTCGTGCCGAACCACCACTCCGAGTTGGGTGGTTGCAGGTAGCCGGTCGAGTCGAGCTGCCGGCCCTCCGCAATGGCGATGCGGCGGACGTCCCGTTCGCCTTCCCCGATCGTGTTGAGGTACGGGGCGAAGATCGCGGCCACCATCACCAGGAGGATGACCACAACGCCGAACGTTCCGCCCGGCTGCAGCCGCACGAAGCGCGCGACGGCCCGCCCGCCCCTGCCGAGGAGGGAGCCCTGCTTTGCGGCAGGGCCCAGGCCGAGGTCTTCTCGTCCAGGGGTAGCCGTCGTCAATCGCTCACCGCCGTCCTGGACTTCGTGCGACCCTGTGCCATCGCCCGCCGGCTGTCAAGAAACGGCAACGCCGCCCCGAAGGGCGGCGTTGAGACCGTACGTGTGTGCGCTGAGCGCTCTACACGAGCCCGCTTCCGCGGAGCCTCGGGTCGAGCACGTCCCGCAGCGAGTCGCCGAGGAAGTTGAACGCCAGCACCGTGAGCGACAGGGCGACGCCCGGGAAGACCGGCAGCCACCACGCCGTCTGGAAGTAGGCGCGGGCGTTCGGACCGATGTCGGCGCCCCAGGAGGGGATCAGCGGGTCGAGACCGAGGCCGAGGAACGACAGTCCCGCCTCCGCCAGGATTGCCGCCGGGATGATGATGCTCGCGTTCACGATCGCGAGCGGCAGCAGGTTCGGCAGGATGTGGCGGAACATGATGCGGATGCTCGATGCCCCCACGACCCTTGCCGACTCCGCGTAGGTGGAGGCCGACTCCTGGATCACGTTCCCGCGCAACACCAGCGTCGTGAGCGGTGAGAACGTGAACGCAATCGCGAAGACGAGGACGGGGATGCTGCGGTCAACCGCGGTGGTGAAGAGAATCAGCCAGAGGATTCCCGGCACCGCGATGATGACCTCGATGATCCGTAAGAGGAAGGCGTCCACGATCCCCTTCATGAAGCCCATCGCCAGCGAGAGCGTGACCGCCGCCACGATGGCGACGCCGACGGCCCCGATGCCGATCAGGAGCGCCGGGCGCGCTCCGTAGACCACGCGCGACCAGAGGTCCTGGCCCGTGCGGTTCGTGCCCAGCCACCAGTCGGGACCGGGAGGCTGCAGCACGAAATTGACCCCCGAGATCTCGCGGCCCTCATCGCGCCAGACGCTGCGGATTCCCCGCTCGCCGTCGCCGGCCGTGTTCAGGTACGGGGCGAACGCTGCCGCCAGCCCCACGATCACGATGATGGCGATGCCGATCACTCCGCCGGGCTGCAGCAGCACGAATCGCTTCGTGCTGCGCCAGACCCGCGTGAGCCGGCTGCTCTGGTCGATGTAGAGACCGAGGTCGAGGTCGTCCTGGACGGCGGGTGCTGAAGTCATTTCTCTGCCTCCCGCTAGTACCGAATTCTCGGGTCGATGAACGCGTATCCGACATCCACCAGGATGCGGACGATCATGAACCATGTTGCGAAGATGAGCGCCGTCGCCTGGATGACCTGGAAGTCGCGGTCACCCACGTTATTGACGATCCACCAGCCCAGGCCGGGGATGTTGAACAGCGTCTCGATAATCGCCGAGCCCGCCAGGATGCCTCCGAACTGCAGGCCCGCAATCGTGAAGAGCGTGATCATCGAGGGCCGGAACGTATGTCGCCCGATGATGATCAGCTCGCGCAGGCCCTTCGCCCGGGCCGTGCGCACGTAATCACTGCGCATCACCTCGAGCATCGAGGAGCGGGCGATGCGGGCGAGGTAGCCCGCACTGGAAACGCCCAGCACGAGGGCTGCGATCACGAGAATGCGGAGGTGCGTCCCCGGGTCAGCCCAGCCCGTCCAGTCGGGCACCCAGCGCTGCTGCCAGAAGAACGCCGGCAGGGCAACGATGAGCGTCCCGATCCAGAAGTTCGGGATGCTTAAGGCGAGGATCGCAAAGAAACGCGCGATGTAGTCGGAGATCTTTCCCGCGCGGATGGCGGACAGAATCCCTACCGGGATGCCGATGAGCAGGCTGAAGGCGATGCTCAGCATGCCCAGCTGGAGCGTGTTGCCCAGCCTCCACCAGATCTCGTCCGCGATCGGCTTCGGCGGGACGATCTCCTGGCCGAAGTCTCCCTGGAAGATCTCCGAGAACCACTTCCAGTACTGCTCGGCCGTGCAGGCGACGTCGCCCCCGAAGTTCGTGGACTTGTCGCAGATGTCGAGGCCGAGCTCGCGCCGCAGACCCTCGATGCACGTCTGGTCGGCCACGCCGGAGGCGCCGCAGCGAACCGCCGCGGCATCGCCCGGGATGATGCGCATGAACACGAACACCAGGATCGAAACGGCGACGATCGTAAGGGGGAGCAGGATCAGCCTCTGGATGATATAGGCTTGCACGAGCCACCCCCCGGCGCTGGTGTGAGAGAGAAGAAGGGCTTCCGGGGCTAGCCCCGGAAGCCCTTCCGTTGCTGCTGGTGCTGGAGTTTACCCCTCCAGCCAGACGTTGTGGGCGCGGAAGATACCGAAAGCCGCCGTCTCGGGGCCGTCGGGCGGCGGCGCGAGGCCCTTCAGCCTCGAACCGACCGCGTGGTACTTCGTCGTGCCCGTGGGCAGCGGGAGCGTGCAGCAGTAGCGCGTGAAGATGCGCCGCTGCAGCTCTTTCAGGATCTCCGCCCGCTCGTCGTCGTCGGTCGTGGCCGCCTGGCGGTCGGCGTAGTCCTGCAGCTCCCTTGCGTAGGGGTGCGTGACCTCCAGCGCCGCGCGTACGGCCTCGCCCGCTTCCGAACCGCCGTTCTCGGCGTAGTTCGGGTTGTCGGGGTTGACCCACGGGTCGGAGATGTTGACGCCCTTGTACCAGTTGCCGCCCCAGATGGCGCCGTAGCCGTCGGGGGTGTAGGCGACGAGAGCATTCCAGTCCGGCATCGTCGAGACGGCGTTGTTGCCGGCGATGAAGAAATGCCAGTCCTTGGTGCCGGTGGGGCCGTTCGCGGAGGCGATGTAGGTCGCCAGCTCGAGCGGGTTGTAGTTGACCTTGACGCCGAGGGAGTCCTCGAAGCTCTGGCCAATGAACTGCACGTAGCTGTAGTCCGGAATCCAGGCTGCAACCGTCGTGTCGAGCTCGGGGAAGATCTCGGGGCCGTTGTTGGCCTCCCAGAGCTGGCGTGCGCCCTGCGGGTCATAGACCTGGTACTCGCGGATCTCCTCCTGGGAGAGCGCGTACTTGGGGAACGCCGAGGGGCTGACCGGCGCGCTGCGGCGGCCCTCGCCGCCGAGCACCACGTCGATGTAGCCGTCCCAGTCCATCGCCATCGAAAGGGCCTTCGAAAGCTCGGGGTACGGCGTCCACTTGGCCGCCGCCAGCTGGATCATGCGCGAGCCGTCGTCGATCGCCGGGCCCGTCAGGATGTTGACGTTCGGCTGGCCTTCCCACTGGTCGGCCGTGATCTTGTCGACGCTGCCGTAGAAGTCGGCGTCGCCGGCGAGGAAGCGCGACTGCGCCGCCGCGCCGTCCGTGATGATGACCGCCTCCATCTCATCGATGTAGGGGTGGTCCCACACGTAGCGGGTGCCGGGCAGGTCCTGCTCGGGATGCTCGTAGTAGTTCGGGTTCCGCTTCAGCGTGATCCGCGTCTCCGAAACATCGTCGAACATGTACGGGCCGCTGCCGGCGTTGATGCCCGACACCTGGCCGAGGTCACCCGACTCCTCCGCCGCGAGGCGCTCCGGCGAGACCACCACAAGGGAGGCCGCGGCGAAGGCGCGCAGGTTGGAGGCGAACGCCTTGTTCTGGTTGATGCGGAGCGTCAGGTCGTCCGGCGTGTCGAAGGACGCGCCCAGGCTCTCGTCCATGAACGAGAAGAAGAGCTCGTTCACGTTCGAGCCGCGGTTGGCGCGCGAGTCCGGGTAGCGCCGCAGGCTGGTGTACCAGTCCGCGGAGTTCACCTCGCGACCGTCCGAAGCCTCGGGGTTGAAGCGCACGCCCGGCCGCAGGTTGAAGACCAGCGTCTCCGGATCGATCTGCTCCCAGCTCTGCGCCGCGTCGGGGTAGAACTGGTCGTTGATGATGGAGTACGCCATCAGCTGGCTGTAGGTCTGCGCCATGCCGTACGGGAACGTGATCGTGATGGAGGGGTCGAAGCCCGTCGGGTAGGCCCGCTCGGTCCAGTTGAACTTCCCGCCGTAGCGCGAGCGGTCCTCGGGATCCGGCTGGGCCTCGGCCGCGGCTGCAGCCTCGGTCGCATCGGCATCAGCCTCGGAAGCCGCAGCAGCCTGGGTCGCCTCTGCTTCCGCAGCAGCGGCCTGCGTGGCCGCCGGAGCAGCCGAATCGTCGTCATCGTCGTCGTCGCCGCAACCCGCGAGGATTGCCGCGGAGCCGGCCGCGAGCGTTGCCCCGCCTGCCAGCACGCGCCGGCGCGAGACGCGCCTGCGCCAGTACTTGCCCCAATAGCCTTCTTTCAAGTCGTCCCTCCTGAGGACTGGTGTCGGGGTTACGTCCGTAAACGCAACACCCCACGCGGGCACACGCTCCGCGCGGATTCGGCGCATTGTACGGACGATCCAATTGAAGGCAAGCCATCCACAGCCCCTTCTCCAAGCGGAAACGCCGCCCCGAAGGGCGGCGTTCCAACCGGTGTCGGCGCCGGTGGCCAGACCGGTGAGACTAGCTCTCCAGCCAGATGTTGTGCGCCCGCCACATGCCGAACGAAGCGGTCTGGTCGCCGTCCGGCGGTGATGGCAGACCCTTCAGCCGCGAGCCTACCGCGACGTACTTGGTCGTCTGGGTTGGCAGCGGGAAGGTGCAGCAGTAGCGCGTGAAGATGCGCCGCTGCAGCTCCTTCAGGATCTCCGCCCGCTCATCGTCGTCGGTGGTGGCCGCCTGGCGGTCGGCGTAGTCCTGCAGCTCCCTGGCGTAGGGGTGCGTGATCTCCAGCGCCGCGCGCACGGCCTCGCCCGCTTCCGAACCGCCGTTCTCGGCGTAGTTGGGGTTGTCGGGGTTGACCCACGGGTCGGAGATGTTGACGCCTTTGTACCAGTTGCCGCCCCAGATGGCGCCGTAGCCGTCGGGGGTGTAGGCGACCAGCGCATTCCAGTCCGGCATCGTCGAGACGGCGTTGTTGCCGGCGATGAAGAAGTGCCAGTCCTTGGTGCCGGTGGGGCCGTTCGCGGAGGCGATGTAGGTCGCCAGCTCGAGCGGGTTGTAGTTCACCTGCACTCCGAGGGAGTCCTCGAAGCTCTGGCCGATGAACTGGACGTGGCTGTAGTCGGCAGCCCAGGCCGCGACTGTCGTGTCGAGTTCGGGGAAGATCTCGGGGCCGTTGTTGGCCTCCCACAGCTGGCGTGCGCCCTGCGGGTCGTAGACCTGGTACTCGCGAATCTCCTCCTGGGAGAGCCCGTATTTGGGGAACGCCGTCGGGCTCACCGGCGCGCTGCGCCGGCCCTCGCCACTGAGAATGACGTCGATGTAGCCATCCCAGTCCATCGCCATCGAGAGGGCCCTGGAGAGCTCGGGGTACGGTGTCCACTTGGCCGCCGCCAGCTGGATCATGATCCCGCCGTCGTCGATCGCCGGGCCCGTCAGGATGTCGACGTTTGGCTGCTCTGCCCACGTGTCGGCGTCGATCTTGGAGACCGCGCCCCAGTAGTCGGAGTCACCGGCGAGGAAGCGGGCCTGCCGTGCCGCGCCGTCGGTAATGATGACGTGCTCCATCGCGTCGATATAGGGGAAGTCGACGTTGAAGCGCGTCCCCCCAATCTGCTCGGGGTGCTCGTAGTAGTTCGGATTCCGCTTCAGCGTCATCCGCGTCTCGGACACCTCGTCGAACATGTACGGGCCGCTGCCTGCGTTGATGCCCGAGGCCTGGCCCAGATCGCCCGACTCCTCAGCCGCGAGCCGCTCCGGTGAGACGACCACGAGCGAGGCTGCGGCGAACGCACGTGTGTTCGACGCGAACGCCTTGTTCTGGTTGATTCGCAGGGTCAGGTCGTCCGGCGTGTCGAACGTTGCGCCCTGGCTCTCGTCCATGAAGGAGAAGAAGAGCTCGTTCACGTTCGAGCCACGGTTGGCGCGGGAGTCCGGGTACCGCCTCAGGCTGATGTACCAGTCCTCCGAGTTCACCTCGCGTCCGCCCTCCGCCTCCGGGTTGAAGCGCACGCCCGGCCGCAGGTTGAACACCAGCGTCTCCGGATCGACCTGCTCCCAGCTCTGCGCCGCATCCGGGTAGAACTCGTCCTCGGTGATCGAGAACGCCATCAGCTGGCTGTAGGTCGTCGACATCCCCTGGGGGAATGTGATCGTGATCGAGGGGTCGAAGCCCGTGGGGTAGGCCACCAGGCTGTAGTTCAGGGTGCCGCCGTAGCGCGAGCGGTCTTCGGCGGCCGCAGCCTGCTCCTCGGGCTCGTCCGCGGCATCGGTTTCCGCAGCCTGCGAATCCTCGGCAGGCTCATCATCGGCGGCTGCCGCCGCAGCCTGCGTGGCCGCTGCCTGCGTGGCCGCCGGAGCGGCTGCGTCGTCATCGTCGTCGTCGTCGCCGCAACCCGCGAGGATCGCGGCAGAGCCGGCCGCGAGCGTCGCTCCGCCTGCCAGCACCCGCCTTCGCGAGACGCGCCTGCGCCAGTACTTGCCCCAATAGCCTTCTTTCACCTTGTCCCTCCTTCAGGGCTGGTGTCGGCGGTCACGTCTGAATACGTCCCACCCTCCCGAAGCGAACTTCGGGACCATTCGCGGGATTCTAACGGGCATGCAGGAGGAAACATAGCCGGTCCAGACCCGCTCCCCGGCGCGGAGACGCCGCCCCGAAGGGCGGCGTCGAGACCGCTTCGCCTGGCCGCTCTACCTGTCGCGCTAGCCCTCCAACCAGATGTTGTGCGCTCGCCACATGCCGAAGGCGGCGGTCTGGTCGCCGTCCGGCGGCGGCACGAGGCCCTTCAGGCGCGAGCCGACCGCGACGTACTTCGTCGTGGGTGTCGGGAGCGGGAGGGTGCAGCAGTAGCGCGAGAAGATGCGATGCTGCAGCTCCTTCAGGATTTCCGCCCGCTCGTCGTCGTCGAAGGTGGCCGCCTGCCGGTCGGCGTAGTCCTGCAGCTCCCTGGCGTAGGGGTGCGTGACCTCCAGCGCCGCGCGTACGGTCTCGCCCTGCGGCCCGCCGCCGTTCTCGGCGTAGTTCGGGTTGTCGGGGTTGACCCACGGGTCGGAGATGTTGACGCCCTTGTACCAGTTACCGCCCCAGATGGCGCCGTAGCCGTCCGGCGTGTAGGCCACCAGCGCGTTCCAGTCCGGCATCGTCGCGACGGCGTTGTTGCCGGCGATGAAGAAGTGCCAGTCCTTGGTGCCGGTGGGCCCGTTCGCGGAGGCGATGAACGTCGCCAGCTCGAGCGGGTTGTAGTTGACCTTGACCCCGAGCGAGTCCTCGAAGCTCTGCCCGATGAACTGCGTGTTCGGGAATGCCGCGACCCAGGCAGGGACCGTTGTATCCAGCTCGGGGAAGATCTCCGGACCGTTGTTGGCCTCCCACAGCTGGCGGGCGCCTTGCGGGTCGTACACCTGGTACTGTTTGATCTCTTCCTGGGAGAGGCCGTACTTGGGGAATGCCGTCGGGCTCACGGGAGCGCTGTAGCGCCCCTCGCCGCCCAATACGACATCAATGTAGCCGTCCCAGTCCATCGCCATCGAAAGCGCCTTCGAGAGCTCCGGATAGGGTGTCCACTTGGCCGCCGCCAGCTGGATCATGATGCTGCCGTCGTCGATCGCGGGACCCGTCTGGATGTTGACGTTCGGCTGGCCATCCCACTGGTCGGCCGTGATCTTGTCCACGGGGCCGTAGTAGTCGGCGTCCCCGGCCAGGAAGCGCGCCTGGCCGGCGGCCCCGTCCGTGATGATGACCGTCTCCATCTCGTCGATGTACGGCATGTCGCGGTTGAAGCGAGTCCCCGGGATGTCCTCGGGATGCTCGTAGTAGTTCGGGTTCCGCTTCATGGAGATGCGGGTCTCCGACACCTCGTTGAACATGTACGGGCCGCTGCCCGCATTGATGCCGGACACCTGCCCCAGGTCGCCCGACTCCTCCGCCGCGAGGCGCTCGGGCGAGACCACCACGAGCGAAGCCGCGGCGAAGGCGCGCGTGTTGGAAGCGAAGGGCTTGTTCTGGTTGATGCGAAGCGTCAGGTCGTCCGGGGTATCGAAGGTGGCGCCCTGGCTCTCGTCCATGAACGAGAAGAAGAGCTCGTTCACGTTCGAGCCGCGGTTGGCGCGGGAGTCCGGGTAGCGCCTGAGGCTGATGTACCAGTCCTCCGAGTTCACCTCGCGGCCCTCGGAGGCCTCCGGGTTGAAGCGCACGCCCGGCCGCAGGTTGAACACCAGCGTCTCGCCGTCCACCTGCTCCCAACTCTGGGCGGCGTCCGGGTAGAACTGATCCTCGACGATCGAATACGCCATCATCTGGCTGTAGCTCGTGGCCATCCCGAACGGGAAGGTGATGGTGATCGATGGGTCGAAGCCCGTCGGGTAGGCCGGGTAGGTGTAGTTCAGCTTGCCGCCGTAGCGCGAGCGGTCCTCGACGGCTGCCGCCTGCTCCTCGGGCTCGTCCGCGGCATCTGCCTCTGCCGCCTGCGAGTCTTCCGCCGGCTCATCATCATCGGCGGCTGCCGCCGCGGCCTGCGTGGCCGCTGCCTGCGTGGCAGCCGGAGCGGCTGCATCGTCATCGTCGTCGTCGTCGCCGCAACCCGCCAGGATTGCGGCGGAGCCGGCCGCGAGCGTCGCCCCGCCTGCCAGCACGCGCCTCCGCGAAACGCGCCTGCGCCAGTACTTGCCCCAATAGCCTTCCTTCACGTGGTCCCTCCTTCTTGGGTCGCTTCGGTGCAGCGCTCCTGCGAACCTGCACCCGATTCGGGGTGCATAGCCCCGATGGCGAACTGTCATTCTACCTACGCTGTCAACGGGACTGGAGAGGCTGAAGGGACTGGGGATGGGGCTCCTAGCTTGCGTCGGGCGTGTTATCGAATCCCGCCGTGATCGGCGTATCCACGCGCTGTCCGGCGCTCCCGTTCGGGCTGTACCGCTCGACGACTTCGCCGAGCGCCTCCCGCCCCGGCGCCACGGGAACCACCTCCGGCTGCCCGGGCGTCGAGGCAACGTGCAGCGTCTGCGTGGGGAACGCGAAGTCCACGCCCAGGTCCTCCGCCAGCCGCATGATGTCGAGGTTGAGCACGTGCCGCGTGCGCAGCTCGGCGTTCCAGTCGGGCGCGTCGATAAAGCAATACACGAGGACGTCCAGCGAGGATGCGCCGAACCCGTGGAACTCGACGATGTAGTAGTCCTTGCGCATCCCCGGATTCGCACGGATAAGCGCTCGAATGCCCTCCACGAACGCCTGCACCTGGTCCGTTGTGGTGTGGTACGCCAGTCCCAGCGTCGTCTTGTAGCGCCGCCACTGGCGCAGGCCCATGTTGTCGATGTAGCTGTCGACGATGCGCGCGTTCGGCACGGTCACCAACGAGTTGTAGAACGTGCGCACGCGCGACGAGCGAAAGCCGACGAACTCGACCGTTCCCTCGACGTTCCCCAGCACGACCCAGTCCCCGACCTGGAACGGTCGGTCCGCAAAGATGGTGACGCCCCCCAGCAGGTTCTTGAAGGTGTCCTGGGCCGCCAGCGCGATCGCGAGCCCGCCCAGGCCCAGCCCGGCGATCAGGGAGGTCACGTTCACCCCCAGGTTGCCCAGCACGAAGAGGACACCGATCACGACGACCAGGCCCTTCAGGACGGTGTTCAGGAGGGGTACGAACTGGTCGTCGAGGCGGCTTTCCGTTTCCTCCGCCCGGCGGGCGAGCACATCCGTGAATATGTCCGCGCCCCGGAAGCCGAGCCAGACCAGGGCTCCCGCGCCGAACAGGGTCGCGATCTGGTCGACAACGTGCTCAACCGTTGAGTTGAAGTCCAGGAGGGGGAATCCCAGCACCACCGTTATCGCCATCAGCAGCGCCGAGAGTGCGCGGTCCAGCCGCTTCCGCTCCATCTGCCAGAACTCGCGATCCCCCTCCCGGGTGCGCGCATGCACGAACAGCTTGAGCGCCTGGGTAACGAGCACGTTGGCCGCAAAGGCCACCAGGATCAGGATCCCGATGCCGATGAACTGCTCGACCTCGATCCCGATGTACGTATTCTTGAACCAGTCAGGCGCGAGGAAGAGGGGCACGACGTTCTCCGTTGCGCCCTAGCCTATCATTTGCTAAGCCGCATAAGCACCTTCCTCACCGGAGGCACCGCACCAACACCAGCGAGGAGCCGTCATGATCCACCGCCCGTTCGTCCAGCTTGCCTACCACGTCCCCGATATCTTCGAAGCCGCCGAACGCTGGGCGGCCGAGCGCGGCGCCGGGCCCTTCTATATCAACGAGCACATCCCCGTGGAGAAGGCCATCTACCGCGGCCAGCCCGGCGAGTTCGACCACTCCTCCGCCTACGGGCAGCTCGGCTCCGTCATGCTCGAGCTCGTCCAGCAGAACAACGACGGCCCCTCCGGCATGCGCGACATGTACGCCCCGCACGAGCAGGGCATTCACCACTGCGCCACCATCGTGCCCAGCTTCAAGGAGGAGCTCGCCCGCTACGAGGAGCTCGGTTTCACGGTCGCCAACGAGTTCTGGCTCCCCGGCGGCATGCAGTTCGCCTTCATCGACACGGTCGCGGTCTACGGCCACATGGTCGAGGTGTACGAGGGCCAGCCGGGGCTGCTCCAGTTCTACGAGCTGATCGAAGCCGCGGCCCAGGGCTGGGACGGCTCCGACCCCATCCGCTTCGTCGCCGACATGAACCGCTAGCCGCTTACGGCGCCGCCCCCGGCATGATCCAGGTCGAGGGCGGAACCGCCTCGAAGCGCAGGCCTTCACGATCCGGCTCCAGGTTCGTGATCGTGAGCGAGAACGGCTCCAGGTAGTCCGCCTCACCGTCCACCACCCGGAAGGGCCGGTCGTGCCCGGGGTAGATGACGTCCGCGGCGCTCAGCCCCTTCGCCACGCTCTCCCGCGCCTGCGTGAGCGATCCGAACACGATGGGCGGCTGCCGTGACTCCAGCACCCAGCTCGAGTGCACCGCGTCCCCGGACACGAGCGCCGTGCCCGCCGCCGTCTCGGCCACCAGCCCAATGCTCCCCACCGAGTGACCCGGCAGCTCGATCACGCGTACGCCCGCCGCGATCTCGTCCCCCTCAACGACCTCCTGGAGCTGGTGCGTCTCCAGCGCCAGCCCGGTCCAGTACGGCGTCGCCCAGTCGTTCTCGTGGGGCGAGCTGGCGTAGCTGCGCTCGCGTGGATGGAGCAGCACCGGCGCCTCCGGAAACCGGTCGAAGTTCTGGGCGTGGTCCCAGTGCGCGTGCGTGAGCACCACCGCGTCGATGCTCCCCTCGGTGAGCCCCCGCTGCTCAAGCGCTTCGCTCAACTCACGCCGCCGCCCCACGTGCGCCGGATCGACCAGGATCAGCCATCCCTCCGCCTCCACCAGCGTCACCGAGCAGAAGGCCGGCCGCCCCTGGTTGGTCGAGAACGAAAACCCATTCAGCAGAACATCCACGGTAGCCATAGGGCGGAGCCTACGCCGCTGCCGCCCGCGCTGGGTAGAATCAGCCACGCGCGGCGTTCCGCCGCCGGAGGTCGCCATGAGCCGGGAGCAGTTGGTCGAGATGGCCCGCCGCGAGGTCGAGAACCTCGCCGCCGATCGCATCGATCTCGCGGAGGACGTCTACAGGATCCCCACGAGCGCCTACTACGACCCCGACCGCTGGCGCCTCGAGGTCGACCGCATTTTCAAGCGGCTTCCGCTCGCCCTCGGGTTCTCCTGCGAAATGCCCGATCCGGGCGACTACCGCTCCCTCGAGGTCTGCGGCGTGCCCGTCCTCATGGCGCGCGACATCGACGGCGAGGTCCGCGCCTTCGTGAACATGTGCAGCCACCGCGGCGCCATCGTTGTCGATGAGGGTCGCGGCAACTCGCGCGGCTTCCGCTGCCCCTACCACGCCTGGAGCTACGACCTCCAGGGCAACCTCGTCTCCATCTTCGATTCCGGCAACTTCGGCGACGTCGACAAGTCCTGCTACGGCCTCACGCCCCTCCCTTGCGCCGAGCGCGCCGGCCTCGTCTGGGTCACGCTCAACCCGAACTCCGACGTCGACATCGACCTCTTCCTCGCGGGCTACGACGAGATGCTCGACCACCTGGGTTTCGCCAGCTGCCATGTCATCGGCCGCCAGAACCTCGACGGACCCAACTGGAAGGTCGCCTACGACGGGTATCGCGACCTCTACCACATCCCCATCCTCCACCGGAACAGCTTCGGCCCCGACTCCGCCTACCAGCCCGACTACTACGCCTGGGGCTCGCATGTGCGCATGGTCTCCCCCACCCGCTTCACCCGCCCCGCCGACCTGCCCGAGGACCAGTGGGAGCTGGAGGACCTGACCCCCGGCATCTGGACGATCTTCCCGAACATCTCCATCGCCGGGGGTCGCGGCTCCGCCGCCTACGACGGCCAGGGCGCCTCGCCGTTCATGGTCTCCCAGATGTTCCCGGGCAACTCGCCCGAAGAGTCCGTCACCATCCAGAACTTCCTCCTCCCCGAGGAGCCCGACCCCGACGACGAAGAGCGCTACGCCGAGATCATGAAGATGTACTTCGACGTCGTCGGCGATGAGGACTACTACACCGGCTTCCGCGTGCAGCGCGCCCTCAAGACCGGCGCGAAGGACCACTCCCTCTTCGGTCGGAACGAGGGCGGCGGTCAGATGTTCCACAAGTGGGTGCAGGCCCTCATCGACACCGAGGACAAGGACCTGAACGCCCTCCTCGAGCGCGGCGTCGAGGTCTGACGCAGGCCCAGACGATGTAGGCTTGCCGCGCGAGCCTGGCTCGCGCGGGGGTATCGCCATGAAGGGCTCCGAGTACATCGCGAAGAGCTGGCTCGCCTACGGCGTCGAGGCCATCTTCCTCGTCCCCACCAACCTCTTTGATTCCCTCGTCATGCTCGAAGGGACCGGCGTCCGCCGTGTCCTCACCCACGGCGAGAAGGCCGCCGGCTACATGGCGGACGGCTACGCGAAGGCCGCCGGCCGCCCCGGCATCGTCATCAGCCAGGGTGGACCCGGCGCGACCAACCTTGCCGCCGGACTCGCCGAACCGTGGCAGGCGTCGACCCCCGTTATCGCCTTCACGGGCGCCCGCTCGGGCGCACAGGCCTACAAGAACGCCTACCAGGACGTGCGCGCCCACTTCGAGAGCGTCACCAAGTTCAGCGCCGATGTGACCCGCACCGAGCGGCTGGCCGATCTCATCCCCCAGGCCTTCCGCGAGGCCACCACCGGCGACCCCCGCCCCGTCCACCTTGCTATCGCCGCCGAGGCGGAGGCCGGCGAGGCCGACCTCCCGGAGCCCGCCGGCGACCCCCGCTACGCCACCTTCCCGTCGGTTCGCGCCGAGGCCCCCGCCGAGGGCATCGACGAGGCGCTCGCCCTCCTCCTGCAGGCCGAGCGCCCGGTCATCATCGCCGGCGGCGGTGCGATGAGTGCCGGCGCCTGGCCGGAGCTGATCGAGCTCGCCGAGAAGCTCAACATCCCGGTCGCAACCTCGCTGTCCGGCAAGGGCGCCATCAACGAGAACCATCCGCTCGCGGTCGGCGTGCTCGGCTCCTACGCCCGCAAGTCCGCCAACGAGATCGTCGCGAACGCCGATCTCGCCCTCATCGTCGGAACGCGCACCGGCAGCCAGAGCACGAACGGTTGGACTCTCCCCAGCCGTGAGGCCGACATCATCCACATCAACGTCGACCCCTCCGAGCTGGGCCGCAACTTCCCCGCGAACACGAAGGTCGCCGTCGCGGCCGACGCGAAGGTCGCGCTCTCCGCCCTCGTGGCCGCCGCCGGCGACACCGTTCGCCCCCCTGGCGAGTGGGTCGCCGAGGTGCAGCGCATCGTGCGCCACTGGTGGGAGGGCAAGGAGCCCCTCCTCGCCTCCGGCGACGCCCCCATCCGCCCCGAGCGCCTCTGCCGGGAGCTGACCGAGACCCTCCCGCCCGATGCCGTCGTCGTCGCGGACACGGGCTACGCCGCCGCCTGGTCCGGAGCCTTCTTCGAGCTGCGCCGGCCCGGCAAGCGCTTCTTCCGCTGCGAGGGCTCGCTCGGCTGGGCCCTGCCCGCCGCCCAGGGCGTAAAGGTCGCCGTCGGCGACACGCCCGTCGTCTGCTTCACCGGCGACGGTGGCTTCTGGTACCACCTGGGCGAGCTCGAGACCGCCGTCCGCTACGGTCTCAACGTCGTCTACGTGGTCCTCAACAACCACGCCCTCGCCTTCGACACGCACATCCTCGACTTCCGCTTCGACAGCAAGGCCTACGAGCTCGCCGAGTTCGGCGACGTCGACTTCTCCGCCGTCGCTCGCGCCGTCGGCGCCGACGGTGTGCGCGTGACCGACCCCGCCCGCCTCCGCGGCGCGATCGAGGATGCTCTCGGCAACGCCCGCCCGACCGTCATCGACGTGGTCATCGACCACGACGCGGTCGCCCCCGTGACCGCCTACGACCGCGCCGGCCGCCGCGAGCGGATGGTGGTCGACGACCTCGACGAGATTGTCACCAGCCGTGGGGACGGCGGCGCGCCCGCGTGACGGCCCCTCCCGGCCTTCCCCTCCGCCGCCCGCCGGCTGCGCGTCTGCTCCCGTCCCGCTATTACTACGGCTGGTACGTCGTCGTCGGCGTCGCCCTCGTTATGCTCTGCGGCATCGGCGTCGGTTACTACGGCCTCGCGGTCTTCCTGAAGCCCCTGCAGCAGGCCCACGGCTGGTCGAACGCGAGCGTCAGCGGCGCAACCGGTCTCTACTTCGTCATCTCCGGCATCTCCGCCGCCGCCGTGGGTCCCTCCATCGACCGGCGAGGCCCCATGCCGTTCCTGACCGTCGGGGTCGTCCTCACGGCCGTCATGGTCGGCTGCATCGGCTTCGTCGAGGAGCTCTGGCAGCTGTACGCGGTGTACGTCGTCCTGGCCGCCTCCTTCGGCATGGCCGGAGGCGTCTCCACGAACGTCATCATGGCGCGCTGGTTCATCCGCCGCCGAGCCCGCGCCATGAGCATCTCCGCGACGGGCGTCTCCTCCGCCGGGGTCATCCTGCCGCCCCTCGGCGCCTGGCTGATCGCCTCCGGCGGCCTCGAGCTCACGACGCCCGTGATCGCCGCCTTCACCCTCGTCGTCGGGCTGCCCGTCATCTTCCTCGTGCTCGTCTGGGATCCGAGCCAGATGCGCCTCCCGCCCGACGGGGCCGTGCCCGCCGCCGGCCCTCCCCCCTCCGCCGCCCTCAGCGAGGAGGTCCAGACCCGCCGCTGGACCCTCGCCCAGGCCATGCGCACGCTCTCCTTCTGGGCGGTCGCCGTCGCCTTCGTCCTCGTCCTGCTCGCCCAGACCGGCTTCCTCATCCACGAGATCGCCTTCCTTGAGGACCGCACCGGCTCGCGCACCGCCGCCTCGGTCGCCCTCAGCCTCGGGGCCGTCGGCAGCATCGTCGCCCGCCTCATCCTTGGCGGGTTCGCGGACAACCTCAGCAAACGCCACGTCACCGCCGCGCTCTTCACCTGGCAGGCGGCGTCCGTGCTCCTCATGGTCTACATCGACACGGCCGCGACCAACTACCTCTTCGCCTTCACCTTCGGCTGCACGATCGGGAACATCTACATGATGCAGTCGCTGCTCACGAGCGAGATATTCGGCTACGTCTCCTTCGGCGCCGTCTTCGGCATGATCTCCTTCACCAGCCAGGTCAGCAGCGGCGCCGGCCCCCTCCTCGTCGGTCTGCTCGAACAGGCCACCGGCCGTTACGAATCGGCTTTCCTGGTGACCGCCGCCATCACCCTCGCGGCCGCCCTCGTCGTGCTCCTCGCCCGCCCGGTAAGTCCTCCGGAGCAAGTCCCCTCCCCCGCCTACGCCCCCTCGTAGAGCCCGTGCTCCCGGATGTACTCAGCGACCCCTTCGGGAAGGCCGTCGCTGGCCTCCCCCGCCTCGATCTGCGCCCGCACGCCGCTTGAGGACATCAGCCGGTGCGCAGTGTCGAGCGCCACCGTCACGATGCGCTCGGCGTACCGCGACGCCTGCTCCGCGACGTAGGCGTCTACCCCCGGGGCCGTGACGCGTCCCCGGTTCGCCACGATTACCCGGTGGCGCTCGAAGAACGGGTCCAGCACGGCTTCCATCGCCCCCTCGTAGTACTCCGGATCGAACAGCCGGATGAGCGTGTCGTACCCCAGCACGAAGTCGAAGGATGCCTCTGGCCACGCCGACCGCAAGGCCGCCGCCTGGTCGACGATGCGCGCCTGGTTCGCCGCCAGCACTGCCAACCCCGGCCGCGAGGGGGTCGCGGCCAGCAGCATCCCGATGCGGTCCGCCAGCGATGCCCCCTCGACGCCCTTCGCCACGTTCCGTGTCGTCAGGAGCGCGGCGCCCCCCGCGACACCATCCACCCCCTCCGCGAGGTCGAGCAGGCGCAAATGCGCCCGCGTTGGCGGGTTGAAGGCAGACGGCAGCACCGCCCACCGGCCCCGTAGAGCCGCGTCCGAGTCGAACCGCGCCGCCTCGGGCGTCTCCAGCCCCGCGAGAGCCGCCAGCCGCTCCCGGATCGGTCCTGCCATCCCGCGATTCTAGGCCGTCGCGACCGGTACTCCCGCCGCCAGCCTTGCCTCCCCGCCCTCCGCCCCCCTAGCGTGGCGCCCGTGCCGGTTTCCCGGACACCGCTGGCCGTGCTCCTGCTCGGCGTCCTTGGCATCTCCTGGGCCGCCATCTTCGTACGCCTCGCCGACGAGGCCCCGGCCCTCACGATCGCCGCCTACCGCCTCCTCTTCGCTGCCGGACTGCTCCTGCTGTTCGTTGCCTTCGCCCGCGCCCGCGGCAAGCTCGCCCTGCCGCCCCGCTCCAGCCTGCCGCTGCTGGCGCTCTCCGGCGTGTTCCTCGCCGGCCACTTCTGGAGCTGGTTCGCGTCCCTTGAGCGCACCTCTGTCGCCTCCAGCGTCGTCATCGTCGGCCTGCAGCCGCTCCTCGGCGCGCTCATCGCGTATGTGGTCCTTCGCGAGCGCCCCTCCTCCCGCGAGTACGCCGGCCTCGCGGTCGCCGTCGCCGGTCTCGTCTGCATCGCCGCCACCGACCTCGCCCGCGGCATCGAGTTCTTCATCGGCGACCTGCTCGCCCTCCTCGCCGCCCTCTTCGTCGCCGTCTCCCAGACCATCCGCCGCAGGACCCGCCACGAGACCGGCGCCCTCCCCTACTCCGCCGTCGCCTACACCGCCGCCGCGGTCACGCTGTGGCTCGCCGTCCTGATCGTGCGCCCCTCGATCAGCGGGTTTGCCGCCGATGCCTGGGTCTTCATCGTGCTGCTCGCGCTCATCCCCCAGCTCGTCGGGCACACGTCCATCAACTGGGCGCTCGGACACCTGCGCGTCGTCACCGTCGGCCTCGCGATCCTCGGGGAACCGCTCCTTGCGACGCTCTACGCCATCCCCGTTCTGGGCGAGACGCCGCCGATCGGCGTCCTCATCGGGGGACCGCTCATCGTGGCTGGGGTCGCGCTCGGGCTCAGCGGGTCCCGCGCGCCCGTCGAGCCGCCAGCGTGAGCGTCGTCACGTCCGGGGGCGTTTCGATCGCCTGCCGGATGGCCGCCTCGTGCTCGCCGTCGTGCTCCGCCCAGACCGCCAGGTAGGATCGGAGGGGGAACGCCTGGGGCTCGCCCCACGCGGTCTGCACCCCGGCCACCCGCACTTCCCGATCCAGCGTTTCGACTGACATCCCAAGCACCGCTTCGACCGCCCCTGCCCGCGACTCCCGCATCGTTTCGAGCAGCGTTTCGACCGGCTGCTCCCGGACCCTGTCCATGAGCGCGACCCGCCGTGCTTCCAGTTCCGCCTCGTCGCTCGTCTTCCCGGCCCACAACTCCTCGTCCGACTCCTGTGCCGCCTCCACCAGCTCCACCAGCATCGCGTCGACCGTGGCGACGTGCCGCAGGTGGTCCAGCGCGGACCAGGCGTCCCCGGAGGCCTGCCGCTCCCAGTAGTCGTCTGGCACCGACTCGATCAGCCCCTCCAGCACCTGCCGCCGCGCAGCCGCCCGCTCGACCAGCGTCCGTATCTCCGGCACCGCGACCATGCCCCGACTGTACCAGACCGCTCCCGCCAACCTGCGACCTGCCCCTGAGGGTGTCGCGGGCTACACTGCCTTCGGTGCGCCTCCTCCTCTTCGACATCGACGGCACCCTCATCGCGAGCGGCGGCGCGGGGCGTGACGCCATCGCCGACGCCTTCTCCGACGAATTCGGCCTTTCCGGCCTCGACGGCGTCCAGATCGACGGTCGCACCGACACCGGCATCTTCGAGGACGCTCTCCGGCTCGCCGGTGTCGACCCCACCCCCGCCGATGTCGACCGCATGACCGAGGCCTACATCGCCCGCCTCCCCGAGGCGCTCCGCACGCACGATGGCCGCGTCCTCGGAGGCGTCGTCGATCTCCTCGACGGGCTCAAGGACGGCGACGCCGTGGTTGGACTCGCCACTGGAAACGTTGCCCGCGGGGCCGAGCTCAAGCTGCGCCACTACGGCCTCTGGGACCGTTTCGTGGGCGGCGGCTTTGGCGACGTCTCCTCCGACCGCGACCGGGTTCTCGCCGCCGCGGTCGAGGAGCTTGCGCGGATCGGCGGTGTCGCCCCCGCCGCTTCGAGCCCCGTGGTCATCGGGGACACGCCCCGCGACGTCAGTGCCGGGCACGCCGTCGGCGCGCGCGTCCTCGCGGTCGCGACGGGCAACTACGGCGAGGACGCGCTCCGTGAGAGCGGTGCCGACTTCGTCCTCCCCGACCTGCGAGACACGCAGGCCGTGCTCGACATCCTGCTCGGCTAGCTCCCCAGCGCCCCGATCCGCTCGCGCAGCCCCTCCGCCCGCGACTGCGCCTGCGCCAACCGGTCGCGTTCGCCCTGCACAACGGCCTCGGGTGCGCGCTCCAGAAAGCGCTCGTTCGCGAGCTGCTTCTCCAGCCGCGTGATCTGCCCGTCCGCCTCCGCCAGCTCGCCCTCGAGCCGCTCACGCTCTGCCGTCAGGTCGACCTCCGGCAGCGCCAGCGCCACCTCCGTATCGCCGACGCGCGCGAACGCGTACTCGCCCTCGGGCAGATCCGCGTTCGCGGCCGTCACCTGCGGCTCGACCCGCGACGTGAACGCCGTCGCCGGCGCCGTCTCGCCGAGGGCCGCGGCCTGACCGCTGGCGCGCAGGTACACGGCCGGTCGGGCGCCCGCCTCCAGGCCCTTCTCCGCGCGCAGGTTGCGGATGGCACGGTTCACGTCGATCACGTGCCCCATCGCTGTCTCCGCCGCCGGGTCACGCCAGACGCCCGCGCTCCTGGGGAACCACGCCACGATCAGCGCAGGGGCAAGGTCGTCGTCCAGGTGGTCCCGCAGCTTCCCCCAGAGCTCTTCCGTGACGAACGGCATGATCGGGTGCAGCAGCCGCAGGCCGTGGTCGAGCACGTGCGCGAGCACCGCCAGCGGACGCTCGTCTCCCTCCCGCAGGCGCACCTTGCTCATCTCCACGTACCAGTCCGCCAGCTCGTTCCAGAGGAAGTCGTGAATGCGCCGCGCCGCCTCCCCCACCTGGTACGCCTTCAGCAGCGAGTCGACCTCGCCCTCCAGCCCTTCCAGCCGCGACAGCAGCCAGCGGTCCTCCAGCGCGAGGGTGTCGCGGTCGGCCGCATGGGGACGCTTCACGCGCCGCCCTTCGAGCTGCATCAGCACATAGCGGGTCGTGTTCCACAGCTTGTTGGCGAAGTTCCGGGCCGCGACCATGCGCTCCTCGGTGTACTTCATGTCCTGCCCGAGCGTGCCCATCGTCAGGAGCGCGAATCGGAACGCGTCCGCCCCGTACTGCCCCGCCGCCACCAGCGGATTCACCACGTTCCCCCGCGACTTCGTCATCTTCACGCCGTTGGCGTCGCGGATGAGCCCGTGGAAGATGACGGTGCGGAAGGGAATGTCGCCATCGGGGGCGTGCTCGCGCATGTTGTAGAGCCCGAACATCACCATCCTGGCGCACCAGAAGAACATGATGTCGTAGCCCATCTGCATGTCGGTCGTCGGGTAGAAGTAGCGCAGGTCCTCGGTGTCGTCCGGCCAGCCAAGGTCCGAGTGCGGCGCCAGCGCCGACGAGAACCACGTGTCGAGCACGTCCTCCTCCTGCCGGATCGCCGTGCTTCCGCAGGACGTGCACGCGTCCGGGTCGTCGACGGCGACCGTCATCTCCCCGCAGTCGCAGTACCACACGGGAATCTGGTGTCCCCACCAGAGCTGGCGGCTGATGCACCAGTCGCGCAGGTTGTCCGTCCAGTTCAGGAACGTCGCCGCCATTCGCCCCGGCACGATGCGGATGCGCTCGTCCCGGATGGCCGCGCTCGCAGCGCTCGCCAGCGAGACGCCCGGTGCGTACTCCTTGTTCACCGCCACCCACCACTGCTCGCTCGGCAGCGGCTCGATCACCGAGTCGCAGCGTTCGCAGCGCCCCACGCTGTGCGTGTACGGCTCCGTCTTCTCGAGGAACCCGCCATCCTCCAGGTCGCGCACGATCGCCGCCCGCGCCTCATCGACGGTCATCCCCTCGTAGGGACCGGCCTCGTCGTTCATGCGGCCGTCCTCGTCGATCGCGACGATCACGTCGAGGTCGTGCCGCTGGCCGATGTCCCAGTCGAGCGGGTCGTGTCCGGGCGTCACCTTCAGGCCGCCCGTGCCGAACTCGGGCTGGATCGAGTCGTCCGCCACCACCGGCAGCTCGCGCCCCATGATGGGCAGCAGCACCGTCCGCCCGATGCGGTCTTCGTAGCGCTCGTCCTCGGGGTGAACGGCCACGCCCGTATCCGCCACCATCGTCTCCGGACGCACCGTCGCGACGGTCACGGCGTCGGGCAGGGGCATCCCGCCCTCGCCCACCACCGGGTAGCGCACGTAGTAGAGCTGCGCCTCTTCTTCCTCGTGCTCTACTTCCAGGTCGCTCAGCGCCGTGCTGCAGCGCGGGCACCAGTTGATCATCCGCAGGCCGCGATAGATGAGCCCGTCGTTGTAGAGGTTCACGAAGGTCGTGCGGACCGCGCGCACGATGTGCGGGTCCAGCGTGAACGTGTCGCGGCTCCAGTCGGCGCTCGCGCCCAGCTTGCGGTGCTGCTCGTAGATGCGCGGACGGAGCTGCCGCACCCACTGCCAGACGCGTGCCTCGAAACCTTCTCGCCCCAGGTCGTGCCGGCTGAGCCCTTCCTTCTGCAGCTCGCGCTCCATCACGTTTTGCGTGGCGATGCCGGCGTGGTCCTCGCCCGGGAGCCACAGCGTCGGCTCGCCCTGCATCCGGTGCCAGCGCACGAGGGTGTCCGTGAGGGCATCCTCGAGCCCGTGCCCGAGGTGCAACTCGCCCGTCACGTTCGGGGGCGGCATGACGATGCTGTAGGGCGCTTCGCCCGGTACCACGCGCGCGCGGAAGTACTCGCCTTCCTCCCAGAAGGCGTAGATGCGGTCTTCCACCGTGCTCGGCTCGTAGGCGGAGGCGAGCCGCGTGCTGGCTGGCGCGTCGGTCATCGAGATTCCCTCATCGAGATGGGAACGCCGCCCCCCGGCGGCGCGTAACGAAAGTGTAGCAGCCGACTCTGCAACGCTTGAGCGAGCGGCTCAGGATTGGACCAGCCTGGTGACCACGTCGGCAACGTTCGCCATCGTATCCGGCAGGTTCGCCACAAGTTCGGTGAGGACGTCGCCCTCGGCCATGTCGGAGATGCCTCGCACCTCCAGGTACGGGACCCCCGAGAAGAGCGCGCTCCGCGCGCCTCCCGCGCCCTCGAACGCGACCGCCAGCGCATCCGTGCGGGCGTGGATCGCATCCTTGCGTACGCGGTCGGAGATGCCCTCGTCACCGCTCGCAATCGGGGCGAAGTGCACCCCAAAGGGCAGATCCCCCTCCAGGGCCCCGGCGAGGCGCGCGAGGTGCTCACTGGATCCATCGAACCGCGGAGGCACTCTACTGAGAACCTCGGAGTAGAAGTCGTGCTCGCGCGTGGCCGTCCCGACCACTACGTCGCCCACCTGGGCGGACTCGGTCAGCGCCCCCGCCACCCCCGCACAGACCAACAGGGAGATGTCGGGCAGGTGGTCCAACAGGTGCTGGGTGGTCACCCCGTACTGGACCTTGCCGAAGCCGCCTTCCGCGAGGACGACACCGGGGGCGGTGTACTCCCGTACGGGAACTCTGCCTGCGTCCCGGAGCACGGGGCTGCCCCAGTGCTTGTCGAAGGCTCCTGCAAGCGCCTCGAACTCGGCTGTGATCGGGGCGACAACCAGCATCGACATGGCGTCGCTACATCGCCCCCAGCCGCCGCGCCGCCTCCGCCAGCGTCTCGTCCGACTTCGAGAATGTGAACCGTACGAATCGCGATCCCGCCGCCTGGTCGTTGTAGAAGCTCGAACCCGGCACCGGCGCCACCCCCACCCGCTCGATGAGGTGCAGTGCGAAGGCCGTGTCGTCCCCCTCGAACCCGAGGTCGCCGAAGTCCGCCATCACGTAGTACGCCCCCTCCGGCCTGTGGCACTCGAACCCCGCCTCCCGCAGCGAGATGAGCAGCCGGTCGCGCTTCCCCTGGTACATCGCCCGCAGCTCCGGGTAGTACGGCTCGCCCTGCTCCAGCGCGACCGCTCCCGCCTGCTGGAGCGGCGCCGGCGCGCCCACCGTGAGGAAGTCGTGCACCTTGCGGATCGCCTCGCTCAGGTGCGGTGGCGCGACCACATACCCCAGCCGCCAACCCGTCACGCTGAACGTTTTCGAGAGGCCGCTGACCGTGACCGTGCGGTCGTACATCCCCGGCAGCGTCGCCATCGGCAGGTGGTCGTGCTCGTCGAAGAGGATGTGTTCGTAGATCTCGTCGGTGAAGCAGAGGCAATCGAACTCCTGGCAGAGCGCCGCGATCTGCCCGAGCTCCTCGCGGTCGAACACCTTGCCGCTGGGGTTGTTCGGCGAGTTCACGATGATCGCCTTCGTCCGTGGCCCGAACGCCGCCCGGAGCTCCTCCGGGTCGAACACGAAGTCGAGCCCCCGCAGCGTCACGAACTTGAGCGTCGCCCCGCTCATGGCCGCGTCGGGCACGTAGTTCTCATAGAACGGCTCGAAGACGATGACCTCGTCGCCCGGCTCCACGAAGGCGAGCATCGTCGCCATCATCGCCTCGGTCGCCCCGCAGGTGACCGTCACCTCGCGTTCCGGGTCCAGGTCAAGTCCGTAGTGGCGACCCACCTTGTCCGCGATCGCCATTCGCAGGCGCGGGTCGCCCCACGTGATCGCGTACTGGTTCACGTCCGCTTCGATCGCGTCGATGGCCGCCCGCTTCACGAAGTCGGGCGCGGGAAAGTCCGGGTAGCCCTGCGCCAGGTTGATAGCGCCATGCTCGAACGCGAGCCGCGTCATCTCCCGGATGACCGACTCCGAGAACACCGACGTTCTTGAAGCGACGACGGGACGTTGGGGCATGCCGCGATTCTACGGACGGCCCCCGAACGCGCTGACGGCAGCAGCGCCGGCTAGCCGTCCAGCTCCCGCAGGATCACGACCGGGATTGTCCGGCTTGTACGCGCCTCGTGCCCTCCGTAGTGCGGAGAGGCGACCTTGAACAGGTCGTAGAGGCGCTGGCGCTCCTCTTCCGGCGCCGGTTCGGCCAGCATTGTCCGCTTCTTCCCACGCGTCTCCACCACGACCTCGGGGTTCGCGACCAGGTTGTGGTACCACGCCGGATGGTGCGGTCCTCCCCACAGCGATGCGGGGATGGCCAGCCTTCCGCCATCCTCGAGGTAGAGGAGGGGTGAGGTCTGCTGCCTCCCCGTTCGGGCGCCGGTTGTGGTCAGCAGCAGCACCGGCAGGTCGAACTTCCCCAGCAGCCGTCCCCTCGTCAGCCGGAACACGAACGTGTGGAACGGCGTGAACAGCTTCAGGAAGAACAACTGCAGCGCCAGCATCAGCGGTTGGGCCCCCGGTTCATCGGGAACGGCTGCCAGCGGCGCAGGCTCGTGCGTGGCAGCACCTCCGGGTTGACCGCGCTCCGCGGCCAGCGGCCCTGCAGCGCCGTCGCGATCTCGCGTCCCGTGCGCCTTCGCGTCTCGGGCATCATCCGCGCCGTCGCCGAGGCCACGTGCGGCGTCACGATCACGTTGTCCATGTGCAGGAGCGGGTTCTCCGCGTTCGTCGGCTCCACCTCGAACACGTCCAGCCCTGCGCCCGCGATCTCGCCGTCCTCCAGGGCCTGGATGAGCGCTGCCTCGTCCACGGTCGGCCCCCGGCCGTTGTTCACGAAGATCGCCGACGGCTTCATCGCGGCGAAGTGCTCGGCCTTCATCAGCGGTCGTGTCTCCTCGTTCAGGGGCGCGTGCATCGAGACGAAGTCGGAGCGCTCCAGCATCTCCATCAGGCCCACCGGCTCGACGCCCTCGGCCGTCATCGTCAACTCGCTCACGAACGGGTCGTAGGCGATCACGTGCAGCCCGAACGGCTGCAGCCGTCGCGCCACCGCCCGGGCGATGTTCCCGAACGAGATCAGCCCCACGGTCTGCCCCCACAACCGAGGCACGTCGCGGAACACCGGCCGCGCCCCGCGCCAGTCGCCCTCGCGCATCAGCCGGTCCATCAGCTTCAGGCGGCGCGCGGCGGCCAGCAGCAGGGCCACCGTGTGGTCCGCCACCTCCTCGACGAAGATGTCGGGAACATTCGTCACGACGATGCCCTTCTTCGTCGCCGCCTCCACGTCGACCGTGTCGGCGCCGACGCTGCTGAGCCCGATCACGACGCACCTGTCGAGCCCCTCGATGATCTCCGCCGTGATGCGCCGTCCCGGCGCGATCACCGCGTCGGCGTTGCGAGCCGCCTCGGCGAATTCCGCGTCCGTCGTCGCCGGTATCTCCAGGATGGTCGCGCCGATCGGGTCGAGCGCCTCCCGCTCGTAGCGAAAGTCGCCCATGCCCGAACCGCTGCGCGCCTGCGCCGCAACCACGTAGCCGCCTGACTCATCAGCCATCGTCAATCTCCCTGCCTGTTGGGTGCGCGCGATTCTCACGCGCCGGCCGGGGCCTGTCTACGCCAGTGGGGGAAGGGGAATGGTCAGGCCGGAACCGGTACCCCGACGCGCACCGCCGGGACCGCCGCGCTCCGGAAGAACCCGACGACCGCGCCGCCCTGCAGCAGGCTCGACACGTAGACCGCGCCCTCCGGCACCCGGTCTGTCACCGTCGCGGGGGCGCGCAGCGTGACCTCGCCGTCGGTCAGCTCGACCTCGTCCTCGTCGCTGATGCCGAGCCGTTCGGCGTCCTCTTCGCTGACCTGGACGTGGTCGTAGCGATGCAGCTGCTCCGCCTCGGGATGCCGCAGCGCCGCCGCATCGGCCGCCGTGTACTGGTCGCGACCCGTGATGATGCGCAGCCCCTCGCCGCTGGCCGGAGCGTCGGCCACCGGCGCCACCGAGCCCTGGCCCGACGGCGCTACCTCCAGCCGCACGCCCTCGCCGATGATGAGGTCGGCGGCGGGCTGGTAGGCGGGTGACTCGTTGGCGATGGCCGCAAGCGCCAGGTCCGGATCGGCGGGAACGTCGACGCCCAGCGCTCCCGCGAGCGCCGACAGCGCCGCGAAGCAGGTCACGGCGTCGCCCTCCGGCGCGATCGCCGGCTCCAGGCGCTGCACGCGGAAGTCGCCCTGCGTGTAGGTGCCGCGCGAGGCGTACGAGCGCCCCTCAGCGAGCACGGCCGTCGCCCGCTTCGCCGTCTCGTGCGCCACGTTGTCGATGACGACCAGCGCATCGAGGCCCTCGAGCGCGGCTGCCGCGCCCGGCAGGCGCATCGTCGGGTCGTCCCGAACGACGATGAGGCCGCTCAGCCCTTCGAGCGGGTTGTCGCTTCCTTCGGCGGCCACGCCCACATCGAGCAGGCCGTGGGTGTTCACTTCCGGCGGCGCGACCACGAGGTGGTCCGAGGCTGCCTCGCCGTGGAGCGCGACCGCGAGGTTCGCCGCCCCGCCCGCCATCGCTCCCGCAATCGCGGGCGAAACCGGGTTCGGCGCGCACACCACGATGGCGCCTTCAGAGCCGCGCAGCGCTTCGGCAGCCGCGGCGATGTCGCCGCTCGCCGCCCCGCCCGCAACGGCGTCCGCGAGGGCGGCAGCCGCCTGCCCCTCCTCGCCTGCTGCCGGACGAATCCAGTGGGTCGCGAAGTCGACGAGCTCGCTGCGGAGCGCCCCGACCACGACCAGTGTCGCCTGCTCGTGCGCGACGGCGTCCTTGATGCGGACGCTGAGGACGTTGTGGCTCTCCTCGAGGTCGTCGGCGACCACGACGATCGCCTTCGCCTTGGGGATGCGGGTCATGTCGGTGGCCATCCGCCATGTGCCCAGCCGCGCTTCCAGCGCGTTCTTCGTGGCGCGCATCACGGGCCCGATGGCACTGTCGGCCGTCGAGCCGAACGCGCCTCTGGCGATGAGCCCTGCGAGGTGCGCTTCCTCGTTCGTAACCGTTCCGCCCACGAGCACGCCCACGCGGCCCTTGCCGCCGGCCTCGCGCAGGGCGCTCGCCGCCTCCGCGGCCGCGTCCTCGAGCGAGGCCGGCGCCTGGATGACCCCGCGCTTCACGAGGTGGCGCGAGAGCCGCTCGCGCGGCTTCAGCGAGTCGTAGTGGTAGCGCCCGCGGACGCAGATCTGGTCGCCGGAGAACTCGTTGCCGGGACCGGGCCGCACGATCACGCCGCGCCCCTCGCGTGAGCCCATGCTGATGCTGCAACCGACCGCGCACGAGTCGCAGGTCGTCGTCGTCCATGTGTCCGGCTTGGCCACCCACTTGTTGGGGTGCTCCATCAGCGCCGCCGTCGGGCAGACGTCGATGCAGGCGCCGCTGAAGTCGCAGTTGCTCTCGTGGATGGCGCCGCCCGCCCCGAACGTGATCTGCAGGTCGAACCCTCGTCCGCCCAGGGTGATGGCGCTCGTGTGGCGCTTCTCCTCGCAGACGCGCTGGCAGCGGGTGCAGATGATGCACATCTGCGGGTCGAACTCCATGTACGGGTTCGCCCGGTCGGCCGGCGGCTGCGGCGCCTGGTAGAAGGTGCGCTCCTCGCCCACCCAGGGCTCGTACCCCGACATGCCGACCATCTCGCAGGTCGCCTGCAGCTCGCAGCGGTAGTTCTTCGAGCAGGTCAGGCACCGGTGCGTCACCACGTCGTCGCGCAGGCAGATGTCGCCCGGGTGGCAGTGCTCGCGCCGGTGACATGTCAGGCAGCGCTCGCTGTGGTTCGAAATCAGGACCGAGAGGACGGCGCGTCGTGCCTCGGCCACCTCGTCGGTGTCCGTGCGCACGACCATGCCGTCCTGGACGACGCTCGTGCAGGCGAGCTGCAGCCCCGGGGGTCCCTCGATGTCAACGAGGCAGGTGCGGCAGCCCGCGTACGGCTTCAGGCCGTCCACGTAGCAGAGGTTCGACATGTAGATGCCGTTGTTCTTCAGGACCTCGACGAGGGGCGCCCCTTCGGGCGCCTCGATCGTGCCGCCGTTCGCCGTGATCGTCGCCATCGTCTAGAGCCGGTGGAAGTCGCCGTCGGGGTCGGGCGCCTTCATCCCGTTCGGGTAGGTGTTGTCGTTCCGCTTCAGGAACGACTGCGCCATCCGGCTCAGCGCGTGCTTGTCGCGGTACATCTCGTCGAAGTTCGTGACCGCGTCGTCGAGCGGTCCGCCCGGCTGGATCGCTTCGTAGGGGCAGGCCTCGGTGCAGAGCCCGCAGTACATGCAGATGCGGAAGTCGATCTCGTAGCGGTCGATGTTGCGGCGTCCCTCGGCGTCCTGGCTGGTCGCCACCAGGATGCAGCCGTCCGGGCAGGCCTGCGCGCAGGTGCTGCATCCCGTGCAACGCTCCTCGAACCAGAGCAGGTTCGTGCGCGCGTACACCGGAACCGGTCGCGAGACCTCCGGGTACTCAAGCGTATCCACGGGCTTGAACAGTTGGCGCAGCGTCAAACCCAGTCCGCGCGCGATGCCCGTGCCGTAGGCCATCCGATCCTCCCGGGAAGAAGCGGCCCGATCGTAGCCCTCCCGCCTCGTGATGACAATCACGAACCCCCCGCGACCGCGTAGACTCCGCCGGTCAATCACCCTCACGGAGGCGAACCATGCTCTTCGAGCTGCGTCAGTACCGCATCAAGCCCGGCCAGCAGGCGGCCTGGGTCGAGTTTATGGAGCACACCATCATCCCCTTCCAGCAGTCGAAGGGCATGGTCATCCTCGGAAGCTTCACCGACGAGGAAGACGAGACCGTCTACATCTGGGTCCGCCGCTTCTGTGACGAGGCCGAGCGCGAGGCCCAGTACGAGGCGGTCTACCAGAGCGACGAGTGGAAGAACGAGATCGGCCCGAAGATCCCCGACATGATGGAGCGCGAGGGGATTGTCGTCCGCCGCCTCAACCCCACCCCCCATTCCGCCATCCAGTAGACGCCGCCTACACCACCTCGTCCGGCGTGAGCAGCGCCGCGGTGGCGTCGCGGTCCTCCGTGTTGAGCGCGACCGTCGCGTAGCCCTCGTGGCGGTCGAGGATGTGCAGGCTCTGGATGTTGATCCCCGCGTCGCGAAAGCGCGCGGCGACCTTCGCCAGCGCCCCCGGCTCGTCCCGCAGCCGGATCAGGAGCGCCTCGTCCGTGACCGCTCGGTAGCCCGCGTTCACCAGGCAGTGGAGCGCCCGGTCGTGGTCGTCCTCCTCCGTCGAGAGCGTGACGAGCCCGGTCTCTCCTGAGCGCTCCGTGTTGATCGCGACCAGGTTCACGTCGGCCCGCGCGAGCGCCTCCGTGATGTCGGCGATGATGCCGACCCTGTTCTGAACCGCCACCGTTATCTGCTTCACTGGAGTCCCCTCATGTCGCCGTGGCGCCGCCGCTCCCTGCGCAGGCGTCCACGATCTCGTCGACCATCCCGCGCGTGACGTGCGGCATCGTGATGACGTGCGCGATGTCGCCGAGCGGCGCCAGCTGCCACGCCTGAACGACCTCTTCCGCGGGTCTCGGGAAGACCACCGTCACCGAGTTCCGGTTGCGCCACGCTGGGATTCCCGTCGCGTTGAAGCGCTCGACCGCGTACGCCGCCGTGTCGAGCATGTCCCCTACGAGCCTTCGCAGACCGTCGGGGCCGTAGTGCTCCAGGGCGTACCAGAGGATGAGGGGCGTAAATCCGCTACGCGATCCCGGCACGGTCGTATCGAGCGTGCCCAGGTACTCGACCGAGCGCGCGACGGTGTTCACATAGTCGCTCTTCGTCAGAACGACGCCGCAGGGCAGGGGCGCGCCGATCACCTTGTGCCCGCTCAGCGAGATGCTGTCGATGCCTGCGTCGAACCCGTACGGCTGCGGGTCGTCGACGAACGGCAGGATCAAGCCGCTGAGCGCCGCGTCGGCGTGGACGTAGTGATTCGTGATGGCGAGGTCGTCGAAGATGGCCTTTACCCGCCCGAGGTCATCGATGGCGCCCTTCATCGTCGTGCCGATGTTCGCCATGACGATGACCGGCGTGTCGCGGTGGATGCGCACGGTCTCGTGGAGGTCGTCGTAGTCGAGCTCGCCGTTCTCCTGGCTCTTGATCATGATGTTCCGCATGTTCAGGACGCTCAGGTTCTTGAGCACGCTGTAGTGGGTGTCCTGCGAGAAGTAGACGATGCCTTCCGGGTGCAGCTTCCGCGCCAGGTAGAGCCCGTACATGTTGCCCTCGGTGCCGCCCGAGGTGACGTAGCCCCACGCCTCCTCCTGCGGCAGGCGCACGAGGTCCGCGAACGTCGCCACGACCTCGCGCTCGATATCCCGCGTGTTGACCTGGTAGTTGCTCTCGTGGAAGGGGTCGCCGATGTTGTTGAGCGAGTAGCGCAGGAACGGCGTGAGGGCGGAGTAGTCGTAGACGAGGTTCGCGGGGTAGCCGGCCTGTCGTTGCGTGGCCGCTTCCAGGGCCTCGTGAAGGGCTTCGAGCCGCGCGCGGGTCTCGGGGCGCGGTGCGCCCATTCCCACAGACGCGTGCTCTCCCGATGCGCGCGGTCGCCCGGACATCGGGCTACAGCCGGCGCAGTTTCGTGAAGCTCTTCAGCTCGCGCGGCGGGTCCAGCGTGCGGCCCACGATGCTGAACGACACCTCTCCCACGTAGATGTCGCCGTGCGAGTCCACGGCCACGCCGTGCGGCGCGATGAACTGACCGGGCCCCTCGCCCTCCTCCTCGTCCCCGAAGCGCGCCAGCAGGTCGCCCCCGCGGCTGAGGATGCTGACGCGGTGGCCCAGCCCCGGGCACCCCTCCATGCCGCCCATCCCGTTCAGCTCGCCGATGTAGATGTTCCCGTCCGGGCCCAGCACCATCCCGTCGGGCCGGTGGATGTTGTTCCACATCTCGAGGAAATTCCCCTCGGAGTCGAAGACCTGCACGCGATGGGCCTCGCGGTCGGCCACGTAAACCCGCTCCTCATCGTCCACCGCCACGTTGTGGGGCCGGATGAACTGCCCTGCATCGATGCCCGGGCCGCCCCACGAGAGCACGTGCTCGCCTTCGGCCGTGTAGCGATGCACGTTCGAGTTCCCGTAGCCGTCCGTGATGTAGAGGTCGCCGCTGGCGGGCGAGACCGCCGCATGCGTCGGCCGGTTGAAGGGCGCGCCGCTCCAGATTGGCGCGGGGTCGCCCCCGAGCGTCAGCAACAGTTCCCCCTCCTGCGACCACTTCGTGATCGAGTGCGTCCCGTCGTCGACGCACCAGACGGCCTCGTCAGCGCCGATGAACATGCCGTGCGTGCGCGCGTCGAACACGCCCCGCCCGAAGCTGCGCAGGAAGCTCCCTTGCTGGTCGAAGACCATGACCGGGTAGTCCGTGTTGCGCGTCAGGAGGAACACCTCGTCGCGCGAATTGACGGCCACGCCGGGCGTCTCCCGCAGCGTGACCCCTTCGGGAAGCTGCTCCCAGCCCTCGACTACCTCGTACCGAAAATCGCCATCGCCCAGGGTGACTGCCATCGCTCGACTCCTCCCGCGTGACCGCCGCCGATTGACCCCACCCGCGGACCGATCACAGACTGCGGGCGATGGTAACCGCTCGACAGCCCGCTGGGGACGGTGCCCCTGCCGGAGTCGAGGCTGACCAACGCCTCGCGATCCCCTCCTCCCTCTACCGGCGCATGTCCCGCTGGCTGCGCTGGCCCCGCAGCGGCGCCATCCTCTCCGTCCTCGCCTACGCCCTCCTGCTGGCCGCCGGCACCCTCCTCCTCCTCGCCCCGGCCGCCTCCACCGCCCACACGACCGCCGCCGATGCGTTCTTCACGAGCGTTTCCGCCGTCACCCTCACGGGGCTCGCCACCGTGCCGGTGCAGGAGCACTGGACGCTCCTCGGCGAGGGCATCCTCGCCGCCCTGACCGTCTCCGGGGGCCTGCTCTATCTCGTCGGTGCGACCGTCATCCTCTGGCTCCTCGGACGCCGCCTGGGAATGCGCGACTCCGGCATGAAGCGCCTCTTCCGGGGCGTGCCCGGCATCGGCGAGGTGATTCCCGTCGTCCGGACCGTCCTCGTGGCGGCCTTGGCCACGCAGGCTGTCGGCGCGGTCGCCCTCTTCCTCGTCATGCTCGCCGCCGACGTCCCCGCCGACCGCGCCCTCTGGTGGGGACCGTTCCACGCCGTCAGCGCCTTCAACAACACCGGCTTCGCCCTCCCCGAGAGCGGCTACGCCGCCTTCCACGACGACGTGCCCGTCCTGGCCGTCACGGGCGCCCTCGCGATGCTGGGCGCGATCGGACCCATTCCCCTGGCGCTCTACGCCTCCCGCCGCTCCCTCCGCCGCCTGCCCCTCGACACACGCGTCATCCTCGTCGCGATGGCGGTTGTGCTGGTCGGGGGCGCGGGGGTGCTCCTGATAGGTGAGTGGACCAACCCGGCCACCCTCGCCGCCGAGCCCGGCTGGCGCCGTCCCTTCCTCGCCCTCTTCGAGTCATCCGCCCGCACAACCGGCTTCACGACGCTCGACACCGCCGCCTTCCGCGAAGAGAGCAAGGTGTTCGGCACGGGCTTGATGCTGATCGGCGGCGCTGCGGGCTCCGTCAGCGGCGGCCTCAAGGTCGCGACCATCGCCGTCCTTGCGACCGGCCTCCTGAACGCCCTCGCGGGCCGCGACCGCCTCTCCCTCCTCGGCAGCGAGCTGCCGGCCTCCGCCTTCCGCCACGCCCTTGCCATCACCTTCCTCTTCGGCGGGGCCGTCACCTTCCTTTGCGCGGGCATCATCGCGGCCTCCCACGCCGCCCCCATCGACGCGCTTTTCGAGGGCATCTCCGCCGTCACCCTCTCGGGCTGGTCCGTCGGCCAGACCGCGGAGGCGGGTGCGTGGGAGCGAGGCCTCCTCATCACGGGCATGCTGCTCGGCCGCTTCGGACCGCTCCTGCTCGTCATCCAGATGGCGCGTGAGCGCCGCCAGCCTCCCATGCGTCACGTCGAGGACAGCATCCGCTTCGGCTAGATGCCCTTTGACCCTGGCAGCCACGACCGTCGAGCAGGCAGATCTCCTGGCTGCGGTTCTAGGATGGCGCTCATGGAGCGCATGCGCGGAGCACTACGGCTGGTGTGGGTCGGCGTCGTCGTGGGCGTGGCGGTTGCGGCGGCAGTGGCCGTGGGGATTCTTCAGGCCGTGAGAACGGGTGGTGGGGAGGCGGTCGTCACTCCGACTTCGACGCTCACGATGGAGACCTGCCTGGCGTACAGGGGGTCGGGCGACACGGTGCCCGAAGGCGGCCCCTGCCTGGTTGTGGTATCCGATGGCTCCCCCGACTCGCTCGTCCTGGAGTGGGTGGGTGGCCCCGACAACGTCACCGGGTGGCAGTACCGGACGGCGACCTGGAACAGCGACGAATCTCGCCGGGACCCGTGGGGCCCGTGGACGGACATCCCCGGCAGCGACCCGGCGACCCGCGCCTTCCGCCTTACCGGTCTCAGCAGCGACACCGGCCATCGTTTCGAGGTTCGAGCGGTCACGGGGGGCGTCGATGGCGTCCCTTCCAACCTCGAGGGCGGCATCACCCACAGGCGTGGCGAGCGTCCCCTTATCTACGCGGGCAGGATCGTCGAGGGCGACGGTCGCACTGAGTGGCAGCTCGGCGCCTTCATCTTCACGATCCCCGAGGGCTTGCGCCTCGTCGGCGGCCTCTCCTGGGCCTCAGACGGAGATTCGGGTACGTCCGTCCAGGACTTCCAGGGCCGGGGCAGTCTCAATTTTGTCCACACGCAGGGGATCGTGAGACCGCACCTGCGGGACGATCTCTCGGCCGGTGTCCGGCTCCGCTTTCAGGTGCTGGTGAACGCCCTCATCGCCTCGGTGCGTGTCCTTCCTGGCCAATAGGGGCGTCCCGGCCTCGGCTACTCCCACTCGTACCCCGCCGCCCGCAGGTCCGCCTGCAGCGCTGCGTAGTCGCCCTGGAAGTGGTGCGCCCGCATCCCCACCCCGCGCGCCGCCTCGACGTTCTCCGCGAGGTCGTCGATGAAGAAGCAGGCCTCCTCGGGAAGGCCGATGCGCTCCGCCGCGAGGTGGTAGATGGCCGGGTCCGGCTTCGCCAGCCCGACCAGCCCCGAGATCACCCGGTCTGTCCAGTTCACCTCGACGCCGAACTGTTCTGTGATCCGCGTCTCGAGGTCGGGAGCGGCGTTGCTCAGCAGCCCCACCCGCACCCCCGCCGCCGCCAGCGCATTCGCCAGGTCGATGTTCGGCTGGTGCACCCGGATTGGCCGCGCGTACCACTCTTCGAAGAGCCCTTCCGCGCGCTCGCCACAGTGCTCCGCCAGCGACGCGATCGCCGCCGCCCGCCAGATCGAGCGATCGCTGATGCGTCCCGTCTGTAGGTCCCGCCACGCGTCCGTGCCGTAGAGGGCGCGCCGCAGCGCCCGCGCGGGCAGGCCGTTCCGCTCGCAGAACGCGTCGTACTCGTCCCAGTCCTGGCGCAGGAGCACGCCGCCGAAGTCGAACAGGACCGCGCGGTCGCCGGACATCGGGCCCTCGCTAGCTCGACTGCGCGCGCTGGTAGAAGTTCAGCCCCTCGATCGCCGGCCTGAAGACCGCGGGCATGCGCTGGAACATATCGTCCACCGTCCACGGCTCCTTGCCCTGGATCTGACGGATCATGTCGGGCGTGTTGAACAGCGACACCTGGTAGCCGGAGGCTCCGATCACCTGCCCGTTGATCCAGCCCGACTCCGTGCTTGCCAGGTACACGACCGGCGGCGCTACGTTGTCCGGCGACATCTCCCGCGCGCGATCTTCCGCTGCGCGCTGCTGGGCCGCATCGAGCTGTCGACGCCGCTCGGGGGGAATCGTGTCGCCCATGCGCGTCGCCGCGCCCGGGCTGATCGCGTTCGCGGTCACGCCGTAGCGGCCGAGCGCGTTCGCGCACGAGTACGTCAGCCCCACGATGCCGAGCTTGGCCGCGGCGTAATTCGGCTGCCCGGGCGACCCTGAAAGCCCGGAAACCGAGGTGAAATTGATCAGCCGGTAGTCGCCCTTGCGCTCTTGCCGCCAGTAGATCGACGCGTACTTGGAGGTGTTGAACGTGCCCTTCAGGTGGACCGCGATGACCGCGTCCCACTCGGCCTCGTTCATGTTGAAGATCATGCGGTCGCGGAGGATGCCGGCGACGTTGCAGAGGATGTCGAGCGACCCGTACTCGTTCAGCGCCGTGCGGATGATTTGCTCCGACGCGTCGTAGTCCGAGACGTCGTCGAAGTTGGCGACGGCCCTGCCGCCGGCCGCTTCGATCTCGCGCACGACCTCGCGCGCCGGCGCGTCGTCCGCGCCCTCACCGTCGACGCTGCCGCCGAGGTCGTTCACGACCACCGCCGCGCCTTCCGACGCCATCAGCTTCGCGATCGAGGCGCCGATGCCCCGGCCCGCGCCGGTAACGATCGCCACGCGATCCTTCAGTCGATCCGCCATCTCGGTTCTCCTCTGCCCTGTTGGTTCTGGTCTCGCGGGCGCTCGCGGCCCGTGTATTCACAAAGCCGCCTCATTCTGCCACCCGCCCCCGAAGGCGCGAGCGCGCCCCGCCCGCCGCCCCTCCCGCGTGGCAGAATGGCGCTCCCCATGAGCCTTCCCGACGACAAGCACCGCCCCTACGACCGCGACAGCGTCGACCACGTCCTTACGACCACCCGCTCCGTGCGCCGCCGCCTCGACTTCGACCGGCCCGTCGAGCCCGAGGTCATCGAGGAGTGCATCGGGATCGCCATCCAGGCCGCCCCCGGCGGCGGCGAGGCCCGTCGCTGGCACTTCATGGTCGTGACCGACGAAGCGAAGCGCGATGTCATCGGCGGCCTCTACCGCGAGGGCTTCTACGAGTTCGCCGGCGCCCGCCCCATGCGCCCCGTCATCGCCTACCTTGCCGACAACATCCACCGCTGCCCGGCCCTCATCATCCCCTGCATCGAGGGGCGCGCGGAGAACGACGGGCAGGGCGCCCAGGCGAGCCTCTACGGCCAGATCCTGCCCGCCGCATGGTCGCTCCAGATGGCGCTCCGCACGCGCGGGCTGGGCACCGCCTGGACCGGCATCCACCTCCGCTATGCCGAAGAGGTCGCCAACCTCCTCGCCATTCCCGACACCGTCAGCCAGGCGACCCTCTTCCCCGTCGCCTACTTCACCGGTGACGACAACTTCAAGCCCGTCGAGCGCCCGCCGGTCTCCGAGGTCATCCACTGGGACGCCTGGGGCTCCCGCGACAAGCCGATCGCTTGAAGCCGCTGGTCAGACGTGGTCGCTGAGCGCATCGGCGACCCACTGGTTGAGGCTCTTCCCTTCCGCGGCGGCGGCGACGGAGACGCTTGCATGCAACTCCGGCTGGAGGCGCACGTTGAACCGTCCCGAGTAGCGGCGTCGGGGCTCGACGCCGTCCTCTGTGCACATCTCGAGAAACACATGGAGCGAAGCCGCCCCCTCTTTCCTGAGCCCGGAAACGTCCTGGGCGTAGAAGTCGGCCCCGCCGTTCAGGTCTAGAAACTCTCCACGGAACATGTCGATCTCTGGGTCGAACTGAATGACGGCGTGGTAGCCGTCAATCTCCATGATGTTGGTCTTCATGGCTCTACTCCATTCCGCTTCAACCAGTTACGAATGCTCACCACGGCTCCCTTGTCCGTGTTTGGCGAGGGATGTGGGCGGTGGAACACACGCCGCTCGCCGAAAAGGCGCACACCAACGCGGGACCCTGCTCTCTCGCTGATCTCGGCGCCAAGCTCGACAAACAGCGCTTCGATGTCCCGCCACGGGATGTTGGCGCTGACCGGACGGCCGAAGATCCGAGCGAGAGTCTGCCGGTGCCTGCGCTTCAAGGGGAGATAGTACCGATTATTGGTACTATTTCAAGCCATCGCTCGACGCGAGCATCGCCTGACCCGACCTACCCGCCCGCCACCTCGAACACGAACCGCGCCGCCTCCCGCACCGCTTCCGCGAGGTTCTCCGCCTCCGTCCGTCCCGAGGCCTTGCGCGGCTTGAGCCCGTGGTCGCCGTCGGGAAGCCAGTGCAGCCGGACCTGCCCCGAGAGCGCGTACCCCTCCACCTCCTCCCGCCGCCCGAACGTGTCGCGTTCGCCCTGCAGGATGAGCACCGGCGTGCCGATCGCCTCGAGGTGCGCCGTGCGCAGCCGGTCGGGCTTCCCCGGTGGGTGGAACGGATACCCGAGGCAGACCACCCCCGCGACGCCCGCCTCCTCCGCCACCATGCTCGCGATGCGCCCGCCCATCGACTTCCCCCCGATGACCAGCCCCTCCGCCCCGAGGTCGTCGATGACCTCCCGCCAGGCCGCCTCCAGCACCTTCGAAGGGTTCGACCCCGGACGCTTCCCGGTCGTCCGCCGCGCGGCCATGTAGGGGAACTCGAAGCGGACCGTGCGCACCCCCTCGTCCGCCAGCAGCCCGGAGACGGTCTCCATCCACGGGTGGTCCATGGGCGCCCCCGCCCCGTGCGCCAGCACGAGCGTGGGCGCATCCTCCGGCCCGTCGATCAGGTAGCGGCCGCTCGCTTCCCCGGCCATCGAACGCCTGCTCCTACTCGACGACCCGCCACTGCACGAGCGTGTACGCCTCGTCGCCTTCGCCTTCGCCCTTGTCCTCGAACGCGACCTCGACCTCCGCCCCGATGACGACGTCCTGCGTGCGGTCCCCGAGCAGGTTCCCGGCCATGCGCACGTTGCCCGCGTCGGGCAGCTCGACCAGCACGACGAGGTACGGCGTCGCCTCCTGCAGCGCCGGGTGGACCGGGTGCCAGACCCGCTCCCAGCTGTAGATGATCCCGTGCCCGGAGACCTGCGTGTAGGTCAGGTCGTACGAGTGGCACTGGTAGCAGATCCACTCCGGGCCCCACTGGAAGCCCTCGCAGGCGCGGCACTGCTGCACGACCAGCTCGTGCCGCTTCGCCGCCTCCCAGAACTCCGCCCCCAGCCCGTCGATCGCGGGACCGGGACGCGGCAGACCCTCGGGCAGGTAGGTGCCGGTCTCGGCGCTCATGCGTCCACCCCCCGGTCGGCGGCCAGGATCAGGTCGCTCACCGGCTGCACCATCGGCCCCGACGTCACCATCGAGACGTTCACGTCCGGCACCTGGCAGGTCGATTCGCCCCGCACCTGCCGCACCGCCTCGTGCACCAGCTCGAGGCCGTGCATGTAGCACTCCGCCAGGTTGCCGCCGCTCGTGTTCAGCGGGAGCTTCCCGTCCGGCGCCGAGAAGTTCTCCAGCGTGAAGAAGTCGTTCACCTCGTCCGGCTCGCAGAAGCCGTGCTCGACGATGCTCATGAGCACGCCGCCGGTGAAGTTCTCGTAGCTCTGGAGCACGTCCACGTCCTCCGGACCCACGCCCGCCATCGCGTACAGCCGCGGCGCCAGCGTCTTGAAGTTCGAGGTCGCGTAGTCGGGCGAGTTGTGCGCCGTCGCCGCCTGCCGGTAGTCCGAACCCTGGGCCGCGCTCAGCACCCACGCCGGCTTTTGCTTCATGTCCTTCGCTCGCTCCGCGCTCGTCACGATGAGGGCGGCCGCGCCGTCGTTCTCCTGGCAGCAGTCGAACAGGTGGAAGGGCTCGACGATCATGCGCGAGTTGTCGTACATCTCCTCGGTCAGCTCTCGCCCGTACATCACCGCCCGCGGGTTCGACTGCGCGTGCCGGTACGTGGCCAGCGAGATGGCCCGCAGCGCGCTCTGTTCGGCGCCGTGCTCGTGCATGAAGCGCCGGATGCGCATCGCGAACGACTGCGCCGGCGAGAGCAGCCCGTACGGCGCCGTGAACGCCATCGCGCCCGGCGCCACGGGGATATCCGCGCCCTGCCCGAACCGTCCGAACTGGCCCTGCGCCAGCCCCCGGTAGACGACCACGTACTTCGAGTATCCGGCCACCACCGCCGCCACCGCGTTCGCGACCGCTCCGGAGCCGCCGCCACCGCCGCCGCCCCAGACCATGTTGCTGAAGGTCAGGTCCTTGATGCCGAGCGCCGTCGACAGGCGGGGCGGGTCGTTGCGGTCGTTCGCGTAGGCCGCGAAGCCGTCGATGTCGCGCACGTCGATGCCCGCGTCATCGGCGGCCAGCTGAATCGCGTCGAGCACCAGCTTGACCTCGGGGTCGGGCGACTGCCCGCGCTTGTAGTATGTGGTCTCGCCAATGCCAACGATGGCCGCTTTCCCTCGCATCGTGGCGTCCTCCGTCATGCCTGCCTCCCGACTCTGTGTGGGTATGGCCGAATCGTACACGCCACCCCCGTACGGGGGTCTTGTGTGGAAGCGAACGCCTGCGAGAAGGCAAGGTTCGCCCTGGGCTGGGGTCGGCGAGCTCTGCCCTCTCGTACCACACACAGAATATCGACAGGTGATATCATGAGACTGTGCGCGCCAAGCATCGGAGAGTGCTGGAGGCCATCTTCCGGCATCCTCCGCCGGCGACGCTGCGCTGGAATGACATCGAGTCGTTGTTCCTGGCCTGCGGAGCCTACATCGAGGAGCGGGCGGGCTCACGTATCGCCGTCGAGATCAACGGAGTGGTCGCGTATTTCCACCGTCCGCACCCGCGAAAAGAGGCCCACCGGGGCGCCATTGGCTCGGTACGCACATTCCTCACGCGAGCAGGGGTAACACCGGAGGGAGAGGAGCGATGACGATCATGGAACACCGGGGCTACCGTGGAGTGGTTTCGTTCGACGACGAGGCCGGCGTCCTCTATGGCGAGGTCATTGGCACGCGGGACATGATCACCTTCGAGGGCGAATCCGTCGCGGAGGTCCAGGTCGCCTTCCGCGAGTCCGTCGACGGATACCTGGAATTCTGCGAGGAGCGAGGCCGGGAGCCGGCCAAGCCCTTTTCCGGAAAGATCCCGCTGCGCATCTCGCCGGACCTCCACCGCGCCGCAACCGAAGCCGCCCGCGCCCGTGGCAAGAGCCTCAACGCTTGGCTCGCCGAGACCGTGGCCGAGGCTGTGCGCTGACCCTGCGCCACCGCCCCCTTCTCCCTCCTTTCCCCGCGCGCTTCACTCCACGTCGTGCCTGCTGTCCGGCCTGGACTACGGTGACGAGTCGTATGCACTGACGGGCCAACCGGGGGTCTGCAGAACCCCCACCCCTACCCCTGTACCATCCCGCCATCCTCGAACCTGGCGCATGCTTCGAGCGGGCCGCCGGCATGGAACCACATGGACCGCTACGTCGACCCCACCGAGCAGCTCGTTATCGAGATCTTCGTGCGGGACATCGCGAAGTCGACGGCGTTCTACCGGCGGCTGGGCTTCGAGCTGCTGCGGGACGACGGCGACTTCGTCGAGCTGGCCTGGGAGGGCCACCGGCTCTTCCTCGATGAGCGGGGAGAGGCGATGGGCCCCGTGCCCGACACCGTGCAGGCCAACGTTCGCGTGATGGTTCCCGATGTCGACCGGTACTGGGAGCTGGCGGCGGAGATGGGCGCGCGCGTCCTCGCCCCGATCGCCGACAAGTCCTACGGCCTGCGCGACTTCGCCATCGCCGACCCCGACGGCTTCGCCGTGCGCTTCGCCACGCACCTCGAGGACCGCGGATGAGGCTGCGCGGCGTCCAGGCTGGAGGTCCGCCATGCCCGAAGTGACCCGCTGCGAGTGGGCCGGCGACGACCCCCTCATGCAGCAGCACCACGACGAGGAGTGGGGCGTCCCCACGCACGGCGACCGGGCCCTCTTCGAGCTGCTCGTGCTCGAAGGGGCGCAGGCGGGACTCTCCTGGCGCACCGTGCTCCACCGCCGCGAGGGCTACCGCGACGCCTTCGATGGCTTCGATATCGCGACCGTCGCCGCCTACACCGATGCCGACCGCGAACGGCTCCGCGCCGATGCAGGCATTATCCGCAACCGCGCCAAGATCGACGCCGCCATCGCTGGCGCCCGCGCCACCTTCGCCGTGCAGGCCGAGCACGGTTCCCTCGACGCATTCCTCTGGTCGTTCGTCGGTGGTGAACCCCGCCTCAACGCCTTCGCGACCCTCGCCGATCTCCCCGCCCAGACCGACGAGTCGCGCGCCATGAGCAAGGCGCTGAAGGGCTACGGCTTCTCCTTCGTCGGGCCGACCATCTGCTACGCCTTCATGCAGTCGGCGGGCCTCGTGAACGACCACGTCACGAGCTGTTTCCGGTACGGACAGGTGTAGCGCGAATTACGTCGCCACCACCCGGTAGCGGGTGGCGTCCAGTGACTCCATCACGTCCGCGATGCCCGCCGGCATGCGCTCGACGCCGTCCGTACCCCGCGGAACGCCGTACCGCTCCTCCAGCGATGCCACCCGCGCGTCGAGCACGTCCTGGTCGCGCCACTGCTCGAACCAGCAGATCTGCCCGGGGATGTCCTCGCGCTCATGGGCGATATGCGTCACGTTCCCCGGGAACTCCTGGCCCGTGCGGCTCAGATCGACGGCCAGGGCCCGCAGGTCCCCCTCCCTGCCCGGCTTCGCCCGCGCGATTGCCCAGCCCGTGATCGACGCCTCGTACCAGTCCCGGTCGGGGTCCACATGGTTGCGGAGCAGGTCGTAGCCGAGCTGCTCCCGCCGCTGGATCGACGTGTACAGCCGCGACCCCTCACGCCCCTCGGGCGATCCCGCCAGCATCGGCCGGATGCGCTCCACGTGGCGCTCGAGCAGCGGCATCGTCGCCCACTGCTCGTACCAGAGGAAGTCGCGCGGGTCGTCCAGGTTCTGCAGGCAGATGTAGATGTCGCAGCCCTCGTCCAGCCGGTTCGAGGTCTCGGTCAGCTCATTTGCGATCGCGATGAAGCTGTTCTCCCGCCCCGGACGCGCCGTCAGCCCCACCGTCCATGTGATAACCACGCTACTGCTCCTGCGGGCCGTCCGGCCCCTCGAACACCCGCGCCAGCGCTCCCGGGAAGTCCTGCTCCCGTCCCCGCCGCGTCGCCACCTCCCCGATGTGGTAGTAGGCGTGCGTAATCGTCCGGAAGATCAGGTAGCGCAGCGTTGTCGCCGGGAACGGCCCCCAGGCGGGCACCACCGTCGCCGCCAGGTCCGCATCGCTCATTCCGCCGAGGAACGCCTCCGCTTCCGCCCGCACCTCCCGCGCCGCCGCCGCGATCCCCTCCCAGTCTCCGCACTCCCCGCTGAACTCGTACTCGGCGTGTTCCCGCGCGAAGGTCGGGTGCATCGCCCCGCCCCGCATCACCTCGTTTACGTAAAAGTCGAACCCGCCGATGAGGTGCCGAAGTGTCCATCCGAACGCGCTCGCGCCGTCCGGCCGCGCCGTCGCCTCCTCCGCGGTCATTCCCGCGTAGGCGCGGTCCAGGTCGTCCCACGCGTCGAACAGCAGCGGCACGAGGGTCTGGTCGCCCGGCATCGCGCCCTCCAGGAAGAAGGTGCGGAGAGTTTACGCTTCCGCTATTCCGGCGAGGTGCCGTCCAATGCGGCCAGCAGTCTCGCCTTGTCCGCGACGAACTTCGGGTCCGTCACGATCTCCGGGCGGCGCGGCCGCGGGTAGTTCACCTCGAAGCGCGCGGCCATGCGCGCGGGGCGGGGGGTCATCACGTAGGCCACGTCCGAGAGGATGAGCGCCTCCTCCACGTCGTGCGTCACGAAGAGCACGGTGCGCGCGTCGCTCGCCCAGACCTCCTGCAGCCACTGGTGCATCTCGCGGCGCGTGATCGCGTCCAGCGCCCCGAACGGTTCGTCCAGCAGCAGCACGTGCCGGGGCACGAGGAACGTCCGCAGCAGGGCCAGACGCTGACGCATTCCCCCGCTCAGCTGTGAGGGCCAGCTCTCCTCGAAGCCCGCCAGCCCGAACCGCTCGAACAGGTCGAGCGCGTGCCGTCGCGCCTCCGCCTTCGGCTCCCCCGCGATCTCCGCGCCCAGCACGGCGTTCCCGATTGCCTTGCGCCACGGGAGCAGCAGGTCCTTCTGGGGCATGTAGGCCGCCAGTCCGGGCTCCCCGATCGTCGACCGCCCCTCGATCAGCGCCTCGCCCGCGTCCGGCGCGAGCAGCCCCGCGAGCACCTGCAGGAGCGTGCTCTTGCCGCAGCCGCTCGGCCCCACGAGGCTCACGAACGCGCCCGGCGCCGCCTCCAGGTCCACCCCGTCGAGCACCTCGACGGGGCGGGTCCCCGGATACGTGTGTCGCAGCCCGCGTATGGCGACGGCTGCCTCGCTCATCGCTCCCCCTACGGGAGGAAGTCGTTCGTGAACGCGTCCTCCACGTCGATCGCCGACTCGGTCAGACCCGCCTCCCGCAGGAAGCTCTCGAAGCGGGTCCAGACGTCCATCTCCTGGCGACCCCAGTTGTCGGGGTCCGAGGTGTACCGCCCGGCAAGATACGCCGCGCTCGCCTTCACCAGCGCCTCGTCGAGCTCCGGAGCGGCCTCCAGCAGGATCTCGGCCGCTTCCTCCGGGTTCTCGATCGCGTAGCGGTAGCCCCGCGCTGTCGCCTCCATGAAGGCCTCGACCAGGTCGGGATCCTCGTCGATCAGCGACTCGCTGGTGACGATGACCGGCGTGTACCAGTCGGGGATACAGTCCGTGTGGTCGATGAAGCGCACGAACGACACGTCCCGGCCCAGCACCTCCGTGTAGCGGATGCCGTCCCAGGCGTCGAAGATCCAGACGAAGTCGTAGTCGCCCTGCTCCATCCCGACGATGTAGTCGACGTTTCCGATGATGGCGTAATCGACCGTGCTCGGGTCGCCGCCGCCGCACTCGACGAGCGCCGAGATCAGCGCCGTCTCCAGCGGGCCGCCCCAGCCGCCGTAGGTCTTGCCGGCGAGGTCGCCGGGGCCCTCGATCCCCTCGTCCGCGAGTGCGATCAGGCTCGACGTGTTGTGCTCGATGACGGCCGCGATCGAGACCACGGGAACGCCCTGCTCACGTGCCGGGATCACGTTCTCCTGTACCGAAATGCCGAAGTGCGCGACTCCGGCTCCCACCGCTTGGTCGACGATGTTCTCGCCCGGCTGGACGATCTCGACATTGAGGCCGGCGTCCTCGTACCACCCCTTCGCCTTCGCGATGTAGACGCCCGCGTGGTTCGTGTTCGGCGTCCAGTCGAGCATGAAGGTGACGTCCGTGGGCTCGTCCGGTTCGTCGTCGCCACACGCGATGACGACCAGCCCCAGCGCCACCAGCAGCAGGGGTATGAGCAGGTACCGTGCGTTCAGGAATCTCATGAGCCGTTCTCTCCTTGGTCGTTGGCGTATTTCCAGGGCGAGGCGACCCTCGCCAGCAGGTGCACCGCCACGAAGAGGGCGATGCTGAGCAGCGCGACCACGACGATCGCGGCGAATATCTGGTCGGTCTGGTAGGCCGAGCGGGAGCGGATGATGAAGATGCCCAGACCGCTCTGCGCTCCCACCCACTCGCCGAAGATCGCTCCGATCACTGCGTAGGCGGCGGCGATCTTGAGTCCCGCGAAGAACGAGGGAACGGCGGAGGGGATGAGCACGTGCCGCAGGACCTCCAGCCTGCTCGCCCCCATGCTGCGAACCAGCGCCACCATCTCCCGGTCCGCCGACGCGAGGCCGTCAACCGTGCTCACGACGATCGGGAAGAAGCAGACCAGCCCCACGACCGTGACCTTCGGCTCGATCCCAAGGCCGAGCCAGACGACGAGCAGCGGGGCCAGCACGATCATCGGGATCGTTTGGGACGTGACCGCGATCGGGTAGAGGACGCGGCGCACGATGGGGATGCTCGCGATCAGCACCGCCAGGATCACGCCCCCCGCGGCCGCGGCCCCGATGCCGGCGATCGCTTCCACTGCCGTCGTTCGGATGTGGGCGGGGAAGAGGTGACCCTTTTCGGCAAACACGTCCCAGATGGCGCTCGGCGCCGGAAGGATGTACGGCCGCGTGTCGAGCACCTGGACCATGAGCTCCCACAACCCGACCAGCGCCACCAGCAGCACGAGCGCGGGCGCGTACTCCAACGCGGCGGCTCCCGTCCGCCTCAGCAACCCCCACGCCGGGAGCGTGCGCGGCAGGGAGGGAACCTCAACTGCCATCGCGGAACTTCCCGGTCAGGCTCTCGATCGTTGGCCCGTCGATCTGGGCGGTCTGCTCGACTTTGATAACCGTCACGAGGCCCTGTGCGCCGGCGTTCAGGCAGGCCTCGTGGACCTGCCGCATCAGCGGCCAGACCTCGTCGGGCTCGCCCTCGACGGTCGTGCCGAGGGCGCCCACCTCGTACTTCAATCCCGAGCCCTGCACGACTCCGATGGCGGCGTCGATGTGCTTGTAGGGGTCGTCGGGCGTGCCGGCCGGACTCGCCAGGCACTGCAATTCCACGATCATGCGCACCCTCCTTGCGCTGCCGGGGGCGCCTGATCGCTGCGGGGGCTCGGGGTGGGTGAGGGGTGGCTCAGCCCGTTGGGGCCGGGTCCGCGCCCGGCAGGCGCACAGCCATGTGGCGCTCGTGCGCCGGGTCCGTACTGCCTGCCGTTGCTGTTGCCTTCACGCCGCTTCCCTACGCTCGCATTACCGAGATCAGGTTCCTGGGGTGGTCCTCGCGGATCTCAGCCTTTCGGCCCCCCCGGCGGCAGATTCCGTATCCGGAATTTGCACCCTCCACGCTAGGCGCGGCCTTCCCCTGCGTCAACCGCCGCTTCGCCGCCTGACCCGGTACGCGCATGGCGGTATACTCGCGTGGCTTTAGCGCGAACCCATCCTCAGGCAATCACAGGGAGGCCCCAGTGGCAGTAGCCTCAACGACGCTCGAAGGCACCGCTCTCGAGCGCGTGCACAAACTCACCCAGGTCATTCGCGAAGGCGGCGACGAGGCGCAGAAGCTGCGCCGTCTCCCCGACGAAACCGTCAACATCCTCATCGACGAGGGTATCTTCCGCTTCACCCTCCCGCCGGAGCTCGGCGGCGAGGATGCGAGCTCGATGGAGACCATCGAGGTCCTCGAAGCCATCTCCGCCATCGACGCATCCGTCGGCTGGAACGTGATGATCGGCTCCGAGATCAACGCGATGGCCGCCGGCGGCATGGACAAGGACCTCGCCAAGGAGGTCTACCTCGACAACCCGCGCGTCATCATGTGCGGCGGCGGTGGGCCCGGCACCATTCCCGGCAAGGCCGTCGAGCAGCCCAACGGCGACTTCAAGATCTGGGGCCAGACCACCTTCCAGAGCGGCTGCCACCAGGTCGAGTGGGCCTTCATGTCCTGCCCCATCTACGAAAGCGAAGACGCCGAGGGCCCGATCATGGACGAGGCCACCGGCATGCCCAAGATGAAGATGTTCTTCGTCAACAAGTCCAAGTTCGAGATCGTCGACACGTGGGATGTTGCCGGCCTCCGCGGCTCCGGTAGCCACGACGTCAAGTGCGACGGCGCCATCATCGAGAAGAAGTGGCGGGACGTGGAGCTGGTGTCGCTCCCGGCGCACTACCCGAACCCCGTGTTCCGCATCCCCGTGCCCCTGCGCCTGTCCTACAACAAGGCTGCGGTGGCGCTCGGTGTCGGCCGCGGCGCCCTCGACGTGTTCGAGGACCTCGCCCAGAACAAGGTCCCGATGCTCTCCAGCGGCACCCTCCGCGAGCGCCCCGTCGCCCAGTACCGGACGGGCGAGGCCGAGGCCACCGTGCAGGCCGCCCGCGCCTTCGTGATGGAATCGATGCGCGAGGTCGAGGACGAGCTCCACGCCGGGGCCGAGCATCCCAGCGCCGAAATCACGAAGAAAGCGCGGCTCGCCTGCACCTTCGCCGCCAACGCCTGCATGCACGCCGTGGACTTGATCCACAACACCGCCGGCACCACCGGCGCGCGCATGTACAGCCCGCTGGAGCGCAAGCTCCGCGACGCACACGGCTGCGCCTCCCACCGCTGGGTCGCGCACCCGCTGTACGAGACCATCGGCAAGCTCTACCTCGGCCACGAGCCCGACTTCGAGTTCCAGGGCGCCTAGCCGACCAACCCCTCCGCACCCACACCGAGAGGCCGGGCGATTCGCCCGGCCTCTTCGCGTTGCCTCAGCCGATGACGCCCGCCTCCGCCAGCTCCGCCAGCTCCGCGTCGCCCAGCCCCAGGTCGTCCGTTAGCACCTCGTGCGTGTGCTGGCCGAGCAGCGGCGACCCCACCAGGGGCACGTCGCTGGCCGACATGCGTGGCGGCCAGCCCAGCAGCTGCACTTCGCCCCACTCCTGGTGCTCGACCGTCTTCACGAAGCCGCGCGCGTTCAGGTGCGGGTCTTCGTAGATGTCCTGGGTATCGAGCACGGCGCCGCAGGGCACGCCCGCCTCCCCGAGAAGGCGCATCACCTCCTGCTTGTCGCGCCGGCGCGTCCAGGCCTCGATCTCCTCAGTCAGCGCATCGCTGTTCTCCCTGCGGGCCGCTGCGGTCGCGAATCGCTCGTCTTCCCCGAGGTCCGGCCGCCCGATGGCGTCGCAGAAGGCGTCCCACATGCGGGGGGTCACGATCAGCAGGATGACGTAGTCGTTCGGCCCGCCGGGAGCGCACGCGTAGAGACGGGAGGTCGCCTGCGCCCCGCGGCCCGTGCGTGGCGCGGCCTTGCGTCCCCAGTCCGCCCCGCTGGAGATGGCCGTCCGCAGCCAGTACGTCATCGCCTCCTGCATGGAGATCTCGAGGGCCTGCCCCTCGCCCGTCCGCAGGCGCTGGATGTAGGCGGCGCAGATGGCGAGCGCCATCTGCACGCCCGTCCCCGAGTCGCCGACGGTGATCCCCGGGCGCAGGGGCGGTCCGTCCGGTTCGCCGGTTACCGCCACGGAGCCCCCCGCTGCCTGCGCGATCATGTCGAAGCACTTGTAGCCGGAATACGGGCCCGAGAGGCCGAACCCCTTGATGCGGGCGTAGATGATCGCCGGGTTGGCCTCCTTCATCACCTCGTAGGTCAGGTCGAGCTTCTCCATCACGCCCGGCCCGTAGTTCTCGACGAACACGTCGTAGTGCGGCGCCAGCCGAAGCAGGAGCTCCCGCCCCCGCGGGTCCTGCAGGTCGAGGGCGAGGCTGCGCTTGTTGCTGTTCCAGTTGACGAAGTACGGGGAGTTGTCCTGGCCCGTGTAGACCCCACGCCCGGGGTCGCCCACCCCCGGACGCTCGACTTTCACGACATCGGCGCCCAGCCACGCGAGCGCCTGCGTGCACGAGGTTCCCGCCTCGTACTGCGTCATGTCGAGGATTCGCACTCCATCCAGCGCCGGCATGAGGAACCTCCGGGGGCGTTGGCCCGTCGTCCAGCCGCAGTCTAGAGCGTTGCCGCGCGCAGTTGGCCGGATTTGTCGCTGGCCAGCGGCCTGCCTAGGCTGGCTCGATGCCCCCCGACCGCGTTCGCGTCGACTTCCGCAAGTACCCCGATACCCAGCACTGGCAGTACGACCTCCGCTGGCTTGCAGAGGACGAGTACGGAACCTGGCTCTGGGGACCGCCCGGCACCCTTGCCCAGCGCAGCGACGAGCCGCCCATCACGTTCAAGACCACCAACCTCAAGCTGGTCACCGACGACTGGTGGGCGGGCATCTGGCAGGAGTCCGGCGAACCGGAGGTGTACGTCGACATCGCCACCCCGGCCGTCTGGAGCGAGGGGCGGGCCACGATGATCGACCTCGACCTCGATGTGGTCCGCCTCCGCTCGGGTGCCGTCCGCGTCCTCGACGAGGACGAGTTCGCCGAGCACCAGGTCGCGCTCGCCTACCCGCAGGACCTCATCGAAGGCGCTCGCGACGCCTGCGAGCGGGTGCAGAACATGATCGAGCGCAACGAGGAGCCCTTCGCCACCGTTGCCGCCGCCCGCCTCGCCGAGGCGCTCGCACTCGCGCAGGCGGCTTCGGCCGAGAGCCCGCCAGGGGCGTGACCCGGGTCGCGGACCGCATGAGTGAGGAGTGGTACGCCAGAGAGGATTCGAACCTCTGACCTCTACCTCCGCAGGGTAGCGCTCTATCCACTGAGCTACTGGCGCACGTTTTCTGGTGCCGAAGGTGAGATTTGAACTCACACGCCCGCAAGGGGCACTACGCCCTGAACGTAGCGCGTCTGCCTGTTCCGCCACTTCGGCGCCAACGACCATTATCTTCCGGCGTCCCCTCGCCTTCAAACGCGGCCCCGAACGGTGGCGGATGAGGTGGGCCGGCCCTAGACTCAGATCCGCGCTGGGCGGTTAGCTCAGATGGTTAGAGCGCGTCGTTCACACCGACGAGGCCACTGGTTCGAGTCCAGTATCGCCCACCAGCGCCAATCCCCGGCTCCCGGCGAATCCCTTCGGTCGATCCCCCGGATCCCAGGCTTCCCGCCCCCGCTTCCTACCGGAGCCTCGATTGCTCGAGGGCGGCGTGATTCTCGACGATCCTGGCGACGACCGCCGACAGCGTTGCCAACTCCTCGTCGCTGACCCCTTCCAGCAACCCCGAGTGTTCGGCCTGCATCCGCGTGTGCAGCCTCCAGGCCAGGTACCGGCCGCGCCGAGTCAACGCGAGCAGCATGGCTCGCGGGTCGCTTGCTCGGTCGCGCCGGTGGAGCAGGCCCCGGTCCACGAGCGTCCCGACCATGTGCGCGAGCTTATCGCGCTCGACAGGAAGCGCGTCGGCAAGCTGCGAGAACGTGCGCTCCTGCTTCTCGATGAGCGCCCGCAAGAGCGTGAACTCGGAAAACGTGAGGCCATGTCTCGCGGCCTGACGCTCGATGCTCGTCGCGACCGCGTGGGCCAGGCCGGCGACCCAGCTCTCCAGATCGAATTGCGATGTGCGCGTGTGAGGTCGAGGGTCCCGTTCAGCTTGCTGGTCCATGTCACCATATCCCGTGCTACAACGCTGACATAATCGTGTCAGCGTTCCGCACGTGCAACCGTGTGGACAAGCAAGCGGGACAGTGGGCTACGGAAATATCCGCCGTCCCGGGTGTGCGTAAGGGGCAGAGCCGTGAGCGCCTAGCGCCCCCGGGTCTGCTCCATGACCGCGTGGTTGGCCAGGATCTTTGAGGTCACGGCCCGGAGCGTGTCCAGCTCCTCCGGGCTAACGCCCTCCAGCAGGCGGATTTCGTGCTCGCTCACCCGCTGCCGAAGCTCGTCGGAAAGGTCCTTCCCCTGCTGCGTCAGCCGAAGCAGCACGACCCGCCGGTCGTCGGTGCGGCGCCGGCGGCGCAGCAGCCCCCGGTCGACCAGTTTCGAGACGAGACGGCTGATGCGCGGGGCATCGGCCGGAAGGACGTCCGAGAGTTGGGTCACCGTCCATTCGCTCTTCTCGGCGAAGGACTTCAGGATGGAGAACTCCATACTGATGAGGCCGGCCGGCTCAATTTGCCGTTCGACCCCCTTCACCACGGCGTTGATCAGTTGAACAACGCCGTCGGTTAGTTCGGGGGAGGCCGATCCCTCTCCCGACTGCTCGTCGGTCCCTGGCGCAGCTGCTGTATTAGTTATGTTCGAAGACACGGGTCACTCCAGCAATTGGTGCATAGCGCAGTATGGTTCACTCGATAGTCTCGCGCATACACGCGGGCGGTCAAATGTGTGAGCATGCTGACATTCTGTACCGGAATGTCCCCGAGGCAAAGGGGTTTTACAAGATTTGACATGATTTTGTCCCCAGGCGGGCATCTCTCTTGAGCAACGTCCCGCCTGCGAACGGCAAATCGGGTCATGATCATGCCTCGTGCCGGAGGAGTGGTCGGGTCGTTTCGCACTCGATCTTGCGGTGACCGTACGCGCGCACGTCGATATGGAGTTCGTCTAGCGCCTGGTGGGCCTGGAAGCCGAGGGCTAGTCAGCGCTGCCGCTGAGCTTCTTCAGGTTCAGCGGCAGACCGGCCGCCAGGAAGAACACGTCGTCGGCCGCCGCCGCCACCAGCTGGTTCGCCCGCCCCAGCTCGTCGGTGTAGAGCCGCCCCAGTCTCGTCGGCGCGACGACGCCCAGCCCCACCTCGTTGCTGACCACGATCCACGATGCCGTTCCCCGCTCGTACGCCTCGAGCAATCCGCGGACCTCGGCGGGGATGTCTGCGTTAGCCGCCTCGCCCTCACCGTCCCGGAGCAGGAGGTTGCTGACCCACAGCGTGAGGCAGTCCAGCAGCACCGTGTCGTAGCGGCCCGCCAGCGGCTCCAGCGCCCCGACGAGGTCGAGCGGCTCCTCGATCGTGTCCCACTCGGCCGGGCGGCTCTCGCGGTGCGCCTCGATCCGCGCCTCCATGTCGCGGTCGCCCGCCTCCGCCGTCGCCACGAACAGTACCCGCTCGACGCCCGCCGCGAGCTCCTGGGCGTACGTGCTCTTCCCCGCCCGCGCACCGCCGAGGACCAGGGTCAGTCGCTTGCTCACGCCTTCCTCCCCATGCCCGGTCTACCAGAGTGGCGTCCCGAATATCTCGGGAACCGCTGAGAACAACGCGATCCCCAGCACGAGCACCGTCACCTCCCCGACCTCGTTGACGGCGCCGTACGTGTCCCCCGTCATTCCGCCCAGCATCCCCGACATCCACCTGCCCAACCCCAGCGCCGCCAGAGCGGCGACGCCGAACAGGACCGCGCCCCCGCTCCCGAGGAACAGCACCGCCGCCGCGGCAGCCGTGGCCGCTCCCACCATGACCTGCCACCAGCCCCGCCCCTCCTGGAACGCCGTCCCCAGCCCCTGTTCCCGGGCGTAGGGGAAAGCCGCCATCGTCGCGAGCATCCCGAACCGCGAGAGACACGGGAAGACCAGCAGCAGGCCGGTGCGAGCGTCGTCCGGGATGCCCGCGAGGGCGCTCCACTTCAGGAGCAGCAGCGCCGCCCCCCCGATGACCGCGAACGCGCCCACACGGCTGTCGCGCAGGATGCGCAGCCGGTCCTCCCGCGTGTAGCCGCCGAAGAGCCCGTCGCAGCAGTCGAGGAACCCCTCGGTGTGAATTGCCCGCGTCAGCACCAGCAGCACCGCGACGAGGATTGCCCCCGCCACCAGCTCCGGCAGCGCTTCCCGCGCCGCGACGTCCAGCCCCAGCAGGACTCCTCCCAGGCCCAGCCCCACCAGCGGGAACCACGCGCGCGCTGGTCCCATCCGCGCCTCCCCCGCGGGCGCCAGGGGCAGCACCGTCAGGAACCCGATTGCCAGCCGCAGCCCTGTCACGGCGACCGCTCCCTCAGTCCCCGGAGTCGGCGCCGGACACGCCCGCTTCGTCGAACGTCGCCATCTCCGAGAGGCACGCGGCCGCCGCCTCGACCAGCCCCATCGCGAGCACGGCTCCCGTCCCCTCCCCCAGCCGCATCCCCAGGTCGAGCAGCGGCCGCAGGCCCAGGTGCGCGAGCGCGATGCGATGTCCCGCCTCCGCCGACAGGTGCGAGGCCACGAGGTAGTCGGCGACGGTCGGGCAGAGCCTGTGCGCGATGAGCGCCGCCGCCCCCGAGATGAACCCGTCAACGACCACAACCCGCTGCGCGACGGCGCCGCCCAGCACCACTCCCGCCAGCGCCCCGATCTCGAAGCCGCCGACCTTCGCGAGGATGTCCAGCCCATCCCCTGCGTCGGGACGGTTCACCGCCAGCGCCCGTTCGACGACTGCCGCCTTCGCCGCCAGTTCCTCGTCGTTCCGCCCCGTGCCCCGGCCCGTCGTCTCCCGGGGTGAGCGGCCGGTCACGGCCGCCGTGATGGCGCTCGACGCGGTCGTGTTCCCGATACCCATGTCCCCCGTTCCGATGAGGTCCGCCCCGCCCTCCGCCGCCTCCCGCGCCAGCTCGACCCCGGCCAGCACGCACGCCTCCGCCTGCTCCCGCGACATCGCCGGTCCATGCGTCATGTCGGCGGTGCCCCGGCCCATCCCCACGACGCGAAGGTCGGGATGCTCCGGGACCGGTGTCGCCACCCCCGCGTCGACGATGACCAGCTTCGCCCCCGCCCGTCGCGCCATCACGCTGACCGCCGCCCCTCCCGAGAGGAAATTCAGCACCATCTGCGCCGTGACCTCCTGCGGGTACCCCGTGACCCCCTGCGCCACCACCCCGTGGTCCCCCGCCGCTACGATCACCGTCCTTCCCCGCACAACCGGGCATTCGGTCCCCTGGATCGCCGCCACCTGCAGCGACAGTTCCTCGAGCCGCCCGAGGCTGCCGGGCGGCTTTGTCAGCCGCTCCTGGCGGAGCTGGGCCGCCTCCCGCGCGAGGGGGTCGGCCGGTGCGATTGCCGCCACGACGTCCTCGATTGACACTGCGAGCCCCTGACGAACACGCCGCCGCTCCCGCGCCCCGGTTGCCCCTTCCTTCGGGGCGCTCCCGTCGTTCGGGTCAGCTTCGGGAGGCACTGGGAACGCCGTTGCTGCCGGCGGCGGCGCTGCCGTTCGACCCGAAGGAGACGCCGTTGACCTGTGCCGGACTGATCAGGCTGATTGCGAGCGCGTCCGTCGCCGGGTCGCGATACACCGCCGACCGCACCCCGAAGGCGGACTCGATCGTCTCGGGCGTCAGCACGTCCTCCGGCGGCCCTTCCGTGACCACCGCGCCGTTGCTGATCAGGACGAGCCGGTCGCAGTAGCGCGCCGCCAGGTTCAGGTCGTGGATGGCGGCGATGGCCGTTAGCCCGTCGTCGACGAGCTGCCGCACCAGCCCGAGGATGGTGAGCTGGTGCAGGATGTCGAGGTTCGACGTCGGCTCGTCCAGGAGGAGGATGCGGGGCTGCTGGGCCAGCGCCCGCGCGAGGAACACGCGCTGGCGCTCGCCCCCCGAGAGCGTCTCCAGCGTCCTCGTGGCGAACTCCTCCGTCTCGGTCAGCCGCATCGCCTTCTCCGCGATGCGGTCGTCCGCCTGCCCCTCCACCTCGAACCGCCCCAGGTGCGGGTAGCGGCCCATCAGGACCAGCTCGAACGCCGTAAACCCCTGCGTGTAGGGCGCGATCTGCGGGACCAGCGCGAGCATGGCGGCGACATCCCTCGCCGCCATCGACGACAGGTCCGCGCCCTCCAGCCAGACCGCGCCTTCCTGGTGCCGGAGCACCCCCGAGAGGGTCCGCAGCAGCGTCGACTTGCCTGCCCCGTTCGGGCCGATCAAGCCCACGAACTGCCCCCGCTGGGCGCGCATGTCGACCGCGTCCAGCAGCGTCTTCGCCTCGACGCTGAACGAGACGGCCCGTGCGTCGACCGATTCCGGGGAGTTGCCGTTGGAAGTCATGTGGTCACCTACTCGGCCAGGCTGAAGGACTCCGCGGGCGGATCGGGGAAGTCGTCCGGCCACAGCATGCGCGCCAGATCCTCCGCCCCGCGAATGTTCCAGTACGAGAGCGTCGTGAAGTGCTTGCTCTCCACGACAAAGACGGCCCCGTTCTTGATCGCCGGGAGCTCCGCCAGCGCTTCGTGCTCCAGCAAGCTTTGCCGGAACTCCTCCGCGCCGAAGGCCACCGGCTGGGGAATGATGATGACGTCCGGCGCCATTGCGATCACGCCCTCGAGGCTGGTCGTCTGATTCCCCGTGACGCCCGCGTCCTCGGCGGCGTTCAGGCCGCCCGCCGCCGTGATTACCCCGCCTTCGGTCGAAGTTCCGCCCGCAACCCAGAGCGTGTCCGCGTACTGCGTGAGCGCGAGCACGCGTGGCTTCGGATCCTTCGCGCTCGTGACCGCCACGAGCGCTTCGTAGCGCGCCTGCACCTCGCCGGCGAACTCGAAGGCTCGGTCCTCCTCGCCGTAGATGTAGCCCATCAGCAGGATCGCGTTGATGCGCGCCTCGGGGCCCTGCTCCAGCTCCGTCTGGATGACGGGGATGCCGGCCCGTTGCAGCGCCTCGACCACCTCGATCGGGAACCATGGGCTTGTTACGACCACGTCCGGCGCCTGCGCGATGATCACTTCCGGATCCCGCGAGATCTCGGCCTTCTCCTGCACCAGGTGGGCAACGTTCGAGTACGTCTCGCTCTTCGTCGCCTCTCCCACGGCCACCAGCCGTTCACTCGGCACGATCGCCAGTGTGATCTCGTCGTGGCCCACCGACGCGGTGATGATGCGCAGCGGCTTCGCCGGAATGCTGACGACGCCGTTCAGCCCCTCGACCTCGCGCGGCCAGCCCGCGTTCGTGTGGTCGACGATCCCGCGCACGCCCTCGAGCGAGCGCGCGGCCGGGGTCGGCTCCGGCGTGGGTTCGGGCGTCGCCGCCTCGGTGGGCGCTGCCGTTGCCGCCGTGGGCGTATCCGTCGGGGCTTCGGTCGGCGTCTCCGTTGGCTCTGCGGTCGGATCGGGCGTCGATGCCTGAGTTGGCTCGACCGTTGCGGCCGGCTCCTCCTCGTCGGAGCCACAGGCCGCAAGCGCCAGCCCCAGCACGAGGAAGACCAGCGGCACGATCAGAAGGCGGAGTGACTTCAGGGACACGATTGCTCCTATGGGCAGGCGCGCGCTCACAGCGAGTACACCTGCCGCTTGTTCTTGATGAGCAGGGCGATGAAGAACGGCGCTCCCACGAACGCCGTGAGAATCCCGACGCGCATCTCGGCCGGCTGGATGACCATCCGGGCGACCGTGTCGGCCACCATCACGAAGATGGCGCCGCCGAGGGCGCTCATCGGGATGAGCACGCGGTTGTCCGGCCCCAGCACCAGCCGCAGGACGTGCGGTGTGACCAGCCCCACGAAGGCGATCGTTCCGCTCACGGCCACCGCCGCGCCCGTGGCCAGCGCCGCTGTCGCCAGCAGCGCGCTCCGCGTGAGGCCCACGCGCACGCCCATTGAGCGCGCTTCGTCGTCTCCCAGCATCAGCAGGTTCAGGTCCCGCGCCATGATCAGGAGCACGACCGTGCTCCCCAGGATGAGCGGCCCGGCGATGCGCACATGCTCCCAGGCGCGCGCGTCCAGGCCCCCCGCCAGCCAGAAGAGGACCTCGCGCAGCAGCTCGTTGTCGGGCAGGAAGATGATGATCGCCGAGACGATGGCGCCCAGGAACGCGTTCACGGCGACGCCGGCCAGCAGCAGCGTCGCCATGGAGAAGTGCCCCCCGAACACGGCGATGCCGTAGACCAGGAACGCCGCTGCGAGGGCCCCCGCGAAGGCGAAGAGCGGCAGCGCCAGGAAGAAAAGGCCCGACAGGCCGGCCGCGATCGCGATCACCGCCCCCAGCGCCCCGCCCGCGGACACGCCGATGATGCCCGGGTCGGCCATGGGGTTGCGGAACAGGCCCTGCATCGTCGCCCCGGCCACCCCCAGCGCCATCCCCACCGCCGCGCCCACGATGATCCGCGGCAGCCGGATCTGCTCGATCACGAGCTGCTCGGTCCGTCCGAACCCTGGTGTATCCAGTCCGAGCGCGGACAGCACGATCCAGGCAACGTCGCTGATGGAGATGTCGACCGGCCCGAGGCTCAGGGAGATCAGGCCCACGACGATCACGAGCGCCAGCAGGATCGTCCCGCCGATCGCCAGCCGGGCGCTGATGCCCAACTGGCGATAGCTGCGCAGGGTCGTGAGCCCAACCGCCTGCAAAACAAAACCTCCAGCGTCTCTGCCGCTGGAGGTACCGTCTTCGACCTGTTTCGGAATCGCTACCCGAAGATCGAGGGCACCTCTCTATGCGGAGAGATGTCACCTCTCGTCCAGGCAGGTCTCCTGGCTTGCGGGTGGGCTGTTGTGCCGGGCCCTTCCCGTCGGTTTTCCGACAGTGGACCTCGGCTCCCGTCTCCCGCTTACAGTGGCGCTACCGCGGCGGATTCTCACCGCCTTCCCTATTCTCCCTGGGACGGGCACCCGAACGAAAAGAGCCATCGCGAGCGTATGGCTGCGCTGTTCGCGCGTCAAGGACGCCGGTGAGGCTGTGCCGGAAGGGGCTGGTACCGGGGGAGGGATTCGAACCCTCACGCCTTTCGGCCACGGATTTTAAGTCCGCTGCGTCTGCCAAGTTCCGCCACCCCAGCGCCTGACGTTGATGATAGGCGCTCACGGCAACCCCGCGAGGCGCCAGCGACCTGCTAGCAGGCCTCCCACCGCCCCTCGACCTCCCGCGCTTCACCCCGCGACGCCAGCAGGTCGAGATGTCCCTGGACGCTCGATGCCGTCTGCCAGAAGCGCCGTTCCGTGCCGCGCGGGTAGAGCCGCGCGCACAGCTCGTACACGGTCGTGGGTCCCACTTCCCTGAGCGACTCCCGCACCCGCGCGCAGCGGCGCTCGATCCGCGCCAGCGCCCCCGCCAGCGCCTCCCCGGCCCCGTCGAACGGCTCGCCGTGACCGGGGAAGCAGCGGGTGAAGCCACACTCCGCCAGCCGTTCAAGGGAGGCTGCGAAGTGCGCCAGCGTGGGGAAGCGGCGCAGCCCCTCTCCCTCCGTCACGAACTGGATGGCGGGCAGCGGATCGACGTCCGGCAGGAGCTGGTCCCCGGAGAACAGCCACCCCTCCTCCCGCACCGCCAGCACGACGTTTCCCGGCGTGTGTCCCGGCGCCGCCAGGATCTCGACGCCCCCCACCTCCATGTCGCCGTCGACGAGCCGGTCGGCCTCGAACGGCGGGTAGCGCAGCCCCGTCGGCCAGCGAACGCCGTCTTCGAGGTACTCGGACGACTCCGCCGCACGCAGCGCCGCCGCCCGTCGCGTTTCCACCCGCTGCCGCACGTGCGCGAGCGTCTCGGGGGGTGCGCCCGTGCGCTTCGCCCACGCCAGCATCGCCGCCGTCTCCGCCGGCGACTGCAGCAGTGGACGCGCCGTCAGCGGTCCATCGGAGGCTCCTACCCAGATGGGCGTCCCGGCAGCCTGCCACCTCTGCCCCAGTCCGGCGTGGTCGTGATGTCCGTGGGTCGCGACGACGACGTCCGGCAGCTCGCCCTCGATCTCTGCCTGCAGGGCCTCCCAGGCCCCCGCGAAGTCGGGGCCCGTGTCGACCAGCAGCCGCGCGCCGGCCTGTTCAATCAGGTGCACGGTGTTGTCGCCCAGCGCGATCGAGCGCACGTCGGCCATTTCCTCAGTTTGCCACGGGATTCGCGCTGGTCCGGCCCACGCCCTACGATTCCCCCTGCCAGGGGGCCCCCATGACCGATGCCACCACCCGCCTCTCCACGGAGGACGTCAACACCATCTACGGGGTTGCTTCCGACCTCGGCTCAAGCGTCGAGCGCGTCATCGTTGGGAAGAGCGAGGTCGTCCAGCTCGCCCTGGTCGCCCTCCTGTGCGAGGGCCACATCCTCCTTGAGGACGTCCCCGGCACCGGCAAGACCACCCTCGCGAAGGCCATCGCCCGCTCCCTCGGCTGCTCCTTCAAACGCATCCAGTTCACGCCTGACCTCATGCCCTCCGACATCACGGGCATCCACTATTTCGACCAGAAGACCCAGGACTTCGCCTTCCGGGAAGGGCCGCTCATCGCCCAGGTCGTCCTCGCCGACGAGATCAACCGCGCCACCCCCCGCACCCAGGCCGCCCTTCTCGAGGCGATGGAGGAGCGCCAGCTCACGGTTGAGGGCGAGACCACGTTCCTTCCCCGCCCCTTCCTCGTGATCGCAACCCAGAACCCGGTCGAGCTCGAAGGCACGTTCCCGCTCCCTGAGGCCCAGCTCGACCGCTTCCTCCTGCGCCTCAAGCTCGGCTACCCCGGCGAGGACGACGAGGACGAGATCCTCGCCCGCCAGGAGCACACCAACCCCCTCGACGCTCTCCAGCCGGTCGTGACCGCGGAGCGGCTCTTGCAGATGGCGGATGCGCTCCAGCGGCTGCACGTCGACCCGGCCATTCGCCGCTACGCCGTCCGCATCGTGCGCGAGACGCGCAACGAGGCCGCCTTCGAGCTGGGCGCCAGCCCCCGCGCCAGTCTCGCGCTCTTCCGTTCCGCCCGCGCCTTTGCCGCCATCAACGGGCGCGACTATGTCCTCCCCGACGACGTGAAGGCGATGGCCCCCCACGTCCTTCCCCACCGCCTTATCCTCTCCACCCAGACCCGCCTCCGCGGCCGCGAGGTCGAGGACCTCATCGCGGACGTCCTCGAGCGCGTCCCCGTCCCCATCGAGGACGAGCCGGCCCCGAGCGTTGCCGCACGAGCGGGCGCCTCCCGTCCCGCCCCTGCGGCCTCCTCGCGTCCCGCTCCAACCGCCTCGTTGTCCGGCGACGGGTCGCCCTGGCAGCGCCGCTGATGTCGCCGCCACCCGCTCGCGGGCGCTAAGGCATGGTCTTCCGCGACCTCTGGCTGCTCGCGGGCCCGATCCTGATCGGCGTTGGGGCCGGCACGGGCCAGCCGATGGTCACGGGCATCGGCGTCGTCGTCCTCATCGTGGGCGCAATCAGCCGCCTCTGGGCGCGCTACATCTTCCGGCGCGTAAGCGTCCGCAGCAGCCTCAGTGAGGCCCGCGCCTTCCAGGGCGAGCAGGTCGAGCTGCGCTTCGAGATCGAGAACCGAAAGCCCCTCCCCCTCCCCTGGTTCGACTTGCGGGTCGCAATCTCCGAGGAGCTCGAATTGGAGGGCGAGGAGCTTCCTGCGGCCTCCGCGCCGGGCCTCAACTGGCTGACGCGGCGTGGCGCCCTCGGCTGGTACGAGCGCAGGCGCTGGCGCATGCAGGTCAGCTCCCGCGAGCGTGGCCAGTTCCAGATCGGCCCCACCCAGCTCCACTCCGCCGACATTCTCGGCATCTTCCCCCGCCACCTCGATGCGTCTGAGATGACGCCCTTCATCGCCTATCCGCGCGTCTTCGCCCTCGACGACCTCGGCTTTCCCGCCGACCGCCCCCTCGGCGACTCCAAGGGCCGCAATCGCATCTTCGAGGATCCCCTCCGCATCGCCGGTCTCCGCGATTATGAGCCCGGCGACCCCCTCCGCCGCATCGACTGGAAAGCCACCGCCCGCCACGGCGAGCTTCAGTCCCGCGTGTACGAGCCCTCCGCCGTCCAGCACCTCTACGTCCTCCTCAACATCGACACCCTCGAGCACTCGTGGGAGGGCTACCTGAAGGATGACCTCGAGCGCACGGTCTCCATGGCCGCCTCGCTCGCCGTCTGGGCCACTGGCCGCCGCTACGCTGTCGGGCTCCTCGCGAACGGTTCGCTCCCCAACTCCGACCGCCCCATCCGCCTCCCGCCCTCTCGCGCCCGCACCCAGCTCCCCCGCATCCTCGAGACCCTGGCCGTCGTGCAGCCCCTCACCATGGGAGATCTCGCGGGCCGCCTCCGCCGCGAGGCGAGTCGCCTCCCCCTCGGCTCCACCCTCATCCTCGCCGCCGCCTTCATTCCCGACGAGCTCGCGGAGGCCATGCGGCGGCTGCAGGGCGAGGGTTACCGCGTCGCCGTTGTCGTCACCTCCGACCGTGTCGATCTCGACAAGCTGACTGGCCTGCCGGTCCGCGTCGCGGGACGCCGCTTCGAGGCAAGCGAGGTGCTCGTGTGATCCGGCGCGCCGCCCTCGTGTTGCTGCTCGGCGCCGAAGCGCTCGCCTTCTACACCGTCGGCGAGGTCTTCATGCGCATCTTCCCCGAGCCCGGGAACGAGCTGGTGAGCGCGCCCGGCTTCGTCGTAATCGCCTTCGTCTCCTTCTTCGCCCCTGCCGTACTCGATTGGTTCGGCGTCGGGGCCGGCAAGCGGGCACTGGCGGTTGGCGTGGTCGGCCTCCTTCTCCTGTACGGCGCCCTGCGGCTCCAGTACGCGGGCGACCTGGCCCTCTGGGACTTCGGCTGGCTCACCGACTTCGTCATCCGAACCGGCACCATCAAGGAGTGGGTTCCCGCCGTCATGACGAGCAGCTTCCTCCTCGTCCTGTTGTGGGCATGGGCGGCCTGGCGCTCCCGCAGCGGCGTCTGGATCGAGAACGCCCCTCGCGCCCTCGCCCCCCCCTTCGCGCTCGTAACGGTTGCCCTGCTGATATCGGCAGGGAGCGAGCAGGCCGAGTACGTCACCCGCGCCGGTGTCGTCTTCTACGGGGTAGCGCTTGCCGCACTGGCCTGCTCGCAGCTCTCCCAGAGCGGCTCCAGCATGGGCAGTCTCCGCTCCGGGAGCGTCACCACGGCACTGCTCATCGGAACAGCCGCCTTCGCCGCCCTTGGCGTGCTCCTCGTCGGCGTCCTCCTCGAACCCCTCATCGACTTCCTTTCGACGCCGGCATCTGTTGTCGGCAGGGCCATCGCCTGGTTCCTGACGTACGCGCTCTTCATTCCGATCGCCTGGGTGCTCACGAACTTCTTCGAGTTCATCCTCTGGCTGCTGGGGGCCGGCGGCGAGACCGAGCCGCCACAGATCGAAGCGCCCGTGCCCCCGGAAACCGGCGAGACAGAGAGCATTGCAAACGGCGACTCGCTCGCCGCTCGCGCTGCCCGCTACACCCTGGCGGGCGGCACGATCTTCCTCGGCGTCGCCTTCGTGGCCGCGTTGATATTCATCCTCGCCGTGCTCCGCCGGCGTGCCGGCGACCGCGGCCTGGACGCCTCCGAGTCGGAGGCGGTCGGCAGTCTGGGCGAAGACCTGCGAGGCGCCGCCCGCAACCTCCTTCGCCGCGAACGCCGTCGCGAGCCCGCGGGAGAAGGCGTCACGCGCCTCTACCTCGAAGTGCTTGAGTCCGCCCGCAGGGAAGGGCAAGCCCGGCGCGAGGGTCAGACCCCGCACGAGTTCGCGCCCGTCCTCATCACCGCCTTCCACCAGGACGTCACGGACGAGATCACCGCCGCCTTCGAATACGCGCGCTACTCCGGCCGTCCCCCTGATGAATCAACGCTCGCCGACCTCCGCCGCCGCTGGGAGCGCCGCGACTAGCGCTCGTTCCGCAGGAGCGCCCACCCCTCCCCGTGCTCCGCCACCCGCGGGATCGCCGCCGAGGTGTCCTCGCGCGCCGCGAAGGCGATGTCCGCGCCCAGCCCCAGCGCCTTCAGGCCCTGGGCATGGTGGGCTCCCGCGATCAGGCGCGCGCTCCGGTCCGTCCGTTGGGGTAGCCCCGGCGCGATCCAGTCCTCGTAGCCAGTGAGTCCCGCGGCCACCCCCGCCGCGTCCCCCAGCTCCAGCCCGGGGCTCTCCCTCGAGATGAGCTGCACCAGCCTGGCCGCCGCCGCGAAGTCCTCCAGCGCGAAGCGCTGGCCGCCGGAGTTTCCCGCGCACACCAGCGCCACGCGGTCGAACCCCGCCGCCCAGCGCGCCGCCGCCCCCGCGTTCGAGAACGCCGCCGTCACCACTGCTCCCCGGCCCGCCGACCCGCAGATTGCGCGCGTCCCGTTCGTGGTGAACAGCACCGCCCCCTTGCCCTCCACGTCCAGTCCGGCCGCCTCCGCCGGTGAGTTCCCGTAGTCGAACCCTTCCGGCGGAAGGCCGCCCACCTCGCCGAACAGGACTCGCCCCTCGGCCTGCGCCCGCTCCCGCGCGGCCTCGATCTCGTCGACGACCACGAGGTCGGCGAGCCCGCCCTCGAACAGCGTCGCGATCGTCGTCGTCGCGCGCAGCACGTCGATGACGAGGAAGGCGTCGGCCTCCATCACCTCCGCCTCCGAGGGCAGCAGGGCCACATCGAGCCGTTTCGTCATGGTCGCAGCATGCCCGCTGGGTCGCTCGCGCGCACGTCTGCCGGCGGCGGCAAGTCCATCGAAGCCGTATGCTTGAAGCGATGGACCCGCGACCCGTCGGCATGTTCGATTCCGGCGTCGGCGGGCTCAGCGTTTTCCGCGAATTCCGACGCCTCGCGCCCCGCGAGCGCACCGTCTACTTCGCCGACACCGCGTACTTCCCCTACGGCCCCCGCGACCCGGGCGAGGTGCGCAAGCGCGCCTTTGCCATCGCCCATCGCCTCGTCGAGGCCGACGCCAAGCTCATCGTCGTGGCCTGCAACACCGCTTCCGCCGCGGCCGTCGCCGACCTGCGCCAGCTCTTCGACCTGCCCTTCGTCGGCATGGTGCCCGCCGTGAAGCCCGCGACGCGCGCCTCCCGCAGCGGACGCGTCGCCATCCTCGCCACGCCCGGCACGTTCGACGGCGACCTCTACGCCAGCGTCGTCGACGAGTTCGGCACCGGGGCTGCCATCGACCGCGTCGTCGGCCACGACCTGGCCGAGCTGGTCGAGCGCGGCGAAGTCGCCACGCCCGCTGCCCGCAAGGCCGTGCGCGCCGCCCTCGCCCGCCCCGTCGCCAACGGCGCCGACATCGTCGTGCTCGGCTGCACCCACTACGAGTTCCTCGCGCCCGCCATCACCGCCGAGTTCCCGGGCGTGTCCGTGCTCGGCACTGGCGAACCGGTCGCCAGGCGCGCCCGCGACCTGCTCCAGGAGCTCGACCTGGAAGCGCCCCCCGACGCCGAGGGCGCCCTCGACCTGATCGTCTCCGGCAACCGCGAGGCCTTCCTCGAAGCGCTGCCCAGGCTCGGTTTCGCTCCCCGCGAGCAGGAGGCGGAGGCGCAGTCGTGACGTCCTACGTCGAGCGCCTCACCCGCCGCAGCCGCGAGGTCGGCAGCTACGTCTGCGTCGGTCTCGACCCCGCCGGCGACACGCCCATCGCGGAGGTCGCGGATCGCAACCGCCGCATCATCGAAGCGACAGCCCCCTACGCCGCCTGCTACAAGCCCAACCTCGCCTTCTACGAGCAGTTCGGCATCCCCGGTCTGCACGCCCTCGAAGAGACTCTCGAAGCCATCCCCGACGGCATCCCCGTCATCGCCGACGCCAAGCGCGGCGACATGGGGAACACGGCTGCCGCCTACGCCCGCGCCCTCTTCGAGGTCTGGGACTTCGACGCCGCCACCGTGAATCCCTTCCAGGGCCAGGATGCCGTGCAGCCCTTCCTCGACTACGAGGACCGGGGCGTCTACCTCCTCTGCCGCACCTCCAACCCCGGCTCCGCCACCATCCAGAACGCCACGCTCGCGAACGGCGGGCCCCTCTACGAACGCCTCGCCGCCGAGATGCCGTCCTGGAGCGCGAATGTCGGCCTCGTCGTCGGCGCGACCGCGCCCGCCGAGCTCGCGCGCGTGCGCGAGCTTGCCCCGCGGGCGACCCTGCTCGTGCCCGGCGTCGGCGCGCAGGGCGGCGACCCCGCAGAGGTCGTGGCCGCGACGAAGGCCGAGTACGGTCTCATGGTCGTGAACGCCTCCCGCAGCATCGCCAACGCCCCGGACCCGGGCGCCGCCGCGCGGGAGCTGCGCGACGCCCTCAATGCCCCCGCCCCGTGAACGACGAGGTAGCCGTCGGCGATGTCTGGCGGATGCGCCGGCGCCACCCCTGCGGCGGCTGGGAGTGGCGCGTCTACCGCGTCGGGGCCGATATCGGCCTCGTCTGCCTTGAGTGCGGGCGCCGCGTGATGCTGGAGCGCCGCCGCTTCGAGCAGCGCGCGAAGTCGCGGGTCAGCGCCGCCTCGTGAGCGCAGCCCCTGCCTGGGAGGACGTCGCCGAGCCCTCGGCGCCCCCTGCCCTCCTCCAGCAGATCCCGTTTCGCCGCCTCAGTTCCTCCCGCTTCTTCTCCCGCATCGCCCAGAACGCCCTCAACCTCGCACTCGTCCTCCTCGTCCTCGACGCCACAGGCAAGGCCTTCTACACCAGCCTCCTCGTCCTCGCCCTCGTCGTGCCCATGATGGTCGCGGGCATCATCGCCGGCGTTGCCGCGGACGCCATCCCCCGCCGTCTCATCGTCGCGCTCGGCAACCTCGCTCGCGCCGCTGTCTGCGTCGGCTTCATCGTGTATCCCGGAGAGACCGGGACGCTTTACGTGGTTGCCGTCCTCCTTGCCGTCGCCGCGCCTTTCGTCGCGGCCGCCGAGGGCTCGATCCTTCCCTCGATCGTCACGCGGGGCGAGCTCGCCCGCGCGAACGCCATCGGCCAGGCGGTTGGCGGGGCTGCCCAGATCGTCGGGTTTGCCGTGCTCACGCCGGTCGTCCTGCGCGTCTTCGAGCGCGCCGACGCGCTCTTCGGGATCGGCGCGGCGCTGTTCGTGATCGCGGCCCTTGAGGCCGTCCGCATCGGTCCCGTGGCGCGCACACGGGAGGAACCCGACGTGTTCCTGCCGCCCGAGCCGGCAGCCGACCCGGCAGTGGTCGGCGCTGTTCCCGAGGCGATCCCCCCGCAACCCGCCGAGGGCGCTTCCTGGTGGCAGGTCGGCTGGCGGGCCATGCGCCGCGACCCCGTGGTCTTCAAGGCCGCCATCGAGCTCACCCTCATCACGATGATGCTCATCATCCTTGGCGGCCTCATCCCCACCTACATCCGCGACATCCTCGAGCTTCCCTTCGAGATCGGCGCCCTCGTCCTGACGCCAGCCGCCATCGGGGTCATCGTTGGCCTGCGCATTGCCGGGCCGCTGGCGCACCACCTGCCCCACGGTCTCCTCAGCTCCGTCGGGTTCGCGGCCTTCACGGGATTGCTACTGGCCCTCGCTTTCGTCAACGAGGAAGCGTCCTTCCTCGCCGGCTACGGCGCCTTCGCCTGGCTCGACGATGTCCATCTCGGGGACTTCGACAGCGGCGCCCTGCTCGCGATGGTGATCGTCCTCCCCCTCGGATTCGCCTATGCGAACGTGAGCGTTGCCGCGCAAACCGTCCTCAACGACCGGGTCCCGCTGGCCCTCCAGGGCCGCGTGGTCGCGACGCAAGGAGCGATGGCGGCGCTGGCCGCTTCCCTGCCGGTGCTGGGCGCCGGCGCCCTCGGAGACTGGCTCGGCGTGCAGCCCGTCATGGCCATCCTCGCCGTCAGCATCGCCGCCGCCACCGTCGTCAATCTCCGGTCCTGAGCGGCGGCGCGCCTTGCCGCCCCTCGCTGCGCCCACCTATCATCGAGCCGATCGAGCCGGAACCTTCCGGCGGGGGGTGGGACATGCGCGAGATGAGCATCGAGAGCATCCGTCTCTCGCTGAACAGCTACCAGCGCATCGCCATCCTTCGGGAGAAGGAGACTGATCGCTACCTCACCATCTGGATCGGCCCCTACGAGGCCGAGAGCATCTCCCTCCGCCTCCACGACGTCACCCCGCCCCGCCCCCAGACCCACGACCTGCTCTGCAACGTCATCGAGCAGCTCGGCGGGAAGGTGCAGTACATCCTCCTGAACGACCTCGCGCGCGACACCTACTACGCCCGCATCGTCCTCGATGTGAACGGCGACGCCGTCGAGATCGACTCCCGTCCCTCCGACGCCATCTCCCTCGCCGTCCGCACCGGCTCCCCCATCTATGCCGAAGAGGCTGTCCTCGACCAGGGCGGCGAGATCATCCGCGACGGCGACGAGCAGGAGGGTGTCGAGCGCGAGCCGGAGAAGCCCGTCGATCCCGCCGAACTGGAGCGCCTCGGGCCGTTCAAGGACTTCATCGAGGGCCTCGATCTGAGCGGGTTCGACGATCCCAACCGGTAAGCGCGGGGCGGCCCCGATGCTCGCTTGCGCATCTCTTCACAATCACCCTATGATCCCCGCGGTTTGAGCGCGGTCATGGCGAAGCCCGAGCGCGGCGGATGGATAGCGCCAACCGCTTACCTCATGGGGGCAGGCTGGTATTTCGCCACCTGCATCGTCGTCGGAATCGTGCTCGGACTCTGGCTCGACAACCTCACCGGACTCGAGCCGCTCTTCATCCTCCTGGGGATAGTCCTGGGACTGACTCTGGCCATCGGTGGCGGAATCCGCATGCTTCTCCCCTTCATGAAACGCTTTGGCGGTGGCGCCAACGGCGCCAACGGCGGTAGCGAGTGAGAAGGTTCAGGCTCCCTCTCATCATCATCGCGGCGCTCGCGTGGGTCGTCGTCGGCCTCATCGTCGCCCGCGGCCCGCAGCCCGAGATCATCGTTCCCGCCGAGGTCATCACCAAGGTCGGCTTCCTCAACATCTCCAACACGATGATCTCCGCCTGGGCGGCGATGTTCATTCTCCTCGTCGGCTGCTTCCTCGCGACCCGCACGATGAAGCTCATCCCCACGGGCGCCCAGAACTTCGTCGAGTCCATCATCGAGTTCCTGATGGGTCAGCTGGAGGACATCGCCGGCACCAGCAACGCCCGCCGCTTCTTCCCCGTCATCGCGACCTTCTTCATCTTCATCCTCCTCGCCAACTGGATGGGCCTCCTGCCCTTCTTCAACGCCATCGGCAAGACGGAGGACATCGGCGTCGAGGTCTTCCACTACATCGAGGAGCACCACGTCGATCACGAGCCCTTCAAGGAGGAGATCGCGCACTCCTCCGGTTGGCTCGTGGACAACGTCGGAATCGGCCTCGTCCGGCCGAATGCGGACGACGCCCACTTCGAGATGGGCGCCACGCCCGAGACGCCCGTCTCCGCCGAGCAGGCGCTCGACAAGTACATCGTCTTCCTCGCGGAGACCTTCACCGACTTCGACACGGAGGACTACGTCGAGGGTGGGGGTGGCCACGGCGCCGTCGAGGTCACGCCCGCCATGCTGGAGGGCGCACTCGCCGCCCTTGCGGCCGACCCCGACGCGCCCGACCTCCTGCCCGGCGATCACGGTCATGGCGTCGCCAGCGACATTCTCGGTGACGAGCTTATCGTCGGCGGCATCGACTTCCCCGGCCAGAAGCTGGCCCTCATCATCCCGCTCTTCCGCTCGGTCTACAGCGACGTCAACAACACCATCGCGCTGGCGCTCATCTCGTTCTTCATGGTCGAGTTCTGGGGCCTGCGCACCCTCGGGTTCAGCTACCTCGGGAAGTTCTTCAACTTCAGCGGCGCCATCCCCTTCTTCGTCGGCATCCTCGAGCTGCTTTCGGAGTTCATCCGCATCGTCAGCTTCGCCTTCAGGCTCTTCGGAAACATCTTCGCCGGGGAGGTGCTCATCTTGATGCTCACCTTCCTCTTGCCGTTCCTCATCGTCGACATCATTTACGGCCTGGAGCTCTTCGTCGGCTTCATCCAGGCCGCGGTCTTCGCACTCCTCACGCTCGTGTTCGCGGTCATGGCCGTCGAGCACCACGACGAGGAGCACGACGACCACGAAGGCGAAGCCGGCCACGACGACATGGAATCCCAGGGGACCCCGGGGCAGTAGCCCCGCCCCTTCGAACATCGCTCCCCGCGGAGGCGGGGAGAAAAAACACGGGAGGAACCACCAATCATGGGAGCACTCGACCTTCTCTTCCTGCTCGCGCTTGATGCCGACGGCGCCAAGGCCATCGGCGCCGGCATCGCCATGGGCCTCGGCGCCCTTGGCCCCGCCATCGGCATCGGCATGCTCGTGGGACGCGCGATGGAGGCCCTCGGCCGCAATCCCGAGGCCCGCGCGTCCATCCAGACGAACATGATTCTGGGCGTTGCATTCGCCGAGGCCATCGGCATCTACGCGCTGCTCACCGCCATCATCATCGCGTTCGTCATCTAGCCCGGCGGAAACGCCAATCGGGAAGAAGGGAGCTCGCGATGGGCGAGGCTTTCACCGCTCTCGGTATCAATCTGCCGCAGTTGATCGCGCAGATCGCGAACTTCGTGGTTCTGCTCCTCATCCTGCGCTTCACCCTCTACAAGCCGGTCCTGCGCATGCTCGACCAGCGTCGCGAGCGCATCGCCGAAGGCCTCGGCGCCGCCGAACAGGCCCGCGCCGAAGCCTCCGACGCGCAGGAGCGCATCGAGGCCCAGCTTGCCGAGGCCCGCGGACAGGGTCAGGAGATCGTGGCCAACGCCCAGCAGGTGGCGGCCCGCATCCAGGACGAGGCCCGCCAGCAGGCGGAACGCGACCGCGAGGCAGCAGCCGAGCGCTCGGTCCAGGAAATCCAGCTGGAGCGTGACCGTGCCATCGCCGACCTCCGCGCGGAGTTCGCCGAGATCACCGTCACCGCCGCCGAGCGGGTCATCCGCCAGTCCCTCGACGACAGCGCCCACCAGCGCATCATCGAAGAGACCCTGGCTGAGTCCGACCTCGGGGAGCGCAGCTAGATGGCCGACAGGCAGGCGGCAAAGCGCTACGCACAGGCGGCCTTCGCCATCGCCCGCGACGGCGATGCGATCGCCCAGTGGCGCGCCGACCTCGACGACGTCGCCGCCGTCCTGGCGGACTCCGACGCCGCGGGCTGGTTCGCCGCCCCGCGCGTGCCCGTGGCCGAACGGCAGGCAGGGGCCGCACGCGCCCTCGAAGTGGGGCCGCTCGCGCTGAACCTCGCCAGGCTGCTCATCGCCAAGGGGCGCACGATGGAGGCCCGCGAGGTCGCGGACGCCTTCAACCGTCTCGCCGACGAGCATGAGGGCCTCGCGCAGGCCGAGATCACCACTGCCGTCCCCTTGCAGGACGCCCAGGTTGCCGCCATGGAGCAGCGTCTGGGCGAGGCTCTGGGGAAGCAGATCACCGCCACCGCCAGTGTCGACTCCGACATCATCGGTGGCGTCGTCCTCCGCATCGACGACCATCTCATCGATGGCAGCGTGCGTAGCCGTCTTCGGCGGCTGCGCCAGGAGCTGAGCGGCGCCTAGGGCCGCACCACACAAGAGGGAACCACTATGGCCGTTCGCGCCGAAGAGATTGCATCCATCCTCCGCGAGCAGATCGAGCAGTTCGAGGCTCCGTCCGTCGCGACCGACGTTGGCGTCGTCATCGAAGCCGGCGACGGCGTGGCTCGCGCTCACGGCCTCAGCAATGCTCGCTACTCCGAACTGCTCGAGTTCCCCAACGGCACCATGGGCCTCGCCCTCAACCTGGAGGAAGAGTCCGTCAGCGCCGTCGTCCTCGGTGACTACGAGGACATCAAGGAGGGCGACGAGGTGCGCGCCACCGGCCGCATCATCGAGGTGCCCGTGGGCGACGAGCTCATCGGCCGCGTCGTCGATGCCCTCGGGAACCCCATCGACGGCAAGGGCCCCATCGGCTCGACGAAGACTCGCCCGGTCGAGCGCATCGCCCCCGGCGTCACCCTCCGCCAGAGCGTCGATACGCCCGTCCAGACCGGCATCAAGGCCATCGACTCGATGATTCCCATCGGCCGCGGCCAGCGCGAGCTCATCATCGGCGACCGCTCCACCGGCAAGAGCGCCATCGCCCTCGACACGATCATCAACCAGAAGGGCGGCGACCTCGTCTGCATCTACGTGGCCATCGGCCAGAAGGCCGGCAAGGTCGCCCAGGTGCTCGGCCAGCTCGAAGAGTACGGCGCCATGGAGCACACCATCATCGTCGCCGCCGGCGCCTCCGAGTCGGCTGCCCTCCAGTACCTCGCGCCCTACGCCGGCTGCGCCATGGGCGAGGAGATCATGGAGAGCGGGCGCGACGCCCTCATCATCTACGACGACCTGAGCAAGCACGCCTGGGCCTACCGCCAGATCTCGCTGCTCCTCCGCCGTCCTCCCGGGCGCGAGGCGTACCCCGGCGACGTCTTCTACCTCCACAGCCGCCTGCTCGAGCGTGCGGCCAAGCTGGAGGCGGGCGGCTCGCTCACGGCCCTCCCCATCATCGAGACGCAGGCCAACGATGTCTCGGCCTACATCCCCACCAACGTCATCTCCATTACCGACGGCCAGATCTACCTGGAGCCGGACCTCTTCAACGCTGGCATCCGCCCCGCCCTCAACGTCGGCCTCTCCGTGAGCCGCGTGGGCGGCTCCGCCCAGACGCGCGCCATGCGCTCCGTCGCCGGGCGGCTCAAGCTCGACCACGCCCAGTTCCGCGAGCTGCAGGCGTTCGCCCAGTTCGGCACGAGCGACCTCGACGCCGCAACCCAGCGGCAGCTCGAGCGCGGCCTGCGCGCCAACGAGGTGCTCAAGCAGCCCCAGTTCGCGCCGCTGAGCCTGCCCGAGGAGGTCGCCGTCATCTTCGCCCTCACCAACGGGCTGCTCGATGACGTGCCCACCGAGAAGATCGCGGACTTCGAGACCGCCTTCACCGGCTACCTCTCCAGCAACAAGCCCGAGCTCGCCGCCCGCATCGAGTCCGAGCGCACGATCAGCGACGAGACCGACCAGGAGCTGCGGGACGCCGTCGCCGAGTTCAAGGAGACCGTCCCCTACTAGGGAGCGCCATGCCCACCATCCAACAGCTCCGCCGCCGCATCGGGTCGGTTCGCAATACCGCCAAGATCACGAACGCGCTCCAGCTCGTGGCCGCGTCCAAGATGCGTCGCGCCCAGGAGCGGGCCACCGAGGGCCGCCCCTACGCGGAGAAGATCCAGCTCGTCCTCTCCTCTCTCGCCTCCACCGCCCCCGGCGGCGGCGAGGACGGCGACAGCGAGGAGTCGCATCCCTTCCTCACCCAGCGCCCCGTCGAAAACGTCGGCATCCTCCACATCACCCCCGACCGCGGTCTCTGCGGCGCTCTGAACGCCAACCTCAACAACAGCGCCGGTGGCTTCGTCGGCGAGGCCGAAACGCCAACGGCGATCGTCGCCGTTGGCCGCAAGGGCCGGGACTTCTTCGTTCGCTCCCGCCAGAACGTCGCCGCCGAGTTCACCGAGCTCGGCGACTACCCCGCCCTCACCGATACGAGCGTCATCGCCCGGCTCGTCATGGACGACTACCTCGCGGGCAACGTCGACCAGGTGTTCATCAGCTTTGCGGAGTTCGTCAGCACGGTGAACCAGCGGCCGGTCGTGCGCCGCCTCCTCCCCGTCGAGCCGCCCACGGCCGAAGACGAGGCGGAAGCCGAGGCCTTCAGGCAGGAGTACATCTTCGAGCCCGACCCCGGCCAGGTCTTCGAGCGCCTCCTGCCCCGCTACGTCGAGATGCAGGTCCACGCCGCCATCCTTGAGTCGGCTGCTTCCGAGCAGTCGGCCCGCATGGTCGCGATGAAGAACGCGACCGACAACGCCAACGAGATCGAGCGCGAGCTGACCCTCACTTACAACAAGGCCCGCCAGGAGGAGATCACCACCCAGCTCCTCGACATCGTCGGTGGCGCCGAGGCCGTCGTTAATGAGTAGCCCGTCCCCCTTCGCCGCGGTCATCTTCGACATGGACGGTGTCCTCGTCGGTGGCGAGCCGATCTACTACGGCGCGGCGACGGCGGTGCTTGCCGAGGACGGCATCACCTTCCCCCTCGACGACTACAAGAAGTACATGGGCACCAAGTCCGGCTGGAACGAGTTCGTCGAGGATCTCGGCCTGCCCCGCCCGCCCGCCTACTACCGCGATCGCTGCGGCGAACTCGTCGCAGCCGCCTACCGCTCCGTCGAGATAGCCCTCCCGGGCGCCGTCGAGCTTGTGCGCGGCCTGGAGGAGATCGGCCTGCCCCTGGCGGTCGCTTCCTCCTCGCACCGGACGAACGTTGAGACGTGCGTGGAGCGGCTTGGAATCGCGGATGCCTTCGACGTCATCGTCGCCGGCGACGACATCACCCACGGCAAGCCCCTGCCCGACATCTACCTGCGCGCCGCCGGACTCCTCGGCGTGGCCCCGCGCGATTGCCTCGCCATCGAGGACGCCCCCGCCGGCATCCAGGCCGCGCACGCCGCGGGCATGACCTGCTGGGCCGTCCGCACCGAGTACACCCGCGGCCTGCCCCTCCCCGACCCCGACCGCGACCTTGAGTCGCTCACCGAAATCGACATCGCCGACATCGCGGGGGTGCCCGCATGAGCGAGCTCGTCCTGCGCGAGGACCGCGAAGGCGTGGCCACCCTCACGCTCAACCGCCCCGAGGCGCTCAACGCCCTCAACATCCCGCTCTTCACCGAGTTGCGCGAGCACGTGGCCGCTATTGCGAACGAGACCGACTCCGTCGGCTGTGTCGTCCTGCGGGGAGAAGGCCGCGCCTTCAGCGCCGGCAACGACCTCAAGGCGCTCGGCACGCCCGCGCCCGAGCCCTACTACCAGGCCGAGACGATCGACATGATCGAGGCGCTGCCCCAGCCGGTCATCGCCTCCGTCCGCGGCGCCTGCTACACCGGCGCCCTCGAGCTCATGCTCGCGGCCGATCTCTGCATCGCCGGCGAATCCGCCATCTTCTGCGACAGCCACGGCGAGTGGGCGCTCACGCCCCGCTGGGGCCTCACCCAGCGCCTTCCCCGCCGCATCGGACCCCTGCTCGCCCGGGAGATGATGTACACCGCCCGCCGCGTCGACGCTCACGAAGCCGTCAGCATCGGCCTTGCCAACCGCGTCGTTCCCGACGACGACCTCGACGAGGCCACGGCCGACATGGCCGCCCAGATCGCCGGCAACTCGTGGCACACGCTGCGCGCCGACAAGCGCCTTCTGAACGAGGGCCTGAACTACTCCTATGCCGAGGGCCTTGCCTTCGAGCGTCGCACCAGCCCCGGCGCGGGGCCCGAACTGGCGGAACGCCTCGAGCGCTTCCGCGCCAAATCCTGAGCAACCCCAGAAGGAGCCCCATCATGGTCACTGCCGCTACCGCCGAGGGACGCATCGTCCAGATCATCGGTACCGTGATCGACGTCGAGTTCCCCCCCGACCAGCTGCCCCCCATCTACAACGCCCTCCGCATCGACCGCGGCGACGGCACGAGCCTCATCGTCGAAGTCCAGCAGCACGTCGGCAACAACTGGGTGCGGGCGCTGGCGATGGACTCGACCGACGGCCTCACCCGCGGCATGACCGTTACCGACACGGGTCAGCCGATCGCGGTTCCCGTCGGCGAAGAGGCGCTCGGGCGCATGTTCAACGTGCTCGGCAACCCCATCGACGACCTCCCCGTCCCCGACGAGGCGCCGCGCTGGCCCATCCACCGCGAGCCCCCCTCCTTCGAGGACCAGGAGACCCAGCCCTCCATCCTCGAGACGGGCATCAAGGTCATCGACCTCATCGCCCCCCTCGTGCGCGGCGGCAAGGTCGGCCTCTACGGCGGCGCCGGCGTCGGCAAGACCGTCATCATCCAGGAGCTCATCTCCAACATCGCCCGCGAGCACGGCGGCTTCTCCGTCTTCGCCGGCGTGGGCGAGCGCTCCCGCGAGGGCAACGACCTCTGGAACGAGATGAAGGAATCGGGCGTGCTCCCCCGCATGTCCATGGTCTTCGGCCAGATGAACGAGCCCCCCGGCGTCCGCCTCCGCGTCGCCCTCAGCGGCCTCACCATGGCCGAGTATTTCCGCGACGAACAGGCCCGCGACGTCCTCTTCTTCGTCGACAACATCTACCGCTACACCCTCGCCGGCATGGAAGTCTCCGCCCTCCTCGGGCGTATGCCGTCCGCCGTCGGCTACCAGCCCACCCTCTCCACCGAGATGGGCGACCTCGAGGAGCGCATCACCTCGACCAAGAAGGGCTCGATCACGTCGTTCCAGGCCATCTACGTGCCCGCCGACGACTACACCGACCCCGGCGTGGCGACCACCTTCGGCCACCTCGACGCGGTCGTCGCGCTTGAGCGCTCCCTCGCCGAGCAGGCGCTCTACCCCGCCATGGACCCCCTCACCTCCTTCTCCCGTGCGCTCGAGCCGCGCATCGTGGGCGAGGAGCACTACGAGGTGGCCCGCGACGTGCAGGGCGTCCTCCAGCGCTACAAGGACCTCCAGGATATCATCGCCATCCTCGGCATCGACGAGCTGTCCGACGAGGACAAGCTCACCGTCGCCCGCGCCCGCAAGCTCCAGCGCTTCCTCACGCAGCCCTTCTTCGTCGGTGAGACGTTCACGGGCCGCGAGGGCCGCTACGTCTCCATCCGCGACACCGTGCGCGGTTTCAAGGAGATCCTCGACGGCCAGCACGACGGGCTCCCCGAACAGGCCTTCTACATGAAGGGCTCCATCGAAGAGGCCGTCGAAGAAGGCCAGCGCCTGAGCGAGGAAGGCTAGTGCCGCTCTTCGTCGAAATCGTCACCGCCGAGCGTGTCGTCCGCACCGAAGAGGACGTCGAGGTGCTCATCGCTCCCGGCAGCGAGGGGCAGCTCGCGATCCTGCCTCGCCATGCCCCGCTCATGACGACGCTCGACTACGGCGAGCTCATCTTCCGGCGCGGCAACGAGGAGTCCGCCTTCGCCATCGGCGGCGGCTTCCTCGAGGTGCACAGCAACCACGTCACCGTCCTCGCCGATGTGGCGGAGGCTGCGGAGGAAATCGATGTGGATCGCGCCGAGCAGGCCCGCCGCCGCGCCGAGGAGCAGCTCGCGGGCGCCCGCGACGAGGGCGTGAGCGAAGCCGACCTCGCTCGCGCCCAGGCGTCCATGCAGCGCGCTCTCCTCCGTCTGCGCGTGGCCGAACGCCGCCGCCGGCGCCCCGGCCCGCCCATGCCGGGAGGCTAGGCGGCGCCCTTCACTGACCCTGCGTGCGGTGCGTTTTGCGCTCGGTGATGCTGATCAGGTTGCCGTCCGGATCGAGGTAGCGCGCCTCCCGTCCCCAGGGCGCGACGTACGGCGTCCGATCGACTTGCGCGCCCATCCCGACAAGTCGCTCGTGGGCGGCCTCGAGGTCCTCGACGAAGAGGCCGAGCGCGGGCTCACGCGGCGCTTCCTTCGGAAACAGGGCGAAGTGGAAGTACGGGTCGCGCCATGAGATCTCCTCGTGGCGCGGGTCGTCGTTCGTGTGCAGGTCGATGCCGAGGCCGTCGCGGTAGAACCGCGCCGAAGCCTCCAGGTTCTCGACGTGAAAGGCGGCAAAGCAGGGGCGAGTCTCTGTCACGGCGCTCCTCCGGTCACCGGAGGATACCCATGCCGTCATCTGTCCGTTCGATTGCCGCACGTTCGGCCTGTCCCCATACTGAAACCCAGATGGATTCGAAGCGCGCACACGGCTCCCGCTACCAGGTGCGCGGTGGCGCTGTCCTCAACGGGTCCGTGCGCATCTCCGGCTCGGCCAACGCGGCTCTTGCCTCGATGTGCGCCGCCCTCCTCACCGACGATACCGTCGTCCTCGAGAACGTCCCCGCCGTCTCCGATATCGACTCCCTCGCCGGCCTGCTCGCGCACCTCGGCGCCACGGTCGAGCGCCCCGAGCCCAGCCGCGTCGAGATCAACGCGGCGAAGGTTGGCACGCTTGAGGCGCCCATCGACCTTGTCTCGGAGAACCGCGCTTCCTTCCAGGTGATGGGCCCCCTGCTTGCCCGCCACGGTTTCGCCGCCCTCCCGCCCCCCGGCGGCGATGTGATCGGCCAACGCCCCATCGCCGTCCACCTCGACGGCTTCGAGGCCATGGGCGCCACCATCGACCGCGTCGGCGAGCACTACCAGGCCCACGCCCCGAAAGGCCTCGCCGGAACGCGCGTCTTTGCCGACTACCCCTCCGTCTCCGGGACCCAGAATCTCATGCTCGCGGCTACGCTTGCCCGCGGCGAGACGACCATCATCAACGCGGCCACCGAGCCCGAGGTCCAGGCTCTTGCCGCCTTGCTCAACTCGATGGGGGCGCGCATCTCCGGCGTGGGCACGCAGGTCGTCACGATCGAGGGCGTCGAGCGCCTGCATGGCACGACGTTCGCCCTCGTCCCCGACCGCATCGAGGCAGGCACTTTCGCCATCGCCACCGCCATGACCCACGGCGACGTCGAGCTCGTCGACGCGCCCGTGGGGGTCATGGACGCGCTCATCACGAAGCTCCGCGCCGCCGGCGCCACCGTCGAGGCGCGCGAGGGTTCCCTGCGCGTCGCCGCCGGGGGGCGGCTCGCCCCCGTCGGCTTCCAGGCTTTGCCCTACCCCGGCCTCCCCACCGACCTCCACGCCCCCATGGGCGCCCTCCTCACCCAGGCCGACGGCGTCTCCATCATCCACGAGCGGGTGTTTGATAACCGCATGCTCTACGTCGACGAGCTCCGCAAGATGGGCGCGGAGATCGTGAGCACCGGCTCCTCCGCCATCGTCAGCGGCCCCACGCCCCTCCACGGCGCCCGCGCCCGCGCCCTCGACGTGCGCGCCGGAGCGGCCGTTCTGCTCGCCGGCCTTGCGGCCAGCGGCACGACCGTCATCGACGACATCTACCACCTCGACCGCAAGTACGAGCGCCTCGACGAGAAGCTGCGCGGGCTCGGCGCCGAGCTGGAGCGGGTGTAGTCGATATGGCGTTTGGTTTCATCTCGAACACGCGCGCGGGCATCGACCTCGGCACCGCCAACATCCTCGTCTTCGTCCAGGGGCAGGGCATCGTCGTCAACGAACCCTCGGTAGTAGCGCGACATAACCGGGACGACGCCATCGTCGCCGTCGGCGCCGAGGCTCGCATGATGCAGGGCCGCACGCCCGGCGCGCTCAGCATCATCCGGCCCATGCGCGAGGGCGTCATCGCCGACTACCTCACGACGGAGGCGATGATGCGCTACTTCATCGGTGTCGTGACGGGCCGCTTCAACCTCATCCGCCCCGAGATCATGGTGACCGTTCCCGCCGGTGTGACCAGCGTCGAGCAGCGGGCCGTGCGTGACGCCGCCGAGCAGGCCGGCGCCCGCCGCCCCGCCCACCTCGTCCCCGAGCCCCTCGCCGCCGCCATCGGCGCCGGCGTCCCCGTGGGCACGCCCCGCGGCAACATGATCGTGAACATCGGCGGCGGCCGCACCGAGGCCGCGGTCATCTCCCTCTACGGCATCGTCGTCAGCGAATCCGTGCGCGTCGCCGGAGACCGCATCGACGAGGCCATCCAGGCGTTCGTCCGCCGCCGTCACAACCTCGTCATTGGCGAGAGCACCGCTGAGGAGATCAAGATCGCGATCGGCTCCGCCATCCCCCTCGACGAGGGCATCTCGACCCAGGTACGCGGCCGCGACCAGCTCAGCGGCCTGCCCCGCACCATCACCCTCAACAGCGACGAGATCGCCCAGGCCATCCAGGACTCGCTCGGGCAGATCATCCAGGCCGTTCGCAGCGTCCTCGAGCGCACGCCCCCCGAACTCGCCGCCGACGTCATCGATCACGGCATCGTCCTGACCGGGGGCGGCGCCCTCCTGCGCCACTTCGATGAGCTGCTCACGCAGGAGACCGGCGTCCCCTGCTACGTCGCCGACAGCCCCCTCGAATGCGTCGCGGTCGGAGCCGCCATCGCCCTCGACCACCTCGAGATCATCGAGCGCAGCCTCCCCACCGAGGAGGAGCAGCTCGTCGGCCTCTTCCCCCAACCCGATCGCTGACCTACCCTCGGCCCTTCGTGTCTGAAAGATCGTCCGCCGAACCCATCGTCGTGGGGCCGAACATCAGCGTCGTCGGCGATAGCTGCTCGGGCAAGACCACGCTCGCCGCCGCCCTCGCCGAGCGGCTCGGCCTGCGCCACGTCGAGCTCGACGCCCTCAACTGGGAGCCGAACTGGGTGCAGGCTTCCGATGAGGTCATGGTTGAGCGCCTGCGCGCCGCCATGGCCGAGCCCCGCTGGGCCATCGACGGCAACTACGGCCGCATCCTCCGGCCTGTCGTCTGGGCCGCCGCCGACACCGTCGTCTGGCTCGACTTTCCCCTGCGCGTCACGCTTCCCCGTACGTTCGCGCGTTCGTTCCGGCGCTGGCGCACGCGGGAGCTGCTCTGGGGCACGAACCGCGAGCGCTTCTGGGAGCACTTCCTGCCCTGGGATCGATCGCTCATCTGGTGGACCCTCAAGAGCCACCGCCGTCGCCGTATCGCCTACTCCGCCGCGATGACCGACCCGCAGTACGAGGGGACACGGTTCATCCGCCTCCGCTCCCCGGCCGAGGTCGAGCCCTTCCTGGAGCGCGTGAAGCTGGCCGTCGCGGCCTAGCTGGCGTGCGGCGCGAGCTCCTTCAGGTAGTACGTCATCCCCTGCATCATCACGACGGGGTCGATTTGCCGGATGGAGACGCCTTCGGGAACGTGCGCCGAGATCGGCGCGTAGTTCAGGATGGCGTGTACGCCGCTCTCGACCAGCCGGTCGACGACTGCCTGGGCCGCCTCCGCCGGGACCGCCACGACCGCGATGTCGACCTGCTTGCTGCTGAGGTAGTCCTCAAGGTCGTCCATCGAACGCACCTCGATGCCCTGGATCGTCCGCCCTGCGACGTCGGGTGCCGCATCGAACGCCGCCACGGTGTCGAACCCCTGCTGCGCGAACCCGTCGTACTCCAGGATCGCCTGGCCCAGCCGCCCGATGCCGACTACGCACACGCTCCAGGACCTGTCCAACCCGAGGATCGTGCGCAGCCGGTCCAGCAGGTCGCCCACGTTGTAGCCGCGGCCCTGCTTGCCGAAGCGCCCGAAGTAGCTCAGATCCTTGCGAATCTGCGCCGGCGTCACATCGAGTTGTTCGCCGAGCGTCTGCGAGCTGACCACCGTCTGGCCTGCTGCCGCAAGCGTGGTCAGCGCCCTCGCGTAGAGCGGCAGCCGGTTGATGACAACCTCGGGGATGTCAGAGGTCATTCGGCGGGCCGGCCCTCCTGCTCGCGCCCCCGCGCCGCTCAGGCGGCCAGCGGTTGTGAAAAATCGAACATACGGATGCGGCGCACTCTATACCCCGCCTTCTGAGGGGGTCAACGGGCCAGTGTTACAAGTGTGAACCGTCTGACGACCCCGTCCGCAGCAGCGCCTCGATGGTGGCCGTAACGTGTTCGTCGTCGCGCTCGGCGACGGTACGCGGGTCGAGCAGCGTCTCGCCCGCCTCCACACGCGCCACGATCGGCGGGTGCGCGTGCCGCAACGACCGCGCCAGCCCCTCTCCGCCCTGCTCCCCCTGCAGCGCCGCGCACCAGGTCGTCCGCCCCGCCCCGGGCGCCGCCCCGCCCCCTATCATCGAGCGGGACTCCACCACGCGGCCGCCCCCTGCTTCCGCCCACGCCCGCGCCCGCGGCTCCAGGTGCTCCCGCTCGAGCGCCAGCATCCGCCAGACCGGGATCTCCTCGCGCTCGGTTCCTCCCACGTACGCCATCAGCGTCGCGTTGAGCGCCGCAATCGTGAGCTTGTCGACCCGCAAGGCTCGGGCCAGCGGATGGCGCCGGAGCGTCGCCACCAGCTCCCCCTGCCCGACGATGAGCCCGCATTGCGGCCCGCCCAGGAGCTTGTCCCCGCTGAACAGCGTCAGATCGGCTCCACCCTCGAGGCTTTCCCGCACCGTTGGCTCGTGCTCGACGCCGTAGTCGGCCGTCTCGACCAGGCACCCGCTGCCGAGGTCGTCGAGCAACAGCACCCCATGCTCCCGCGCGAGCGCCGCCAGGTCCCCGAGCTCGGGTCGGGCGGTGAATCCGGTGACCTGGAAGTTCGAGCGGTGCACCCGCAGGATCGCCGCCGTCTCCTCGCTGATCGCGTTCGCGTAGTCCTCGACGTAGGTCCGGTTCGTGGTCCCCACCTCCACCAGCTCCGCCCCGCTCTCGCGCAGGACGTCGGGAATGCGGAAACGCCCCCCGATCTCCACCGCCTCCCCGCGCGACACGATCACCTCCCCGCCCCGTGCGAACACGTGCAGGGCCATCAGCAGGGCGGCCGCGTTGTTGTTCACCGCCAGCCCGTCGTCCGCGCCCGTCGTGCGCCGCAGCAGGTCGCGCACGTGCTCGTGCCGGCTGCCCCGGCTCCCGTGCTCCAGGTCGAACTCGAGGTTTGTGTAGTCGCGGGCGGCCTCGGCCATCGCCGCCATCGCCCGCTCGCTCAGCGGCGCCCGTCCCAGGTTCGTCTGCAGGATGACGCCCGTCGCGTTCACGACCCGCCGCAGAGACGGGCGCGCCAGCTCCTCCAGAATCGCCTCCGCCTCCGCCGAGATGGTCGCGACGCTCGGCGCCTCCGCCCCCTCCTTCACCGCCTCCCGCGCCCGCTCGATGGCCGTGCGCGCCGCTTCCACCGCGAGGGTGTGCGGCCACGAGCCATTGCTGCGTAGCTCGCCCAGCACCGCATCGACGCTCGGGATCGCGCGAAAGGTCGACGACATGTCGTGATCTTAACGCGGACCGGCCCCCGATCGTGTTTGTAGCAGCGCGCTAGGCCAGAATCTTCGGGAAGAAACCTCATTGGGAAGAGCCGTGAACCTCCGAATCCCTGGACCGACCCCGTGCCCCGACGATGTCCTCGAAGCCGTTGGCGGGCCCATGATGAATCACCGCGGACCGGAGTTCGCGGACATCATCAAGCGCGTCACCGAGGGTCTGAACTGGGTATTCGGCGTCTCCACGGACGTGCTCACGATCACGGCTTCCGGAACCGGCGGGCTCGAAGCCGCCGTCATCAACACGCTTAGCCCCGGCGACCGCGTCCTCGCGGTCTCCATCGGCGTCTTTGGCAACCGTCTCGCTTCGATCGCCGAGACTTACGGCGCCGAGGTGGTGCGCTACGAGGTCGAGTGGGGCGGCGCCGCCGACGCCGACGAGATTGCTCGCCGTCTCGACGCGGACCCTTCGATCAAGGCGGTCCTCGTCACCCACAACGAGACCTCGACCGGCATCACGAACCCGCTCGAGGCCATCGGCGCCGCCGTCCGCGAGCGCGGGCCGCTGCTCATCGTCGACGGTGTCAGCAGCGTCTCGTCCATCCCCTGCCCGGCTGAGCGCTGGGGCGTCGACGTCCTCGTGAGCGGCTCGCAGAAGGGCTGGATGGTGCCCCCTGGGCTGGCATTCCTCTGGCTCAGCGAGCGCGCCTGGGAAGCCTCCGAAACCGCGACCATGCCGCGGTTCTACTTCGACCTGCGCCGCTACCGCACCTCACTGGAGAACGCGCAGACACCGTGGACCCCGGCACTGTCGATCTTCTACGGGCTCGACAAGGCCTTCGACTCCCTCCGCGCCGAGGGCCTGGAGGGTATCTACAGCCGCCACCATGCCGTCGCCCAGTACACCCGCGACCGTGTCCGCGCGATGGGCCTCGAGCTGTTCGCGCAGGACGAGCGTTTCGCCTCCGACACCGTCACCGCCGTGCACTGGCCCGACGATGTCGACGGCCCCGGGATCGCGAAACGCGCCCGCGAGGAGTTCGGCGTCGTGTTTGGCGGCGGCCAGCAGAGCCTCCGGGGCAAGATCTTCCGCGTGGGCCACATGGGGCACTTCAGCCAGGACGACATCGCCGCCGCCCTCGACGTGCTCGAGCGCCTCCTCGCCGAAACCCCCGCCGGCGCCACGGCCTAGGCCTTCCACTCTTCTGCAGGGGGACGAAGGGCTGCGAACAAGAAAAGTGGACTAGTCTAGTCTAGACTAGTCCATATCGAGGAGGCGCCATGACGACCCAGCCCGAAACGCCCCGCACCTGGACGATTGCCGAGGCAAAGGCCCGCCTCTCCGAGATCCTCCGCCTCGCCGAGGAGGAGGGCCCGCAGCGAATCGGCCTCCGCAAGCCCTTCGTCGTCGTCCCCGAACGAGAGTGGCAGGTCCGGACGAATGACCTTGAGTGGCGCAGGCGCGTCCCCGAAGAAATGCCGATGGGCAAGTGGCTCGTCGAGAACATGCCTCGCGGGGTTGACCTTGAATTACCCGACCGCCGCGACTCCTCAAGGGAGATTCCCTTCATCGACCGGGAAGATGAGTGAACGGCTATCGCCCTGAACGCCCGGCTCTTTTCCCAGAGGCCGTAACCTCCGGCGGCGCTATGCTGAGCCCATGGCCCCACCCCTCCCCATCCACGAGCCCGCCCCGTGACCGAACCCGGCCCCCGCCCCCGAGTCCTCATCGCCGACCCCATCGCGGATGAAGGCATCGCTTTGCTCGAGCAAGAGGCCGAGGTTGATGTCCGCACCGGCCTCTCATCGGGCGAGTTGCGTGAGGCCCTTGCCGGCTACGAAGCCCTGGTCGTGCGCAGTGAGGCCAAGGTCACGGCCGACGCCCTCTCCAACGCCGGTCGCCTCCAGATCGTGGCCCGTGCCGGCACTGGCGTGGACAACGTCGACCTCGAGGCCGCCACCGAGCGCGGCATCGTCGTCGTGAACGCGCCCCGCGGCAACACGATCGCCGCCGCCGAGCACGCCTTCGCCCTCCTCGTCGCTCTCGCCCGCCATATCCCCCGGGCCGACCGCTCCCTTCGCGGCGGCGAGTGGCGCCGGCGCGACTTCATGGGCGCCGAGCTTCGCGGACGCACCCTCGGGCTTGTCGGCTTCGGTCCGATCGGCTCGGAGATGGCCCGCCGCGCCCTCGCCTTCGAGATGAACGTCGTCGCCCACGACCCGTTCGTCCCCGTCGAGCGCGTGCGTGGCCTGGGCGCCGAGCCGGTCGAGCTTGGGCGTCTCTACGCCGAGAGCGACTTCATCAGCGTGCACACGCCGCTGACGGCCTCCACCCGCGGCATGATCGCGCGGGAGCAGTTCGCTGCCATGAAGGACGGCGTGCGCCTGGTGAACGCGGCTCGCGGCGGCATCATCGACGAGAACGACCTGCTCGAGGCCGTGCGCTCGGGGAAGGTCGCCGGCGCCGCCCTCGACGTGTTCACCTCGGAGCCCCCCGGCGAGCACCCCCTCTTCGAGGAGGAGCGCATCATCGTCACTCCCCACCTCGCCGGCTCGACCGTCGAGGCGCAGGAGCGGATCGCCATCGACATCGCCGAGCAGGTGCTCGACGTGCTCGCGGGACGCCCGCCCCGCTACCCCGTCAACGCCCCCCTCGTGCCGCCCGAGACCCTCGAGGTCGTCGGGCCCTACATTGCCGTCGCGGAGATGCTGGGCACGGTCGCGACGCAGCTCCTCAGCGGCCAGCTCACGACAATCGACCTCTCCTTCTTCGGCGAGATTGCCGAGCACGACGTTACCCCGCTCAAGGCGTTCGCCATCCGTGGCCTGCTGCGCCCCATCAGCGAGCAGAACGTGAACCTCGTGAACGCCACGAGCATCGCCGAGGCCCGAGGCTGGACCATCGACGAGCGCCTCCGCGCCTCGCACGAGGAGTTCCACAACCTGATCGAGCTGCGGGTCGGCAGCAGCGAGGCGCAGGTCACGGTCAGCGGCACCGCCAGCCACTCGCGCCCCACGCTCGTCCGCATCAACGACCTTGACATCGACATCGTCCCCGACCCCAACGGCTTCCTGCTCGTCTGCGAGAACGAGGACCGGCCCGGCATGATCGGCAGCCTCGGGACGCTGCTCGGGGCGCAGGACATCAACATCAGCGCCATGCGCGTCGGCCGCAGCAGCCCCCGCGGACGGGCCCTCATGGTCCTCATGGTTGACGACGAACCTGACGCCGACGCCCTCGACATGATCGAGGCGGTCGAAGGCATCGCCAGCGCCCGCCTCGTCCGCCTCTAGCGGACCGGCTACCAGTGGCCCTCGAAATCACCGACCTCGACCCGACAGACAAGCCCGCCATCGCGCAGGTCGCGCGCATCGTCGTCGAGGCGTTCCGGGACCACTCTCCCGCCTGGCCCGACCTCGCAAGCGCGGAGGCCGAGGTGCGCGATTCCTTCGGCGAGGATCGTGTCAGCCGCGTCGCCCGCGAAGGTGGCCTCGTGGGGGGTGGGTCGGCGGCATCCGCGAGTACGACGGCCATGCCTGGGAGCTCCATCCTCTCGCCCTCGATCCCGCCCGCCAGGGCGAGGGCATCGGCCACGCGCTTGTGGCCGACCTCGAACGGCAGGTGGCGGCGCGGGGCGCGACCACCCTCTACCTGGGCGCCGACGACGAGGACGGGCGCACTTCTCTGAGCGACACCGATCTTTACCCGGACCCCCTCGAACACCTCGCGAACATCGAGAACACGGGCCGGCACCCGTACGCCTTCTACCGCGCCTGCGGCTTCTCCGTGGTCGGCGTGATCCCGGACGCGAACGGCCCGGGGAAGCCGGACATTCTCATGGCGAAACGAGTCGGGCAGGCCTAGGGCGAGAGCGGCCCGAAGACGAGCCCTGTCCCCAGCTTCGGATAGTAGAAGGTCGACTTCTGCGGCAGCCGCTCACCCCCGTCGGCGAGCCCGATGACCTCGCTCGCGGGCACGTGCTGGAGCAGGAAACCGGTTCCCCCGCCCCGGAGCGCCTCGACCACCTCATGCACCTCGTGCGTGAACGTCACGGCTCCTGCCCGCAGGTCGTCGTCGCTGATGGCCCACAACGGGTCCAGCACCCCGAGCCGCAGCAGGATCGGCGCCGCCGAGACCCAGCGCGCGCTCGCACCCGCCGGCGCGAGGCTCGCGACGGCGTCCGCGCTCTTCGGCCGCAGCAGGTGGACGCTGCCCGGCGCCAGGTTGACTGCCACGATCGCACCCGGCGAGCCGGCCCGGAGCGCCTCGAGCGCCTCGGGCTCGATGCCCGCCCCGGCCTCTTCGATGTCGAACAACGGCGCCAGTCGTTCGCGCCAGTCGGGGGGCGCTTCCCGCGGCACGAAGCGATGCAGCGGTCGCACGACCAGCCCTTCGTCCTCGACCGGTACGACGCCTGCCATCGCGAACCGCGCGGGATGGTCGCCGGCGAGCGTCCCGTCGCGCTCCGCGAGCCAGGTGCGATACGCGAACGACGTCTCGTAACGGTGGTGCCCGTCGGCGATGTAGAACGCCTCCGAGAGCAGCGGCGCGAGCTGCCGCAGCCGCTCGCGGTCCGCGGGCAGCACCCAGAGGCGGTGCGTGACGCCGTCGGCGGTCTCGCCGGAAGCATCCGGCTCGAAATTCCCCGCCGTGCTCGCCAACAGCTCTGCCAGCTGTCCTGAACGGTCCCGGGCCAGCATGAAGATAGGGCTGAACTGCGTGGCGGTGGCCTGCAGCAGCCGCAGGCGATCCTCCTTCGGCGCCGACATGGTGAACTCGTGCGGCAGCACCGCTCCCGCTTCCCACGGCTGCGACTCCACCCCGCAGATGAGCGCCCGTCGCCTGCGCTCGACGCTCGCCTCCACGAAGACCTGCTCGTAGACGTACAGCATCGGCTCCACATCCCGCTCGACGATGCCGTCCGCGATCCACCCCTCCAGTTCTGCCGCAATCGCTGCGTACCCGCTGCCCGCAGCCTCCAGCCGCACGGCGTTGTGCGGCGACAGCTTCGCCAGCCGTTCGCGTTCGCGCGCGCCGATCACATCGAACGGCGGGGCCAGCAGCTGGTCGAGCGGCCCTGCCTTGGCCGTGTAGCGCAGCCCCCGGATGGGCATCAGCCTCGGCATCGTCCAACCTCCGCGGGCGCTGCCATCGTGGTCAGGCCCCTGCCCTGTAGAATCGGACTCCCGCCATGAAGCGTGCCCCGTACTGCGTCTTCTGCAACATCGTCGCCGGAACCGAGCCCGCGAACGTCATCTACGAGGACGACGAGGTCATCGTCATCCAGAACGTGCTCCGCTGGGTTCCCGTCATGCTGCTTGCGATGACGAAGGAGCACCGCACCCAGGCCGAACTCTGGGAGGACGGCATCGAGGCCGTGGGCCGCATCGCTCACAAGATCGGCGCCGAGGCCTGCCCCGACGGGTTCCGCCTGCTCTCCAACTTCGGCTTCGAGGCGATGCAGAGCCAGGAGCACGGGCATCTTCATATCGTCGGCGGCACGCACCTCGGGCCCTACGTCTGAGCTGCCCGCAGCGCCTCGCGCTGCCGCTCGAACAGCTCCGTGATGCCGCCCCGCGCCAGCTCCACGAGCGCGTCCAGCGACGCCCCGTCGAACGGCTTCCCTTCGGCCGTCCCCTGCACCTCGACGAACGCGTCCTCACCCGTCATCACCACGTTGAAGTCCACCTCCGCGGACGAGTCCTCCTCGTAGCAGAGGTCGAGCACCGGCGTGCCGGCGACGATCCCCGCCGAAACGGCCGCCACCTGGGTCGTGATCGTTTCCGGGGGGATGAGGTTGGCCAGGGCCAGCTTCTCCGCCGCCAGCCGCAGCGCGACGAAACCGCCCGTGACCGACGCGGTCCGGGTGCCTCCGTCCGCCTGCAGCACGTCGCAGTCCACGGTGATGGTGCGAGGCCCCAGCAGGTCGAGGTCGACGGCGGCGCGCAGGGAGCGGCCGATGAGCCGCTGAATCTCCTGCGTGCGCCCGCCCGGACGGCCCCGCTCGACCTCCCGCTGCGTCCGCGTCGAGGTCGACCGGGGCAGCATCGAGTATTCGGCCGTGACCCAGCCGCTCTGCGTGTTCCGCAGCCAGCCCGGCTGCCGCTCGGCGACGCTCGCCGCGCAGAGCACGCGCGTCTTGCCGAAGCCGATGAGGCAGCTCCCCTCGGCGAACTCCTGGTAGCCCGTCTCGATCGTGATCGGGCGCAGTTCGTGGGCCTGGCGGCCGTCGACTCGTGCTGGCATGGGGTCAGCTACGCTACCCCTCCCCCCCGGCAGGCGCAAAGCTCGCCTCCCAGCGCTCCGCCCGCACCGTGATGCTGTCCCCATCGCTCACGATCGTGACGCGACCGTGGAGGTCGGTGCGCAGCACGGCTCGTCCTTCCAGGTCCACGAGCGTTTCGTCCGTGGGGTGCCCGAAGCGGTTCCCCTTGCCTGCCGAGATGACCGTGACCCATGCCCCCGTGGCGTCGAAGAACCCGTCCGCGTTGGTGCTGGCCCCGTGGTGCGGAACCTTGAGCACGTGCGCGCCGACATCGCCGGAGGCGAGCAGCGCGCGCTGGGCTGTCTCGTCAATGTCGCCGGTCAGCAGGATGGTGGCGTCGCCGTAGGTCACCCGCAGCACGACCGACCACATGTTCCGCGGTCCATCGAGCGGCCCGGGAGGTGGCCAGAGCGTCTCGAAACGCACCCCGTCGACCTCGAACACGTCCCCGTGACGCAGCGTCTGACGCGTCCCCGCCGCCGCCTCGTAGCGCGCGAAGACAGCCGTGTCGCGAGGTTCCCCGTTGTCGTACACCTGCCGCACGTCGAAGCGTTCCAGCAGCGCCGGCAGCCCGCCGACGTGGTCCGCGTCGGGGTGCGTGAGCACGACCGCCGCGATCCCCCGCTGCCAGTGCGGCAGCACGTCCCCGAGCTCGCGCGCCAGGATGATGCCGCTCGGACCGCCGTCCACCACCACCCGTTCCCCATTCGGCGTCGTCACGAGGATGGCGTCCCCCTGCCCCACGTCCAGCACCGTGACCTGCAATGCCCCGGGCCCACCCGCAGGCCAGACGCTGACCGCGACGACCGCCGCTACCAGCGCTCCCGCGCCGCTCGTCAGGGCAGCCGCGCGTACGGTCCGCACGACATCCCTTCGCGGCTCCTGTGGCGCCAGCCTGGGCGCGAGGTAGCGATAGGCGGGCCACGCGAGCGCGCCAAGCACGGCTGTCGCGAGGAGCGCCGCTTCCGCCCCGAAGCGGGGCACCGCGACCGCCGCCCGGGGCACGCTCGCCCCCGCCTCCGCCATCCAGATGATGAATGCCAGCGGGTAGTACGCGACGAGCCCCGCCGCCCACCCCGCCGGCTCCCACACCGCTCCCGCGATCGCCGCCGCCCCGCTCAGCCAGAACGCGAGTGCGAACACGGGCACGGTGGGGATGTTCACCAGCGGCCCGATGAGCGACACCTGTCCGAACGTCACCCAGATGATCGGAAGCGCGGCGACCCAGGCGGCCAGCGACAGCGACGCCACATCGAGCAGCACGTTGGGAACGACGCCCGCCGCCCCCACCCTGGCCGCCGCCCAAGCCAGTCCGTAGCGGATCCAAGGCCCGAAGACGATGAGGCCGGCGGTCGAGGCTACGCTCAGCTGGAACCCCGCCTCCAGTGCCAGCCGGGGCTGTGCGGCCGTCATCACGATGGCCGCCGCCGCCAGCGCCGCGAGACCGCTTCGTGGCCGCCCCAGCCAGAACCCGACGAGCACGATGAGCGCCATGACTCCCGCCCGCACGACTGTCTCCTCCGCCCCTGCGAGGAACACGTACAGCACGAGCGAAGCGGCGGCCGGCAGGGTGGCCCAGTTGCGACCCACGAGCGGTACGAACAGCAGGAACGCGAGCGCCGTCACCAGCGCGATGTTCGAGCCCGAGACCGCGACGAAGTGCGCCAGCCCCGTCTCCCGGAATGCCTCTGTGAGCTCCCGCGGCATCGTTCCGTCGCGGCCCATCACGATTCCCGATCCGAGCGCGGCCGCCGGCTCGGGCAGTGCCGCCTGCATCGAGCGTTCGAGCCGCAGCCGCATCTCCGCGGCCAGTGCGCGGGGGCTGCCGCGTGGTCCCTCCCCCACCTGCTCCACCTGCGGGAAGCTCATCGTCCCGACGATGTCGCGTCGGGCGAGGAAGGCGCGGTAATCGAACGCCTCGAGTTCGGGCGGCGCCTCCAGCGCCCCCGAGAGCCGCACCGGTGTCCCGTATCCCAGGCGCTCGGTCTGGCGCACCGTGACCAGCGCGCGACCCTCCGTCTCGCGCCAGACCCCGCCGTCCTCCACCCGCTCCGCCCGGACGTGGTAGCGATGCGTGGTCAGTCCCGGGTCCGGCTCCGAGTCGATGCGTCCCTCAAGCGTTACCTCCGTGCCGACCGAGCGGGCGAGGTCGGGCAGCAGTTCATCCGCCCATGCCTCGAAGCGCCAGGCCCCGAGGAGCGCCATCACCGCGGTTGCTCCCAGCAGTGCGGCCGCTCCCCGCCCGCGCAGCGCCCAGGCCCCCGGCGCGACAGCCGCGAACCACGCCCCCGCCACCCACAGGGGCGCACCCCACACGCCAACCACGGCGAAACCCAGGAGCCACGCCGCGGCCAGAAGGGGGAGGGTCACGGGAGTTCGGGTTCAGGGAGGCGGGTCAGGCGACGAACCGGTAGCCCTTGCCACGGATCGTCTCAAGCTGCTCGTCGCTGCCGAGCACCGCCCGCATCTTGCGGCGCAGGTTGCTCACGTGCGCGCGCACGAGCGTGTTCGCTCCGGCGTCGTCGTGGTACTGCCAGACCTCGGCCAGGAGCGTGCGGGGATGCAGGATTTCGCCCTCGTGCGCCATCAGGTAGGCCAGCAGGTTCGCTTCGATGTTCGTCAGGTGCTCGGACCCCTCGGTTCCCTTGAGGGTGTTGGTGTCCGTCTCAACCTCGAAGGGCGCCCGTGCGGTGCGAGTCGGGTCCCCGAGCATGGTCCGGAGCGTCTCGCCCAGCTTTTCCAGGGGGAAGGGCTTCTTGATCACGGGGCCGGGAATGTGGAAATGCGGCCTCCGCGACCCTTTCCGCAGCATGTACACCAGCGAAGGAGTCTCGCGATCCTGGTACGTGCGCGCCAGCCACTGGCTGAACTGCGTGAACCGGGAGCCCGGCTCGCCCCGGGGCACACCCTGAACGTCAACCACCAGCACGGCCGGCGCCAGGGGGTCGAACTGGGCCATCAACACGTCGTAGTTGGGATAGGTTGCCACCTCGTACCCCCGCTCGCGGAGGTAGGTATGGAGCGCCTCTCGCATACGGGGGTCTCGGCTAACGGCAACTACTACGGGCAATGAGTTCTCGCGTTCTCGGGTGGCTCGGGAATACTAGGATGCTGGTGGGGGGTGTCAAGAGAATCGAGCGACATAAATTTATAAGTTCTGGCGAGAAGCTCCCGGCGCCTGCCGGAGGGTCAAGAGGGGCTTTCCTCGAACCCCCGCGCCGTGTCACGCGTCTGCTCCAGCGGCTACTTCTCGATGACCGTCAGTTCGTACGTCAGGCGTTCGATTCTCGCCCTCACGACCCGGTGTGGAGCGTCTACCTCAAGCCAGATCAGCTGCGTCACCGTGCTCGTCTCGATCCTGACCTTCCAAGTCTGGAACGAGCCCGCCGGAACCTCCACTTCTTCCTGTTCCTCCACCGCGACCTCCGCCGAAAAGACCCTGCCCGTGGAGGCGTTGACGTTCGTGAAGGACCCCTCGAAGCCTTCCCGGAGGGGGATTCCCCGCACCAGCCAGAGCAGCTCCTCGTCGTCGTACCAGGCCGGCTCCGGCACGCCCTCGATCGGGTCCGGGAGCTCCCGTTCCGCCGAGAGGGTTTCGCTCGGCTCCTCCCCGCCTGCCTCGTACTGCTTCGAGTCGAAACGGACGGTCCGCTCCTCCGGCAGGTAGGTGGTGGCGAAGTGGCGAGCGTTGCCGTCCTCCAGGTCGAGCACAACGCGCAGCGACGAGAACGGCCGCAGCGTGGCCGAGTCCACGAGCGCGGAACCGTTGTCCTCGTAGCGGCCTTCTGCGGCGTCGCGACAGAGCCGCCGCACCTCCGTAACCCCCGGAGAGACCTCTGGATTCGTCTCCAGCACGCAGGTCCCTTCGAGGTTGTCTCGCTGCGTGAGGTTGTAGTGGAGCCGTTCGGGTCCGGTCCAGGGCGCTTCCGTGAACACCGGGGCGTGCGACTCGATCGGTTCACTGCCGCACGCCACGAGCGCCGCGCCCGCCAGCGCCGCCACGGCCAACCCCAGCCAGCGCCTCACGCCGCCGCCACCGCCCGCTCGATGCGTCGCAGCGCCTCGTCGATTGCGACCGCATCGACGTCCTTGTGCGTGACCATGCGGATGCGTCCCGCGCCGAACGGCACCGCCCGCACGCCCTGGTCGGCGAACGCCGCCAGCCACCCCTCCCGCGTCCCTTCAAGGACGCGCAGGATGACGATGTTGGTCGCCGGTAGTTGAACGTCGAAGGGCCCCAGCCGTCCCAGCCCCTCCGCCAGCGTGTGCGCGTTCGCGTGATCCTCCGAAAGACGCTCGATGTTGTGCTCCAGCGCGTGGATTCCTGCCGCCGCGAGCACTCCCGCCTGCCGCATCCCGCCGCCCAGCATCTTCCGCTCCCGCCGCGCTCGTTCGATCAGCTCGCCCGGGCCGCAGAGCACCGAGCCCACCGGGCACGCCAGCCCCTTCGAGAGGCAGAACGAGACCGAGTCGGCGGCCGCGGCGAGCTCGGCCGCGGGCGTTTCGCTTGCGACTTCGGCGTTGAAGATGCGGGCCCCGTCGAGGTGCACGGCCGCCCCCGCTCCGCGCGCAATGGCGGCCAGCGCCTCCGTCTTCGCCGCCGGGAGGACCTGGCCCCCGCAGCTGTTGTGCGTGTTCTCCAGGCAGAGCAGGGCCGTTCGTGGCGCGTGGAGGTTCGGCTCGCGGATCGCCGCCTCCACGTCGCCCTCGTCGAGCCCGCCACCGGCATCGTTCGGCAGGGGGCGCAGTTGCACGCCCCCGATTCGCGCCGACCCCGCGACCTCGGCATTGAAGATGTGCGCCTGGCTGCCGAGGAGTACCTCGTCCGTGGGACGTGTGTGGCTCAGGACCGCTATCAGGTTCGCCATGGTGCCGCTCGGCACGTAGACGGCCGCTTCCTTGCCCACGCGCTCGGCCGCCATCGCTTCGAGCCGGTTCACGCTCGGGTCGTCCCCGAAAACATCGTCGCCGACCTCCGCCTCGGCCATGGCGCGGCGCATCGCGGCGTCCGGTTGCGTCACCGTGTCGCTGCGCAGGTCGATGGGACGCGTGTCGCTCATTCGCGCTGCCAGATGGTGCGCATGCCTTCACCCCCACGCACCGCGGCCAGTACCTCGCGCCGCTCCTCGTCGAGCAGCTCGCGGTGTACCCGCACCGCCGCCTCCCCTGCCGCCTCGCCGCCGATCGCTTCCATCCGCCCCCGCACGACGTCCCAAAGACCGGACTCCCCGATGACGCTGACCCGGCGCGGCCACGCGAACGACATCAGCTTCTCGGGATAGGGGAACGCCGGCCGCAGCTCCTTGACCGCCCGCACCCGTTCCTCCACCGAATTCACCCGCGGAACGCGCGAGATGTAGGGAGGCTCCGCGGCGGTGCTGCGGAAGTCGACCAGTACGCGGCTGCCCACCGTCTCGAGCCGGATGATCAGCACCTCCGAGTCCTCGATGACGCGGCGCACCTCGTCCAGGTCGATGCCAAAGTCGTCGCTCACAAGTGGTGCTCCGTGTGGGCTCCGGTCATGGTAGCAGCCCTGTTCTGGGCCGCCAGCGAACGGGCCTTACTGGCACAGCAGTGCGAACGTGAAGCCGCGCGCCGAGAGCTCCCGGAGGACCCTGTCGAGGGCCGCAACTGTCTGCGAGCGCTCCCCTCCACCGTCGTGCATCAGCAGGACCGCTCCGGGGCGTGCGTGCGTGAGCAGGTGCTCCGCGATCTGGTCCGCGCCTGGCCTGCGCCAGTGCTGCGGGTCGACGGTCCACAGCGTGAGCGTCTTCCCCAGCTCGGTCGCGAGCGTGCCCGTCTGGGCGTCGTAAGCGCCGTACGGTGGCCGCAGGCAGGCGATCGGATCGGCCCCCTCGCCTGCTGCCTCGTGGATCGCCCGGTCCGTATCCCGCACCTCGGCGATGAACGTCTCCCGGTCCACCTTGTCGAGCGAGGCGTGGTCGAAGGTGTGGTTCTCGGGGTCGTGCCCCTCCTCCACCAGGCGTGCCGCCAGTTCCGGGTAGGCCAGCACGTTCTGCCCCAGCACGAAGAACGTCGCCGTCGCGCCGTGCCGCGCGAGCACCTCGAGCACCTGTGGCGTCCAGGTCGGGTGGGGACCGTCGTCGAACGTGAGGTAGACAACCGGCTCGCCCGCCGCGCCGTGCGCGGGATGCGTCACGGACGGTGGGGGGCTGGACGGCCCGACATCGCTCGGTTGCCGGCTCGTTGCCACCAGTCGCTCCAGCGCGTCCCAGGTCGGGCCATCGACGACCCCCGTCGGGGCCAGCCCCGCCTCCACCTGCAATTTCAGCACGGCCTCCCGCGTCGGTTCGTCGTAGACGTCGTAGTAGCGGCCCGGATACCGGAACCCGAGCGAGGGCGCCCGCGCGAGCCGCTGGTGCAGCGCCCGCACGGCTCGCCCCCGGTCCCCCGTGCCCAGCGTGTACTGCTCGAAGAACGAGGGATCGGGTGCGTCGAGCAGCGTCTCGGGATCCGGTGCGTCCGGGGGAAGGCCGGGCGCGACCTCGACTGAGTCCAGGTACGCCTTCGCCTCCTGCAGGAAGGTGTCGTCGGGCGCCAGTCGCAGCGCCCGCCCAATCGACGAGCGCGCCCGGCTCAGCTCCTCCGGCGAAGCGAGCACCTGGCCCAGGGCGCGCACGGCGTGGATGGCCGGGTCGTCGTCGCGAACCTTCAGCGCTTCGTCCGCGTAGAAGAGGAGGTACGAGACCATCGTCGGCAAGGCGGTCTCGGCTGCCGTGCCACTGATGAGTGGCCCGTTGAGCGCGAACGCCTCCTCCGGCGTGAGCGCCCGCATCAACGCGAACGCCGCCCCGTACTCGCCCGCCAGCACGTTCGTCAGCAGCGGCTGACCCGGCGAGCCTGCGTAGGCGATCCGCAGGGCGGCCATCCGGTTCACCAGTGTAGAGAGCCAGCGTAAGCCCTCGTGTTCCGGCGCCTGCCGCGAGGTCTCGATCGCGAGCGAGGCTGCGTCCCGCCACAGGTTCGCCTCGGCCAACCGCACGACCCGCGCCGCCTCTGCGGCCAGGTCCCCTTCGAGGTCGTCCGGCGCCTCCAGTGGCACCTGCTCGTATTCGAGGCCGGTCCAGCGGTAGACCTGCTCGCGGCGCTCTTCCACGGCGCAGGCGTAGCAGAACACGTACGGATCCGAAGTGTTGAAGACGAGCTCCGCGACGCCGTCGCCGTCGAGGTCGGCGATGGTGCCCGAGTCGGGCCCCGCGCTGATCTGCGAGACCACCGTCCTGAGCAGCTCACTCTCGGCCAGCAGCACATCGAACGTTCCCGCGTGCGCGCCTGTCTGACCGCGAATGGCGATCAGCACGCCAGGCCCCGCGGTCCGTCGCGGTCCCGGGTCGAGCACCTCGACGGTGTGCGTCCGCTGGGGGGCAGTCTCCAGGGTCACCTGGGACAGCACGTCCGACCACGAAGCGTCGTTGGTGCGCCGGTATAGCGCGACAAAGTGGAAGAAGTTGACCCCGTTTCCGTCCGCCCCCTGGTAGTAGGGCTGCGGGCCGTTCGTGACCACCGCCCAGAGCGCGCCCTCGTCGTCTCGAACGCCCAGGGGAAACGCGTGCGCCGTGAGCGCCTCCGCGTCCTCGCCGAACTCCTCGAGTACAGGAGCGAGCGCGATCTCCGCCAGCTCGGCCGCGAGGACCACATGGTCTTCCGCCGGCGGCTCTACGGCCGGTGCTGAGGTTGGCGAGGGGGTAGCGGTCGCCGTAGCCGTTGTGGGTGTCGGCGTGGCGGGCGCGGTGGTCTCCGTTGCCTCGGGGGTCTGCGTCGACGGAGGCGGCGTGGGATCAGGCGATCCACATCCCGACAGCACCAGCGCGCATCCCGCCAGCAGGAGCGCCGCGCACGCACTGAAGCCTCGCGTCGGCATGCTCACGCCCCTTGGGTAGTGGTGTTGGTCGGGGTGCCCGGATTTGAACCGGGGACCTCGCGGCCCCAAACCGCGCGCTCTGCCGGGCTGAGCTACACCCCGTGCAGTCAGCGTACCCCACGCCTCGCGCAGGCCCTAGGCGGGCAGCGGCTGGGCGCACCCGATGATGTCGTGGACATCCGCGACCTCGTGCGCCTCCAGCCAGGCCTCCAGCCCTTCCAGCACGTCCAGCGGCGCCCTCGGGTTCGAGAACGAGGCCGTCCCCACCTGCACCGCCGTCGCCCCCGCCATCAGGAACTCGACCGCGTCCCGCCCGTTGCTAATGCCCCCGCAGCCGATGACCGGCGCTCGCACCGCCTGCGCCACCTCGTACACGACCCTCAGCGCGACCGGCTTGATCGCGGGGCCGCTCAGCCCGCCGCTCGCCCGCGGCAGCACCGGCCTCCGCGCCTCCGTGTCGATGGCGAGCCCGGGAACCGTGTTGATGGCGCAGATGGCGGAGGCGCCCTCGTCCACGCAGGCGCGGGCGATGGCCGCCGGGTCCGGCGCGGCCGGCGTCAGCTTCACGATGACGGGCAGTTCGCAGGACCGCACCGCCGCCCGCGTCGCCTGCGCCGCCGCATGGGCGTCCAGGCCGAAGTCGAGGCCGTTGTCGACGTTCGGGCAGCTGAAGTTGAGCTCCAGAGCGGCCACCCCGGGCACGCCGTCGAAGGCTCGCGCCAGGTCGCCGTAGTCGCTCGCGGTCTCCCCGGCGATGTTCACGATGACGGGCGCATCCCAGCCCGCCCAGACGGGCGCCATCTCCGCGATGATGCGGTCCGGGCCGAGGTTCTGGAGGCCGATCGAGTTCAGCATGCCCGAGGGCGTCTCCGCCACGCGGGGCTGGGGGTTGCCCGCCCGCGGCAGCGGCGTCACGCCCTTGGACACGACCGCCCCGAGCCGGTTCACATCGAACTGCCGCGCGAACTCCAGCCCCCAGCTGAACGTGCCGGAAGCCGGCATCACCGGGTTGCGAAGGCTCAGGTTTGTCTTGCGCTCGGGTGCGAGCTCAACCGCCAGTTGTGGTGTCACAGGTTCAGTGTACGGCGCGCGCTACCCGCCGTCCGGCGCCGGTTCCTTCCGCCCGGAGCGGCGGTTGCGCCAGAGCCGTTCCGTCTCCGAATTCTCGAAGTCGCGTTCGCTTCCGCAGTGCTTGCAGATGCCCCGGCTGAGGTGCCCGTTGGGCGTCGCGATGATCCAGTGGTGCGTGCAGGTTCCAGTTGCCGCGCGATGCCTGCTGGCGTGCATGTCAAACCCCGTTGGGTTCGGCGCCCCGCCGCGCGCGAATCCATCCCTACTACCTTACCTCCTCTGTCCAGCCCTGCGCCGGGAACGTGCCGGGCGCAGCACCTGCTCGAACCACAGCCCCCCGTCCGGCCCCTCCCCGTGGATCGGGCGGAACCCCATCCGCACCCAGAAGTACACCGCCAGCCCCCGGTCCGGCGGCGCCCACGTCCGCACGACGGGGTAACGGCGCCTCAGCGTCTTCAGCAGTGCCGTCGCCGCCCCCGAGCCCACCCCGTAGCCCCGCGCCTCCTCGTCGATGCACAGCCGCCCGATGAAGGGAACCTCCCCCGAGAGGTCGATCGCCACCTCGCCGATGACCTCGCGCTTCCCCTTGCGCCGCACCTCGTACCGCACCGCCCCCTCCCCTTCGACCCGGCGAAGCGTGACCCACTCCCCCGCGATGCGCTGCGGCAGGGGCTGTGGTGGGCTCACCTGGTGAGCCACTCCCGCGCGCGGGCCGCGATCTCCTCGACGCCCGTATTGAGCCGCGTGCACCGGGGAATCGCCTCGAGGAACTCGCGTCCGTACCGCTTCGTGCGGACGCGGCTGTCGAGCACGGCCACCACGCCGCGGTCCTCGCGGTCGCGGATGAGGCGCCCGAAGCCCTGCCGGAATCGCAGCACCGCCCCCGGCAGCGAGTACTCCCCGAAAGGATCGTCGTAGAGTGCCGAGCGCGCCTTGTGGATCGGATCCGTAGGCACGGCGAACGGGAGCCGGGCGATCACGACGAGCGAGAGCGCCTCGCCCCGGATGTCGATCCCCTCCCAGAAGCTCGAGGTCCCGAAGATGACAGAGCGTGGATCCTCGATGAGGTTGCGCATCAGCTGGCGGGGCGCGCCGTCGCGGTCCTGCACGAGCACGCTGATCCCCTCTGCTTCGAGCGCCCCGCGGGACAGGTCCGCAACTCTCCGCAGCGATGCGTGCGAGGTGAACAGCGCCAGCGCCCGCCCCTCCGACGCGAGCGCGAGCTCCGTGACCGCGTCCGCCGCAGCCTCCTCGTACCCCTGCGAGCCCGGGTCGGGGAACCCGGTCGGGGTTGCCAGCAGGGTCGAGCGCTCGTAGTCGAAGGGCGAGCCCAGCGCCAGCGTGCCCGCGTCCGGCAGCCCCATCTGGTCCGCCGTGAACGCCATCGACCCGCCCGCCGCCAGCGTTGCGCTTGTCGCGATCACCGTCGCGCGGCCGGCGAACAGCTCCTCCGCGAGCCGCGGTCCGACTTCCAGGGGCGCGGAGTTCAGCGCCCCCGTCCCGCCCCGCACCGTCGAGACCCACGTGATCGCGTTGGGGTCGCTCCCCTCGATGAGGTGGGCGAGGTCCAGCCTCACCCCCTCCAGCCACCCGGCAGCCGCCTCCAGCTCCTCCCCTGCCGTCCCGCCATCCTCCCCGCCCAGCAACCCTGCCGCTGCCCGGCTGCTCTCGACCACGGTCGCGAGGGCGGCGTCGAGCGCCGTCCACCCCTCCTCCACCTCCCCCCAGCGCGACCCCGAACGCACGCCCGGCGTGACGCTGACGCGGTCGTCCCGAGACTCGCCCGCGAGCGCCCCCAGCGACTCGAAGGGGGCCTCTGCGCCCTTCGCCGCCGCCGCGACGGCCGCCTTCAGGGTGGCTATCGCCCCGGCCCCCAGCGCTTCCGGCAGCCCGCTCGTCGCCACCACGCCGCCCTCGCGCCTCTCCGACGTCCGCGGCCGGTGGATCGCCTCCAGCGCGTCCGTCACCTGCCGCGCGCCGATGTGCAACCCGAACTGCTGCGTCGCCTGTCCTTCGAGGTTGTGGGCCTCGTCGATGATGAGGTGATCGAACGCGGGAATGGCGCTCCCCCCGCTTGCGAGGTCGGCCAGCAGCAGGGCGTGGTTCACGACCACGAGGTGCGCGCCTTCCGCCGTCTTCCGCGCCCGCTGCAGGAAGCAGCGCCCCTCCCGCACGAACGTATGCTGCCGCGAGAGGCAGTCCGCGTCCGACGCCGAGAAACGCGCCCAGGCGGCGCGCGCGCCCGGGTCCAGTCGCAGCTCCGAGCGGTCGCCGCTCTGCGTCTGTGGCAGCCAGCGCGCCAGCGACCCCGCCAGGCGGGCCACGTCCGGGTCCGCGAGGCTGGCGGGGTGGCCCATCCAGCGCTGCACGCACAGGTAGTTCGCGCGGCCTTTCAGCAGCGCCACCCGCAGGTCGTCCGGCCGGTCGATGGCTCCTGCCTCCCGCAGGATCTCGCGCAGCGCGGGCACGTCCTTCCCGAGGAGCTGCTCCTGCAGCGCGATCGTGTTCGTCGAGATCACGACGCGCGTTCCGTTCCGGAGCGCGTACAACGCCGCCGGGATCAGGTACGCGAGCGACTTGCCCACGCCCGTGCCCGCTTCGATCAGCCAGTGGCCGCCGTCCGAGAACGCGCCCGCGACTGCCTCCGCCATCTCCACCTGCTGGGGGCGCTCCTCGAACCGCTCCACCACGCGCGCCGCCCCCGCGAGCGCCTCCCGCACTTCCTCCGCCGTGACCGGCTCGGGCACCTCCGCCCGCGCCAGCGGCTCCGGCGGCTGCCACCGCTCCGGCAGCGCGGGGGCTTCGAATTCGTCGGCCTCCGCATCCGCGCCGCCCCCGAGCTCTCGCGCCAGATCCGGCTCGTCGAGCGCCACTACCCGCGCCAGCGCGGCACGTTCGCCCGCCGGCAGCGATGCCGCCCGCCGCCTGAGCTCCAGGAACACCGATGCCGCCGTGCGCGCGTCCGCGAGGGCGCGGTGTGCGACCGGCATCTCGACGCCCAGCTCCGCCGCCAGGTCCGCCAGCCCGCCGGGGCCCTCCGGGAACAGGATGCGGGCGAACCGCAGCGTGTCGAGCGCCGGCGCCTCGAACTCGAGTCCTGCTTCCGCCAGGAACACGAGGTCGAAGCGCACGTTCTGCCCCACGACCGCACTCTCCCCCACGAACTGCGCGAGGTCGTTCGCGATGGCCTCGAACGGTGGCGCCCGCTGGACGTCCTCGTTCGTGATTCCGGTCAGCTTCTCGGTGAACGCGGGGATCGGCCGCCCCGGGTTGATCAGCTGATCGAAGACGCCCAGCTCACGTCCCTCGTCATCGAAACGGATCGCCCCGATCTCGGTGATCCGGTCGTCCGTCGGGTCAAGCCCCGTCGTCTCCAGGTCGAGTGCGACGTAGGTGCGCGGTTCCTCGAACATGCGTGCGAACGGAGTCTACAGGAGCCGCTTCCGCGCCGCCGCCGCCAACGGACCCGAGCGCGTACAATCGCGCCCCAATCCCCGGCCCGAGCGGCCACGAGGCGCCCACCGATGAAGCTCTACTCCTCCGAAGACATTCGCAACGTTGTTCTCGCCGGTCACGGCAACGTCGGCAAGACGACGCTCGGGGAGGCCGCCCTCTTCGTGAGTGGCGCGGTCACGCGGATGGGCTCCATCGAGGAGCAGAACACCGTCGGCGACTACGACGAGGACGAGCACCGCCGCAAGTTCAGCCTCAACCTCTCCGTCCTCCCGGTCGAGTGGAACGGCGCGAAGATCAACCTGGTCGACACCCCTGGATACGCCGACTTTGTCTCCGAGGTCATCTGCGGCGTCCGCGCCGCCGATCTCGCCCTCATCGTCGTCGACGCCGTCTCCGGTCCCGAGGTGGGCACCGACCGCGTCTGGCAGATCGCCGAGGAGCGCGGGCTTCCCCGGATGATCCTCATCAACCGCCTCGACCGCGAGAACGCGGACTTCAACATCGCCCTCAATGCCATCCGCGAGAAGTGGGGCACGGCCGTTGCCCCCCTCTTCCTCCCCATCGGCCAGAGCCACGACCTCGGTGGCGTCGTCGACCTTCTCGCCATGAAGGCCTACCTCGGGGAGAGCGGCGAGCCAGGTGACGTGCCGGCCGACCTGCAGGACACCGCCGACGAGCTGCGCTCGTCCCTTGTCGAGAGCATCGTCGAGAACGACGAAGAGCTGATGATGAAGTACTTCGAGGACGAGGAGATTACCGCCGACGAGCTGCACGGCGCCCTCCGCACCGCCCTCGCCGCCGGTGACATCGTGCCAGTGCTCTGCGCCTCCGCGACCCACCAGGTCGGCGTGCGTCAGGTGCTCGACACCCTCGTCGCCGTCGCCCCTACCCCCGCCCAACGCGAGGTCGTCGATGTCGACGGCGAGAGCCTCGAGGTGAGCGGCGGCGCATCGCCTGCCGTCCTCGTCTTCAAGACCTCCGCCGACCCCTACGTCGGCCGCCTCAGCTACCTCCGCGTCATGACCGGCACGGTCAAGGCCGACAGCCACCTCTGGAACAGCGACAAGTCCTCCGATGAGCGCCTCGGCACCATCTACCGCCAGCGCGGCAAGGACCAGGAGCCCGTCGACGCGCTCTCGCCCGGCGACATCGGCGTCGTCGCCAAGCTGAGCGACACCGGCACCGGCGACACGCTCGCGACGAAGGACAAGCCGGTCGTGCTGCCCACCATGATCTTCCCCGAGCCGGTGTACAGCATGGCTGTTCGCCCGGCCGCCAACGCCGCCGTCGACAAGCTCGGCCCCAGCCTCCAGCGCCTCGTCGAGGAGGACCCCGGGCTCCGCCTTCGCCGCGACGCCAGCACAAGCGAAACCATCCTCGAAGGCCTCGGCGACGCCCACCTCGACGTCGCCGTCGGGCGCCTGCTCCAGAAGTTCAACCTCGAAGTCGAGCTCTCACTGCCGCGCGTGCCTTACCGCGAGACGGTGGGCAGGTCCTCTTCCGCCGACTACACCCACAAGAAGCAGACGGGCGGCCACGGCCAGTACGCCCGCGTCGCCATCGAAATCAAGCCGCTCTCCCGGGGCTCCGGGCTGCAGTTCAATAGCAAGGTGGTGGGTGGTTCCGTTCCCCGCGAGTTCATCCCCGCGGTTGAGAAAGGGGTCATGGAGACGGCCCGTGAAGGCGTGGTCGCCGGCTACGAGCTGACCGATTGCGAGGTCACCCTGTTCGACGGCAAGCACCACCCGGTCGACTCCAGCGAGATGGCGTTCAAGCTCGCGGCCAGCCAGGCGCTGAAGGAAGCCGTGGAAGGCGCCCACGGCGTGCTCCTCGAGCCGGTCATGACCATCCGCGTGCGCGGCCCGGAAGGGAACGCGGGCGACATCGTCGGTGACCTCAACACCAAGCGTGCCCGCATCCACGGCATCGTGCCCGACGGTGGCCTGAGCGTCGTCGAAGCCGACGTGCCCCTTGCGGAAGTGCAGCGCTACGCTTCCGACCTGCGCTCGCTGACGCAGGGACGTGGCCTCTTCGAGCTCCAGTTCGACCGCTACGAGGAAGTGCCGGGCAACGTTGCCCAGAAGGTCATCGACGCCAGCAAGGACGACGACGCAGCCGGCTAGCCGTCTCGTACCCGCAGCCAGCGAGCGGCGGCGCGCACCGCCTGCCCCCGGTGGCTGACCGCGTCCTTCTCCTCGGCGCTCAGGTCGGCTGCGCTGCGGCCCTCCGGCGTGCGGAAGATGGGGTCGTAACCGAATCCGTTCTCGCCTCGCGGCTCGCGTCCGATCGACCCCTCCCACGTCCCCTCGAACCGTTCGATGCCCCCGTCCGGCCACGCGACGGCGACGACCGCGCGGTAGCGCGCCCCGCGCTCGCCGTCGGGAACGTCGCGCAGCTCCCGCAGCATGAGCTGCGTGCGTCCCGCGTCGTCGAGGCCCGGGCCGCCGTAGCGCGCGGAGAGCGGACCGGGCGCTCCCTCAAGGGCGTCCACCTCGATGCCCGAGTCGTCAGCCAGGGCGAGGCACCCGCCCGCCGCCGCGAAGGCGTGTGCCTTCAGCGCCGCGTTCTCCGCGTACCCGTCGCCGTCCTCGACCACGTCGAGCGCGATGCCCAGGTCGGCGGGCGTGACCACCTCGAACGGCTCGCCCGCGAGCAGCCTCCGCATTTCGCGAACCTTGCCGGGGTTGTTGGTCGCCAGCAGCAGACGGGTCACGGGAAGGGTGTGCGCCTCAGTGGCCGTGGCCGTCATCCTCGGGCTCGGGGTAGTCCGACTCGTCGACCGGAAGGCTCTCGCTCTCGATTACGCTGATGGGGGCGGTCCACGCCCCCGGCTTCAGCTCGAAGCCGCCGAGCTCGCGCTTCAACAGGTAGAGCACGCCCAGCGCGCCGCAGAACAGCCCGACCCCGACGAACGCCCAGATCAGCGGGGGCACCACGTCGCGACCGGCCTCCGCCTCCTGCGCGACGATGCGCGGAGCATCGCCGACGGGTGGCGCGTCCAGCGCCAGAAGCGGCGCGGCGGCGGCGAGCGCGAGCACGCCCGCGAGCGCGGCCGGAGCGATCAATCGCGTGAGGGTGCGCATGGCCGCGAGTCTACGGGCCGCCGCTGGGGGGTCAAGCCGGCGCTACAGCCCCAGCGCCCGCTCCACGCCCTCGATCGTGGCCGTTGCCCGAACCACGTCCGGCGTGTTCGCGTTCTCCGCCGTTTCCGGGTCCTTCAGCCCCGATCCGGTCAGCACGGCGACCACCCGTCCGCCCCGCAGCCCGCCGTCGCGATTCAGCTTCCGCAGCCCGGCCACGCTGGCCGCGCTGGCGGGCTCGACGAACAGCCCCTCCGAACCTGCGAGAAGGCGGTAGGCGTCGAGGATCTCGTCGTCGCCGACCGCGTCGATGAGTCCTTCGCTCTCGTCGCGAGCCTGCTCCGCCGGCTTCCAGCTGGCGGGGTTCCCGATGCGGATGGCGGTCGCCACGGTCTGCGGGTTGTCGACCGGTTCTCCGCGCACGATCGGCGCCGCTCCCGCCGCCTGGAACCCGAGCATCCGCGGGTGCAGGGAGGCGTAGTCCCGCTCCGCGCACTCCACGAACCCCTTCCAGTAGGCGGTGATGTTGCCGGCGTTCCCCACGGGGATGGCGAGGGCGTCGGGTGCGTCGCCCAACGTCTCGCAGATCTCGTACGAGGCCGTCTTCTGGCCTTCGATGCGGTCCGGGTTTACCGAGTTCACGAGCGCGATGGGGTGGCTGTCGGCAACGGTCCGCGCCAGCGTGAGGGCGTGGTCGAAGCTCCCCTCGACCTCGACGATGCGCGCCCCGAAGGCGACCGCCTGCGCGAGCTTCCCCGCCGCCACGCGCCCCTGCGGCACGAGGATGCTCGCCTGCAGCCCGCAGCGGGCCGCGTAGGCCGCCGCGCTCGCGCTGGTGTTGCCCGTGCTCGCGCAGAGCACCGCCTCCGCGCCCCGCTCCATGGCCTTGGCCACCGCCACCACCATGCCCCGGTCCTTGAACGACCCCGTCGGATTCGAGCTCTCCAGCTTGAACCAGAGCTCGTCGACGGCGAGCTCCCGCTCGATCGCGACCGATCGCACGAGGGGCGTGTCGCCCTCGCCCAGCGTGATGCGTGGTGTCTGCGGGGTGAGCGGGAGGACCTCGGCCCAGCGCTCCAGCACCCCGCGCCGTGGCGGCTCGCTCACGGCTCGTCCGGCGGCCGGAGCCCGTGGAACTTCAGCTCCCGCAGCTCCTGCTCCAGCGCCTCGATCTGGCGCTTGCGCGACCGCTCCTGCATCTCGCTGTAGCGGCCGAACTCCTCGCGTACGTGGTCGACCATCTCCGAGATGTCCCGGCGGATGAGGCCCACGCGCTCGCTCAGGCCCGAGTGCCGCCCGTCGAGCAGCGCCGTTTCGCCCCGGGCCTCGTCGAGCTGCCGCGCAAGGTTGTCGACGGCGCCTTCGACGCGGCTGACCTGGGCTTCGATGCGTTCCTGCTCATCCCGCCGGCGTCCCATCTCCTCGCGCACTTCCTCGCCGAGCTCCTGCGAACCCTGCAGGGACTCGATCGCCTCCTCGGCCCGGTGCGCCAGCTCCCCCAGGATCTGCAGCCGCTCGTGGATGACCTCCAGGGGGCGCTCCTGCAACGCCTGGGCGGCGGCAAGCACCCGCGCCTCCACCTCTTCGCTCACCTCCGTGAGCCGCTGCAGCCGCAGGTCGAACTGCTCTGCCTGCTGCCGTATCTCCTGCTGCCAGTCCGTCAGCACGCTGAGCGTCTGGCCCAGCTGCTCCAGCTTCGACTCGCGCGTCGCCGCCTCGGAGGTCAGCAATTCGAGCCGGTCCTCCATGCCGTCCAGGCGGCGCAGGGCTTCTCGAAGCTCCCGGCTGGCGGCGAGCGCCTCGGCGTCGCGCGTGCGCTCGCTCGTCTCCAGCGCCGAGCGCGTTTCGGTGAGCGCCGTGCGGATCTGTTCGGTGTCCTGCGAGAGTTCCGTGACCTTCTGGGGGAGCCCCTGGTAGCGAGAGACCGTCGCTTCGATCTGCCTCGTCGAACGCCCCTGCTCCTCACCCTGATCGGCGACCGCCTCGACCTGACGGCGCAGCTGGTCGAGCTCGCGCGCCAGCGCTTCGCCCGCCTCCCGCTGGGCCCGGGCCTGGTTCTCCAGGAGGACGAGCGTTTCTTCGATCGAGCGCAGGGCAGGTTCGGAGGTCATGTGGCGCCCTCCACCCGCAGCATGGCGTTCACCTCGATCACCTCGTCAAGGCCCTGGAGGGTGTCGATCGCGCCGGTCACCGCCAGCTCGCGCGCGCGGTGCGTCATGAGCGCCAGTTCAGCCGTGCCCCGCTCCTGGTCCGTCTCGCGCTGATCCACGGCCGCGATGCTCACTTTCGCCTCTCCGAGGACGCGCGCGATCTGCGCGAGCACGCCCGGCTGATCGACAACGGTCATGCGGAGATAGTAGCGCGTCTCCAGAGCCCCGAGCCCCAGCGTCTCCCCGCTCCGCCAGTGACCGGGGTCCCAGCGTGGCTGCGCCCCCTCCGCCAGCGACCGCGAGATGTCGAGCACATCGGCGAGCACGGCGCTCGTCGTTGGCGCGGCTCCCGCTCCCGCCCCCTGGAACGTGAGCGTGCCCGCGAGGTCGCCCTGGATCTGGGCCGCGTTCTGCACGCCGTCGACGCGCGCCAGCGGCTCCGACTCCGGCAGGAGCGCCGGGTGGACGCGGGCCAGCACGCCGTCTTCGTGCCGCTCGGCGATGGCCAGCAGCTTGATCACGTAGCCGAGCTCGCGCGCGTACTCGAAGTCCTGCGGGGCCAGCGCACGGATCCCCTCGGTCGCCACCGACTCGGGGGGCACGTACGTCCCGAAGGCGAGGCCCGCCATGAGGGCGATCTTGAAGGCTGCGTCGTAGCCGTCGACGTCGTTCGTCGGGTCCGGCTCGGCGTAGCCCAATTCCTGCGCCTCGGCGAGCGCGTCCTCGAAGCTGTCGCCGCGCTGCGCCATGTTGGTCAGGATGAAGTTCGTCGTCCCGTTGATAATTGCCCGGATGGCGAGCACCCGGTTCGCCGGAAGGTCGCGCAGGAGCGGCGAGATGACGGGGATGCCGCCGCCCACGCTCGCCTCGAAGCGCAGTGCCGCCCCGTTCGCCCGCGCCAGCTCGAACAGCTCCGGCCCCGCCTTGGCAACGAGCTCCTTGTTCGCCGAGACGACGTGCTTGCCGCCAGCCAGCGCGCGGCGCACGTAGTCGCCCGCGGCCCCGTCCCCGCCGATCACTTCCACGACGACGTCGATCGAGGGGTCGTCCAGCACATCGCCGGCATCGCCCGTGAGCACACCCGCCGGCAGGTCGATGCCGCGGGAGCGGGTCGGATCCTTCACCGCCACGCGGCGCAGCGTGAGCGACGCGCCCGTCTGCTCGCGGAACGGGTCCGCTCGCTCCAGCAGCGTCGCCACTACCTTCTCGCCGACGTTTCCCATGCCCAGGAAGCCGATGCCGATTTCGTTTGCCACGGTCTAGCTCGCCTCTTCGATCGCCCAGTTGGCGTCGTCTGTCGTGAAGTCGCGCTCGATTGTCACACGTTCGCGCGCCGCTTCGATCGCTTCTTCGAAGCGCAGCTCCGTGAGCTCCGCGATGTGCCTGTCTGTGTACGGCCCTGCCGCTTCCCGGGTCTCCAGCCGGATCACCCAGAAGGCGCCGCCGGCTTCTACCGGGTCGAGCAGCGCGCCCTCGTCCGCATTCGCCAGCGCGTCCTGGAGCGCCGCCTCGAGCAGCGCCGGCGGCGAGGTCCAGAGGCCGTCGTTCTGGCGCGACTCCTCGTGCAGCGAGTCGACCTGCGCGATCGTGCCCATGTCCTCGCCCTCCTCGATGCGCGCCCGCAGGGCTTCCGCCTCCTCGATCGAGGCGGCTGTGACCACGCGGAGGTGCAGGAGGGCTCCGGTCTCGCCGATCTCCTCGCGCAGCGACTCGCGGAGGCGCGTTTCCGCCTCCCTCGCCCTCGTCTGCTCGCGGTAGTGGCTGTCGCTCAGTCCCGAGTTGCGCAGCTCGTGCCGGTAGCGGGAATCGAACAGGCTGCCGCGGGAGGTGTCCAGGGGGACGCCGAGCCAGGCCGCGATCGCGGCGGTGACGTCGTCATCGCTCAGCACGATCCCGCGTTCCGCCGCCGCCGTCAGTACGAGCCCCTCCTCCTCCAGCTTGCCCAGCAATGCCTCCGTCAGCAGGAGCCCGCTTTGGGCGCCCTCGCTCCGCGCGAACTCGGGCAGCCGTGCGGCGTAATACGAGAGGGAGAACTCCTCCTCGCCCACGCGCAGAACCGTCTTGCCGGGCTGCGCGATGCTGCTGTCATACCAGTTGTAGGCCAGCAGAGCGACCACGACGAGGAGGGCTGCTACCGCCACCCCGATGATCCCGAAGCGGGTCAGTCGCTGTGCGGAGAACCCGCCGCCTTCGCCCGCACGCGCGGCGGCGCGCCGCCCCCGCTGGGCGACGGGAAGCCCCGTCGTGCGGTCGCGACGTGTCATCGGGTCGAGGCCCTATCCCCGCAGCGGGAAGATGCGGGTCTCGCGCACGTGCTGCAGCGTGTAGGGCAGCAGCCCCACGTGGCGCGCCCGCTTCACCGCGTGCGAGATCGCCCGCTGCGCCAGCGCGCAGGTCGCCAGCTTCCGCCGCGGCTCGATCTTTCCGCGGTCATTGATGAAGTGCCGCAGGCGGTCGACATCCTTGTAGTCCACCTTGTACTCGTCGCCCGGCGAGCAGCGCACCTTGTTGCAGAGTCGGCACAGGCGCCGGCGTCCGCCGAAGCGCCGTCCGCCGC
>JAJEIT010000015.1 GCA_022827945.1 Dehalococcoidia bacterium | reverse complement strand
GCAACGCCTGGACCTTCCCCTCCACCTCTGCCGACTGCTCCCCGGCGAACTCGACCAGCAGCAGCGCCCCCGGCTCCCCTTCCACGAACTCGACGAGGCTCGCGAACCCCGCGCTCGCGCGGCAGCGCTCGATGATCGTGTCGTCCACCAGTTCGACCGCCGAGGGTCCGTGCGCGTTCGCCCGCACCGTCGCCGCGGCCGCCTCCACGACCGTGCGGAAGTGCAGCGCCACGAGCATCTTCACCGCCGGGATGGGCACGACCCGCACGGTCGCCTCCGTCACCGTCGCGAGCGTCCCCTCCGACCCCACCACCAGCTTCGCGAGGTTGAGCGGCCCGTCCTCCCCCACCTCGTCGAGGTTGTACCCGGAGACGCGCCGCAGGATCTTCGGGAAGCGCTTCTCCACCTCCGCCCGGTGCTCGCGCGCGATCGCCCGCACCCCCCGGTAGATTTCTCCCTCCAGCCCCTCGCTGCCGCCCCGCTCCGTCGCCTGGTCCTCGCTCAGCCCCTCCAGCGTTGCTGTCGAGCCATCCGACAGCACGACCTCGAGCCCGACCACGTTGTCGACGGTCTTGCCGTACACGGCCGAGTGCGCCCCGCAGGAGTTGTTCCCGACGCCCCCGCCGATCGTCGCCCGGTTCGCCGTCGAGGGGTCGATCGGGTACTGCAGCCCGTGCGGACGCAACGCCTTGTTCAGTTCCGAGAGGACCACGCCCGGCTGCACCCGCGCCGTCTGCCCCTCCGCGTCGATGCCGAGCACGTCCGTCATGTGCGTCGTGAAGTCGAGGACGATGGCGTGGTTCACGCCCTGGCCCGAGAGGCTCGTGCCCCCGCCCCGTGAAAGCACGGGCACGCCGTGCGCCCTCGCCACCCGCATCACGTGCTGCACGTCCGCCGTCGTGCGGGGATACACGACCGCGACCGGCTCCATCTCGTAGATCGAGGCGTCCGTCGCGTAGAGGAGCCGCCGGTACCGGTCGATCTCGACGTCGTCCGAGCCGCCAGACAGCCCCCCCGCGAGGTCGCGGGCCAGCGGCGCGAGCGCCTCCTCCCCGCCGTGCAGCAGCTCCCGTGCGCGCGAGACCGTGGCGAACGTCGAGGGCGTTTGCCCCTCGATGGTGCGCCCCGCGACCGTCCCGGCGGGTGGCATGGTCCTAGGCCGGGTCGAACTCGATCCAGAGCTCCCACGGATCGAGGCTGATCGCGATCGGCTTCGGGTCCGAGCCCGGCTTGAAGCGCGGGTTGCGCATCACGTCCATCAGCATGCGGCTGCCGATCACCGTTTCCGTCTGCGCCAGCTGGTAGCCCACGCAGAAGTGCTTCCCCAGCCCGAAGCCGAGATGGCTCGCCTGGCCGTTCTCGTGGTACCCCGCCCGCAGCGCCCTCCCGACGTAGAGGTCGGGACGCATGACGTCGAACTTGTCCGGATTGGCGAACACGCGCTCGTCCCGGTTCCCCCCATAGATCGACAGGTTCACGTACGCCCCCTCGGGGATGGTCACGCCGTACTCGGGGAAGGGGATGTCGTGGATCGCGCGCCGCGCCTGCCCGCCCGACGGCGGATGCACCCGCATCATCTCCGTGAACGCCCGGTCCAGCAGCGACGGATCGTCCCGCACCAGCTCCCACTGCTCCGGGTTCGCCAGCATCTGGTACCAGAGGTTCGCGATCGCCTTGTCCGTCGTCTCCGCGCCCGCCACCAGCAGCAGGCTCGCGAACGACTTGATCTCCTGGAACGTCATCCGGTGCCCGTCCACCTCCGCCACGCAGAGGCGCGAGATGAGGTCGTCGGCCGGGTTCTTGCTGCGCTCCTGCAGGAGCGGCTCCAGGTAGTCGTGGTACTCCTGGTTCGCCTTGATCCCCGCCGCCCGGATGTCCGGCGGCCCGCCGATGCCGTTCATCATCGCCGGGTACCACTCGTGGAACATGTCGTGCGCGTCCTGCGGCAGGTCCAGCACGTCCAGGATGACGTTCAGCGGCAGCCGCGTGGCGAAGTCGTCGACGATGTCGATGACGCCCGTCTTCGCCGCCTCCTCCGCGATGCGGCGCGCGTGCTTCTCCGTGTACTTCTCGATGAGCGCGATCGAATTGCGCTCGATGATCGGCAGGAGCGCATCCAGTTTCCGTCCCACGAACTCCGGCGCCACGATGTTCCGCAGCTTGTTGTGCTGCTCCCCGTCGTACTCCATCAGCGTCGGCCCGAAGACCGCCCCGATGCCGAGCGCGTTCGGCTGCGCCGAGTAGTTCTCCAGGTCCCGAAAGGCCGCGCAGACGTCGTCGTAGCGCGTAATCATCCAGTTGTCCCCGATCGGGTTGTAGTAGACGGGGTAGTGGTCACGCATCAGCTTCAGCGTCGGGTATGGGTCGTCCTGGTACTCCTTGCTGAAGAAGATCTCCGGATCGATCTCCGGCCTGGTCATCGTCATCGCTCGTCCTCCTGCCGCGACGCCGCCCGCCGCGAGCAGATTCGCGCGTCATGGTAGCCGGTTGCCGCCTCCACGGGGCGCAGGCGGTGCGTCCCGCGCCCCTATCGCGTAGCGTTCGAGAAACCGCGCAGGAGCCCCGTCCCATGCCCGTCGATCCCAACCGCGAAAGCTGGAAGCCCGGCATGCCCTGGGAGCACGCCATCGCCGATATCGAGTACATCCGCGGGCTCGGCCGCGAGATGGGCGGACCCGAGCGCATCGAGCGCCAGCACGCCGGCGGCCGCTACACCGTCCGCGAGCGCATCGAGAAGATGGTCGACCCCGGCAGCTTCGTCGAGGCAGGGCCCATGGTCGGCGCCGCTGAGTACGACGCCGACGGCAACCTCGTCGGCTTCACGCCCGGCGCCTACGTGATGGGCCTCGCCGAGCTCGACGGACGGCCCGTCGCCATCGGCGGCGACGACTTCACCATCTCCGGCGGCAGCCCCCACAACGTCCGCAAGCACCCCCGCGACTTCATGCAGCCGCTCGCCGTCCAGTACGGCATCCCCTACGTCCAGCTCGTCGAGGGCGTGGGCCACAGCTCCAAGGCCGACGAGGCCGAGGGCCACATGGGCCTCCCCTCCGGCGACATGTGGTGGCGCGCCGTCGAGATGCTGCGCACCGTCCCTGTCGCCGCCGGCATCATGGGCTCCGTGGCGGGCGCTCCCGCCGCTTTCGCCCTCATGTCGCACTTCACCGTCATGGTGAAGGGCCAGTCCCAGATCTTCCCCTCCGGCCCGCCCGTCGTGCGCCGCGCCATCGGCGAGGACCTCGACAAGGAAGCGCTCGGCGGCGCGAAGATGCACGTCCACGAAAGCGGCCAGGTCGACAACGAGGCCGAGTCCGAGGAGGACGCCTTCGACCAGATCAAGCGCTTCCTCTCCTATCTTCCCGACACGACCGCCGACGTCGCCCCCCGCATCGAGACCGGCGACCCGCCCGACCGCTGCCCCGAGGCGCTGCTCAACATCATCCCGCCCAACCGCAAGCGCGGGTACGACATGCGCAAGCTCGTCGGTCACGTGGTCGACAACGGCGAGTTCTTCGAGATGCGCCGCCACTACGCGGGCGCCATCATCACCGCCTTCGCCCGCGTCGACGGCTACAGCGTCGGCGTCCTCGCCAGCGACCCGATGAAGCTCGCCGGCGCCATGGATGGCGACGTGGCCGACAAGTACACCCACTTCGTCGACCTCTGCGACACCTTCAACCTGCCCCTCCTCATCTTCCTCGACATGCCCGGCTTCATGCTCGGCTCCCACGCCGAGCGCAAGGCGACCATGCGCCGCGGCGTGCGCGCCCTCATCGCCAGCGCCGAGGCGGACGTGCCCAAGATCGAGTTCAACGTGCGCAAGTCCTACGGCGTCGCCGCCGACGCGCCCAACAGCGTCGGCATCCCCAACGGGCTCAACCTGCGCTTCGGCTGGCCCGCGGGCGAGTGGGGCGGTATCCCCATCGAGGGCGGTGTCGCCGCCGCCTACCGCCGCGAGATCGAGGCCGCCACCGACCCCGACGCCCACCGCGAGGCCATCGAGGAGCGCCTCCTGCGCCTCCGCTCCCCCTTCCGCGCCGCCCACCGCGGCGACGTCATCGACCTGATCGACCCCCGCGACACGCGCCGCCTCGCCTGCACCTTCGTCAAGCTCGCGCAGCCCGCCCTCAAGCGCCTCGCGAGCCGCCCCAAGCGCGCCGTCCGCCCCTAGGCGGTTGTGGCATGGTGGATGGGAGGAAGCGCCATGATCGTTACCTACACCGTACGAGCGAGATACGGCGGCGAAGTGCTCGAACCGTTCGAGTCACTTGATGACCTCGCCCTCGAAGAGGGGGACGAGATCCCTCTGACGCTGGCCAGGGTTCTCCCGCCATACGTCAGCAGGTTTGAGGAGGAGGGATCGGGTCTGGAACAGGTGGCGCGGGACATCTACGAGCGACGAAACAGCCCGTGGGTGGTCAGCGCTGCATACGTCGGTGGCAGGTTCAAGCTGCCGAGACCGCTCGACTACGAAGAAGGCGAAGAGGTCTGGCTCACGGCCGCCAAGGTGCCTACCGGCGAACTGGTTCCGGGTGAGTCCGTACGCATCTTCTATCAGCTTCCTACAGCCGCTCCAGTTCCCTCGCCCGGCGCTCCTCAAATTCGGCATCGGTGAGCAGGCCCCGATCCCTCAGCTCCCCGAGCGTACGTAAGTTGTCTGCGGCACTGCTGCCCTCGCTGGGAAGAGCACCGGACTGCCGTCTCGAGAGGTTGGGGCTTGCCACCAGCATGACGATCCCCACCGCAAAGCCAAGCCAGCCCAACACGCCCCACCATGCCCACCAGCCCCTTCGTCCTCGCTGTTTCGCTACCCAATAGAGCGCTGCTGCTGGGATGAACCAAAAGACCAGCAGCAGGATGGCAAGTTCGAGCGGCCCCATTATGCCGGCACGGCCTCCCGCGCCTTCGTGAACTCCAGGTGCAGCTCGTAGAGCCCCAGCATGATGCCCGGCTGGTGCTTGAAGTCGTTCTTCGCCGGAGCCAGCTTCAGCTCGTCGATGCGGTCCAGCATCACGTCCACCGCGATGTTCTGTTCCAGGCGCGAGAGACCCGCCCCCGGGCAGCCCCGCGGCCGGATCGAGAACGTCAGGTGCTTGCCCGGGCTCTTGCGGTCCAGCCGGATCTCATCCGGCGCCTCGCACAGCTCCGGGTCGCGGTTCGCCGCCGCCCAGCGCAGGTGCAGGAGCGACCCCGCCGGGATCTTGACGCCGCGGATCTCCGTGTCGCGCGCGACCATGCGGCCCGAGAGCCCCTGCGTCGGCGCGTAGAGGCGCAGCGCCTCCTCCACGAAGAAGCGCACCTTCGAGCGGTCCGCCCGCAGCTCCTCGACGATCTCCGGGTGCTGCGCCAGCAGCATCGCCTCCGAGGTCAGCGCGTACTGCGTCGTCTCGTTCCCGCCGATGTGCATCCCCGAGACCACGCTGATGATGTCGCCGTCGGCCAGCGGCTTGCCCTGGTACTCGACCTGCGTCAGGAACGTGATCATGTCGTCCTTCGGGTTGCGACGCTTCTCGTCGATCTGCTCCTGGATGTAGCGGTTGAAGGCGACCAGCGCGCGAGCGTTGTCCTCCTCGTCCGGGTCCTCCATCTGGCTCTTCGGGCCGAAGCCGTAGACGAAGCGGCGCACCTGCGCCTCTTCCCACTGCTTCGTCATCGGCATGTCCTCGAGCGGGAAGCCGAGGATCGTCGAGATCACGGCCTGCGGCAGCGGCGCCGCGAACTCCGTCACGAACTCGACCTCGCCCTTGTCGATCCAGTTGTCCATCAGCCGGTTGGCGTGGGCCTTGATCATGTCTCGGTGCTGGAGCGCCCCCGAGGCGCCCACCCACGGCTCCGTCAGCGTCTCGCGGTGCAGCTTGTGCGTCTCGATGTCGGGACGCAGCCGGTCCCGCGCCGTCACGACCTCGCCGAAACCCTCTTCCTCGAAGATCTCGTCGTGGATCCTGCTCGTGCCCGAGGCGCCCGGCCCCTGGCGCGTGGGGAACAGGTCGGGATCGCGCACGACCTTGCGGATGTCCTCGTACTTCGTGAGCACGAACGCATCCGAGCCCGGTTCGTAGCCCTGGCCCGGCAGCCGCAGCACCGGCTCTTCCGCCTGCAGGAGCTTGTAGGAGTCGTACCAGTGCTCCTGCGCTCCCGGCGCGAAGAGGTCCACCTCGCCCACGCTCATCGGGCATGCCGCCTGGGGCATTGCGTCGAAATCTTCTCGGTTTGCGGCCATCGTGGTTCCCCTGCTGGAAAGTGCCGCGATTATAGCCGTTATGACACCCGCCGGGACCCGCTCCGCTACCTCGCCGAGCCCCCCGAGACCGTCAGCAGCGCCCCCGTCGTGAAGCTCGACGCCTCCGAGGCGAAGTAGAGCGCCGCCCCCACGATCTCCTCCGCCTGTCCGCCCCGCGCCAGCAGGATCGTGCTCTCCGCGCGCGCCTCGAACGCCTCCATGTCCCACGCCTTCGAGATGTCCGTCAGGAACGGCCCCGGGATGATGCAGTTCACCCGCACCTTCGGGGCGAAGGTGCGCGCAAAGCCCAGCGTCAGGTTGTTCAGCCCCGCCTTCGCCGCCCCGTAGGCGAGCGCGTTCGGCCCCGGGCTCTGCGACGCCGTGCTCGAGACCATGATCACCGAGCCCCCGTCCCCCTCCGCCATGCGCGTCGCGATGTTCGCCGTCAGCCGGAACGGACCCTTCAGGTTCACGTCCAGCACCTTGTCGTAGAGCGCCTCGCTCACGTTGCTGACGTGGTCGTACAGGGGCGAGAGCCCTGCGTTGTTCACCAGCACGTCGACCTTGCCGAACTCGTCGTACGCGGCTTCCGCCAGCGCGTCCAACTGCTCCCACTCGCCCACGTGGCACGACACGGGCAGCGCCCGCCGCCCCGTCTCCGCCCGCACCTCCTCCGCCAGCGCCTCGCACGACTCCAGCTTGCGGCTCGCGATCACCACGTCCGCCCCCGCCCGCGCGAAGCTGCGCACCATCGCCGCCCCCAGCCCCCGGCTCCCGCCCGTCACGAGCGCCACCTTCCCGCTCAGGTCGAACAGCTCCGCCGCTTCGCTCATGACGCCCCCTTTCGGCCAGCCGGCATGATACGGCCCGCTCCTACCCGTGGTGAGAGGGCAAGTCCCGCCAGGAGACGCGGCGGCGCGGCACCAGCGGCCGTACCTCGTCCCAGCGCTGGAACACCGTCACCGCCCCCGCCATGAACGCTCTCGTCACGGTATCGCGCAGTTCGCCCTCGCTTCCGCCCGCCTGCCCGCGGAGGGCCGGCGCCTGCTGCTGCCAGTACGCCTCCGCCCACTCCGCCACCATCTCGCCGAGCTTCTCGCCCGCTTCGTCGTTCCTGCGTTCCTCAGCCATGCGCCCGCTCCCCTGCTGGCCTGCCGCAGAGTCTACGGCGCGGGCGAGGGCCCGCGTTCGGAAAGAACGCCGTCCCCGACGGTTGCGATCGCAGAACGGATCGCCGAGAATCCCGTGCATCGCGCGAGGGCCGTGTTGGGGCCGTTCGCGCAAGGGGGGATGGCGAGACCGGCGGAGATCCCGATCCCGCCGCTCAGGTCAAAGCACATGACCCGTTACATCGTCCGCAGACTGATTGCCGTCCCCTTCATGCTGTTGGGCATCTCCTTCGTGCTCTTCATGCTGCTCTACATTCGCCCGGGCAGCGCGGCCTTCGCCGCCATCGGCTCCGTCGGCGACGCCGACCCGCGCGCGTTCGAGAAGTTCGAGGAACGCTTCGGGCTCAACCGCCCCTGGTGGGAGCAGTACGGCGACTGGCTGTGGGGCGCCCTCCAGGGTGACCTCGGCGAGCGCCTCACCCCGCCCCACGACGACGTGATGGGGGACATCATCGAGGTCCTTCCCAACACGCTTGAGATCGGCCTCCTCACGATCTTTATCTCCGCCGTCATCGGCATCTCTGTAGGAGTCGTTTCCGCCGTTCGGAGAAACAGCATCCTCGACTACGCATTCCGGGGAATCACCATCATGGGGATCTCGATCCCCAACTTCTGGTTCGCGATCCTCGTGATCTACCTGCCCGCACTCTGGTGGGGATGGACCCCCGCCCGCCAGTGGGTCGTGTTCACCGATGACCCTATCTACAACCTCTCCCTCGCTGTCTGGCCGGCCGTGACGCTCGCGCTCGCCAGCGCCGCCGGCATGGCCCGCTTCGTCCGCACCTCGATGCTCGAGGTGCTCTTCTCCGACTACGTGCGCACGGCCCGCGCCAAGGGCCTCCGCGACCGCAGCGTCATCTGGGGGCACGTGTTCCGCAACTCGCTCATCCCCGTCATCACTCTCGTCGGCCTTCAGCTGGGCGCGGTCCTGGGCGGGGTCGTCATCGCGGAGCAGCTCTTCACGGTGCCCGGCCTCGGCAGGCTCTCGCTCGAAGGGGTGACCGACCAGGACTACCCGGTCGTGCTCGGCACGATCATGGTCTTCTCCTTCGTCTTCGTCCTCGTGACGCTCCTCGTCGACATCCTGTACACGGTCATTGACCCAAGGATTCGGTACTAGCCATGGCACAGGAGCAATCAGCCCTCGAGCTCGAATACGCGATTCCGCCGCGTCAGCGTTTCAATCCGCTCAAGTGGGCGCGCAGAGAGCCGTTCGGCGCCTTCGGGTTCGCGCTCATTGTCTTCATCGTGTTCATGTCGGCCGCCGCGCCCGTCCTCAGGACCGCGCCGCCCAACGAGTTCGCGGTGGGCCCGCCTCTCGCCGGACCCAACACCGAGAACTGGTTCGGAACCACAGCGCGCGGCAAGGACGTCTGGTCGCGCGTGCTCTTCGCCGGCCGCATCTCGCTCAAGATCGGCGTCGCCACCGTGCTCCTCGGCACGCTCGGCGGGACCCTTATCGCGCTCCTCTCCGCCTACGCCGGCGGCGCCATCGACTTCGCCGTCGGCCGAGTCGCGGACATGTTCATCGCCATCCCGGGCCTGCTCTTAGCACTGGTGCTGCACTCCTCGATCAGCGCCGACCTTCCCGACTTACCGGGGCTCCAGAACGAAGAGCTCTACCTTGTGGTCGCAATCTCCCTGTTCTTCATGCCGGGTACCTACCGGATCATGCGCGGCATCGTGCTTGAGTTGCGCGAGTCCACGTATGTGGAGGCGGCCCAGGTCGTCGGGTCGAGCAGTTTCCGCATCATGTGGCGGCACATCGCCCCCAACATGTTCGGTCTCATGATCGTGATCACGAGCATCTCGCTGCCGGCCGCCATCCTGGCCGAGGCCAGCCTCAGCTTCCTCGGTCTGGGCGTCCCCATCGGTGGCCTCGATGCTGTCCCCTCCTGGGGCGCCGACCTCTCCGGCAGCTCCCGCCGCTTCTTCAGCGTGGCGCCGTGGCTGGCGGTCTTCCCGGGTCTTGCGCTCGCGATCACCGTCTTCGGGTTCAACATCTTCGGGGACTCGCTCCGCGATACCCTCGACCCGAGGCTCCGCGGCCGCATCTAGCCCGCAGGCGTCATTCCCGACAGTTGGCCGGGTGGGAACGCTCGGTGCGCTTCCTGCATATTGCTTTCTGAGAGCTGCCTCCGGGCGCTCGATCAGCACGGCGAAGGGCCCGTTTCCCGGAGGAGGGGGCCTTCGCTCTTGAGTATCCGGCGCATGCGGAAGCCCGTATACTGCGTCAATCGCGATCCTAGGGAGGGACTCCAGAGCTATGCGCGACAACGAGAACTATTGGCAGAGGCTCCGCCGCCGGCCGGTCAGCCGGCGCAGTTTCCTGGTCGGGAGCGGTGTCGCCGCTGCCGGCTCTGCCGCGATCCTCGCGGGTTGCGGCGATGACGATGACGACGACGCGGCTGCCCCCGCGGCGACGCAGGCCGCCGCCGAAGAGCAGGCTGCTGCCGCAACCGAGGCTGCTGCCGAGGAGCAGGCCGCCGCCGCCACCGAGGCTGCCGCGGCGACGCAGGCGGCCGCCCAGGAGGACACCGGCCCCGACAAGCGTGGCGGCACCCTCCTCAACTGGAAGACGGAGGAGGACGCCGGCCTCGACCCGGGCGTCTTCCACCTGAGCAACCGCGAGATCCACAACGGCACGATGACCCAGCCCTACACGTACCAGGCGACGAAGAACCTCTTCTCCATGGACGGCATGGTCGGGTTCGAGCAGGTCGACCCCACGACGTTCGTGTGGAGCATCCGCCCCGGCATGAAGTTCCACAACGGCGACGTCGTCGACTCCGAGGCCGTGGCCTTCAGCTTCGGCCGCCTGGAGAAGCTGTACCGCGCCCTGGACGGCACCCACACCACGCGCACCGGCTACGCCTTCGTCGATAGCTTCGAGGCGACGGACGAGCTGACGGTGGCCGAGCACTGGGCGCGGCCGAACGCGGACGCTCCCGTGTACCGCGCGGCTCACTACTACTCGTTCCTGAATCCCCGCATGGTCGACGAGTTCGGCAAGTTCGAGGGGTCCTACGAAGGCCCGGACGGGGTGGTCGAGGACGTGTACAGCGTCCAGGAGCTCCCGCACGGTTCGGGAAGCGGCCCGTACACCATGACCAAGCGGGACTCGACCGGAACGCGCATTGAGCGCTGGCCGGACTACCACAAGCACACCCCGGCCGACGACGGCTTCGTCGAGGACGGGCCCTACATCGATGCCTGGGAGACCCGCATCATCCCCGATGCGGTGGCCGCCAAGGCCGCCTTCCTCGCCGGCGACCTCGACATCTTCACGACCGTCGACCCGCTCGAGGTTCCCGAGTTCGAGGGCCAGGACCATGTCAACGTCGTCGAGATTACCGGCGACGGCGGGCTCTGCATGCAGGGCATGGACGGCGGCAAGTTCCACGATAAGCGCTCGCGGCAGGCGCTGCAGAAGTCGCTTGACTACGAGGGCTTCATCGCCGCCATCCGTCCGCTCGGCGGCCAGTACGCCGCCCCCATCACCGACCTCCTGCCGGCCTACCAGAAGCTGAGCCAGCAGGACCTCCAGGAGTGGTACCGCTTCGACCCGGCCGAGGCCCAGGCGCTCTGGCAGGCGGCGGACTTCGTCGTTCCCGTGGAGAACATCAAGATCTTCCAGTCGACGGGCGCACCCCTGCAGCACGAGATCAGCGACTTCCTGGCGCAGTCGATCGCGACGGCGCTGGGGCCCATCGGCGTCACCACCGAGGTGGAGGCCGTTGACGGCAACTCGTGGGCGGCCCGCGCGGTCGACCGCAGCACCGACGTCAAGGACTGGGAGATTCTCAGCTACGGCACCGGCGATCGCAGTGGCACGGACGGAATCCCCAACAACAGCTTCCTCATCAACTACGACCCGCGCGCCTACGGCTTCAACGCCTTCAACCACTATCTCGAGTCGCCGCGACCCGAGATCGCGGAGGGCTCGGCGACGATCATCGAGATGCTGAACGCGCAGGAAGCGGAGACGGATCCCGAGGCCCGCGGCGTTCTCCTCACCGAGCTCCAGCGCTGGATCCTCGATAACCACTGGTGCAACTGGCGGCTGCCCGTCAGCTCCGTGTCCTACTTCGGCTTCAGCTCGAGGCTGCAGGATCAGGGCGCTGCCGACTGGCTCAACGGCTACAGCCTGCGCCGCGAGTCCATGTGGCTCCAGAGCTAACCGTTCCGAATCCCGGGCGCTCGTAAAGCGCTCGACCAGCACGGCAAGAGGGCCCGCCCGCAAGGGTGGGCCCTTTTCCTTTACTGGTGCGTGCGACGTGTTTGCGTATACTGCGCGAATCCCAAATCTGGGGAGGGGAATCGCGTATGCGCGACAACGAGAACTACTGGCAGAGGCTCCGCCGCCGGCCCGTGACCCGGCGCAGTTTCCTGGTCGGGAGCGGCGTAGCCGCGGCCGGCTCCGCTGCAATCCTCGCGGGCTGCGGCGACGATGATGATGACGACGACGCCGCCGCGCCCGCGGCGACGCAGGCCGCCGCCGAAGAGCAGGCTGCTGCCGCAACCGAGGCCGCTGCCGACGAGCAGGCCGCCGCAGCCACCGAAGCTGCCGCGACACAGGCGGCCGCACAGGCCGATGCCGGCGCCGAGAAGCGCGGCGGCACCCTGAAGCTCTGGAAGACCGAAGAGGACGCAGGCCTCGACCCGGGCGTCTTCCACCTCAACAACACCGAGGTCATCTACTCCACGATGACCCAGCCCTACACCTACCAGCCCACCAAGAACGTCTTCGCCATGGACGGCATGGTCGGGTTCGAGCAGGTCGATCCGACGACGTTCGTGTGGAGCATCCGCCCCGGCATGAAGTTCCACAACGGCGACGCCGTCGACTCCGAGGCCGTCGCCTTCAGCTTCGGCCGCCTGGAGAAGCTGTACCGCGCGCTGGACGGGACGCACACCACGCGCACCGGCTACGCCTTCGTCGACAGCTTCGAGCCGACCGACGAGTTGACCGTCGCCGAGCACTGGGCGCGCCCGAACGCGGACGCTCCCGTGTACCGCGCACGGCACTACTACTCGTTCCTGAACCCGCGCGTCGTCGAGGAGAGCGGCAAGTTCGAGGGCTCCTACGAAGCCCCAGACGGCACCGTGGAAGACGTGTACAGCGTGCAGGAGCTCCCGCACGGTTCGGGCAGCGGTCCCTTCACCTTGGTGAGGCGCGACGCGACCGGCACCCGCCTCGAGCGCTGGCCGGACTACCACAAGCACACGCCCGCCGACGACGGCTTCGTCGAGGACGGGCCCTACATCGAGGCCTGGGAGACACGGGTGATTCCCGACCAGACCGCGGCCAAGGCCGCGTTCCTGGCGGGTGACCTCGACGTCTTCGCGTCGGTCGACCCGCTGGAGCTCCCCGAGTTCGAGGGCCAGGACCACGTCAACGTTGTCGAGCTTCCCGCCGGTGGCCGTGCCTCGCAGGGCATGGACGGCGGCAAGTTCCACGACAAGCGCTCGCGTCAGGCGCTCCAGAAGGCCTTCGACTACGAGGGCTTCATCGCCGCCATCCGCCCGCTGGGCGGCAAGTACGCGGCGCCCATCTCGGACCTCCTGCCGGCGTACCAGAAACTCAGCCAGTCGGACCTCCAGCAGTGGCTCCGCTACGACCCCGCCGAGGCGCAGGCGCTCTGGCAGGCGGCGGACTTCGTCCATCCCGTGGAGAACATCAAGATCTTCCAGGCGACGGGCGCACCCCTGCAGCACGAGATTAGCGACTTCATGGCGCAGTCGATCGCGAAGGCCCTCGGGCCGTTGGGCATCACCACCGAGGTCGAGGCTGTGGACTCGAACTCGTGGGCTGCCCGCGCCGTCGACCGCAGCACCGATGTGAAGGACTGGGAGATTCTCAGTTACGGCACCGGCGACTCCGGCGGCACCACTGGTGTCCCCAACGACTCCAGCCTCATCCACTACGACCCCCGGGCCTACGGCTTCAACGCGTTCAACCACTACGCCGAGTCGCCGCGTCCCGAGATCGCAGCGGGCTCTGAGGAGATCATCGCGATGCTCAACGCGCAGGAGGCGGAGACGGACCCCGAGGCCCGCGCCGTCCTCCTCACCGAGCTCCAGAGCTGGATCCTGGACAATCACTGGTGCAACTGGGGTCTCCCCATCAGCTCCGTGTCCTACTACGGCTTCAGCGCACGACTGCAGGACCAGGGAATCGCGGACTGGCTCAACTTCTACGACCGCCGCCGCGAGTCCATGTGGCTCCAGCAGGGCTAATCGTTCTTCCCAGCGGGCGCTTCCCGAGCGTCGAACTGGCCAGCAAAGGGCCCGCCCAACTGGGCGGGCCCTTTTGTCGCCCTTCCCTTCATGAGCCGGCTGTTCCCGGACCCCCTTGCGCCCGTGCGTATACTGGGTCAATCCCAAAACGTGAAGGGGTGGTTTGCAGTGCGTGATAACGAGAACTACTGGCAGAGGCTCCGCCGCCGGCCGGTGAGCCGTCGCAGCTTCCTTGTGGGCAGCAGCGTCGCCGCCGCCGGCTCCGCCGCAATCCTCGCGGGTTGCGGCGACGACGATGACGACGACGACGGCGGGGCTGCTGCCCCCGCCGCCACCCAGGCAGCCGCCGCGACCCAGGCGGCCGCGACCGAGGCTGCCGCCGCCGCGACCGAGGCTGCCGCTACCGAAGCCGCCGCCGCCGCGACGGCTGCCGCGACCGAGGCTGCGGCTGCCGCGGCGGACGACTCCCACAAGCGGGGTGGCACCCTCAGGATGTGGAAGACGGAGGAGGATGCGGGGCTCGACCCCGGCGTGTTCCACGTCGCCAACACCGAGGTCCTCTACTCGACCCTCACCCAGCCCTACACCTACCAGCCGACGAAGAACCTCTTCGCCATGGACGGCATGGTCGGCTTCGAGCAGGTCGACCCCACGACGTTCGTGTGGAGCATCCGCCCCGGCATGAAGTTCCACAACGGCGACGCGGTCGACGCCGAGGCTGTCGCCTTCAGCTTCGGCCGCCTGGAGAAGCTGTACCGGGCGCTGGACGGGACGCACACCACGCGGACCGGCTTCGTCTTTGTCGACAGCTTCGAGCCGACGGACGAGTTGACGGTCACGGAGCACTGGAATCGCCCCAACGCGGACGCTCCCGTGTACCGCGCCCGCCACTACTACTCCTTCATCAACCCGCGCATGGTCGAAGAGCACGGCAAGTTCGAGGGCTCCTACGAGCACCCCGACGGGACGATCGAGGATGTCGAGAGCATCCAGACCCTGCCTCCCGGCTCCGGCAGCGGCCCGTACACGCTGACGAAGCGGGATACCACGGGCACGCGCGTGGAGCGCTGGCCGGACTACCACAAGCACACCCCGGCGGACGACGGCTTCGTCGAGGACGGGCCCTACATCGACGCCTGGGAGACGCGCATCATCCCCGACAACGTGGCCGCCAAGGCCGCCTTCCTCGCCGGGGACCTCGATGTCTACGCCGGCGTGGACCCGCTCGAGCTTCCTGAGTTCGAGGGCCAGGACCACGTCAAGATCGTCGAGCTGCCCGCCGGCGGCTTCGCCGGACAGGGCATGGACGGCGGCAAGTTCCACGACAAGCGCTCGCGTCAGGCGCTGCAGAAGGCGTTCGACTACGAGGGCTTCATCGCCGCCATCCGCCCCCTCGGCGGCGCCTACGCCGCTCCCATCTCCGACCTCCTCGCCGCTTACCAGAAGCTGGGCCAGGAGGACCTCAAGCAGTGGCTGCGCTACGACCCGCAGGAGGCCCGCCAGCTCTGGGCGGCTGCCGACTTCGAGGTGCCCGTCGACAAGATCAAGGTCTTCCAGTCGACGGGAGATCCGCTGATGCACGAGATCAGCGACTTCATGGCGCAGACGTTGGCGAAGGGACTCGACATCGAGACCGAGGTCGAGGCTGTCGACGTCAACACCTGGGCGGCCCGCGCCGTCAACCGCGACGAGCCCGTCAAGGACTGGGAGCTCCTCAGCTACGGGACCGGCACCAGCGGTGGGACGACAGGCGTCCCCAACGACACCCACCTCATCCACTACGACCCGCGGGCCTACGGGTTCAACGCGTTCAACCACTACGCGGAGTCGCCGCGCAAGGAGATCGCCGAGGACTCGGTCACGCTCGCGGACATGCTGGCCGCCCAGGAGGCCGAGACCGACGTCGAGGCCCGCGCCGAGCTCCTCACCGAGGTCCAGCGCTGGATCCTCGACCGCCACTGGTGCAACTGGAAGCTGCCCAACAGCACCGTCTCCTACTACGGCTTCAGCTCGAGGCTGCAGGACCAGGGCATCGCCGACTGGCTCAACTTCTACGACCGCCGCCGCGAGTCCATGTGGATCAACGAGGACGCGTAGGTCGTTCCGACCCGTGGGCGCCCCCGGGCGCCCATCCAGCACAGAAGGCCCGCCCTCCGGGGCGGGCCTTTCGCTTGTCGGCCCGCGCTCCACCATTCAGGGGGGCCGGCCTCGTGCTGATGCCCTCAAGGGCCCTGCGGGTAT
>JAJEIT010000001.1 GCA_022827945.1 Dehalococcoidia bacterium | reverse complement strand
TCGGCCCAAAACCCCCCCCCCCCGGGGCGCTTGGTGCCGCCCGGGGGGCCACCTTTGGGGTCGCAACGCGACGCTTGGGTATCCGAACCCTGCCAAAAGTGCTCCGATTATCGGTAGAGAAACCGCCTGAGCCGAAGGCCTGGCGCCTAAAGCTCATGACACTCAACTCCTTGCAGGCCGGGGGACGCCTGCTAAGTGCTCCCCGCGAAGGGCGCTGATTGTAGCAGGGCACGGACCACCATCAGTGCGGACCACTCCGCTGGCTATCCTGGTCTATTGCCGGCGGCAACACGGGCAGGGCTCGACCGTCGTTGTGTGAACAGGCTGGCCCGTCCTGCCGCGCCACCTGCCAGTGACGACGCCGTTAGCCGTCCGCATCATCGGGAAGCCGGTCTGTAGACCCAGCGACGTGGAATTGGAAGGGGCCCCGGCCGGGCTCGATGCACTCGACACCGCAGGGGTCGGGGGTAGGCGGCGGGGTGGCGGTCGGCGTGGGGCGTGAGGTGGGTTGAGGTTGGGTTGGCCGTCCTGGTGGAAGCGGGAGCAGTTGGGGTGTCGGGGGCAGCGGGGAGGCAGTGGTGTCGCTCCCGCCGCCGCACGCGGAGGGGTCAGTGCGGCCGTCGCGAGAGGGATGGACGATGGGCCACGCTGGGAGTGACCGGCTCTTGGCCATCGTCAGCGGCCACGAGATCGCGGCGCCCTGGGTAGAGAACTCCAACCGGCGGTAGTGCAGGCTAGCTCTGATGCCATTGAGTCCGTGCCGGAGCGTCCCCTTGGCGCTTGGTGAGTCCCATCGGTGAAGATGTCGCCCCGAAGGTAGGGTCGCTCAAGGGGAAGTCACGACCAGACAGGTTCCCCGCAGGTTGTTCGTGCCCGCAAGAAGAGGTACCCAGACTTCACGTGGCGGTGCGTGATTTTGAAGTGGTGGGCCCACGTCTTCAGCTCCTCGGGGATGTGAATGGCGAGGGTGAAGTCTGGGGCTGCCAACACCCACGGAGGAGTGTCCGCCAGCAGGGCATCGAGTTGGAGCAGGTAGCCTCCTGAAAGCGCCTCCATCCTGCGGACAAACCCGGAGTGCTTCGTGGACGCCCACGAGGCCTCCCCACTGGTGAGGGTCACCGTAAGGCCGGGAAGGTTGATTCCCTTCCTTGCAAGGTGACTGGTTAACGTGTCCTCGAGTTGCAGTGTCATTGGCTGGCTCCTACCGCCAGTCTAGAGAGGGTCCGAGGCAGCACTCTCCACACCGTACCACATCATCTACGTCGTCCCTGCCTCCCGCTCGCGCTGCTCAACCTTGAGGAGCTTTCCGACGTCGGCGTCGGTTGCTCGGACATGACGGGAGCGTTCACCAAGAGGACCGGGGCAAGCGGACGTGGCCCTTACGCCCTGGGGGGCGGTCCCAACGGGGCGTTCCCCGCCTAATCTCCGCCCCCGCAACCGCCCGCCGGTGCGTACGATGCGCGGGGCGATGCCCGAGCGAACAGCGGCGACGTATGCGGTGAAGCTGCCCGGCGGCGTGACCGAGCGCGGCTTCTGGCTCTACGTCTGGCGCGTGCGCGCCCCCGGCGGGGAGGAGTTGCTGTACGTGGGGCGCACGGGGGACAACACCTCGGCGCACGCGCAGTCCCCCTACGCGCGCATGGGGCAGCACCTCGCCTCCAACTCGAACCGGAAACCGGTGCGGGGGACGGCGCAGCTGCGCCGGCATGTGGAGCGGCGGGGGATCCGCGTGGAGGAGTGCGACTACGAGCTGCTCGCGCATGGGCCGCTCTTCGCCGAAACCGGGGACTGGTCTCTGCACGTGCGTCGGCGAAACGCGGTGGCCGCCCTGGAGTCGGCGCTGGCGCAGGGGTTGCAGCACGTCGGCTTCGATGTGCTCAACGAGAGGGTTCGCAGCGCGACCTCCCGCGACGAGGACCTCTGGCAAGACGTGCGGAGGGCGTTCGCGGAGCACTTCCCCGAACTCGGCCGCCTGACCTGGCCCTGGTAGCACCGGGGGCGCAGGGACTGTCTGGCGAAGGCCGCCGCGCGAGGGCCTATTCCGAGGCGTTGTCGGGCTCAGGCGTAGGGGTCCACTTGCGTGATGGCGTCGGCGATCACGTCTCCGGTGTCACCGTTGGCGGCGAGGCCTCGAGCACGGCGCCTTTTGGCCGCGTTGCACGAGCGATTCGAGCGCCATCTGCGGGAGGTGGCCGACGGCGACGCTCGGCACACCCCTCCCCCATCGTGAGGCAGCAGGGTTCCAGCCCCATCCCGGACAGCGGGGCGCGGTGGGCGTGCTATCGCCACCAGAGGCCGAGGGTGAGGATGCGGCGAAGGAGGCGCAGCCGCTCGGCGCGGACGCGCTGGCCGCGCGCGCGCCTGAGCGCGGCCCGGTGCCAGCGGAGGTGGTCGTCGCGGCGGGAGGGATGGAGGGGTTCGGTCTCCGGTGGCAACGCGAGCCCGTGCTTGCCGATGAGCTCGAGTTCGAGTTCCCAGCGGCGCTCCTCTGCGCGCGCCCGGTTTACGGCGCTCCCTCGCTGAGCGTCCTCGCTCCGCAGGTACCGCCACTCGTCCACGAGCGCGGCGGCGTCGCCGAGGGCGCCCTGCTCGCCGTCGAGCGGCTGCAGCGTGACCACTCCGCGCCGGCGCCTGGTGCGGTGGTCGCCTGTTGACCCGGGGATAGCCGAAACTTCGGCCTCCGGCTCCTGCCCCCCGATGAGCCCTGCGCCCCGTCGCCCCACCTCGGGTTCTTCAGCAGGCATCTCCGTGCTGGGCTCACTGGCCTGCCCCTTCGGTCGCGGCGCCGCCCCTTCCGTGTCCGGCTCACCGGCCTGCCGTTCCTCCAGCAGCTCCAGCCGGCGCTCCAGCGCATCGGCCCGTTCCCGCTCCTGCCCGAGCGTGTCGAGCGCATCCGCGAGCTGCGTCTCGGTCGCCTCGAGTCTCCGGCCCAGCTCCTTGCCTGCCTTCTCCTCCGCCCTGGCGTTAGCGATGGACTCCGCGCGGTGCGCCTCCAACAGAGCCTCCCGTGCGAGCCGCGAGAGCCGGCGGTCGTCGAGGACGCGCGCCAGCGTGCGGTAGTTGAGGCCCACGTCCCGCGCCGCCTGCACCCGCCCGCGCGTTCTGGCGATGTCCCCGGCCCAGCGCAGCAACTCCCCGTCGGAGATGCGCTCACCACCTCCGCTGCCACAGCGCCGGGGCTGTCCACCGCGCTTCATGTCGCCTCCTCGCACCCCTCCATTGTGCAAGAAGTGCAATGCAATTCGTGCAATCGGGCTGACACGGAGGCGCAACTCTCCCCCGCGTGGATTGCTTCACGGCAACGCCCAAAAGTCCTTGTGACAGCGGGCGTTTCACGGTCGATTGCACTTTCTACAGACGTTAATTCTTCCTTACAGGCCACCGGCTTCGAAACGCGCTCCCGGCGATTGCACTTTTCGGTCCGGCGGCACGGCCGCCGCCGCCCTGCATTGAGGCCATCGGACAGGTCCGGTAAAGGCGGAAGACGGACTTCGGGCGGGCATTTGCGGCGCCGGGCGAGGTGTGGCAAAGTGCCCAATCCGAACGACCGTTCTAATAAGTGTCACAAGACAAGGAGTATCACGATGCCACGCACCCCCCTCTCGAAGCTCTTCGGACACCGCGAGCCTCCCGCCGTGAAGCTGCTCGCCGTCACGCCCCCGCGCACGGACGAGCGCAACCTGCTCGCCGTCGAGAACCTGCTCGGCTCGATCGCCCTGCCCGAGCCCTTCTCCCTCGAGGTCGCGGGCGACGCCGGCGGCGTCTCCGTGCTCGCCCGCTGCGGGGAGCGCTCGCACGCGCGCCAGCAGTTGGAGGCGCATTACCCGCAGGCGCGCATCGCCGAGCTCTCCGCCGACGAGGATCCGCTGCGGCTGCAGGAGGGCGAGCGCGCCTGGTCGCGGCGGCTGCGGGTGGAGGGGCCGGAGTTCCTGCCCCTGCGCACCTTCGAGGACGACGACACCCTCGACGCCGGCTCCGACCCGCTCATCTCCGTGGTGGGGGCGCTCTCGGGGCTGGAGCGGGGCGAGCGCCTGGTGGCGCGCCTGCGGCTGCTGCCGCTCGGCGCGAACTGGTCGAAGGCGCACCTGCAGAAGGCGCTGCAGCAGCCGCAGCCCGCGGCCTCTCCGCCCTCCTCCGGCGGGGGGCAGACGTACCCGAACCCGAGGGAGTTCATGCCGCTCGTCGGCTTCGCGGCCGTGGGAGGCCTGGGCTTCCTCGGCTGGCAGTGGTGGCAGGCGGGCGAGTGGTGGAAGACGGTGCTGCTGGGACTGGGCGTCACGGCCGCGCTGGGGGTGGGCGGCTGGTTCCTGGCGCGCTGGAACCGCAACCGCCACGCCGTCCACGACCCGAAGCTGATGAAGGAGAAGGCCTCGCGCACCGCTTTCGAGGCGGAGCTGGAGCTGACCGCGATCCTCTCGGAACACGGTTCCGAGGATCGCGCGCACGAGCTGCTCGACGGCGTTGCCGCCGCCTACGCCCACTACGACAACGTCGCCGGCGCGCGCTTCCAGGCGGAGCGCGTGCGCGAGTCCGTTCCCGACCGCACGCTCGTGCCGCCGCGCCGCGGGTTCCTGCGCTCGCGCGAGGTGCTGGACGTGCGCGAGCTGGCCGGGCTCTGGCATCCACCGGGGGCGCGCGACGAGCTTCCGCTCGTGGAGCGCTCCGGGGCGAAGGTGCTGCTGCCCGCCGCGGGCGGCGCCGGGGCGGGCGCGCTCGTGGGGGAGACGACGGCGGGCAAGCGGCGCGAGATCCGCTTCTCCGAGGACCTCGTGCGCCGCAACCACCTCTACGTGGCGCGCACGCGCATGGGCAAGTCGACGCTCATGGGCCGCCTCGTCATCCACAAGCTCCGGGAGAAGGCGGCGGGGCGCGACGGCGATGCGATCGTCGTGGTCGACCCCCACGCCGACCTCGTCTCCGACCTGCTGGAGCAGGTGCCGCCGGAGCTGGCGGAGCGGGTGCGGCTCATCGACCTCGCCGACGAGGAGCGCGCGCCCGGCATCAACCTGCTCGACACGCGCATCTTCCCCGACCGCGACCGCACCGCCGACGCGGTGGTGCGCGTGGCGCGGGGGCTCTGGGACCAGTGGGGTCCGCGCATGCAGTCGATCCTCGAGCACGTCGTGAAGAGCCTGCACGAGGCCAACCAGCGGCGGGAGGCGGACGACCAGTACACCATCCTGGACGGGCTGCGGCTGATCTCCGAGCGGAAGTTCCGAAATGCGGTGCTGCGCGAGGTGCGCGACCCCCACCTGCTCGCCTGGTGGACGCGCGAGTTCGGGTCGTGGAGCCGCCAGTACCGCGCTGACGCGCTCGCCCCCGTGCAGACGCGCCTCGCCTACTACGCCTCCTCCAGGCGGGCGCGCGCCATCCTCGGCCAGCGCCGCTCGACCGTCGACCTCCGCCAACTCATCCGCGAGGGCGGCGTGCTCTTCGTCTCGACCTCGCAGGCGGCGGCGGGCAAGGACGTGTCGGCGCTCGTGGGGGCCTCCATCCTCAACCTCGTGGACGCGGTCATCCGCGAGCAGGGGAACCTGCCGCAGGCCGAGCGCTGCGGGGCGCTGGTCGTGGTGGACGAGATGCAGGCGCTGCCGGGCGTGGACTACGAGTCGATGCTGAGCGAGCTGGGGAAATTCGGGGGGTCGTTCGTGCTGGCCACGCAGAGCCTCCCGCGGCTCTCGGAGATCTCCCCCACGCTGCGCGACACGCTGCTCGCCAACGCCGGTTGCCTCGCCGTCTTCCAGGTGGCGGCCGCGGACGCGCGCGAGCTGGTCTGGGAGCTGAGCAAGGAGCGGTTGTCGGAGGAGGACATCACCTCCCTGCCGGTGCACCACTGCTACGTGCGCGCGACGGTGGGGGGCGAGCGCCAGCCGCCCTTCTCGATGGAGGTGAAGCCCCTCGACGCGGGCGACCCGGCAATCGCCGCAGGCATCCGCGCGGGGACCGCCGCTTACACCACCCCGGCGGCGGAGCTGGAGAGCGAGGACGAGGCGCTGCTGGCGGAGTTCCGGGAGGGGCTGGACGCGCTCGACGGCGAGTCCGGGCAGGGGCAGGACGGCGCCGCCCCGCCCAGGGGCAAGAAGCCACGCGCGCGCAGGCGTCGCGGCCCGTCGGCCGCGTAGCGGGCGGGGAGCCGGTGTCCGGGGCTGGTGCGAAGCGCGCGCTGCGGCTGCTGGCGGCCATGCCCCTGCTCGACCGGCTGGAGCTGGCCGCCAGCGGGGGGATGTCGGAGGGGGCGGCTTACGCGGCGCTGCGCCGCCTGGAGGGCGAGGGCCTGGCGGCGGCCGTGCGCCACGGGGGGACGCTCACCGCCTCGACGCGGCGCTGGCTGCTCACCGCGGACGGTCTGCGGCGGCTGATGCGGGACGAGGGGCTGGCCGAGCGGGAGCTGCTGCGTGCGTATCCCGCCTCCGCGCGGTGGCGGCGCGTGCTGCTGGAGCGTCTCGACGCCGTCGCGGTCGTCTACCGGCTTGCCTCGGCGCTCTCCGGCGCGGGCGGGATCGAGCGCTTCCGCTGGTACCGTGGACACCCGCTCGACGCCGCCATCGAGCTCGCGGACGGGCGCACGGTCGGGGTGCTGCGGCTGGGCGCGACGGCGGAGTGGACGGCGTTCTCGGAGCGCCTGGGGCGGCTGGCGGAGGGCGCCCGCCACGGCGAGATGAGGCCTCGCGCGCTGCTGGCGCTGGTTCAGGACGAAGTGCGGCTGCGCCGCGCGGCCGCGCTGCTTGCCCGCCTGCCCGGTCCCGCCTTCCTCGCCCTCGAGGCGGACGCAACCGTGGCGGACGAGCGGGAGGCGGTCTGGCGGGCGGCGTCCTCCCCGGCTCCCTTGAACCTACACGCGGCGCTCGCCGCCGCGCGCCCGGGCGGCTCACTGCCCGCCGAGCGGCCCGAGGCGCGGCCGTCCCTGCCGGACGTCCTGAACAGCAACGCGTCCGCGGATTACTTGCTTCCCGCCCTGCTCAAGCCTGCGGAGAAGCGCACGCTCGACCTCCTTGCCGACTGGCCGTGGATCGCCCCGGGCGACCTTGCGGCGCTGCTCGGCGTCTCCCCCTCCCGTCTCTCGCGGGTGCTGTCGCGGCTGGAGGAAGCGGGGCTCGTCATCGGGGTTTCGTTGGGCGGGCGGCGCCTCGTGCTCAGCAACCGCGCGCTGGCGCTCCTGGCGAGGCGGGATCGCGCCTCCGTGGCGCTCGCGCGCAGGCGCTGGAGCGCGGGGACGGCCGACAGCGCGGGGGAGGACGGCTGGCGGAGCATCCCGGGGGCGCGCAGCCGCCAGCTCGCGCGCCACCTCGACCACACCGCCGGGGTGCACTGGTTCCTGGCGCGCCTGGCCGCGCAGGCGCGGGCACAGGGCGGCTGGGAGGTCGTGCAGCTGGAACCGCCGCACCGCGCGGCGCGCTACTTCCGCTACCGCGGGGCGCTGCGCTCGGTCCACCCCGACGCCTTCGGCGTCCTGCGGCGCGGCGGTGAGCAATGGCCGTTCTTCCTCGAGTGGGAGCGGCGCGCGCTCCACCCCTCCACGATGGCAACCCGCCTCGCTCCCTACCTGCGTTACTACGCCACCGAACGCCCCGTCGCAGACCATGGCGCCGCGCCTGCGGTGCTGGTGGTGTTCGACGACGCCGTCGCTCCCGCCCACTTTCTCCGCGTCGCCCGCGAGGAGATCGCTAGCAGTGGCGTGGAACTGCCGCTGTGGACTGCCTCCCGTGACAACCTGGAGGACGTGGGGCGACGATGGCGATCGTGATCACGACGGGAGCAGCGACCGCCAGCGCGGCCTGCAGGCCGCTGCCCAGCGTGAGCGCGACCGGCGGGCGCTCCTCCGGCTCGTAGCGGACCCTGGCTTCGGGGGGCGTGTCAGTCACGGACGTGGTTCTCCGGCGACGTGGGCCGCTCCCCAATGCGCACCTTGACTCGAACCGCGTGCCCGCGCGGGGTCAAGCCGCTGAGTGCGGCCTACGTTCGACGAATGTGGGTAAGGACACCTCACTGGCGGAGCTGGTTGCCAGTTCACGTAGGTTCTCGATTGAGAAGGCTGAACTGGACGGACGGAACGTTCTGTAGGTGTCGGCTAATCCATAGCGGCACCGGGCGACGCTCCATAGCGACATCAGCATCTCCACGACAATAGCTATTGTTCCGACAGCTTGGTCCAGCCGAGTCCAGCGAGTGGTTAATGAGCAGGCTCTTTCGTTGTCTTCCCACGGTCCGTAGGAAAGATGTGCCAGGCTGTCTCCGTAACCGATGTCCATCATTTCGTCGCCCTGAGAGCCAATTCGTAGGTGCGCGGCACCTGGTATCGCTGTGAGGCCATGCTTCGTCGCGTTGTACGAGTTCGCCTCGTTCAGCCAGTCGGCTGCAAAGGCTCTGAGAAGTCTGGACAGATTATCGCTGGCATCGAGATCGCTGTCAGTAGCGGTGGTCAAGTCGCCTGAGCGTCCCAACAGCACACTCAGCACCGCAGGTTGAAGGTCGTCGGGCTCAGGTTCAGCCATGGACTCTCGTACGGCATCCTTAAACTCCCGGAAGTTCGTGAGCGACGATATCTCATGCCATGGACATGGCGGAAACCCCCTATGCCCTAGGAACATCCTCAGGAGTGTCTCGATAGCCAAGTGCTTCAGATGGTGAGTCTCGATTCTCAGGAAATGCTGTCGAAACTCCTCGTCGGATTGCTCCAGCAATCCATCGGGGTCTTCGTCTTCGACAGGCTTCAGTTCGATTTGACACTTGGCGAAGCTAACTCCTTCAGCCAGGATGTCTTTGAATTTCTCATAGGAGCCTCCAATGACGCACAGGCTGTACAGGCGCATGAGAATGAACTCTCCTGGGCCGTTCTCTTGGTAGAAGATTCGATTGAGTGACCCGAAGTCCATTCGCAGGTCGTCGCTACTTGTGCTCATGCTTGCCTCCGCTATGCGGCTGTGCCATTACTGCTCACGGTGGACTGTCCGCGTTTGGCGAGGTGGGCAGGGTAGCGTTCCAGTCGATGATGGGACACGCCCCGCCGTTAGGTCACCCTATCGACGGGCCGGGCTCAGAGGGCGGCCCTAACAGGTCAGGCTTGACTCGGCCCGTTACGTCGCGGCCGTAGGGCTGGCTGACGAGGGCGATTCCGAGTATGTCACAGCGAAGACCATCTCGGAGAGCCAGCGGCGGAACGACTCGTTGTCGCTGAACTGCTTGAACAACTCGGTATGGTCAGCGAGCACATCCGTCATGGCGCGCTCGAGGGCCTTGTCGTGTTCGATCCTTGCGTTCTGCACGTCGGAGTTGGCCATTGCGTTCTGATACGCCCGGTCCTCGGCGACCTTCCTCGGCAACTCCTCGGCAATCACCTTCTCGATTTTGTCGTGGTCCTTCCACTCGATGTTGCCGAAGCGGTCGTTGAACTCCCTGAGGATGTTGGAGAGCCGGTCCATTTCCGTTTCGGGTTGCTGACCTCCGCCCTCGGTCGGGACAGGGCCGATTTCGGCATCCTCGTCTGGTAGCTGGATGTCCTGCACCGCCTGCTTCTCGACGCGGTAGCTGTCCATGTCGATTGCGTCGAGGATCCCCTTGGACAGGTCGTCCTCGATCGGGGCGGGCAGCTTGGGTACGAGGAAGGTCAGGAAGATTGAGAGCTTCTCCCAGTCGGGATACGTGTACGGCAGGATAGCCGCCAGGAAGTCGTAGGTTCGGAGAAAGGCCTTCGCCTTGCCCTTGAAGTCGACCTGACCGTCCTCGGCCAACTCTCGGTAGATGGCGACGCAGGCGTCCAGGATGGGGTCCAGCGAGTCACGTTCCGCTCCCGAGAGATACCGCTCCACCAGATCGTCTACCTGGTCGGGCGCGTAGACCTGGTAGCCGTCAAGGGCTGCCTTGAGGTCGTGCAGCCTGTCTGCATCGGTCTCCTCGGCGAGGATGGTGGTGCGGTAGTAGTCGGCGAAGGCGGTCTGGATCGTCTCGGCGTCGTTGGCGAAGTCGAGCACGAAGGCGTCGTGCTTCCGGGGGTGGGCGCGGTTGAGGCGCGACAGCGTCTGCACGGCCTTGACCCCCGCGAGTTGCTTATCCACATACATCGTGTGCAACAGCGGCTCGTCGTAGCCGGTCTGGAACTTGTCGGCACAGACCAGAAACCGGAATGGCTCCTCCCGAATCCTCTCGGCGATCAGGTTTGAGGAGAAGCCGTTGAGAGATGTCTCCGTAACCTTCGCGCCTCCGTACTCGTGCTCACCCGAGAAGGCGACGATGGCGCGATGCGGGCTCTTGCGCTCCATCAGGTAGTTGCGGATAGCGTCGTAGTAGTTGATGGCCCGCTGCACGCTGCTCGTGACCACCATCGCTCGCGCCTGGCCACCGATCTTCTGAAGCCCCCCCACCTGCTCGTGGAAGTGGTCCACCATGATCTCGGCCTTCAGGCGGATGGCATGGTCGTTGTCCTCGACGTAGCGGCGGAGCTTCTTCCCGGCCCGCTTGGTTTCGAATTCGGGGTCTCCTTCCACCGTCTTCACCAGCCGGTAGTAGCTGTTTACCGGTGTGTAGTTCCGGAGGACATCTATGATGAAACCCTCCTGGATCGCCTGCTTCATGGTGTAGGAGTGGAACGGCACGTGCCGGGTCTTCGCGCCCTCCGTCAAGGGGTCGCCGAATATCTCCAGGGTCTTGTTCTTGGGCGTCGCGGTGAAGGCGAAGTAGCTGGCATTAGACAGCAGCTTCCTGGACTCCATCAACCGGTTGATCACGTCCTCGGTCGTCTCGTCCTCTTCCACCGTGCCGGCCTTACCCAGGGCCATGGAGACCGACGCCGATGTCCGTCCGCCCTGACTTGAGTGGGCCTCGTCGATGATGGTGGCGAACTTGCGCCCGCGGTGCTCATCTCCGATCGCGTCCAGGATGAAGGGGAACTTCTGGACCGTGGTGATGACGATCCGCTTGCCTTCCTTGAGCAGGGTGCGGAGATGCGCCGCATCCTGGGCGTGCCCCACGACGGAGCCGACCTGTGCGAACTGCTTGATGGTGTCGCGTATCTGCCTGTCGAGGATCCGCCGATCCGTTACGACAATCACCGAGTCGAAGATGGTGGTGCCGTCTTGTTCCTGCCCTATCAGTTGATGAGCCAGCCACGCGATCGAGTTCGACTTGCCGCTGCCGGCCGAGTGCTGGATCAGGTACCGGCGACCGACCCCACGCTCCGAAGCGTCTGCCAGCAGCTCGCGCACCACGTCGAGCTGGTGGTAGCGCGGCCAGAGCTGCTCGCGTCTCTTGCGGCCCGTCTCGTCCTTCGTCTCCACGATCTGGGCGTAGTTCTCGATGATGTCGGTGAGGCGGTCGCGGGTGAGGACCTGCTTCCACAGGTAATCAGTCTTGAGACCGTTGGGGTTGGTCGGATTGCCGGCGCCGCCGTCCCAGCCACGGTTGAAGGGCAAGAACCACGATGCCTTGCCCCGCAGCTGGGTGCAGAACTGCACCTCGTGGTCGTCCACGGCGAAGTGGACGAGGCAGCGGCCAAGGTCGAAGAGCTTCTCCCGCGGGTTACGGTCCCGCTTGTACTGCTCGACGGCATCCGCGACCGTTTGCTTGGTCAGGCTGTTCTTCAGCTCGAACGTGGCGACGGGCAAGCCATTGATGAAGAGGCAGAGGTCGAGCGCGAGCTGGGCCTCGTCTCGGCTGTAGCGAAGTTGCCTCGTGACGCTGAACCGGTTCTGCCCGTATCGGACTCGCGCCGCCTCGTTCTCCGGTGACGGGGCGCCGTACATCAGGTCGATCCGGTGCGGTCCGTGGCTCACGCCCTTCCGCAGCACATCGACGGTCCCGCGCTTCGTGATCTCTCCCTGCAGCCGGGCCAGGAACTTGCGTCGCCCGGGTCCGTCCGTGTCGAGGTCGAAGGAATCGGCAGCGTCGGGCTGGGTGGCTTGCAGAAAGGCGGCAAGCTGGACGAGGTCGACGCAGTATTCGCGGTCGTAGTCCTGTGGCTCCCCGCAGATCCAGCCCGCGTTGTAGCTGGCCGGACGCTCGTGGAACGCGCTGTCCTCCGACGGGTCGCAGGGCGCTCCCGTCAACGCCGTACAGATGAGGCGCTCCAGCCCCTTCTCGCTCGTGTCTGTGGTCGTGCGGACAGGACCGCCGACGTGGTCGTCGCCCGGACGGTAGAACTTGCCGCGAACCGCGTTCGACCAGTCAAGCGTCTCGGGCGCGTCCGACACATCAATCTGATCGTCGGGCAGCGCCTCCAGGGCCTGGAGCTGGTCCCTCTGGCGTTGCGTCAACTCAGACATGCTCTTCTTCATAGAGCCGCCGCTCGCGCGGGGTCAACTTGCGCGCGGAGATGATTCGCCCGACCTCCTCGCCCTTCTCCGAGTCGCCTTCTGGTGACGTGTGCACGACCATGATCAGCGTCGTTCCCGCCACGCCCATCGTCCGCCACCGCTCTTCGTCCGGGTGCGGATCCGGGACGGTCGCGGCGAGTGGATCGTCGAAGACGAGGATGGCGGTATCGAACTCGATACCGTGAGCTTGGAGGTTCGCCCTGTTCTTGGCCTGATCCCATTCCCAGAGCAACGAAACCGCCTTGCCCCGTCAGAGCACAGTAGCCACCCAGAAGAACTGGGTCCATCAGGTGGCTTCGCACATCCTCGACGGGTACCGTGATATTCCTCATCGCCGCATGCTCACAGGGACTGCGTTTTGAGTATAGGGCGTGGCTCCGCCCCTCGCTGATTGAGACTAGCCCGGCCGATCGGAAGTTGGCCCCTCACGCGGAATAGGGACTTCCCTGAACTCTCCCGGGCGTACCTGATTCACGGCGGAGCGGATGTCCTCCGTTCTCAGCCGCACGTACGGCCATGCCGTGGACAGCAGGACTACCACCGCCAGCCGTTGGCCGGCGAGGTTCTGCTGGTAGCGCATGTTCTGGTCGGTAGTAACGAGGATGTCGTAACCCTCGTCCTCGGCGCGCGCGATCAGGTCTCCGTTGCCCAGCTCGGACCACCCTCGCTCCGCTACCGTTTCGACCTCATGGTCGCCGAGGTGCCGCCGGAGAGGAGCCGGCGTGCCTTGATCGAACAAGAGCCTCACGACTAGGCAGGCACCCGGAGGGCCTTGGCTTCGTGCTCGAGGACAGCGCGTACCTGCCACTCCTCAACGCCAGGGAACCAGTCCAGAAACTCCTCCACCGTGGCCCCGCTCGCGAGGTTCTCGAACAGGGCCGAGACCGGCACCCTCGTCCCTGTGAAGATGGAGGCGCCGCTGACCCTGCCGGGCACACTCTCAACTGCCGGGCAGCTCTCCCAGTCCGTCATCTCGGCACCTCACTTTCAATTGTAAGGCCCTCCACGGGACTCTCGGGAATGCCGTCATCACCATCTGGGAGGTCCGCTAGCAGGCCGCCCTCTGGCCAGTTGTCACCTACTTCTCGATCTGGGAGCAGCTTCGCCGCGTCGCGCACATCCAGCTTACCGGTCACCACATCGGCGACGAGCCGCGTCCGGTACTCCTCCATCAATTCGATCTGCTGGCTAGCTCGGGCGATAGCGGTGTCGATGTCGGCGGTGGCCGTGTCTAGGTACTCGACTATGGCGCGCTGTTCCGGCAGCGGCGGAAGCGACACGCGAAAGCCCGCCAAGCGGTGCCGAGACAGTTCGCTGAACGTGCTGCCCTGGCCAAAGGACGAAAGCGTGTCCCGGGTAGAGACCAAGGCGTAGTGCAGGAACTCTGACAGGACCTCGGAGGCGGGGACCAGCAATCGGCAACCTTGATTCACACATGCGGCGGTGCGCAGGATTCCCAAGTGGCCGATGGGTGCGCGCGTAGAGACGGCAATACTGCCAATCGGAGCCAGTGTCGTTCCGGATGCCTGGTAGCCCTCTTCGGTGATTCGACGCGCGCTACGGTCCACGTACCGTGAGTCAAGCTTGCCGAGATCCTCAGGCGTTATCCACGCGATGTCGCCTTCCCAATACGATGCGTTGCTAGTCGAAGGTGTCGCGCCATTGAGAGTCCGGGCGAGCGTCCCGATGCGCCGCACTTCCCAGTGCGCCGGCACATCGCCAAGCCACTCGACGCCGGAGGGCCTGAGTTGCACGTTGAGATCGAGGCCTCGGGTGACTGCCTGGGTGACGATTGCCCCCCGCTCCTCCTCCAGCAGCTCGATTAGCCTCCGCTTAGCGCTGACGTAGCGTCGGATGCGCCGGTCCACGTAGTCGAGGTAGCGCACGATGGCACGCTGCTCCGGAAGAGGTGGGCGTAGCAAGGGGATAGAGAGGAAGGACCCTGCGTATAGCCGCAAACGTGAGGCAGTGATCCCTGTTGACCTTGACAGATATGCGGAACGATATGCTTCCGTCCTGAGCAATGAGTCAATGTAGTCATCGTCGAGCGCGTTGTTATCGAGCGGGCGATACACACCATAGGAAGGGCTGACGAGGCCTTCCAGTCGAGCCACTCCCAGCGCGGCCATGTATGCCCACATCGTGTTCACCACAATGTCTCCCGGCCGGCACACCTTGTGACCCACGTTGGACTCGGCAAGGAACATGGTGACGTTCTGCTTTCGTCTCGTCACGCCCGTCTTATGGGATACGGACATCAACTCCTCTGAGCCGGTACTGGATCGCTCATCCACTTCACGATAGAGAGATTTGATGCGACGCACTTCCCAGTGACCCGGCACCGAGTCAAGCCATGGCATGCCGGACGGCTTATAGGCGGGGTAGGGGCGGAGGGGCGGGGTAGGCGCCATGCCGCTCACTGCCAGCCCTTCCGGTAGTTCCTCGTCCTATTGCGCGCGAAAGGCCTCCTGGAGTTGTCAGGGGGAGTCCCGTTCCTACGCACGAAGGCGCGGTGGATCCACTCCGCGATCTTTGCGGGCGTCCAGGGATTCGGCCAGTCGTAAATGAGCGCGTAGGGATCATCGCCCCGGCAGTTGTCCGCGAGGCGCGGAGGGAAGAGGTGCGGATTACGCCGCTTCTTCCCGTACGCCGGATGATTTGGAAGGACGATGCCCACCAGTCCGCAGCGGGAGTTCTTCCTGGTCTTCCTGATGCTGGAGCCGATCTCCCAGTCCACGTGCTTGCGTTGCCACGTGCGCGGACCAATGAGCACGATCGTGACGGTGGCGTCGCGCACGTATTCGTCACGGATCTTCTGCCGCACCGTCGCCGTTTTCAGGCCGGTGTCATCGATACCGCCCGTATCAACGGACCTGTCGACGATCCGCTTCCCCATCATGCGAACGAAACTCTCTTTGTATTTGAGGTCGCGCTCGTGGAAGCTGATGAACACGTTGTGTCGAGGAATCTTGGTAGCCATGGGTTTACTCTCGCTACAGGACGAACTGCCACGCCAGCAGGATGGTTCCGATGACCACAACGTAAAACGGCGGCACCGAAAAAGACCGAAACAGCGACCAACAGAGGTCCGGTTTGACGGAGCCTTCTGGAGTCACGGCGTAGAGGTCCGAGGTCCCAACCTCTCCGGAGTGGACCTTCCCCACGAAGCTCCTGTACGAGCTGCGGAATCTTCTCTCCAGCATGTGGTAGTAGGCATCCAGCAGGTAGAACAGGACGGTAGGCGCGAGCGCTACCAGTGCATGCGTTGGCTCCCCCGTCCGTGCCACGAGAACCAGCGTCGCCGCAACCAGGGTGACGCACCAGACTTTGCAGGAGCGGCTGTTCTCGGCCATGCGAGTGATCACGCCTTGCATGATTTCCAAGTGCTTCTGAACAGCCCCGGATTCCTCGTCGAATACTGGCTGTGTGGCGCCGTCTTGCGTCACGGGTAGCTCTTCCGAATCTCGATTGCTTCCTCAGCCCACTCTGCGATGTGTTCCGAGATATACCTATACGCGGACTTGCTCGTCCGGCCCGGAGGGTTGTAGGTCCTCACGATGCTGGAGAGCTTCCTCCCATGCACTGTGAAGTCCGCAAAGGGGTTCCGGCCCTTCCCCGTCTGCTTGCCGCGGGCGTCCTCCAGCTTGTGGATGTATATCCCCAGCAGGCCTTTCTTTTCTGCCCACGCCCTCTCGATTTCGTACTTGATCCACTTCCGCCCCGCCGTGCGACTGCCAATCAAGACGATGACGCAGGAACGCCCGGCCATCTGACCATCGATCCACCGGCGAATGGCGGGCGCTCCTCCGCGTTTGACCGTTTCCCAGTCATTGTCGGCGACGGGCCTATTTCCCGCGACGACGCCCATGTTTCTGACTTTGGCCGCGCGCCAATTGTCCGGCTTGTAGTGGAAACTGAAGAAGCTCCTTCTGCGGGTCGTCACTGGCGGATGCTCTCCTTGCTGGTCGAGACCCCGACGATCTCTGTAAGCAGACCCTCAGTCTCCAGCTCCAGCGCGAGTATGTCGGCGCGGATCTCCTCCAGCGGCCGCTGGGGCTGGGGTTTGTAGAAGTGGCGGGTGAAGCTGACCTCGTAGCCAACTTTCGCGCTTTCCGCCACGTACCAGGCGTCCGGCGAGAAGGGGAGCACCTCCCGTTCGATGAAGGCGTCGATGCCGCCCTCATGGAGCAGCGGCACCTGCTCGGGATCGCGTAGATCGGTGTCAGGCTCGTACTCAACGACCACCGACATGCCGCCGATGGTGACAGAGAAGAGGCCGCGCAGGGGGTCTGGAGCGACTCCCTGTTTGTGGACACGCCTGATGACCGGCGGCGCGGTCTCCACGCACTCCCTGCCGTCCTTCAGCGCCTTGATCTCCTTGGCTGTATAAGCCCGGTCTGGGTCTGCGCCCTCCAGTCGCAGCGGCCGTTCCACGGTGACCTTCCAGTAGCCGAAGGCCTTGTTGGGGAAGATCTTCGACTGCTCTGTCTCCTCGAATGCGACGAAGGTGTCGCAGATGCGCTTAACGTCCTCGCCGGAGAGTTCGCAGTTCTTGCTGCCGAGGTTCCGGCGCAGGGGACGGAACCACTGTGTGGCGTCGATGAGTTGAACTTGCCCGCGTCGATGCGCTGCCTTGCGGTTGCTGAGGACCCAGATGTAGGTGGCGATACCGGTGTTGTAGAACATGTTGAGCGGCAGGGCGACGATTGCCTCGAGCCAGTCGTTCTCGATGATCCAGCGGCGGATGTTGCTCTCACCCTGACCGGCGTCGCCGGTGAAGAGCGAACTCCCATTGTGCACCTCGGCAATGCGGCTGCCGAGCGGCGTGTCGCGTTTCATCTTGCTGAGCATGTTGGCCAGGAACATCATCTGGCCGTCCTTAGAGCGCGTGATCAGCGAGTATTCGGAATCGCCGTCGTGCTCGACGACGAAGCGGGGATCCGTGATGGCGGACTTGCCCCCCATACGCTCCAGGTCGGCCTTCCAACTCTTGCCGTAAGGCGGGTTTGAGAGCATGAAGTCGAACTCGCGCGACGGGAAGGCGTCGCCGGCGAGGGTGGAGCCGAACCGCATGTTGTCAGCCTCGGTACCTTCTCCCTTGAGGATCAGGTCGGCCTTGCTGATCGCGTAGGTCTCGGGGTTGACCTCCTGCCCGTACAGGTGGACGGAGACCTCTTTGCCGTGCTCGGCCGCCAGCTGCCCCAGCGTCTCCTCGGCGACCGTCAGCATCCCGCCGGTGCCGCAGGCGCCGTCGTAGACCAGGTAGGTGCCTGACCTGACCTCCTCGGCTACAGGCAGGAAGACGAGGCGCGCCATGAGTTGCACCACGTCGCGCGGAGTGAAGTGCTCGCCGGCCTCCTCGTTGTTCTCCTCGTTGAAGCGCCGGATGAGCTCCTCGAAGACCGTGCCCATGCTGTGGTTGTCGAGCCCTTCCAGGCGCACGGAGCCGTCGCCGTTCAGGACGGGGCGGGGGCTGAGGTTGATGGATGGGTCGAGGAACTTCTCGAGGAGGAACCCCAGAGCGTCGGCCTCGACGAGCGTGGGAACCTGATTCCGGAACTTGAACTTCTCGAGAACCTCCTGGACGTTCGGCGAGAAGCCATCGAGGTACGCCTCGAAGTCGGCCTGGAGCTGCTGTTGTCTCCCCGCGGGACGTGAGGTCGCGGAGCCGGAACGGCGAGGTGTTGTAGAAGGCCTCACCCGACGCCTGTCGGAGCGCATGTCCCTGATTGGTGATCCCGGCTGCGTCGAGTTGCTCCTTCATGCGGAGCACGGCGTCCTTGGTCGGCTCGAGGACCGCGTCTAGGCGGCGAATCACCGTCATGGGCAGGATGACATCGCGGTACTTGCCCCGGACGTAGACGTCCCGTAGCACGTCGTCCGCGATGCCCCAGATGAAGGTGCTGATGTTCAGGGCGCTCAAGCGGTTCACGCAGTCCCTTCAGGAGTCCTCGCGCTACGATAGGCCGCGCCGCCGACCTCGTCCAAGGTGTCGCGCGCGGTGGCTGGCGTAGCGCGTATCGGCACTCACGAGGGGCCGGGCTCTACCCGCTTTGTGGGAGCAGGCTTACCGCCCAGGAGTAGCGCAGCGTTTGGTGTGGATTGGAAACCGATAACTTGTACTCGGCCGCGTCCATGCTCCCGCGGAGGGCGTCCGCCATCCCCCACAGCTCGGCCTCGTAGCCGGTGGTGGCGCTGTTGGAGTCCTGGGTCGCGGTCACGGCCTCAGTCTAGCGGGCCGGGGGCAAGGCGCCCGGGGAGGACCTGGGTTCACGCATGCACCCCCTCCCAAGGAGTTGTCCCACCGACCTCCTACCGGAACGCTGGCAGGCGAAACGAGAGCGCCAGAGCATGGACGACGGGACAGGGCGGGACACTTACACGGCCGAACAGCGCGAACCGCTGGAGTCGGGGCTGCGGATACTAGCGCGGATGATCGCACGGGCTCAGTTGCGTTGGGAGGATGTGCTGCTTGGCAAGGGTGGCTCGGAACGCAAGCCCCACGCCCAGAAAGACCACTCAGACTAGGGCGAGTCCTCTCACCGTGAGGTCCGCTACAGGCCAGCATCGGTTTGACAGCTGGAGTGATGCAAGAGGAACATGCTGGCGCAATCCGGGATAGGACCGGCATGGCCTGACGTGAGCGCGTCACCGTCGCCTGGAGTGTCTCTACGGCCGGCCCTAGCAGACATGGGGGGATGACTGGCATGGCTAGTTCATCCCCGCGGGCTGCGAAGCCAGACTATGCCGACATCACCGGTGATCAGCGGGACGTGCCCGTGGAGCAATTGCTCCTCGACCCCGAAAACCCGCGTCTCAGTTCGTTTGAGCTAAGCGGCCAAGATGAGATCCGTAGGGCGCTGGTCGAGCAGCAGAGCATCGACGAGGTGGCAATCTCGATCGCAGAGAACGGGTTCTACACAACGGAGCGTCTTCTCGTTGTTCCGGTGCCAACGGAATCGGCGGATTACTCAGCATCCGTCACTTACTACTACGTCGTCGAAGGCAATCGGCGTCTAGCTGCGGTCCAAATCCTTCGCAACCGTGACCTTCGACGTGAACTACACGTGTCCGGTCTTCCTCGTCTTACGAGCGCGCGCCGGGCGGGCATCGATAGACTTCCTGTCGCGGTCTTCGATACGCGTGAGCGACTTTGGCCATATCTCGGCTTTCGGCATGTAAACGGACCTCGCTCCTGGGACGCCATCGACAAAGCTCAGTTCATCGCGCGAGTCCACGAGGACTACAAAATCCCGCTAGACGAGATCACATCGCGAATCGGCGATCGCTTCGCCACGGTCAAGAAAATGTACCTTGGCTATCGTCTGCTTCGACAGGCGGAGGACGGTGGCGTCTTCGATAGGGAAGACAGGTTTGGTTCGCGGCGTTTCCCCTTCTCGCACCTCTACACTGCTGCCGATCAGAGCCCATTTCAAGCATTCCTGGGTATCACATCGCGGCGCTTGCAGCGGCAAGCCCCGGTTCCGCCCGCACACATGGAAGACTTGCGGGACCTCTTGCGGTGGATATACGGAAGCAAGTCTCAGGGGGTACAGCCACTCGTCCAAACACAGAGCCCAGATCTGAACACACTCCGCGAGGTAGTCCGAAGCACTGACGCCGTCGCCGCACTGCGCAGCGGCCTCGGGTTGTCGACCGCGTACCGCGTCGCGCAAGGCGCGGACGTGCTGTTGCGGGACGCACTGATCGCCGCTCGAGAGCACCTCCAGGATGCGAGCGGTTTACTCGTCACTGGCTACAGTGGCGAGACCGATCTTCGCTCACACGCACAGGAGTCTGCCGACCTCGCGGAGGATATTCTGACCCGAATGGACAGATTCGAACGGCGGCCAAGTCGCCGAGATGGCCGCCGCAAGTAGTGCCCATCCGACTGCCCGCAACAGACAAGCACGGCTCTGTCGCGCTAGCCGACTGGCTTGAACTGAATGCCCTTGCAGAACGTCAGTGCAGCTTTGGGGACTTGAACACGGCACTGCACGCGGAGGGCGACACCGACGACAAGGTGCAGGAGGTCCTAGGAGCAGTCCAAACTGAGATAGTCTTCCGGCAAGTCAGCATCGGCAGGGGCTATCCATTTCGAAACGCGGATGGATCGCTGACTGCCCGTCCAAGGGCCGCTCTCGGTTCAAGCTATGCTCACTCGCTGTTGCTGAGCTACTTCGGACCTAAGCATGACGCCCTAAAGAGAGACGATGTGTTCCCGGACCGCATGTTCGAGGTTGTGTGCCGGGAGGCCGCGAGAGCGCTGGTGAATGGCGACAGGACGAGCGGAACTGCGATTCGGTTTGGGGCACCCCGGACAGTGGGAGAACTTCCAAAGTCGTTCATCAAGGCAATAGACGAACTCTGCCAACTCATCGGCGAAGGAGGAGGCTTCAACGCCTACGAAGAGCTCAACGCGTCATGGCGCGGCGATCGTGGCCTCGACATTGTGGCATGGCGCGACATCGACAGCCGTCCCGGCCGTCTCTTGCTCTTCGGTGCGTGTGCGAGCGGGAAGAACTGGCGCAGCAAGCTCGATGAACTCAGCGTGGACTTCTCGCAAGACTGGATGAAGTCGGGACCAAAACCTCCGCCGTTGCGTGCCTTCTTCACAACGCACGTCATCGAGGAAAGCGAGTGGCGGAACGTAGCACGGCGTGCGGGTCTTCTCATCGATCGCCCTAGGATCGCGTCGCTTGTCCCACGGCTTCCCACGACAGCGCCTCACGGGGATGCTCGAGAGTGGATCGCAGAGGCTGCAGGATTGCTCAAGGAGATCGCTCGAGGTGATGCACGACCACCGACTTGGTGAAGCACTGGGACACCGGGGGTGGAGGTGGGGATGCGCTGTCAGAGAGGCGACGAGGGGGCCAGGCGTTGCCGTTTGGCCGTACCCCGACACACCAACGATACGTCGACTCTTACGGGCCTTCGGACATCCGATGCGCGGGCCATGACCTTCCGGGCTCTCCCTCGTTACCCGGGCGTGCGCCTGTACCCGCACGCCACTGAAGACAGGTGCACGGTTCACATCTGTGACTGTTGAAGGCCCATACCCTATCTTTGATTCGTGGCAGGGCGCGTGACTTCCTCCGAAGCGGACTGGCCAACAAGCCCCGTACAAGTCGCAAGGCTTGACCTCGATGAGAGGAACCCGCGCCTGGGGCGTAACGCCAACGGCCGTGACCCAAGGGACATCGTCAAGTACCTCTTCGAACACGACAAGGCAGGGACCATTGCTGAGAGCATTGCACGCTTCGGGTTCTTCCCGAACGAGCCCCTTCTCGCCGTCCAGGAAGACGGGCGCCGTGTTGTCGTGGAGGGTAACCGGCGGCTGGCCGCCCTGAAGGCGCTTCATGACCCCGAACTCTTGGACGGAAGCCATCAGCGTTTAGTCGACCGCCTTCGGTCGCAGACCAGTTTGGATTCACTCCTCTCAGTGCCGGTCACGATCGCGCCAAGCCGCCGGGACACGGACCAACTCGTCGCCGCTCGTCATATCGGAACCCCCATTCTTCCTTGGCGGCCAGAAAACCGAGCTAGCTTCATCTTGGACAAACTCGACGAGGGCTACGACAACGATCGCCTTCACGAGGAACTGGGGTTCACTCTTGGTGACATCCAAGCAGCTCGGCAGACAAGAGCCATTACGGATATGGCGCGATCACTCCCGCTGAAAGAAGACATCCGAGCCAAGCTCGACGCTCCACGCGCGAGCGTCTTCACAACCATTGAACGCGTATTCAACTCTGAGGTAGGCCGGAGGGCCCTCCACGTAAAGCCGGACCTTGACCATGGGATCGTAGGACAGACCACGAGATCCGAGTTCGTGAAGGGCTTCTCTAGGCTGGTGGAAGACTTGGTCCTTCGGCGGGAAACATCTCGGACGCTAAACAATAGCGGACAAATCACAGCATATTTTGAAGAGCGCGTTCCAGAGAAGTTCCGTGTGGTCAAGCGGCGAGGCACCTTTGTCCCCGGGGACGTTATCACGGGCAAGAAGACTGCACGCAAAGACCCCGGACAAGAAAGCGAGAAGTCTGCAGACCGCCCAACAAGGCGGGAGAGCCTGACCGTGCTTCCCAAGAACTTGAAGGCAAGCTACACCGAAAGCGAACGGATCATTGACCTGACCAAGGAACTTAAGCGGCTCAAGCGGAAGGACTTCCCGAACTCTGGGGCAGTAGTTCTCCGCGTATTTTTTGAACTCGTGGTCTTTGACTACCTAACCCGCGCAGGGAAGCTGGAGGGGATTACAAAGACCATCGAGAAGAAATTGAAGGGGAAGTTGCCCTTGGGAAGACCGACGTTAAGCCAGCTCTCACCGGAACTCACCAAAATGGCGAAGGAAGGCCTAAAGCGGGAAGAAGCGATTGAGGTCGAAAAGGCTCTTAGGCGGGACAGGGCAGCGCCCTTCACCCTCGCTGACTTGAACTCGTTTATTCACGGTGAAAATTCCCTACCTACAGAACGTGACATCCGGCAATTCTGGTTGAGAATAGAACCGCTTATACGCCTGATGCTCGAGAAGCCCCACAAAGTCTAGGTGTGAAGACGGAGAGCCCGCTTCGCTACCCAGGAGGGAAAGGTGCCCTGGGTAGCGTCCTGTCTTGGATTGTGCGTCACAACCAACTGGAGAACCGCGCAATTGCTGAACCGTATGCAGGCGGCGCTGGAGCCTCCCTTGGCATGCTCTTCCGAGGCGAGACGCCAGAGATTCACATCAACGACGCGGATCCCGCCATCCACGCATTTTGGTGGGCCGTCACCCATGACCCGGAGTGGTTCATATACCTGCTCGAACAAACCCCTGTAACCATCGATGAGTGGTATCGCCAGCGGAGAAGATTCAAGGACTCCAGTGCCTGGCACCTTCACCGCGGCTTCGCCACGTTCTACCTCAACCGGTGCAATCGCTCAGGGATCATCCTCAACGGCAGCGTGATTGGGGGTCTCAAGCAGGCAGGTCGATGGAAGATCGACGCTCGCTTCAACAAGGGGGGGCTCAGGAGCCGGCTTGAGCGGATTGCAGCCCATCGTGATCGGATTCGCGTCACTGGTATCGACGGGCGGGAGTTCATCAGCCAACTTGACGTCCAAGAGACACTCTTCCTGATCGACCCTCCGTACTACCACAAGGGGAAGACCCTCTACCTGAACGGGATGGACCACTCTGGCCATGGCGACCTTGCTGCGTCGCTCAGGAACCTTGATGCACCATGGGTACTGACCTACGACGACTGTAAGGAAATTCGCGGGATGTATGGCGGTTGGGCCAGGGTACGTCCCTACACACTCAGATACTCTGCCTCAACCCGGCGCCAAGGTAGCGAGCTCCTGATCACTCCTCGGTGGATGAAGATTCCGATGGCCCAGCAGTCCAACGCAATTTCTTGGTAGGTGCTCTCCACGCTTGGGATTCCCGGATGTCCGTTTGCTGCCGCGCTCCGACGAGCGCAGCATGCGCGTGCCGCCCTACAGGCCAACCTTTAGTTCGAAGGTTCGCAGTACAGTCGCCTTTGGCCAGCCAACCCCATTCCCCTCCTGAATCCTGCTCCGCCGCCGTTGTGCCGGCTCCTGGCGGGGGCTGTCCCTCGTCCGTGAAGGGGTAGGTGTGGTAGTAGTAGCGCGGGAGTACTGCATGCCGTTGGACTGGGCGACTGCCGAGCTGCTGGAGCAGATGGCTGCGGGGGGCGGCAAGCCCCTGCACGAGAGCAGCGTCGAGGAGGCGCGGGCGCTCGCCGCCGGCCTGGCCGAGCAGGTCGGCCCCGCCCCGGCGATGTTCCGCGTCGAGGAGCACAGCCTCGCCGTGCCGGGCGGCGCCGTGCCGCTCCGCGTGCTGGTCCCGCTCGAACGGCCCGCCGGCGTCATCGTCTACTACCACGGAGGCGGCTGGGTCGTCGGTTCCATCGACGAGACCGACACCGTCGCCCGCAAGCTCGCCGAGCGCACGTCGTGCTCGGTCGTCCTCGTCGACTACCGCCTCGCCCCCGAGCACCGCTATCCGGTGGCCGTAGACGACTCGTGGGCGGCGCTGCAATGGGTCGGCGAGCACCTTGCCGAAGTCGCGGCGCCGGGCGCTCCCCTGTTCGTCGCCGGCGACAGCGCCGGTGGCAACCTCGCGGCCGTCATGGCCCTCCGGGCGCGCGACCGCGGGGGTCCGCCGATAGCCTCGCAGATCCTGATCTATCCGGTAACCGACGCCGACTTCGAGCGGCCTTCCTACACCGATCCGGAGAACCAGTTGCTCCTGACCCGCGAGGCGATGGTCTGGTTCTGGGACCACTACGCGCCCGACCACGCGCGCCGCCTCGAGGTGGAGGCCTCACCCCTACGCGCCGCCGACCTCGCCGGCCTCCCCCCGGCAGTCGTTCTGACAGCCGAGTACGACGTGCTGCGCGACGAGGGCGAGGCCTACGCCGAACGCCTCCGGGAGGCGGGCGTGCCGGTGGACTTCCAGCGTTACGAGGGCCAGACGCACGGCTTCTTCACGCTCCTGGTGCTGCACGGCAGCGAGCGGGGCTTTCAGCAGGTGGTGAAGGCGGTGCGGGCGGTGATCTACGAACGCTCCAGGGAAGGCGCTGAGTCGGTACAGTAGCCGCGCGAGACGTCCCGCAGGCGCCGCTCGACGAGGAGAACTGACATGACGACCGACACAAGCCGCGAGGAACTCGACGCTGTCGTCGTTGGCGCCGGGTTCGCCGGCATGTACATGCTCCACCGGCTGCGCGACGTGCTCGGCCTTTCGGCTCGCGTGTTCGAAGCGGGTGATGACGTTGGCGGCACCTGGTACTGGAACCGCTACCCCGGGGCCCGCTGCGACTCGGAGTCGTACCTCTACTGCTACTCCTTCGATAAGGATCTAGCCCAGGAGTGGACCTGGAGCGGCAAGTACCCGGAGCAGCCCGAGATCCTGCGCTACCTCAGCCACGTTGCCGACCGGTTCGACCTGCGCCGCGGCATCCAGTTCGAGACGCGTGTCACCGCGGCGCACTTCCGCGAGGACCTGGACCGCTGGGAGATCGAGACGGACCAGGGTGACCGCGTGCTCGCCCGCTACTTCATCACCGGGGTCGGCTGCATCTCGGCGGGACAAGTCCCCGAGATCAAGGGCCTCGAGAACTTCCGGGGCGAGTGGCACCACACCGGCGCGTGGCCGCACGAAGGCGTCGACTTCGCGGGCAAGCGCGTTGGGGTAATCGGCACCGGATCGAGCGGCGTCCAGGCGATTCCCGTGATTGCCAGGCAGGCCGATCACCTGACGGTCTTCCAGCGCACCCCGCAGTACACGATCCCGGCTCGGCACGGCACCGTCACGCCCGAGTTCCTCGAAGAGGTCAAGGGCCAGTACGACGAGATATTCGAGAAGACCCGCTGGTCGGCAGGTGGCACGCCCTATGGCGAGCCCGAGCGCTCGGCCCTGGACGTCGACGACGAGGAGCGCCGCGGCGTCTATGAGGCCGCCTGGGAAGAAGGCGGGTTCCGCTTCCTCCTCACGACGTTCAGCGACATTCGGGTCGATCGGCGGGCGAACGACACCGCCGCGGAGTTCATCCGCTCCAAGATCCGCGAGATCGTCGACGACCCGGAAACCGCCGAGAAGCTGCTGCCCCGCGACCACCCGTTCGGGGCGAAGCGCACGCTCATCGACACCAACTACTACGAGACCTACAACCGCGACAACGTCGATCTGATCGACATCCGCCACGCGCCGATCGAGGAGATCACCGCGAGCGGCCTCCGCACCCGGGATGGCGAGTACGAGCTGGACGTGATCGTGTTCGCCACCGGCTACGACGGCATGACGGGCGCGTTCAACCGTATGGACATCCGCGGCCGCGACGGGGAGCGGCTCAGGGAGAAGTGGGCGGAGGGGCCGAGAGCGTACCTGGGACTGTCGCCCGCGGGCTTCCCCAACATGTTCATGATCACCGGCCCGGGTAGCCCGTCGGTGCTGAGCAACATGCCGCCGACGATCGAGCAGCACGTCGAGTACATATCGGACTTCATCGCCTACATGCGCGAGCACGATCTCGAGACCGCCGAGGCGGAGGCCGGCGCCGAGGCGGAGTGGGTCGACCACGTGAACCAGACCGCGAGCGAGACGCTCTACATGCTGGCGGACTCCTGGTACCTGGGCGCGAACATCCCCGGCAAACCGCGGGTCTTCATGCCGTACGCCGGCGGGCTGGACGTCTACCGTGAGAAGTGCGACGAGATCGCCGCCGCCGGCTACGAGGGATACGTGCTCAACAGCCGGGAGCCGGTCGAGGCCTGAGCCCCTGGCGCACGGGCTCGGCTCACTGGCCGTCACCAGCTGAACCGGCGAGCTCGGCGGCGTAGTCCGTGATCTCCCCCAGCAGGAAGCGGAAGTCGCGGTAGGCATCCGTCCCGCTCAGCTCCAGCCGCAGCAGGCGGAGCTCCTCCCGCAGCTTCGAGAGATCCCCGTGGACGCCGGCAGCGTCCGGCACGGCGTTCTCGTGCTCGGACGAGAGCGCGCTGTAGCGGTCGGCCGTCAGCGCCACGATCGCCCCGAGCCGGAACAGGGAGTCGTCGACCGTGTCGAACCGCGAGTCAACCCGGCCCGCGATGTCCGCCTGCTGGCTGCGCCCTTCGCCGGAGCTCGGATCGACCCAGCGCACCTCCACCGACCCCAGCGTCACGGGTGCGTCGCCCCCCTTCATGGCGCCGCCGTCCTCGTGGACCTCAACCTCGTAGAAGACCGTCGTGGCCGCCGCCGAGTAGATCTCGGCGAACTCCTTGCGGTTCTCCTCGAAGGTGTGGTCCGGTGTGACGCGGTTCTCGTACCCGAGGATGCGCCATGCCTTCACCACGCCCGGGTCCCAGGCCACCTGTGCGCGGGTCTGGTCGGCGAACGGCGTCGAGAGGGCGAGCCAGTTCTCGCGGCTGAACGTCTCGCGCGCCTGCCCCGTGTCGTTCAGGTAGCGGTACCAGCCGTTGCCGTGCTGGGCGAGCTGCTCCAGCAGGTAGTCGTTGTAGTTGCCGAGACCGACGCCGATGGTGATCAGGCGGAGCGGGTTCAGGCTGTCGGTCTCGGGCGATGACCCGAGGATCCTGAATGGGTCCGTCACGTCCACGTTCGCGACGCCGTCCGACATCAGGATGATGTAGTTGTAGGCGTCCGGGCGCTCCCGGCGCACACGGTCTGCGAGCTTGACCCCAAGGTCCAGACCGGCCTGGACGTTGGTGCTGCCGTGCGGGGCCAAGCGGTCTATGGA